>NZ_JBTAMQ010000005.1:0-297937 GCF_054404255.1 Vibrio phycocola
TGGCTCCCCCTGCAAGACTTGAACTTGCGACATACGGATTAACAGTCCGCCGTTCTACCAACTGAACTAAGGGGGAACAAATTGTATCTTCTTTAGAAAGAAGTGGTGCCTCGAGGCGGAATCGAACCACCGACACGAGGATTTTCAATCCTCTGCTCTACCGACTGAGCTATCGAGGCAAATAAATGGTGCCGACTACCGGAATCGAACTGGTGACCTACTGATTACAAGTCAGTTGCTCTGCCTACTGAGCTAAGTCGGCGCACTTATATTTGCTTTTTTACTGATGTATGACACCAATAAATAAATCATGGTGCCCGGAGGCGGAATCGAACCACCGACACGAGGATTTTCAATCCTCTGCTCTACCGACTGAGCTATCCGGGCAACGGAGCGCTATTAAACGGGTTTTGTGCTTATTCGTCAACTTATTTTGGTAAAAAAAGGCAAAAAACCAGTTGATTGCTGTCATTTTCATCGATTTGACAATCATAGCTGTCCAGAGTTGAACTGTTTCTTGTATTTGAGCACTTTTTGTAAATAGCGGCGCGACTCAGAACTCGAGTGTTTATTGGTCAGCGCCCAATAAACTTGACTGGGTTTTAATGAGTTAATATCAGCAATCGCGCGTGTTCGGTTTCGATCAAAAGTGTTAAAAACGCCACCTGCTCCGCCGTTATAAGCCGAAATCATACTGTATTCTAGAGATAGCGGATCTCGTATGTCTTTTAGATAATAATTTTTTAAGATATAGAAATATGCAGTACCAGCATCAATATTGTTCTCAGGATTGTATAAGTATGCTGGCGAGGGTTGTCCTTTTCGCTTTTTGATTTTCTCAAACACATCTCGTCCAGCGGTTTTAGGTACGACTTGCATCAGGCCGTAGGCATTGGCCCAGCTTACTGCATAAGGGTTAAAGCTACTTTCGGTTTTAATGATGGCGTATATCAGATCAGCGTCAATGCCATACTTTTTCGCAGCTCGATTAATGCTATCCGCATACAGAACCCCTCGAATTTCAAGTTGGTTTTCAACCATGGGGATGACAACGTAATAGGATTTTTTAAAATCGACTTGTTTGACCTGAAGCTTATTTGACAGTAAATAATCGGCAAAGCGAGTGGCTCGCCATGACCATTGCATCGGTTGATTTTCATGATCAACAACTTGTTGATAGAGAAAAGGTTGCCCTTTTAATTCAATATCTTTTGATGAAAAAAGGTCAACACTAAGTGGGTCATCGGGAGTTAGCAATGTTGTTTTAATCGCACGCTTTAGATGAACCAATGGCTCTGATGACGCAATGGTTTCAATGGTAATTGTGCCTTTATCAAAGTTAACTTCGGCACGACTTTGATAGTCATCAATATACTTTACGTAGTTGCTTCTCCCTGCCACCTTGACTTCATTTACACCCCAACGTTTTTGAATATCGCCAGTAAAACTACTGATTAAGCTATCAAGCGCATCGGTGTCTTTCTCAAACTGTCCGGGTAAGGGAGCGAGATTCCGTGCAAAGCGATTGGTGGGCTCGTAATCTACACCGTAGGTGTTTTCAACAAACTCCCGGCTGCAAGCGCTGAGTAATGAGGCTGTAAGTAAGAAGATATAGAGTCGATGCATGTACTTTAATTCTGTTTTAACGCGCTACGCAGAGGTAGCGCCAAACAATTAGGATTCACTGGGTGGAGTATAGCCTTCGATGTGAACTTCTTTTCCTTCGAATAAGAAATTTACCATTTGCTCTTCGAGTAATTTACGATGCTCTGGATCCATCATATTGAGTTTTTTCTCGTTAATTAGCATGGTTTGTTTGTGTTGCCATTCCGCCCAAGCTTGTTTTGAAATTGAGTCAAAAATGCGCTTTCCCAATTCTCCAGGATAAAATTGAAAATCAAGACCTTCAGCTTCTTGGTTTAAACGAGCACAAAATACGGTGCGGCTCATAGGTGTATCCTCTTAACTATTTGATTCGATGGAAGCTAACTCATAATGCAGTGATTCAATCAATTGCTTTACAGGTGCGGCTAAACCGACTTCCTCTGGTTGCTCTAAGTTATACCAGACTCCTCGGTTTGGTTCCATAATGAGCGATGGTTGTTGATTCAGTTTCACCAGTTTGGGCGTGATATCGAGATGATAGTGACTAAATGTATGGCGAAACGTGATCAGAGTTTTTGTATATTTGATGTTGCTATCTTTAATCGCGAGTTGTTGTTGGATATCACCCATTGATGTTTGTGGGAAACAGTGAAGTCCTCCCCAAATACCACTAGAAGGGCGTAACTCAAGCCATACTTGGTTTTCAGCCACAATAATAAAAAATTCGGTTTCTTTTACCGGTTTCGCTTTTTTAGGTTTTTTTCCGGGATAATCCAATATATTTCCTTGAGCATGTGCAACACAAAACTGATCGATTGGGCATAGTGTGCATTTGGGCTTACTGCGAGTACACACCATTGCCCCCATATCCATCATAGCTTGATTATAGTTTGTGACCTGTTGCTTGGGAGTGTGCTGCTCGGCAAACTCCCATAAACGGTTCTCAACGTTTTTCTGCCCTGGCCATCCTTCAACAGCAAAACTTCTTGCAAGCGTACGTTTCACGTTACCATCTAAGATTGCATGAGGTTGACCATATACAGAGGAGAGAATGGCCGCTGCGGTCGAGCGTCCGATCCCTGGTAAAGCATGAACCTGTTCAAATTGAGTGGGAAACTCTCCTTGATACTCATCGACGACGATTTTTGCTGCTTTGTGTAAGTTTCGCGCTCGGGCGTAATAACCAAGGCCAGTCCATAAGTGGAGCACTTCATCTTGAGATGCATTGGCCAAGGTAGTAATGGTAGGGAAGCGCTCGACAAATTTTTCAAAATACGGAATGACCGTTGCAACTTGAGTTTGTTGCAGCATGATTTCAGATAACCAAACTCGGTAGGCGGTCTTATTTTGTTGCCATGGGAGGCTCTTACGACCGTATGAGTCGTACCAAGTTAGTATCGCTTTAGCAAATGGCGTCAAAAGTGGCTCTTTTATGGTTTTAGGTAACGAAACAAAATTGCACCACATATCCTTGTTTAAGTAAAACCCATATTTTTTGTGGTTATCTCATATGCGATGACGGTGATAATTCGCTTTAAATGGTAGAAACTTTTCAATAATACTTGCACCCACAGTTATTCTTTGGATAATCACAAGCCAATTTTATGAGTGTAAAATTTAAGCAGGTAGGTCAATGAGTGAAGTAACAACTAACGAATACACTGAAGATGGAAAACTGATTCGCAAGATTCGTAGTTTTGTTCGTCGTGAAGGTCGATTAACTAAGGGACAAGAATCAGCGATTAATGATTGTTGGCCTACTATGGGCGTTGATTTTCAAGAGACATTGCTCAATTGGCAAGAAGTGTTTGGGAACGATAACCCAGTTGTGTTGGAAATCGGCTTCGGAATGGGAGCTTCGCTTGTCGAAATGGCTAAAAATGCACCTGAGAAGAATTTTTTTGGTATCGAAGTTCACTCACCAGGCGTTGGAGCGTGTCTTTCTTCAGCTCGCGATGCGGGCGTGACTAACTTACGAGTGATGTGTCACGATGCGGTTGAAGTCTTCGCATACATGATTCCTAACGATAGCCTTGCGACACTGCAGCTATATTTCCCAGACCCATGGCATAAAAAACGCCACCATAAGCGTCGTATTGTTCAGCTTGAATTTGCTGAAATGGTTCGCCAAAAACTAGCGATAGGAAAAGGAATTTTCCATATGGCAACGGATTGGGAAAATTATGCAGAACATATGATTGAAGTTATGGAACAGGCTCCAGGGTATGAAAATATTGCTCAAGATGGGAATTACATTCCGCGTCCTGAAGAGCGTCCATTAACTAAGTTTGAAGCCCGAGGTCATCGTCTTGGTCATGGCGTGTGGGACATTAAATATAAGCGTTTAAGCTAAGTATTAAATAGTAAAAGGGAGCTCGAAGCTCCCTTTTATATTATTCATCGTGCAAAAACGCTTCAAGTAGCTCATTTAAAAATAACTTTCCTTTGTTCGTTACCTGCCACGTTTGTTCAGTTTCAATTAGATAGTCTTTTTGTTTTGCCCAATCAATGGTGGATTGCACATCACCGATCTCTAAACCCGTGGCGGCCACAAACTCACTTTTTGGACATGCCTCAAGTAAGCGAAATCGGTTCATGAAAAACTCGAATGGCCTATCAATGAATTCGACTTCGTGTTCGTTATCTAGATAGGGTTTTAATAAGTTTAGATAGCCTTTAGGGTGTTTCACTTTTGTTGTACGAATGATTCGTCCATCGGTAAAGCTTAGTTTTCCATGAGCACCGCAACCAATACCTAGATAATCCCCAAAGCGCCAATAGTTAAGATTATGACGACACTGATAACCCGGCTTGCTGTATCCCGAGGTTTCATATTGAATGTAGCCCGCGTTAGTTAAGACTTCGTGGCCGCGTTCGAAAATATCCCACAGTGCATCATCATCAGGTAATGTCGGCGGTTTAAAGTGAAATAGGGTATTGGGCTCGATGGTTAATTGATACCAAGATAAATGAGGAGGATCTAACTCAATAGCTTGCTGTAAATCACTCAGAGCCTCGTCAGGGCTTTGATCAGGCAAACCATGCATAAGGTCGAGGTTAAAGCTCTTTAAGCCAATTTGATGCGCTAGCTTTGCAGCATTAATGGCTTCTGAGGCTCCGTGAATTCGTCCTAAAGCGTTTAGTTTATCATTCTTGAAACTCTGGACCCCGATTGAAATTCGAGTTACCCCTGCCTCTCTATATCCGGAAAAACGCTCTGCTTCAATGGTCCCCGGATTGGCCTCCATGGTGATTTCAATATCATCTTCAAACTGAATTCGTTGTTCGACTTGAGCTAGGATTGAAGCAATGCCTTGAGGTGAAATTAAGCTCGGCGTTCCACCCCCAATAAAAATGGTATGGAGCTTGCGCTGTGATGATGTGAGCGCATAGCGTTGTATATCTTGATCAAGATCGTCAATTAACGCTTCAATGTAAGCATGCTCTGGAATCCCACCCTTTAATGTGTGGGAGTTAAAGTCGCAGTAAGGGCACTTTTGTACGCACCAAGGAATGTGAATATATAAGCTCAGCGCTGGTGGCGTGATCATTACTGCTTGTCACCCAATGCGGCAAAGAGTTTATCAAGAGCCTTTCCTCGATGTGATAGCTGCTTTTTACGTGTCGGTTCTAATTCGGCTGATGCGCAGTTTTCTTCGGGAACAAAGAAAATAGGGTCATAGCCAAAACCGTTGCTGCCACTTTGAGTTTCGAGGATTTTACCTTCCCATTGACCGTGACAGATTAATGGTGTTGGGTCGTTTTCGTGGCGCATAAGGACTAAAACACAGTGAAATCGAGCCGTTCTTTGAGTTTCTGGTGCCGATTTCATTTCGGCTAACAACTTATCGATATTGGTTTGATCGGTAGCGTTTTCCCCTGAATAACGCGCGGAATAAATACCGGGTGCACCGTTAAGGTAATCGACTTCAAGTCCCGAGTCATCGGCAATTGCCGGGAGGCCGGTTTCTTTTGCTGCATGACGAGCTTTAATAATCGCGTTCTCGACAAATGTGGTTCCTGTTTCTTCCACATCAGATACGTTAAATTCACTCTGTGCGACGACATCAAAGCCGAAATCGTTTAATAGATCGGCCATCTCGCGAACCTTACCTTGATTACCAGTGGCAAGAACGATTTTTTTTATTGGATAAGTGATACTCATGAGATTTATTATTCTTCGCTATAGAATTTTTGGTGGAATTTTAAGACGCCACGCCCTTTTAAGCCGGCATCAACGGAAATATTGAAGCGCAATGTGGTTTGGTCTTCGATTTTCAATGGGGCGATGTAATACATTGCATCCGCTTCTTTAATAAATTGAAATTCAAGTTGCTGGATTTGACCGACCAGATTTGTTGCAGTTCCTGAAATTTTCGCTTCAATCGCAGGCGTACCCAGTTGAGAATTATCGAGTACGGTTAAGTTTAACAGTGCTTGGTAACTGTTGCGCTCTAGGTTATAGGTGCGAGCGACTTCTGGTGTTAGAAACGTCGAATTAAAGGCAGAGTAGTGCACATCAATACTTTTAATTTGCTGCATTTGCTCCGCATTTACGCTTTGGCTGAGTAATAACCCTGACGCGATTAAAGTGGCTAGGATGGTTCTATATAACATCGATATTCTCCAGCTAGAAGGCCTTTAGATAAGGATTTTTATTATATCGGGAAGTGTTGATGGAGTATGGATTCGAACTTGTTTATGTCGTCCGAGTTCGCCTTTTTCGATATTAATTTGGCTTTTGGAGACCTTAAACTGTTTAGATAGAAATTTCGCCAAATAGGCATTGGCTTTCCCATCGACAGGTGGCGCAGTGATCGCCACCTTGATTTCATCACCGTGTGGTCCAACGATTTGATCTCGGCTTGCTTTGGGCTGAATGTACAGCTTTAGCAAAAGATCGTCACCGTCGAACCATACGGGAGTCATTATAGCTGATACCAAAGTTGACCGACGAGATCACCCATTAAGAAGTTTGCGAATTGAAGCAATATAAATACCACTAAAACGCTTAAATCAAAACCACCAGTGTCAGGTAAGATGCGACGCACAGGCGCGAGCAGTGGTTCTGTTATTTGATGGAATAAGTATTCGATAGGGCTACGGCCTTGACTCACCCAACTTAAGATAGCTCTGATCAGTAGGACCCAAAAAACTAATCCACCGGCCGCTTTTATTAGTGAAAGCAACCCAAGTAACAAGAAATAGGGCGTGAAAGTCATGGCTCCAGAAGAGGCGACCAACATTAACACAGTGAACTTAAGTACACATAGGACATAAGCAAACAGCAGTGTCGCTAAATCTATGCTGCCGATCGATGGAATAACACGACGCAGTGGCTTAAGTACGGGCTGAGTGGCTTTCACTATGAACTGTGAAAACGGATTATAGAAATCAGCACGTGTTGCTTGGAGCCATATTCTCAGTAGCACTACCATGATGTAGAGATCAAATACGGTAGAGACTAAAAAAGTGATTGAATTCATATCTTGCCCTTTATTGTTCTTTGATTCATTGAACCCGTTGATATCGAATAAAACGAGTTAAAATAAGGTTTCCATCTCTTCAGCTCGAGAGACTGCGGCTTGCATTGCTTTACTTACGATAGCTTCTAAATCGTGTTCTTTAAAGGTACGAATAGCTTCCGCGGTCGTCCCTCCTTTAGATGTTACTCGTTCTCGAAGTGTGGCAATGTCGAGATCTTGATTGGCAATGACCATTTCTGCTGCGCCAAGTGCGGTTTGCTGTACCATAACTCGAGCCGCTTCTTTATCAAATCCTTGAGCAATTGCCTCTGCTTGCATCGCTTCCATAAAGAGGAAAAAATACGCGGGGCCACTGCCAGATCCTGCTGTAACCGTATTGATTCCAGACTCTTGTTCTACCCAGCACACTTCACCCACCGATTGGAGAAATTGTTCAGCGAAGGCTCTATCTGAAGTGGACGCCAATGTATTTGCATATAAACCACTCATGCCCTTATTAACGAGAGCTGGTGTATTTGGCATGACTCGAACTAGGCTTAGCTTGCTACCGAGTAACTCCTCAATGCGTTGGCAAGAAACGCCAGCCGCAATTGAGATCACAAGTTTATTTGTCCAATCGATGTTTTGTAATGGTTCACATACCGTTGCCATAAGTTGGGGTTTAACCGAAAGCACAATTACGTCGGCATCTGCTGCCGCAGTATGATTATCATGACTTGTTTGTACGGAAAATTGTTGTGCTAGGTATTCAAGGCGTTCTGGTGTTGGGTCTGCGGCGATGACATTCTCAGCGGGATAACCACTACTGAGTAAACCGGAAATGATCGCTTCAGCCATATTACCTGAACCGATAAAAGCAATTTTGCGTTGTTCCATGTTAATTGGCTCCATATTACTTGGCTAAATATTGTTAGACGAAAGCTATCTCTGCGCTAAGTTTCTAAATCTCGACTACGATTGAGAATTTAAGGTTGTGTCTTGTAGTCTCGCGCGCCAAATATGGCGGTTCCAATACGAACAATTGTGCTGCCTGCATCTATTGCAGCCTTCATGTCACCGCTCATCCCCATTGAGAGAGTATCGATGGTTGAATAGTGCTGTTTTAGCTTTGATTGTAAGTCTGCGAGCTGCTGAAACGCTCGATATTGAGAATCATAATCAGCCACACTTTCTGGAATTGACATCAACCCTCTTAACGTGAGGTTAGGCAGTGAGGAAATCAACTCTGCCAGAGCAAAAACTTCTTCGTTATTAATTCCTGATTTCGAGTCTTCACCACTGGTATTCACCTGAATAAGTACCTGGATCGGCGCTTTACCTTCTGGGCGTTGGTCGTTTAATCGTTGGGCAATTTTATCTCGACTTACTGTATGTACCCAATCAAAATTTTCAGCGACCGGACGCGTTTTATTCGATTGAATAGGTCCAATAAAGTGCCAAACTAAATTTAGCTCAGGATTATTCTTAGAAAAAAATGAAACCTTATCAACACCTTCCTGAACGTAGTTTTCACCAAATTCTATTTGTCCTGCTTGAATCGCATCTTGAATGGCGTCGACTGGCTTGGTCTTGCTGACGGCTAATAACATGACAGATTTACGAGCGCGACCGCAGTTTTCGGTCATCGAATCTATTTGTGACGTGATATTTTGGATGTTGGTTTCAATTCTATTCATAGTGACTAATTGGGTTAGGAAATAATATGTCTGTTGAACTGGATGATATTTTGTCCCTCAGTGTAAAGCATAATGCGTCAGATCTACATATTTCTGCGCGACTAAGGCCAAGAATTCGAGTCGATGGGCAATTGGTCGTACTTACGCAAGTCGAATGCCTTTCAAACCAGCAAATTGAGCAAATACTTCACGATATTTACCCAGACGCTAAATTGGGGGCATTTCTTCAGGTTGATTTTAGTTATGAGCACTCACATTGGGGACGTTTTCGTGTGAACTGTTTTTATCAAAATACCGGTTTATCGATTGTAATGAGAAGAATTGGAACGACCGTTCCCGAGCTTTCTCAACTGGGTGTGCCGAGCGGGGTTTTAACATTGCCCTCTCTTGAACAAGGCTTAGTACTCGTGACTGGCCCAACTGGTTCAGGTAAATCAACGACTCTAAGTGCTCTAATTGGTCAGATTAACCAACAATACGCAAAACACATTTTGACCATTGAAGACCCGATTGAGTTTATTTATCAGTCGCAACAATCGTTAATTTCTCAGCGAGAAGTCCACTCTCATGTTGAATCATTCACCGATGCGTTAAAAGCGGCTTTGCGCGAAGACCCTGATGTTATCTTGGTTGGTGAGCTTCGAGATTGCGAGACAATTCGTTTAGCACTAACGGCAGCGGAAACGGGCCATTTGGTTTTTGCCACCTTGCATACTCAAAGTGCGGCTCAAACTATATCTAGAGTGGTGGATGTTTTTCCGAGTGAAGAACAACAAAGAGTGCGAACTCAACTCGCAGGCTCTCTTCAAGCAGTTATTGCCCAAAGATTATTGGCAAAGAAAAAAGGCGGTCGAGTAGGCTGTTATGAATTACTTATTGCGACGCCTGCGGTGCGAAATGTGATTCGAGAGAATAAGCTTGCCCAATTAAACTCTTTGATTGAAATGGGCAGTGGGCATGGAATGATCAGTTATCAACAGAGCTTACAAAAGCTTAGCGCGAGTGTGGAGTTAGCATAGTGAGGTTACCCCCATTGCGTTTCAAACCAGCTTTCTAAAATAATGACAGCAGATTGGCAATCAACATTTCCTTTGCTCAGAGCTTTATAGCCTCCGAGTTGAAATAATTCTTCTCGAGCCGAGGTGGTGGAAAGGCGTTCATCGTGAAGTTCTACTTTTACGCCAAAGCGGCCAAATAAACGATTTGCGAACTTTTTTGCTCGTGGTGCAATGGTTTCGAGATCTTTGCCATGCAGATCGGTCGGTAGTCCAACCACGATTAAATTGGGTTGCCACTCTTTAATTTGTTTCTCAATATCATCCCAATTTGGAATGCCATCGTTAGCTTTGAAGGCTTTTAACGGTGAAGCGGTCCCCGTAATATCTTGACCAATGGCGCTGCCGATACTTTTGGTTCCGTAATCAAAAGCCATGATTGTTCGTGACATTATTATTCCTGTAGTTTTAAGCGTGTCCAGCAAGCACCGATAATTGAGCAGGTTCTATTCCCAACGTCTTAATCGCATGATTCCATTTTTCATGCATGGGGGTTGAGTAAATTAGCTCGGGATCGGCTTCAATGGTAAGCCATGAATTTTGAGAGAGTTCTTGCTCAAGTTGCCCCGCTTCCCAACCAGCGTAACCAAGTGCCACAACGTAGTCAGCTGGTTCGGCTTTGGTGCCTAAGACGGCGAGTATATCTTGAGAGGTCGTTACCGCGATATCTTCGGTCATTTTTAGGCTTGAATTATAATGACTATTAGGACGATGGAGAACAAAACCTCGATCTTCGGCAACAGGGCCACCATTGAGAACTGGTTTCTCGAGATTTGACTCATATTCCATTGGATACAAAGGAGTGACCTCGACCTGCTTGAGCATGCCACCGATGGAGATGTCGATAGGGGCGTTGATCATTATCCCCATTGCACCTTCCTCATTATGCTCGCATACGTAAATCACACTGCGTTTGAAGAATGAGTCTTCTAAACTCGGCATGGCCACGAGAAAATGATTGGTTAGGTTCATGATGGTCTCTCTTTGTATTCGTTCTAATTAGTTGAGGTCTAATCGACGTTCAATGGCATCCATAAGCTTTCCAGTAATTGAAACATCAAAAGCAGCTTCAATTTCTACGATACATGTTGGACTGGTGACATTAATTTCAGTTAGCTTATCGCCAATCACATCAAGTCCAACAAAAATCAGTCCTTTTTCTTTCAATGTCGGCCCCACCGCTTTTGCGATGGCGATATCGGTCTCACTTAATGGTCGAGCTTCACCACGACCACCGGCAGCTAAGTTACCACGAGTTTCACCTTTTGCAGGAATACGAGCCAAGCAATATGGCATTGGCTCGCCATCAACAACCAAAATTCTTTTATCCCCATTAGAGATATCAGGTACAAATGTCTGCGCCATGCAGTAATTGTTACCATGGTTAGTTAGGGTTTCGATGATAACCGATACATTCGGATCGTCTTTTTTTACTCGGAAAATGGACGCACCACCCATACCATCTAGTGGTTTTAGAATAACGTCACCGTGTTTTTCTCTGAATGCTTTGAGGGTTTCTGCTTTACGAGTGACAACCGTTGTTGGCGTTAATTCAGGGAACCAGGCGGTGAAGAGCTTTTCATTGCAGTCACGCAAGCTTTGAGGTTTGTTGACAATTAATGTACCGGCGATTTCTGCGCGCTCTAAAATGTAAGTCGCGTATATATATTCAGTATCAAATGGAGGATCTTTACGCATTAAAACCGCATCAAGATCTGATAACTCAATTGTTTTTTGTTCCTCAGCCTCAAACCATGATTGAGGATCGTTTTTAACCGTGATGACTTGAGTATCCGCAAGGGCGATCCCCTGTTCTAAGTGAAGATCGTCCATTTTCATATAATGGATTTCGTAGCCACGGCGTTGTGCTTCAAGCATCATTGCAAATGAAGAGTCTTTTTTAATGTTAATGGATTCAATAGGATCCATTACGATACCAATTTTAATCATGATGTGTTCTCCAGTTATCCAAGATCGCCAAAACGAACTTGAAGTGCAGTGATGGCAGTAAGCGCCGCTGTTTCGGTACGTAATACTCGTGGGCCGAGCAGCGTCTCTTCAAAGTGATAATTTCGCGTCATTGCTATTTCTGTGTCTGACAAGCCTCCTTCCGGGCCAACCAATAATCTTACTTTGTTAACCGGTTGCGGAAGCGTATTAATTGAGTATTGTGCTCGTGGATGAAGATTGAGTTTTAATGCTTCTGTGGTTTCTGAGCACCAATCTTCAAGCGACATAATAGGGCGAATCTGTGGCACTGAATTACGCCCACATTGTTCGCACGCACCAATAATAATTTTTTCCCATTGCTGACGTTTCTTGTCAAAACGTTTTTGATCAAGCTTGACGCCACAACGTTCTGACAACAATGGGGTTATAGTGTTCACGCCGAGTTCGACCGCTTTTTGAATGGTAAAGTCCATTTTATCACCACGAGAAATGACCTGACCCAAGTGTAAGTCTAACGGTGATTCGACATTGCGTTCGTTGATCTGTTCAATTTGAGCAATGATCGACTTCTTGCTTACTTCAACAAGGCTAGCATTGAATTCGCGTCCACTTCCATCGAATAGAGTAATGGCTTGACCAACCCCCATTCGTAACACACGACCGATGTGACCGACCGCATCGTCGCTGAGCGAGACTTGCTGCTGAGAATCAATCAAGCTTGGATGATAAATTCGTGGGATTCGCATGAAACTTTCCTGACTTAGAGGTCTATGAATTAGAGCATGTATATAGATTGATAAATGGGACTACTGTTGTTGAATTACAAGGGCAAAATAAACAATTAGCGCTATCTAATTGTCTCACCCTATTTTTGGGTTACTCCGGTAAACTGCAACTCTTGTTGGCATCGAACACACAGGTAGTTGGCTTGGCCTCGGACGATTTTATTATGGCGTCGAATTGTCAGGTCGTGTGACTGACAGCCGCAATGATAGGAGTAACGCTTTCCTTGCACAGACGATACATTAAAACGGTGAGTGGTTGTAGGCTCAAGTTGAAATACGTCCCACATGATGGCCTTCCACTCTTTTCCATGAGGGCGAACTCGTCCATAGCGTTTAAAAGCAATTAAATGAGCAATTTCGTGGGGAATCACTTGGTTTAAAAATTCGTTTTGGTTTTCATGGAATAAAATGGGGTTTAATCTTACTTCCCAAAGCTCTAGATAGGCCTTGCCAGCGCATTTACCACGTAGCTTTAAAGAGAGAGTTGGCGTGGTGTAGTTCTCAGAAAAATAGTGATTAGCCTGTTGAATGCAAGATTGAATTTTTTGCTCGGCTTGTTGGGTGACGGCGGCTGAGAGCATGAAAACCTATGAGTTATAAATATCTATCACTGTTATAACAAAAAAAGCCCTCGAATCCGAGGGCTTGAAATTGCAATTATCAACTTGGTTTTACTTGATACCAGCGAAATCTTTTAGAACATCAACTTTGTTGGTTGCTTCCCAAGGGAATTCGTCGCGACCAAAGTGTCCGTAAGCTGCTGTTTTTTTGTACATTGGTTGCAGTAAGTTCAGCATTTCTTGTAAACCGTATGGGCGAAGATCAAAGTTCTGACGTACTGCTTCAACAATGATCTCTTGGGCGACTTTCTCGGTGCCGAAGGTTTCAATCATAATTGATGTAGGATCCGCAACACCGATGGCGTAAGAAAGTTGAATTTCACAACGATCAGCCATACCCGCAGCAACAATATTTTTAGCAACATAACGCGCAGCATAAGCAGCACTGCGGTCAACTTTTGATGGATCTTTACCAGAGAAAGCCCCACCACCGTGACGAGCAGCACCACCATAAGTATCTACGATGATTTTGCGTCCAGTTAATCCACAGTCACCCATTGGACCACCAATAACGAAACGACCTGTCGGGTTAATGAAGAAGTTGGTGTCTTTACTTAACCATTCGGCAGGTAAAACTGGCTTGATGATCTCTTCCATTACAGCTTCACGAAGATCTGGCGTAGAGATGGTATCGCAATGTTGAGTAGAAAGAACGACGGCATCTATTCCGACAATTTTGCCTTGATCGTACTGAAACGTTACTTGAGACTTCGCATCAGGACGTAACCAAGGTAGTGTGCCATTTTTACGTACTTCTGCTTGGCGTTGAACCAGACGATGTGAGTAAGTAATCGGGGCTGGCATCAATACTTCAGTTTCATTGGTTGCATAACCAAACATAATACCTTGGTCACCAGCACCTTGCTCTTTAGGGTCGGATTTATCAACGCCTTGATTGATGTCTGGCGATTGCTTACCAATGGTATTAAGCACGGCGCATGACTCAGCATCAAAGCCCATTTCCGAACCGGTATAGCCAATTTCTTTTACGGTATCACGAGTAATTTGCTCGATATCAACCCATGCTGAGGTTGTAACTTCACCACCAACCATGACCATTCCGGTTTTTACATAAGTTTCACAAGCTACGCGAGCTTTCGGGTCTTGTTCTAAGATGGCATCTAATACCGCATCAGAGATTTGATCGGCAATTTTATCTGGATGTCCTTCTGAAACCGATTCAGAAGTAAATAGGTGCTTAGTCATGAGCGCTCCGTTCTACTTATTTAAAAGCAAGTCAATCGCCTGCTTATTGGTATATAAATACATTATAGGAGTATTTACATCTAGACGTCTATTTAATTTTTTTGAGTAAATTATGAACAATTTTATCAGCGTCTTTTCGAGACACAGTTTGACTGATTGTTAAATTTGTACATATTGGTCACAAGGTTCACAGAAAATGCTGAGCTATTGCACTATTTGGGTGGTAAATCGTTTGCACGGCTTAATGGGCTCTGCGACAATATCGCCGCTAATTAATTTGACTTCGCTAAGGATTTAGGAGCTGACATGTCCTCTCAAAAACATCTTGCTAATGCAATTCGTGCTCTAAGCATGGATGGTGTACAACAAGCTAACTCTGGCCACCCTGGGGCCCCTATGGGCATGGCTGATATCGCCGAAGTGTTGTGGCGTGGCCACTTAAATCATAACCCACAGAATCCAAATTGGGCTGATCGCGACCGTTTTGTGTTATCAAATGGTCATGGCTCTATGCTAATTTATTCGCTTCTTCACCTTTCTGGTTATGACCTTTCTATTGATGATTTGAAAAACTTCCGTCAATTGCACTCTAAAACACCAGGTCACCCTGAATATGGTTATGCACCTGGCATTGAAACAACGACTGGACCTCTAGGTCAAGGAATCACTAACGCTGTTGGTATGGCACTGGCAGAAAAAGCGTTGGCGGCTCAGTTTAACCAAGAAGGCCATGACATCGTCGACCACTTTACCTACGCATTTATGGGCGATGGTTGTTTGATGGAAGGTATTTCACATGAAGCTTGTTCTCTTGCTGGGACATTAGGTCTGGGCAAACTGATTGCTTTCTGGGATGACAACGGTATTTCTATCGATGGTCATGTTGAAGGTTGGTTTAGCGATGATACTCCTAAGCGTTTTGAAGCATACGGTTGGCATGTTATTCCAGCGGTCGATGGTCACAACGCAGAAGCAATCAATGCGGCGATCGAAGCTGCAAAAGCAGACTCATCCCGTCCAACTCTAATTTGTACTAAAACCACGATTGGTTTCGGTTCACCAAATAAAGCTGGCACTCATGATTGTCACGGTGCTCCACTAGGTGCTGATGAAATCGCGGCTACTCGCAAAGAGCTTGGCTGGGAGTATGGTCCATTCGAAATTCCTGCTGATATTTATGCTCAATGGGATGCGAAAGAATCTGGCGCAGCAAAACAAGCTAAATGGGAAGCGAAATTTTCCGCTTACCAATCAGCGTATCCAGAACTTGCAGCAGAGTTTACTCGTCGTGTAAACAACGAACTTCCAGCTGACTGGGAAGAAAAAGCTCAAGCTATTATTGCTGATTTACAAGCTAATCCTGCGAACATCGCATCGCGTAAAGCGTCTCAAAATGCATTAGAAGCGTTTGGTAAGATGCTTCCTGAATTTATGGGTGGCTCAGCTGACTTAGCACCATCGAACCTAACTATGTGGTCTGGCTCAAAAGCGGTTACAGCTGATGATGCTTCAGGTAACTATATTCATTATGGTGTTCGTGAATTTGGTATGACTGCGATCATGAATGGTATGGCACTTCACGGTGGGTTTGTTCCTTACGGTGCAACCTTCTTGATGTTTATGGAATACGCACGCAATGCAATGCGCATGGCTGCACTTATGAAGATTCAAAACATTCAAGTTTACACTCATGACTCAATTGGTCTTGGTGAAGATGGTCCAACGCACCAACCTGTAGAACAAGTTGCTTCGTTACGTTTGACTCCAAATATGAGTACTTGGCGCCCATGTGACCAAGTCGAGTCGGCGGTTGCGTGGAAATATGCGATTGAACGTAAAGATGGTCCTACGTCTCTTATTTTCTCGCGTCAAAACCTTGCTCAGCAAGATCGTGATGCAGCACAAGTGGCTAATATCGCAAAAGGTGGCTACATCCTGAAAGACTGTGAAGGCGCACCTGAGCTAATCTTGATTGCGACAGGTTCAGAAGTCGAGCTTGCTGTAGCTGCCGCTGCTGAATTAACAGCCGAAGGTAAGTCGGTTCGCGTTGTTTCTATGCCAGCGACAGACTTATTCGACAAACAAGATGCGGCTTATCAAGAATCGGTTCTTCCTGCTGCAGTAACAGCTCGTGTTGCTGTTGAAGCTGGAATCGCAGATTTCTGGTACAAGTATGTTGGTTTTGGTGGTGCAATAGTTGGTATGACTACGTTTGGTGAGTCTGCACCAGCTGGAGAACTCTTCAAAATGTTTGGTTTCACGACTGAAAATGTAGTGAAAAAAGCAAAAGAAGTATTAGCAAAATAATCGCAAGATTTTATTTGCACTCTTCGTCGAAAGCCGAGCTCTTGCTCGGCTTTTTTATTGCAAATTTAAATGAAGTCGCGGGCTGTTATTTGACACGCTATCGGTTAATATTGCGACAAATAGAATGGGTAGGAGTAAAGGTTGATGCTCAAAATCGCGATCAATGGATTTGGCCGTATAGGCCGAAACGTGCTGCGTGCTGTTTATGAAAGTGGAAAGAATCAACACATCAAAATTGTTGCTGTGAATGAGTTAGCACAGGCTGATGCCATGGCTCACTTGTTGCAATACGATAGTACGCACGGACGTTTTTCACATTCAGTGACACACAGTCAAGAGCACCTATTTATCCATAACCGTGATGATTCTGTAGATGAAATTAGAATTCTACATTTAGGCGAAGTAGAGTTGCTTCCGTGGCGAGACCTTGATGTTGACATCGTTCTTGATTGTACTGGAGTTTATGGAAATCGCGATGATGGGTTAGGCCACTTAGCCGCAGGAGCAAAAAAAGTACTCTTCTCTAATCCGGGCTCTGCTGATTTGGATAATACTGTGATTTATGGCGTTAACCATCAGTCACTTAAAGCCAACGACTTAATCGTCTCAAATGGATCATGCACAACCAATTGTATTGTGCCTATTATTAAAGTGCTCGATGAGGCATTCGGTATTGACTCAGGAACCATTACTACGATTCACTCTTCGATGAATGATCAACAGGTCATTGATGCTTACCATGGTGATTTGCGTCGAACTCGAGCGGCGAGTCAATCTATCATTCCAGTCGATACCAAATTGCATAAAGGTATCGAACGAATATTCCCTAAGTTCTCTAATAAATTCGAAGCTATCTCAGTTCGCGTCCCAACAGTTAATGTTACTGCAATGGATTTAAGTGTCACAATTAACACAAATGTAAAAGTTAATGACGTAAATCAAACCATCGTGGAGGCTTCACGGTGTACATTACGTGACATTGTTGACTATACTGAAGCGCCACTTGTTTCCATCGACTTTAACCATGATCCACACAGTGCGATCGTTGATGGATCACAGACGAGAGTGAGTAATGGGCAGTTAGTTAAGATGCTCGTTTGGTGTGATAACGAGTGGGGATTTGCCAACCGAATGTTGGATACGGCATTGGCAATGCACACCGCGCATTAGTAAGTTTATTGATCGGGGTCGGAAAATTTATTTATTTTACATGGTAAAATAAATTATAATGCCCCTTAGAAAATTATTACCATTTTGATATTTGTAGATTCGGCAGGGCCGCCGAGTTAAGAACTTTAATCTTTATAACAATTTGAGAGGACAAACAATGTCTGTAATCAAGATGACTGACCTGGATTTAGCAGGTAAACGTGTATTTATCCGTGCTGATTTAAACGTACCTGTTAAAGAAGGCAAAGTAACTTCTGATGCTCGTATTCTTGCTTCGCTACCGACTATCAAACTTTGTCTTGAAGCTGGTGCAAAAGTAATGGTTACGTCTCACTTAGGTCGTCCAACTGAAGGTGAATATGCAGAAGAGTTCTCTTTGGCTCCTGTTGTTAACTATCTAAATGATGCACTTGATTGCCCAGTTACACTAGCGAAAGACTACCTTGAAGGTCTTGAACTAAATGCTGGTGAGTTGGTTGTTCTAGAAAACGTTCGTTTTAACAAGGGCGAGAAGAAGAACGAAGAAGCGCTTTCTAAGAAGTATGCTGCATTGTGTGACATCTTTGTTATGGACGCATTTGGTACAGCTCACCGTGCTCAAGCGTCTACTCACGGTGTAGGTACTAACGCTCCAGTTGCATGTGCTGGTCCTCTTCTTGCGGCAGAACTTGAAGCATTAGGCAAAGCGATGGACAACCCAGCCCGTCCATTGGTTGCAATTGTTGGTGGTTCTAAAGTTTCTACTAAGCTAACCGTTCTTGAGTCTTTATCTAAAATTGCTGACCAACTTGTTGTTGGTGGCGGCATTGCAAACACCTTCATCGCAGCTGAAGGCCACAACGTCGGTAAGTCTTTGTACGAAGCTGACCTAGTTGAAACGGCTCAAAAGCTAATGAAAGAGTGTTCTATCCCTGTTGCAACTGACGTTGCATGTGCAAAAGCATTCGATGAGAACGCTGAAGCTGAAATTAAAAACGTTTCTGATGTTCAAGACGACGACATGATCTTCGACCTTGGCCCTGATTCAACTGCAGCACTTGCTGAAATTATCGGCAATGCAAAAACAATCCTTTGGAACGGCCCAGTTGGCGTATTCGAATTCAAGAACTTTGAAGCGGGTACAGCAGGTATTTCTAAAGCAATTGCTGATTCTGAAGGCTTCTCTGTTGCAGGTGGTGGTGACACTTTAGCTGCTATCGATAAGTTCGGTATCAAAGCTGATGTTTCTTACATCTCTACCGGTGGCGGTGCTTTCCTTGAGTTTGTTGAAGGCAAAGTTCTACCAGCAGTTGCAATGTTAGAAGAAAGAGCAAAAGCATAATTATTACAAAAGCGGGGAGAAACCTCGCTTTGTTGTTTGCTGCAGCACGTTGTTTTCTTTGCTAGAATGACGTTGGGTGTGAGCAAACGTTTGCAAGAATTTAAACTTAACTGTTTTATTTTTAAAACGACAGAAAACAATAGGATTTAATCCATGTCTAAGATATTTGATTTTGTAAAACCGGGCGTAATTTCTGGTGATGATGTACAGAAAGTATTTGAAGTAGCGAAAGAGAATGGCTTCGCATTACCAGCAGTGAACTGTATCGGTACAGATTCAGTAAACGCGGTATTAGAAGCAGCAGCAAAAGTTAAATCTCCTGTTATCGTTCAATTTTCTAACGGCGGTGCTTCTTTCTTCGCAGGTAAAGGCGTAAAACTTGAAGGTCAAGGTGCAGCTATCCTTGGTGGTATTGCGGGAGCAAAATACGTTCATGCAGTTGCTGAAGCTTATGGCGTTCCAGTTATTCTTCATACTGACCATGCTGCTAAGAAACTTCTTCCTTGGATCGACGGACTACTAGACGCGGGTGAAGAGTTCTTCGCACAAACGGGTAAGCCTCTTTTCTCTTCACACATGTTAGATCTTTCTGAAGAATCTTTAGAAGAAAACATCGACACTTGTGCTAAATATCTAGCTCGCATGGCTAAAATGGACATGACAATCGAGATTGAACTAGGTTGTACTGGTGGTGAAGAAGATGGTGTTGATAACTCTGACATGGACGCATCTGAGCTATATACTTCTCCTGAAGATGTTGCATACGCATACGAAAAACTAAACGCGGTTAGCCCACGTTTCACTATCGCAGCTTCTTTCGGTAACGTACACGGTGTATATAAGCCTGGTAACGTTGTTCTTACTCCAACTATCCTACGTGACTCTCAAGCATACTGTGCAGAGAAATTTGGTATTGCACCAAACGCTCTAAACTTTGTATTCCACGGCGGTTCAGGTTCAACTGAAGCTGAAATCCAAGAGTCAATCGGCTATGGTGTTATCAAAATGAACATCGATACTGATACTCAGTGGGCATGTTGGGATGGTATCCGTTCTTACGAAGAGAAGAACCACGACTTCCTTCAAGGTCAAATTGGTAACCCTACTGGTGATGATGCGCCAAATAAGAAGTACTACGATCCTCGCGTATGGTTACGTGCTGGTCAAACTTCAATGGTTACTCGTCTTGAAAAAGCATTTGCAGATCTAAACTCAGTAGACGTACTATAATTCGTCCTAGGTTAAATCAAGTTTAATAAACCGCTCTTTGGAGCGGTTTTTTTTGCGAATTCGTAAGTGAATGATAAGGTTTTTTGTCTTAAATATTGTTCTATTTAGAGTAAATGCTACTAAATTGTGAATTTCGGATATAAAGGCTAGATTTAACCTGCTCTGTTAGAGTATTTTATTCGCGTAAATTTGTTCAATTTCAATGTAAGGGTAAGGCTATATGGCAACTGAAGACAAAATTGTGCCAGATGTATCAGATGTAACCGAGAGTATTTCTCGATTAGAAACTTGGTTAACCAATAACTCAGATCTTTTGATTCAATATGGTGTGAATATTATTTCTGCTATTTTGATTCTGTTTATTGGTAACATTATTGTTAAAGCGATCGCGAGAAGCATTGGTAAGTTGCTGGCTAAGCGTGAAATGGATCAAGCGGTTGTTGATTTTGTTTCGGCCTTGGTTCGTTACCTTCTATTCGTTATTGTCTTAATTGCGGCATTAGGCCGAGTTGGGGTTCAAACGGCATCTGTTGTTGCGGTTATTGGTGCGGCAGGTTTAGCGGTTGGTTTAGCGCTACAAGGTTCGTTATCTAACTTTGCTGCGGGTGTGTTAATCGTTGCATTTCGTCCATTCAAGTCAGGCGATTATGTTGAAATTGGCGGTGTTGCTGGTTCAGTATCTTCAATTCAGATTTTTCAAACTGTGTTGAAAACGCCAGATAACAAGATGATTGTTGTACCAAATGGCGGTGTTATCGGGGGACCAATTGTCAATTATTCTCACCATGCCACTCGTCGTATCGATTTTACTATTGGTGTTTCTTATAGTGCTGACTTACAGAAATCTAAAGAACTCATTACAAAAATCATCGAGGCTGATAGTCGTGTATTGAAAGAGCCAGGTGTGACTGTTGGTGTGGTTGAACTAGCCGATTCTTCAGTGAATTTTGTTGCTCGCCCTTGGGTGAAAACAGAAGACTATTGGGCGGTGTATTTTGATTTGTTGCAAGCGATGAAAGAAGGCTTGGATAAAGAAGGAATCGAAATTCCATTCCCACAAATGGATGTTAACCTGAATAAAGTAGGGTAAAGAATACTTCCATCCTACTCAATTCAAAAAGCGGCCAATTGGCCGCTTTTTTTAGGTTCTTTTCCTTCGTTTTTTCATTGTATTGACTAACCTTAACAAAGGTTTTATAGCGAGAGCCAAAGTGTGAATGCGATATAGAGCATTATCGTACCAACCAAAAAATCGATGCTCATTTGGACTTTGGGCTTGAAAAGCGTTGTAGATAATTTTGATGCTGCTGTCGCCAGTAAAAAGAACCACGAGAAAGATGCGATGATTGTTCCAATAGCAAATGACATACGATCGATGCCCTCAAACTTCCCACCCAACGAACCTAAAATGACAATGGTATCAATATAAACGTGTGGGTTTAGTACTGAAACTGCCAATGCTCCCAATACAACCGTAATTCGTTTTTTTGTTTGATCGGTACTGGCTTCCAAGGGCTCTTGTCTATGGGCTCGCGAGAACATGCTGCGAAATGACAATAGACCATAAACAGATAGGAATAGAATGCCAGAAATTGTGACTATCTCGAGCAATAATGGCGACGATGTGAGTAATGCACCACCACCAAATATACCAATGCAGATGAAGGTAAAATCCATCAATCCACATGTGAAGGCGGTCGTTAGATAGTGCTGGCGTTTGATTCCTTGGTTTAATACATAAGCATTTTGAGCACCAATAGGAATGATCATACCTAACCCTAATGTTAGCCCTTGAAGTAAAACCCAGATGTTCATTTTGTTCTCGATAAATTTGGTCGTTGATTGACGCGTAGCTTAACGTTATCTTTATGATTAAAGAAATTAATGATTTTAATATTACATTAGAGATTCTTATAATGCGTGGGCTCGACTATAAATGGATAGAAGCATTAGAAGCGGTAATGAGTTATGGCAGTTTTGAACGAGCGGCTGAACAACTCAACATTACCCAATCTGCTGTATCGCAACGGATTAAACAGCTTGAAAAGTTTGTCTCGCAACCTGTATTAATTAGAGCAACTCCGTTGTCTTTAACGGCGGTAGGCAGCAAGCTCGTTGAGTTGTATCGCAAGGTTCAAATGCTGGAACAAGAGCTTGTTCCTGAGCTATTGAACCAAGCTACACAAGCGCCAGTATCAATCGCTATTGCCGCGAATTCTGATAGCTTGGCAACTTGGCTTCTTCCTGCTCTTTCGGAGTTACTATTATCGCAACACATCGAATTAACCATTCAAACTGATTTAGAATCAAAGGCCCTTGATAAGTTGAAAAATGGGGAAGTCGCGGGGAGTATCAGTATCTACCCAGAGCCATTAGCCGGTTGTACTTCCGAGTATTTGGGGAAAATGGAATATCTATGTGTTTGTACGCCCAATTATTATCAGCGTTATTTTGCATCTGGGGTAAATCGGGAAACATTATCTCTCGCGCCAATCGTTAAATTTAACCAATACGATACCATGCATGTCGATTTCCTAGTGAAGCACTTTCAGGTTAACCCACGACAGCTGCACCAACATTATGTCGCCAGCTCCGAAGCGTTTGTTAAGTTTGCCTTATGCGGGGCGGCAAGTTGTTTGATTCCTAGAATACAAATCGAAGATGCATTAGAGCAGGGGCTCTTGATTGAAATTATGCCTTCGTTGACTCATACGAACTATATATATTGGCATCATTGGCAGCTAGAAACTGGCGTATTGAAACAATTAACTCAAGCTATTCTGGAATATAGCAAGTCAAATTTAATCCAGTAAAGGAGGTGTATCGTCAAGGTTGTGTGATTTTTACTTCTAAAAGTGAACGCTCTGTCGTGAGCTAATCTAATATTCTACTGGGATGCAATTACAATCTTGGAGATTGATACATGATTAAAGCCGTTTTTATTGCGATGACACTATTTACCTCGGGAGCTCTTTCTGCTGCAGAGCTCAAAGCAGCTCATATCGCAACCACAGGAATTGGAGAGGTGTCTGTCGCTCCGGACTCTGCACTGTTTAATGTGCAAGTCGAGCAATCAAATTTGAATGCGGAACAAGCTAAAAGTGCTGTCGATGACATCGTGAAAGCGTATATAGAAAAGCTTGTGGAACACGGTGAGTCAACAGAGAAAATTTCGAGTTCTAACCTTTTCCTATCACCACAATATTACTACCCAAAGAATGGCCAACCAGATTTGATTGGTTATAAAGCGGTAAGAAAAATTACGGTTGATGTCGATGATATTTCCAAATTGAACCTTTACTTGGACGTGGCGCTAGAGCAAGGGGTAACCAGCGTTAATCGTATTGAACTGAAAGTAAAAGATAGAGAGACTTATCGTTTGAAAGCAACGCAAGCTGCAATCGCGGATGCGAAAAGCAATGCCAAATTACTCGCAGAAGGATTTGGTCGCGAGTTGGGTGACATTTGGGAAATCAATTACCAATCTCCACAAGCTCCACATTCTCCAGGTTTAATGCGTTCGATGTCGTTGGAGCAAAGTAACGTTTTTAAAGATTATCAAGACACCAATATTGTCATCAAAGACAACGTGAACGTCATCTATGAATTGAAGTAATGTTTTTATTTTCTAACCAAAAGATATACGACCTTAGTTTAATGTTGATTAATTCTTGAGCATTGTCACAAAAGTATTATACTGATATAAGTGTCAAGCAAGTATCCCAATAATGGATGTTAGCTCTACTTTTTGTCAGTTATAGCGTAAGTAAAGTACTGCTAGCTTCGTGATGTGGGTTGAGGTAGTGGGTATGACTCATTTTTTGGTTAGATTAACCATTGGCTGTTTAGCCATATTAGGCGTTAAGTTAAGTGCACTTTATTTTTTGCCTTTGGTATTACTGCTAAACACTCATAATAAAGAGTTTTTTGGTTGGTAATACAACGTAGAGAATAAAAAAATCGGAGCCCTAGGCTCCGATTTTTTGTTTAAGCTCTGTTGTAATTAAAGTACGTGTACAGATGCTGTGTTGGTTGTTCCTGATGCAACGAGTGCGCCAGATACCATAACAACGATATCGCCTTTCTTACCAAAACCAGCTTCTAAAGCGTAGCTCTTACCGTTTTTGTAGAACTCATCAGTGTTATCGATAGAGTCAACAAGAACTGGACGAACGCCTTTAGTCAAAACAAGTTGAGCAGCCGTTTTAGGGTTGGTTGTTAGTGCAATGATGCTTGCTGTTGGGAAGTACTTACGTACTGAACGCGCAGATTTACCACCTTTAGTTGCAACAATGATGAGTGGTGCCGCTAGTTTTTCAGCTGTGTCTACAGCACCTTTACATACTGCTTCAGTGATGCGTAGGCGTGGGCTATCTAAACGAGAACCTAGCTCAGCTTTAAGAGCGCTATCTGTACGGTTTGCAATTTGAGCCATGATTGTCACAGCTTCAACTGGGTATTTACCTTTCGCAGTTTCACCAGAAAGCATAACAGCATCAGTACCATCCATGATTGCGTTTGCAACATCACCCGCTTCTGCACGAGTTGGACGTGGGTTGCTGATCATTGAGTCAAGCATTTGAGTTGCAGTGATAACCACTTTACGTGCGCGGTTACATTTTTCGATCATCATCTTCTGAGCGAAAATTACTTCTTCTGCAGGGATTTCAACACCAAGGTCACCACGAGCAACCATGATACCGTCAGACGCTTCTAGAATCGCATCGAAGTTATCAACGCCTTCTTGGTTTTCGATTTTAGAAATGATGTGGATGTTTTCACCACCGTGAGCATTAAGAAGCTCACGGATTTCTTTAACGTCTTCTTCTTTACGGATGAAAGAAGCAGCAACGAAATCAACTCCTTGCTCACAACCAAACTTAAGGTCAGCTTTATCTTTTTCAGAAAGTGCAGGAAGCTGAACAGAAACACCAGGAAGGTTTACACCTTTGTTTTCGCCAAGTGGGCCGTTGTTCAATACTTTACATTTAACTTCGCTATCTGTTGTCGCGGTAACTTCCATTTCAATCAAACCATCATCAACAAGGATGGTGTTTCCTGCTGAAAGGTCTTTTGCGAAACCAGGGTAAGTAACAGCAACAACATCTTTATTACCAACAACTGAAGTATCAGTCGTAAAAGTAAATTCTTGACCTGCAACGAGATCAACATCATTTCCGCCTTCAAGCTTGATAGTACGGATTTCTGGTCCTTTAGTATCGAGAAGGATTGCTAACTGTTTGCCAACATTTCCCATTACTTCACGGAAGTTTTTGATACGAGTTCCATGTTCTTCAAAGTCACCGTGTGAGAAGTTCAAGCGCATAACGTTCATGCCAGCGTTAACAAGTTGGCCTAGTTTTTCTACTGATTCAGTTTTAGGACCAATTGTACATACAATTTTAGTCTTCTTTACGGTTGTGTTCGTTTTCATGAAAGGTTGTCTCCGGTAAATTTTATTCAATTTTAATTTATTTGATGCCCTAAAGTGCGGTTTGTCGTAACAAGCATTTTGCATTACGAGATAATATTTACGCTCACTTTAGTGCTGAAAGTCGTTCAACAATTCGGTCATTTTATAACTACATAAAAACCAGTTTCTGCCTCGGTTTTTACATTATAGTCCGTGATATTGGAAATTTTTGGCTAATTCTAAGTAAGTTATCATTCAATTCTGTAATTTACTTTCGTAAGGCGGGCCAATTCTAACACCTAATGAGAGTAATATCACTGTTTAAGACTTGTCTTAGGACAAGGTTTTTGCATCAATAATTATTTTTTTTATTGAAATAAATAGATAAAACATTTCGACTGAACTATTATTTCTTTTGAAACGAAATCAAATCTAGAGTTTTAAATGTCGAAACGAAACACTCAAGCTCGTCGTCATACGATTGTCTCCCTAGTAAATCAAAAGGGAGAGGTAAGCGTAGAAGAGCTATCAAGTCAATTTGAAACATCGGAAGTCACTATCAGAAAGGACTTATCGACTCTCGATAAGAGTGGGTTGTTACTACGTCGTTATGGCGGTGCGGTGGCATTACCAAAAGACATCATTTCTGAACAAACCATAAAAAATGTTTCGAATCGAAAGTTATCACTGGCCGTCGCTGCAGCAGAACTCATTCGTGATCATAATAGACTGGTGATCGACAGCGGTACGACAACCGGTGCATTGATTCCACAGCTGAGTGAAAAGCAAGGTCTGGTCGTTATGACCAACTCTCTCTATGTGGCCAATGCACTGAATGAATTAGAAAATGAACCTATTTTACTGATGACGGGTGGAACATGGGATCCTCATTCAGACTCATTTCAAGGTCAGGTCGCTGAGTCGGTATTACGTTCTTACGATTTTGACCAACTTTTTATTGGCTGCGATGGCATTGATTTAGAGCGTGGCACAGTCACATTCAATGAATTAGTCGGTTTAAGTAAAGTGATGGCGAATGTAGCAAGAGAAGTCATCGTCATGGCTGAATCCGACAAAATAGGCCGCAAGATACCCAACCTCGAGCTTGGTTGGGAAATAATTGACGTATTAGTGACCGATAATCGGTTAACTGATGCACAAGTACAAACAATAGAGTCATTCGATGTCCGTGTGATTCGAGCAAATTAATGCGTTATCCGATCAGGTTGGGTAATGTAACACCAAATAATAAGAGGTATTAATTATGTGTGGGATCGTTGGTGCAGTGGCACAGCGTGATGTCGCTGAGATTTTAGTTGAAGGTTTACGTCGTCTTGAGTATCGCGGATATGATTCTGCGGGAATCGCTGTGGTTGATACCAATTGCGAACTCACTCGTGTGCGCCGTTTGGGGAAAGTACAAGAGTTGGCCGATGCGGTCAATGAAGCCAATGTTATTGGTGGAACAGGTATTGCTCACACACGTTGGGCGACCCATGGTGAACCTTCTGAAATCAATGCTCACCCTCATATTTCCGGCGACATTGCGGTGGTTCATAATGGCATTATTGAAAACTACGAAGCACTGCGAGAAGTTCTAAAAGAGCGAGGGTATGTGTTTGCTTCTGAAACCGATACCGAAGTTATTGCTCATTTAGTCGAGTGGGAATACCGCACTTCCGAGACCTTAATTGAAGCACTACACAAAACCGCCGCACAGTTAGAGGGCGCTTACGGAACGGTTATTGTTGACCGAAACGATCCAGAACGTATTGTGGTTGCTCGCTCTGGTAGCCCGATTGTTATTGGTTATGGTGTTGGGGAAAACTTTCTTGCGTCAGACCAGTTGGCATTATTGAACGTGACGCGTCGTTTCTCTTATTTAGAAGAAGGCGATGTGGCTGAAATTACACGCCGTGAAGTGAAAGTTCTCGATGTCTCTGGAAACCCTGTTGAGCGAGAAATTATTGAATCGACGGTTGAACTCGATGCGGGTACAAAAGCCGGTTACCGTCACTTTATGCAAAAAGAGATCTTCGAACAGCCAACATCAATGAAGAATGTGATGGAAGGTCGTGTGACGAAAGATTCCGTGATTACAGAAAGTATCGGTATTAATGCGGTTGAGATCTTAAGTAAAGTTGAGCATGTTCAGATCATTGCTTGTGGTACATCGTATAATTCTGGAATGGCCGCTCGCTACTGGTTTGAAAGTCTTGCTGGCGTAAGCTGTGATGTGGAGATTGCCTCTGAATTCCGCTATCGCAACTTTGTTGTTCGTCCAAATAGCTTGTTGATTACCTTGTCTCAGTCGGGAGAAACCGCGGATACACTGGCAGCACTTCGCATCGCAAAAGAGAAAGGTTACATGTCGGCCATGACGATCTGTAACGTCTCTGGCTCTTCAATGGTTCGTGAATCGGACATTGCATTTATGACCCGAGCAGGAACGGAAATCGGTGTGGCCTCAACAAAAGCCTTTACCACTCAGCTTACTGCAATGCTGATGTTGGTGACAGCAATTGGTAAACATCAAGGACGTATTGATCAGGCTAAAGAAGCCGAAATTGTAAAAGAAATCCATAGCTTGCCGGTTTATATGGAAAGTGCACTGTCGTTTGATAAAGAGATTGAAGCGCTAGCCGAAGACTTTGCCGATAAGCAACATGCCATGTTCCTTGGTCGCGGCGAATATTACCCAATCGCGATGGAAGCAGCACTGAAAATGAAAGAAATTTCATACATTCACGCTGAAGCCTATGCTGCTGGTGAATTAAAACACGGGCCTTTGGCTTTAATTGATGCTGACATGCCTGTTGTTGTGATTGCACCTACTAACGATTTGTTAGAAAAACTTAAGTCGAACGTGGAAGAAGTACGTGCTCGCGGTGGTTTACTATACGTTTTCGCAGGCGAGCAAGCTGGCTTTGAAGGCGATGAGAATATGAAGGTGATTAAAATGCCTCAAGTAAGCGAAATTGTTGCCCCAATTTTCTACACTGTCCCAACACAGCTTTTGGCCTACCATGTTGCTTTAATTAAAGGTACCGATGTGGACCAACCTCGTAACCTCGCAAAAGCGGTGACGGTGGAATAGTTCAGCGTCGTTTGATTTAGACAGATGTAGTCGGATAATAAAGTTTGATCGAAGTTAATAAAGTTTGATCAAAAATAATAAAGTCTGATCAAAAAATTGCCTCTTGGTGTATGGTGAATACATCAGGAGGTATTTTTTATGCCAGATTCAAATAAGCCAGTTCATCCAGCTGATCTCAAAAAGCTCAAAACACGTGGTAAAGGCGTGGGAAAAGATTATAAGCCGTTTATCTACATTCATGAGCTGAGTAGTTTGGGAGAAAGTTGTCGAAGCAACAGCGCTACGGTTGGTCGAGTTCATCATCTCCTATCTCGCCTTGAGTTAGCAGCTTTCCTCTCATTTGATTATTCCTCCAATACCCTCGATATTCGAGAGCAGTATCCCATCCCAATAGAAGATACCTTGGATGTTTGTCGCCAGTTAGGAATTAAACATCCTCAGATTTCAGGCAAACTCAAAGTTGTTACTACGGATTTGCTGTTTGATTTTAAAAAGCAGAAACAATTGGCATTGACCGTTAAGTATGTAGATGAGTTAGCAGATCCCCGAGTTATTGATAAGCTTCAAATTGAAAAAGCGTATTGGGATAATAAGGGCGCTGACTGGCTTATATTCACTGAACGCCAAATTGAACCTGGCTTAAAAGAGAATCTACAATGGGTCCATCCTGCGTTAGTTAATGACTCCGGTGAACGCTCAAATCAAGAACTGTTGAGCATAGTGGAACGCCTGTTAACTCATCAAAACGTAAAAGTCGGTGGCTTGTGTGCTCAACTTGATGATAGCTACCAAGTTGAACCTGGTTTTCATATAGAAGCTTTTAGATTAGCTATTGCTAGAAAGATAGTTTTAGCACCATTGGCGCAATCATTTTACCACTGGACAACAAGTGAGTTGGTTATTACCGAGCACTCCTTAGCGTTAAGGAGAGGAAATGTATCTTAATCAAGTGTATTTAGATAATTTAACTCAGCATCGCTATCGGGTTGTATGGGAACACCTGAACTTTTGTATGGCAATCGATATTGATGATGACAGCGCATGGCCGATTCAGTTTGATATTGATGACTTATTAAATCTCGAGCAATTTTCACTAATTAGTGAGCCATTTGTTTTACCGTCGGTTGAAATAGGGAGTATCTCGGCAGAAAGAAGGGATGAAGCTTATCGAGTCATTACACATCTCCTTGACAACTACACTTTACTTTTTGATAAGGCGACTCGAAATCAGTTAATTAGAGAACAAGTAGAGAAGACTGATAAACCAAGAATTTATATTCTTCGTCAGCTCAGACGTTATTGGAAACGCGGAATGGCGCCCGATGCTTTAGCTCCTGATTACGAGAAGTGTGGGGGCGCTGGTACTCCAAGGCGCAACGTTAAGAACAAGCTTGGCCGAAAGCGCAAAAATGCTGATGGTGAAGGAATTATTATTACCGATGAAGTGGCTGACTTATTTCGTTTGGCAATAGATGGCTTTTACTTGAAAAATGAAAAAGTGAATCTCAAAGATGCTAAAGATAGAGCGGTTGGTTTCTACAAATCTCGTTATCCTAAAGCGGATAAAACGAGCATCCCAACACTATCTCAATTTAAATATTTCTATAAAACCAACTACCAGACTACCCATGTTCTCAAAGCTCGTACCCCACAAATCCAATTCAATAAGGATACAAGCCCGTTAACGAGTACTTCTGCTTATTTGAATTTTGGGCCAGGTGCTAGATATGAAATTGATGCAACAATTGTTGACCTGTATTTGGTCTCTGGGTTAGATAGAAATCGCATTATTGGACGGCCCGTAATTTATTATGTTAAAGACGTATTCAGCCGTATGGTGGTTGGACTATATGTGGGTCTAGAAAACCCATCTTGGGCGACAGCTACGATTGCCTTAGCGAATGCTTTTTCAGATAAAGTGAAATATTGCCAAGAGTTTGGGATTGAGATTGATTCATCAATGTGGCCAAGTATCGGTATTCCAGCCACGATTACGGCTGACCGAGGAGAAATGTTAGGGAGGCAAGCCGATGTTCTAGTTAACCGCTTAGGTATTTCACTAACCAATACCCGAGCGTATCGGGGGAGTGATAAAGGTGTTGTTGAACGAGCATTTAAAGAAATGCATGCGAAAATAAAACCTTATGCCCAAGGTGTTGTAGAGCCTATGAATGGCAAAAAGCGTATCGGACATAGATATGAATTAGATGCTGAACTAACGCTTCGCGCATTTACTAAAATCGTTATTCATCATGTAATTAATCATAATACGACTCACGTTGTTACTAAATATGATTTTGCTCCTGATATGCCAACTGACCTTGTATCTAAGCCAATTGAACTTTGGAATTGGGGGGTGAAAAATCGTACTGGTAAGCTAAGGGTTGTGGATGAAGAACTCGCTTTTATCAATATGCTTCCTCAAGGTAAAGCAACTGTCTCTGTCACTGGAATCAAGTTTAATGGTATGTCCTATACCTGTAGCGAAGCTATGCAGATGGGATGGTTTCATCGGTCGCAATCAGTGACTAGACCTGAATCAGTTGATATTTCCTATGATCCTAGGAATACAAACGTAGTTTACTTAAGATCTGATACTCGGTTCGATTCTTATTGGGTTTGTTTATTGTCGGATAAAAGCCGAAGGTACCGTGATATGACGTTTTCTGAAGCTAAGCTTTTGCTGTCACAGGCCAAGAAAACGGAAGCAACCAATCAACAACAAGAAGACTTTGAAGCTCCAGATTTACAGCAGGAAATCATGCAGATTGTCAAACAAGAGCGAGATAAAAAAGCCCAATCTCCATCTTCTCAGACTAATACTGAAAAGCTTCGTGGCATTCGAGAAAACCGGAATGCTGAAAAAGAATTAGAACGACAAAAAGATAGAGATGAGTTGGCTGATAAATCGAAAAAACAAGAACTTGCTCCAGTTGTTCCAATTCGTTCATCAGATTCGGATGAATCTTTTGATTTTCCAGATTTAGATTCATTCTTGGAGGATGATGATGAATAGAATTCATACTGCATGTTACATTGACGCTGAAATTCAAGAGTATGAGGGCCATCCGTTAATTAATGCCTTACCATCAATTAATTCTCCTGAACAAACAGCTAAATTTCTTAATCTATATCCTAAAGTGACGAATGAAGAGCGAACCTTGCCTAGCCATATTCGCCGTCATGCAATGATGCGTATTTTGGACAAATTCTTATACCCGACTAAAGCGCATCTGCAATTGGAACAAATGATATCGGGGATGATTCGTAGTGGGTATCTGAGCCGAAATATTGCAGACAAAAGTTATGTAGAATCATTAAATGCAGTCGATAAAGTTAACAAGGTTAAGTCACGTAGAAATGCTGGTAACGAGGCTTTAGTTAGTTCAGTTATTGGATGCTCGGGCGCAGGTAAATCTACAGCTGTTGAAGCAATACTAGATAGTTATGAACAAGCTATATTGCACCCAGAATATCAGCATGTACAACTTGTATGGTTAAAATTGGAATGCCCACATGATGGTTCGGTTAAGAGTTTGTGTATCAACTACTTTAGGGCTGTCGATAAAGCTTTGAATACTAATTATCAAGAGGAATATGTGAAAGTTCGATCATCGGCAGAGTCATTGCTAGGTGATATCGCCAGAGTTGCTGCATTACACTCGATTGGTATTTTGGTCATTGATGAAATTCAACATCTTAATCATTTTAAGTCAGGTGGTTCCGAGCAAATTCTAAATTTTTTTGTAGCGTTAACTAACGTTATCAAAATACCCGTCCTTTTTGTTGGTACACCTAAAGCGAACGAAATCTTCAGTCCAACGATGCGCAGTGCAAGGCGTGCTGCTCAATTTGGTAGTTTGAATTGGGGGCGTTTTAACCGTTCTTCTCAACCGCAAAAAGACGATGAGTGGGAAAAATTTTTCGCTCGTTTATGGAAACTTCAGTGGTTTCAATCACCAGTTCCGCTAACTGTTGGTATACGTGACCTATTTTGGGAGTATACTCAAGGAATTGCGCATATTGCGGTGGTTTTGTTTTATCTTTGCCAAGTGCGAGCGGTAATCGTCGGAAAAGAATTGATCGATAGAAAGCTTGTCGAGAAAGTGTATAACGAAGAATTATCTATTGTTCGTCCGATGATTAACGCTTTGAGAGGTGGGCGGGAAGAAGAGATTCAGAAATATGCCGATCTTGATTTGCCGCTGAAAGAGGTTTTGGTCCTTGCTGAAGGATCTGATGAATTTATTGAGGATTCTATTGAGCAGGAAGAATCATTATTAAATTCTGATAGGCATTCCCAATTGGTAGCGTTGCTTCAACAGTTTAATATCGGTAGTGATTTGGCTCCTATTTTAGCAAAACAAGCTATGGAGCAGTTTCCAAACGAGGATCTGTTTGGATTGGTGGCAAAAGTTAAAGAACTAAAAGAACCGAAGCCTATAGCTAAAAAGAAAAAAGGCAATTATTCGGTTGGTTATACACCTGTCTACATCGAAAATGATTTAAGAATCATGTGTGATAGTGAACCGGAAGTGAGTTATGAAGCACTACACCGTGATGGAGTAATTATCGAGCTATCGGATTACTTATAGCGACCCAAAATTCAGTAAGTCCAAGAGGTGATTTAAGAGGGGAGTAAACATGGACGATAAAAGCAAAAAGTTGAGCAATCCTGTATCCACAGGAGGAGGCGGTGGACACTTTGAGGCTCATATTCAATCTAGCTTTGTTGTCTTGATGTTGACAGGGGGGTATGCACCTTGTCTCCCAGCATGGCCTATTAAAGAAGTCAAACTCCAGGGTAAAATCGATGGATATGATACAGATGATCTTATTGTATGCATTGAGAACGCTTCTTCAGGGGAAGTAAGAAAACTTCTTGGTCAGGTAAAACACTCTATTAAGTTTACCAAAGGCAATTCAGTTCTGAGTGATGTGTTTATTGCTGCATGGACTGACTTCAAAAACAAAGACGTCTTTCAACGAAATAAAGATGTAATTGCACTGATAACAGGACCGGTAACTGCTGTTGATCAGAACAATGTCCAGTGGTTACTTAATCAAGCGAAATCTACAAAAGATGCGGCCGAATTTTTCAGGCATGTAAGACAGGCGAATTTTAGCCCTTCTAAAGCAGAAGAAAAACTGGATGTGCTGCGCTTTCACTTAAAAATTGCTAATAGCGATACCGATGTTACAGACGATGAACTGTATGAGTTTATCAATCACTTCTATCTACTAGGCTATGATGTTGGAGGAGAAACGGGAGTTGTTCTACCTCTTCTACATTCACACATTTCTCAGTTTCATCAGCAGTACCCCAAAATGGTATGGGGTAGAATTGTCGATGTTGTCCAAACATGGAATCAACATGCAGGTACAGTTACCCTAGATAAACTGCCGGATGATGTAATAGAGGTATTTTCGCAGCTCTCTATTGTAGAAAAAATGCCAGAAGAGCTTCATTTAACAGAATTAAAAGAAGAAATGGACTGGCGAAAGCATAAGGCTAGCTATGATCTCGCTCTTATTGCTCTTATTGGTGGGTGGAATGAGAACAATGAGAATGATTTGAAAGTACTATCTTCCTTACTAAATATGGATTATGAAAAATGGTTGTCTAAGGCTCGTGAAATACTGCATCATCCTGAGTCACCACTTAAGCTAAAAAATGGGATATGGAAAGTAGAAGGTAAAGGTGAGCTAATTAATCTGTTGGGTTCGCAGATATTGGATTCTAATCTTGATTGTTTTAAAACGATAGCCGAAAACGTGTTAAGCGAACAGGACCCAGCTTTTGAATTAGAGAAGGAAAAACGATATGCAGCAAGTGTTTATGGCAAGGTCTTAGAGTATTCTGTTCCTCTCCGTAAAGGTGTATCCGAAGGATTGGCGTTATTAGGTAGTCAGCCTAATAAATTTGCGAACTGTACTGTAGGTAAACCAGAATCCATAGCAGTGTTAGCTGTGAGAGAGTTGTTATCAGATGCCCCTTGGCAACAGTGGGCAACATTAAATAATTTACTCCCTGATTTGTCAGAAGCTGCTCCTGGAGAGTTCTTAAATCAGATTGAATCCGCTCTATTTGGTCCCTCTTGTGTTTTTGATAACCTTTTTGAGCAAGAAAGCAGTGGGATATCGGGCGGGAATTATTTGACAGGGCTTTTATGGGCACTTGAAGGTTTGGCGTGGAAAGAGCAGAACCTAGTGAGGGTATGTTGTTCACTGTCTGACTTGGCAACACATGATCCTGGCGGTAATTGGTCAAATAGACCAATTAATTCATTAATAACGATTTTACTTCCTTGGTTACCCCAGACGTTAGCACCTGTAGATAAAAGAAAAACGGCAGTTAAAACAATTGTTGCAGAAAACCCGAATATTGGCTGGAAGTTGTTGCTGAAGCTTTTACCTGGTCAACATCAAACATCATCCGGTTCGCATAAACCCAAATGGCAGAATGTAATCCCAAAAGGTTGGGATAAAGGTGTGTCAAACCAAGAATATTGGGAACAGGTATCATTTTATTCAACATTGGCCGTCGAGTTGGCGGGAGATAATCTGGGATATGCTTTGCAGCTAATAGATAACATCGGTCATCTTATAGAGCCTGCCCAAAATGAGTTCCTTCAAAGGTTATCGTCAGTCAATGTTCAACATATATCGAAAGAAGAACAACGACAAGTATGGGACAAGCTTACTAGCATTACTGCAAAGCATCGTAAGTTTTCCGACTCTAAGTGGGCACTATCAGATGAACTATTAACACGTATTGAAATTGTATCGGAACGTTTTGCACCGGAAAATATTTTTAATCTTTATCAGTATTTGTTTTCTGAGAGTGATTTTAATCTATATGAAGAAAAGGGTAACTGGGAAGAACAGAGAAAAAAATTGGATCGAAAGCGAGAAGATGCAGTTAGAGAACTGTTATCAGAACAGGGGCTGAGAAGTATAGTTGATTTTGTTGATAAAGTACCTTCTTCCAGAGAGGTTGGACGTGCTCTGGGGGTAATTTCTGATCCAGAAATTGATATAAGACTATTACCTGAATATTTGATTACTAAAGATCCCAAGCGTGGTGCATTTATTGGAGCCTATTTATGGAGCCGAAGGTATTTAAACGGGTGGAAATGGGCAGATGAGATATCAAAAGATAGTTGGACAACAGAGCAAATAGGTCAGTTCTTAGCCTATCTTCCATTTGAGCAAGAGGCTTGGGATAGAGCAGATGCATGGCTAAAAGGGGCTGATAATTATTACTGGACTAAAACTCCTGCAAATGGATATCAAACGGATGATGACCTTCACAACGCAATAGAGAAGCTGATTGTACATGAGCGACCGAGGGCTGCCGTTGACTGTCTTGGTAAGTTACGTTTTGATAAGAAGCCAATTAACAGCGAGCTGTGTATTAGGGCTCTTTTAGCAGGTGTTAGTTCGAAAGAGCCTCCGCATACACTTGACCAACACAATATTATCGAGTTGATAAAACACTTGCAGTCAAATCCTGATGTTGATGAAACAGGGTTATTTCGTGTTGAATGGGCATATCTGTCGTTGCTTGATGGTTTTCATGATGCCACCCCCACTTTACTTGAGAACAAATTGGCAAATGAACCAAACTTCTTTTGTGAGCTGATTCAGCTCGTATATCGTTCTACTCATGAAGAAAAAAAGAACTCTCCACTTCAAGAAGAGAAAAGGGCTATTGCTAAAAATGCGTGGAGTTTGCTTCATCACTGGCACACTCCTCCAGGCACTCAAAAGGATGGTGAGTTTAATCCTTCAATTTTTGATAGTTGGATTAGGTATGTTAAGGATGAATGCATCAAGTCCGGACACCTTGATATAGCGATGATTACTATTGGTAATGTGTTAATACATGCAAGTGCCGACGATTCAGGTCTATGGATCAATAAAAGCATCGCAAAGGAATTGAATAGTAAAAATGGAGAGAGCATGCGCCTAGGGTATAGCACGGGGACTTTTAATTCTCGAGGTGCTCATACAGTTGACCCTACCGGTAAGCCAGAAAAAGAGTTAGCGACGCAGTTCTATGATAAAGCTGATAAATTGGAAGATGAAGGGTATTTCCGATTTGCTACCGTGCTGCGAGAAATTGCGGATGATTATAAGCGACAAGCTGATAGAGTAATATCTGAACACTTTACAGAATAGTCAGTTTCATAGTATTGACTTTAACTGTACTAGCTTATTGTATCTACGTATCATGGATTCAGATTATACCTATAATGATGTCTGTTGTTAAAACATGAGACGCTTCAAGGCTCTTTCTTTTCCAGTTAAAGCAAATTGCTCTTGTTTAGCCTGCTCCAACAAAATATCAATTTGACTACGTTTTTCAGAGTATTTTTCGTAAAGCTCGTTGTAGGTTTTTATTTCGGCACCTAAAACTTTAATATCCTCGTTAACTCTAGATTTAATCGCCATTAAATCGCTTGTCGTCTGGTCAATTATCTTCGTATTTACATAATCACTTCGGACTTGAGAAAAATCATAATAACGCTCTTTTCTTTTTCCTAATGGTTGTATTAATCCATGTTTCATCAATACATGAATATTCCGAGCAATCAATCGAGTTGCTTGAGTTTTATCGAAGGAAGTAGTTTCTGCTGCTAACTGGATCAATTCTTTACGGCTTATTGTGTCGTGTTCTATTCGAGCTAGGAGAGATCTAAACTTTTCACTAATTTTAACTTTCTGACTCATTTTTGATGAAATCTCAATTTTTACAAAACTTAGGATTGCTAAGTATACACAACTGAGAGAAACTTAGACAATCTAAGCATGTGAGAATTTTAAGATGATAAAACGTTGCATAACAATCCAATCCCAGAACGCCTCAAACAAGCTCGCAAGAAAATGGGCATTTCGCAGAAAGAACTTGGTATAAGAGTCGGTATGGATGAAGGCTCTGCGAGTGGTCGAATGAACCACTATGAAAAGGGTAGACATGTCCCTGATGTTGATACGTTACGAAAACTAGCGAATGAGTTGGACGTGCCGTTAAACTACTTTTTTTGTGAAGATGACCAAAGCGCAGAACTAGCTGTTTTGATTGCGAACCTCAGTAATGATGATAAGAAGTCGTTGATTGATAAGCTTAAGCATTCGAACAGTGAATAGATAGAATCTTCATTCCAGTTACTGGCCTCGAATGAGTGAGGCTCGTTATGATTATGCAATTCCCAGTTCCTTATCAAGATGAACTGCTATCAAGTATCTTGGCGAGGTATATTCATCGACAGGGAATCAGAGCTGATAAACAGGCTTTAGAATTACTATTTGGATCGAGAAATGTGGTTCCTTCTTCACTATTCCAAGGTCATATTGAGTCTCTTCACAGTCGAGTCGGCCATTTGTGGCAATCCTCACCTGAGCAAATCATAGCTAATCACACATTGCTTGGTGTTTTTAAGCCATTTCTCGATACAGCTAGATACGTTGCTCGAAAGCAAGAGTTGATTATCGGAACTAAGAACCAAAGCCAAACGAGTATTGGTGTTAATGCTTCTAAGCTTATATGGCCAAGCCAATTTCGTTATTGCCCTATATGTCTCAAGAGCGACCTTGAAACGCATGGAGAATCCTATTGGCGACGCCACTTTCAACTGCCAGGTGTAACTTGTTGCCCTATTCACTCTTGCTTATTAGTTAGTACCGATATTGATATTCGCTCTTCCAAACGCCACCGATTTGTACCCGTAACTGGTGAACAATTAATATCTAATTTGGGTGTAGGAGCCGTAGAGGCTGATTTAAACAAAGTTGTTCTAGCACGACAAATCTATCATTTGCTTAATTCTCGCTATTCGAATCACTCTGTTAACCAATGGAGTACTTATTACCAAAATTTAGCTCATGACTTAAATTTGATGAATGGAAGAACTGTAGATCACCAGTTGATACGCTTAATGGTACTACGAACTTGGGGGAGTAGTTGGTTAAATAGCATTGGTTTAGGCTTGGAAATTGATAATAACTGGCTGTTGGCGATGCTCCGTAAACACCGACGGCCTTTTTCCTACCTTCATCATTTGACGGTAATGATTTCACTGCTTGGTGATTTGATATCAGTAGATGATGAATGTCGTAAAGTAGATAGTTTGCCACAACAGGTAGAACCGAAAACAGTATATACCTCTTCAAAATATAATGTTCGTAAAGATGAGTATCGTATTATTTGGTTGGATTTGATGAAACAACATCATTCACTTCAAGAGCTACGTGCTACTAGGGAAGGGGCAAGAGTTTATTCATGGCTTTACCGGTTTGATCATAGTTGGTATTTGACACACTCGTTCGAATTTAAAAAAAACAAAGGGGATTATCGTCGAATCGATTGGGCAAAGAGAGATAGGAAACTGGTCAAGCAACTAGTGAGAGTTGAACAAAAATCGTACTTTGACCTTTCCTTACCACGAAAATCTATTCCTTGGTTTGCAAAGCAGATTAACGCGACGAATTTGATCCCTGATAAGCTCACCAAATTACCTTTATGTCATTGTTTCATGTATCGTTATCAGGAAACGGTAGATGAGTATCAAGTAAGACGCTTACTCGCTATTGTTGCTGATTTTTTAAATCATGGACAAGCCATACCTCCAATATATGAACTTGAACGTAGCGCTGGACTCAGTAAAGAACGAATTCGGGAACCTGCAAAGGAGATTCTCAGAGTGGAAATCCCCAGAATCACGTGCCAAGCGAGGTTTACCCGAGAATACCAAGCTTATTCAGGTTCAAGGAATAGCTATTCATCGTAATTTTATTGGTAAAAAGAAACTTCATTTAGTCCTTGGTTGGGAAGGGCATGAGGAGTGGGAATCTATACCGATTGAATTAGCGAATATGATGGTTAGTCAAAGTACTTACAAAGATAAAAAAAGAGTTCCTGATAGAAAGCTTGAAAGGCTAACAGTAACGTTGGAAAAAGAGCAGCAAAGTCCACTCAGGCGAATGGTCGATGATACGTTGTATCGATGCTTCGATACTGATACTAATTTCACTGTATCTATAACCAATTTCGAACTCGCTCGGGTATTGTTTTTCCACAATCAGTACTTGATTAGAGCTGCTCTAAGCCCGAATGGTTTGAAAGAATTGGCATATTATAATGAAGATCCTAGTGACCCAAAAATCATCTTTCCAAATACGACGAGCTACCCTATATCTAATGTTAAATCTCGAAAATCAAAAGAACACTTAGCATGGTTGATGACAGACCTTGAAGCTGCAAAAAGCTTTTTTTCGATTTTTAAATATGCCAACCAAATCGACTCTTCCGAAGTATACGAGTTTAGTTTTGATCCTCCTCCACTTGATGGGTGGGAGTTTGAAGTGGCTGGGTGTTATTCATCGGATAGACAGAACTTTTGGGTTTCAGAAGTTCTGACCATAAATAACATTTCTTTTTCTACTCCAGCAGGCTTGAGAATTAAGCATCCTAAGTTAAAGCACCTGATCGCGGTTCCCAATACAACTCATCCAGTGAAGAAGCTGCCTCCAAGCGACCTAGATCCTGAATTAGATATTGGAGATTTACCTAGACTAGGTAAACGACTTTATAGAAGAGATGACCAGAACTTTAGTTTCAATATGGTTAATGCCGGAATTATTGGTTTAGACATTGATGATGAAAAAGAAAGACCCGAGAGTTCCCAAAACATGCCATTAGATGAAAAAACAAATGAAAGTGTGAGTGTCGGTAATGCTGTTCAAGGTGGGAATAGCCAAGAGTTTGATTTTGGACTAAATAGAGGAGAGGATGATGACGATTCACACGATCTAATCGAAGCTGAACCAACGGAGAAGTTTCGACTCTTTGAAAGAACAGTTGAAATTATCAAAACAAAGAAAGGTTTTTCAGTTCAAGGAGTTAGATGCGGTTCTTTTCCGCCACCGAAGAATGGTAGCCGTATGGTGTTTAAGACCGACGATGGTGAACTATTACGCTACCATATGGCAAACATTAGTTACTTAAATATCGGTGCAGTGATTATTGAAGTTGATGTTGATAGCCTGATGAAACCCAAGAATGTAAGTACATTAGTTGTTACTTTTTCTGAGAGTTCTAATCCTGAGCAAGTGCTTAAAACAATTCTACAGGATTACTCGGATCTTGGTTTAAGTTGGAATCATGCTTGGATTACAAAGAATACAGCCGTAAGTAAGTTCTGCCGCCATCCAAAGAAAACCAAAAAAGAAAATGATGTAGACCGTCGAATTACAGCTGATGAGTATGTTAATGCATGGGCTGGAATTCTGTGTGGGAAGTTGCGGGGGATACAAAAGCTATCTGGTGATTGACATTAATCCTTTATTCACTGAACACACTTTAAATTCGTAGATGTAGGCTAATTTTACAGAACAATGATTAAATCTATTGCATAATGGAGAGATGAATCAGTATTTAAAAACTATTGGTTTATAAAATAGTCAAGTAATAGGGCTCAGGTTAGGTGTTATGAATAAAAAAGATCTTACGGAACGAGATATTTGTACAAAATTTATATTACCCGCAGTAAAAAAAGCTGGTTGGGATATTCATACACAAATCCGTGAAGAGGTTTCTCTAACCGCTGGGCGTATCGTTGTTCGCGGGCAAATGGGCGCTCGTACCAAAGGCAAGCGAGCAGACTTTGTTCTTTACCACAAGCCTAGTCAACCTCTAGCCATTATAGAAGCAAAGAAAAATACCTTACCTATCGCCGCAGGTATGCAGCAAGGCTTAGGCTACTCAGATATCTTAGAAGTACCATTTGTGTTTAGCTCAAATGGTGATGGATTCGTCTTTCACGACAAAACAGGTCTTTACCCTCAAAAAGAGCAAGAGCTAACGCTTGATGAATTCCCGTCTCATGAAGAGTTATGGGCTAAGTATCAAGAGTGGAAAGGCTACAAGCCACAAGAGCTTGCTGCGATTACGCAAGACTATTATGAAGACGGTAGCGGTAAATCACCACGCTACTACCAAATGCATGCCATTAACAAAACCGTCGAAGCTATTGCTAAAGGTCAAGATCGAGCTTTGCTAGTAATGGCAACGGGTACGGGGAAAACCTACACCGCATTCCAAATTATCTGGCGATTATGGAAAGCAGGAGTTAAAAAGCGCATCCTCTTCCTTGCTGATCGAAATATCTTAGTTGACCAGACTAAAACAAACGACTTCAAGCCATTCGGTAGCGCCATGACGAAGATCACTGGCAGAAAAGTTGATACATCTTACGAGATATTCTTGTCACTCTATCAAGCGATTACTGGCCCAGAAGAACAACAAAAAGCCTATAAACAATTTTCACCCGACTTCTTTGACCTTATTGTTATAGACGAATGCCATAGAGGTAGTGCGGCTGAAGATTCTGCTTGGCGCGAAATATTAGATTACTTCGGTAACGCTTCACATGTTGGTTTAACAGCTACACCTAAAGAAACCGAAGAAGTATCAAACTCAACTTATTTCGGTGATCCTGTTTATACCTATTCACTGAAGCAAGGCATTGATGACGGTTTTCTCGCACCGTACAAGGTTGTCAGGGTCGATTTAGATAAAGATCTACAAGGCTGGCGTCCAACTAAAAATCAGTACGATAAAAACGGCGAATTGATTGAAGACCGCATATACAACCAGCAAGACTTTGACCGTACTTTAGTTATTGAAGAACGTACACAACTGGTTGCTAAGATTGTCAGCGACCACCTTAAAGCGACTGATCCAATGGCTAAAACTATCGTGTTCTGTCAAGACATTGATCATGCTAACAGAATGCGGCAGGCGCTTGTAAACGAAAATCCTGGACAAGTTGCTAAAAACCGCAAATATGTAATGAAAATTACGGGTGACGATGCGGAAGGAAAAGCAGAGTTAGATAACTTTATTGATCCTGAATCATCTTACCCTGTCATTGCCACAACATCAGAACTAATGAGCACAGGTGTTGATGCGAAGACCTGTAAACTCGTGGTGTTAGATCAGCGCATCCAATCTATGACTAAGTTCAAACAAGTTATTGGACGTGGTACTCGAATTGATGAAGAGTACGGCAAGCTTTGGTTCACTATTTTAGATTTCAAAAAAGCCACAGATAGATTTGCCGATCCTGACTTTGACGGTGAAGCTGAAGTTATCTTCAAACCAAGCGGTGGGGATTCAACGGTACCACCAGAAGATGAACCGAGCGGCACAGATACGACTGATAACCCGACAGGTGGCGTAGATGAGCCGTTAGACCCTCTACCTAATGAAGATAGCGACGAGACTTATACAACAGGCGGAGATGATTCTTTTACTGGCGGTAGTGGCACTGATGGCGTAAATGAGCCACGTATCAAGTATGTCGTTAAAGGCGTAACGGTAAGTGTGCTTGCTGAGCGTGTTCAATACATTGGTGCCGACGGCAAACTAATCACGGAATCAGTAAAAGATTACACAGTAAAAACCGTGAAACAAGAATATGCCACCTTGAATGACTTTGTTCGTAAATGGAATAGTGCCGAGCAGAAGCAAGCTGTTATCCAAGAACTGCAAGAGCAAGGTGTTATTTGGGAAGCGTTAGAACAGGAAGTGGGCAGCGATTACAGCGCGTTTGATTTAATATGCCATGTCGTATATGGCCAACCGCCGCTAACGCGTAAAGAGCGTGCAGAAAATGTGCGTAAGCGTGATGTATTTACCAAGTATGGCGAACAAGCCAGAAAAGTGCTCGATGCCTTGTTAGACAAGTACGCAGATAAAGACGTTGGCATGATTGAAGAAGTGTCGGTGTTAAAGCATGCACCTTTTGATCAACTAGGTCGCCCGGTTGAATTAATCAGAGAGTTTGGCGGTAAACCTAAGTATCAAAAAGCAGTACAAGAGCTAGAGCACCTTTTGTATGACGATGCTGCTAACCATTAATAAAGCAATATCAATCTAAAAAATCAGAGAGAAAAATGTCAATTACAAGCATTGTAAAATCTATTCAAGACATCATGCGCAAAGACGCAGGTGTAGACGGTGACGCCCAACGTATCGGTCAGATGGCGTGGTTATTATTTCTAAAAATATTTGATGCTCAGGAAGAAGAGCTTGAGCTACTGGAAGACGACTACCAGCCACCCATTCCTGAAGAATTATTATGGCGTAACTGGGCAAGTGATAAAGAAGGGATCACTGGCGATGGTATGTTGGAGTTCATCAACAATAAGCTATTTCCACAGATAAAAGGTTTACACGCCAGCCCAACGAGTAACCCTCGTGGTTTTGTTGCTAAAGAAGCATTTAGTGACGCATTTAACTACATGAAAAACGGCACCTTACTACGCCAAGTCGTTAATAAAGTGGATGAAATAGATTTTAACTCGTCTAAAGAGCGCCACATGTTTGGCGACCTTTATGAACAAATTCTAAAAGACTTACAATCTTCGGGCAACTCAGGTGAGTTCTATACGCCTCGTGCTGTTACTAAATTCATGGTTGAAATGATTAACCCGCAGTTAGGTGAAAAAATTATGGATCCTGCCTGCGGTACAGGCGGCTTCTTAGCATGTTCAATCGACCACTTAAAAGCTAACAATAAGATTGAAGACGAAGCAGTAAATAAGAAGGTTCAACAACAAATTTACGGTGTTGAGAAAAAGCAATTACCGCATTTGTTATGTACTACAAACATGCTCCTGCATGGCATTGAAGTGCCCAGCCAAATTAAGCATGACAACACTCTTGCTCGCCCGTTACGCGACTATACAAACAAAGACAGAGTTGATGTTATTGTTGCTAATCCTCCGTTTGGCGGCATGGAAGAAGATGGAATCGAACTTAACTTTCCAGCGGCATATCGCACTCGTGAAACAGCTGATTTGTTCTTACAGTTAATTATTCACTTGCTAAAAGAAAACGGCAGAGCCGCTATCGTATTACCAGATGGTACGTTGTTTGGTGAAGGTGTTAAAACTAAAATCAAAGAAAAGCTATTAACCGAATGTAATTTGCATACCATTGTGCGCTTACCAAACTCAGTATTTGCACCTTACACTAGTATCAAAACCAACATCTTGTTCTTTGAAAAAGGCAAGCAAACGGAAGATGTTTGGTACTTCGAGCAAAAGCTACCAGAGGGAGTAAAGGCTTATAACAAAACCAAACCTATGAAGGCAGAAGAATTCAAAGCCTGTAAGGAATGGTGGCAGAACCGTGATGCCGAACAATACCAGCACCTAGCTTGGAAAGTGCCTTTTGATGAAATTAAAGAGCGTAATTTTAATTTAGATATTAAAAACCCGCATCAAGAAGAAGCTATTTCGCATGATCCTGAAGTGTTACTTGCTAGCTACGATAAACAGCAACAAGAAATTCAAAAACTGCGAAATCAGCTGAAATCAATATTATCTGGTGCGTTGGCAGGTGAAGCCTAATGACAGATATCAATAAACTGATCACAGACAATATTGATGTTTGGTCTGACGCCATAGAAAAGAGAAAATCGAATGGCCGAGGTAGTTCCAGTAAAATTAAATTGGTAGGTATTAACAATTTACGTAAGTTAATACTTGGGCTTGCTGTTCAAGGGCGATTAGTTCCTCAAAACGAAAAAGATGAAGGCGTATCTAAATTATTGCAAAAAATAACCTTGCAGCGAAATTTATTGATTTCGGAAAAAAAGATTAAACAACATAAAGCCTTACCAGCAATTACTAACAGTGAAAAACCATTTGATATTCCTGATAGTTGGAGCTATCAAAGGTTTGGTGATGTTATGTTTAACCGTGATGGGGAAAGAAAACCAGTATCAGCTTCTGAACGAAAAGGAATGCAAGGCAAGTATGATTATTACGGTGCTTCAGGAGTAATAGATCAAGTTAATGACTATCTATTTGATAAGACCTTATTGCTCATTGGCGAAGATGGTGCAAATTTATTAAGCAGGACTACACCTATTGCATTTTTGGCGCGTGGGAAATATTGGGTCAACAATCATGCACACGTTTTAGATGGTATTCATACTGATTTTCTCGAATTTATTGCTCTTCACATCAATGCTATTTCACTGGAAAACTATGTAACAGGAACAGCCCAACCAAAAATGAATCAAGCCAAGATGAATAGTATCGTTTTGGCAATTCCACCTGAAGAAGAACAGAGGCGGATTACCTCCAAAGTCAGTGAATTGATGGCTCTATGCGACCAATTAGAGCAACAAACTGAAGCCAGTATTGATGCTCACCAGCTATTAGTTGAAGAGCTACTATCAACGCTAACAAACAGTGAAAATGCACAAGAGTTTGAACAAAACTGGGCACGTATCGCTGAGCACTTCGATTTGCTATTCACCACCGAACATAGTATTGAGCAATTAAAGCAAACTATCCTGCAACTAGCAGTTATGGGAAAACTTGTAACACAAGAACCGTCCGACGAACCAGCATCAAGGCTACTTGAAAAAATAGCTCAAGAAAAAGAGAAATTAATCAAAGATAAAGTCATTAAAAAACAAAAAGCTTTACCTTTAATTAAGGATGACGAAAAAGCTTTTGATTTACCTCTAAATTGGGAATGGGAGCGGTTAAATAATCTTTCATTAGATATTCATTACGGGTACACAGCTTCAGCACAACATGATGGAAAGGGCACTAGACTGCTAAGAATAACAGACATTCAAAATGACAAAGTCGAGTGGGAGTCTGTACCTGGTTGTGAAATTTCAACAGAAAAAGCTAAGACATATTTATTAGAAAATAATGATCTTTTAATTGCTAGGACTGGCGGAACTGTTGGTAAATCCTATCTGGTTGAAAATATCAGTGTTGATGCGGTATTTGCATCCTATTTGATTAGGGTTAGAAGAATAAAACACTTCTATGCGCCTTACTTAAAATTATTTTTAGGCACGAATTTATACTGGTCTCAGTTGTACGACAGTGTTACTGGCACAGGCCAACCAAATGTAAATGCAACTTCATTGAAATCTTTGGTTGTTCCTATTCCTCCTGAAAACGAACAAATTAGAATTGAGAATAAAGTAAGGCAGTTATTGGCGCTATGTGATTTAGCTAAAACTAAAATTAGCGAATCACGAAAAATGCAGTGCGATATTGCCGACGTGATTGTTGAACAAGCATTGAATTAGAGCTGGTTGAAGGAGTAACTAATGCGATTAAAATCAACTTTTATTAAGCAATATAAGAATCTTAAAAACTTCAAGGTAAACCTCGATGATGCTACTGAATTAAGCTTGTTCGTAGGAACAAATGGATCAGGAAAATCGAATTTTTTTGAAGCATTAATTGAGTTATTCAGGCATTTAATTGAATCACAGCAAAAGCTCGATGATATTGCGTTCGAATACAATGTCGAATACGAAATCAATGATCAATTATTTAAAATAAATTATGCCAATTCTGAATTCAACATAAATGGCAAGAAGCGAAAGACAACTAAAGGTGTTCCTTTGCCTGACAATTTGTTGATGTATTACTCTGGGCAAAATAACACCGTTAGTTCGTTAATTGAAAAATACAAAAAAAGCTTCAAATCCAATCTAAAAAGCTCAACAGGTGATGACAACCCAGCTTTTATTGGCATAGGTCCTTCATATAAAGAGCTATTTTTAGCGATCTACCTGCTACTTCCTGAAGAAACTAAATCCAAGTCATATATATTTTCTAAATTAGGCATCAAAGAAAGTGAAGGTAAGGTAGTTTTAAGGCTAAAGCGCCCATCTTTCTTTTCGGCAAAAAGTATTAAGATTGAACATTTTGATCCCGCAACTCATTATTGGGGAGCTAAGGGTATCCTTCTGGATTTTTTTAAACGCATTGAGCAATGTATTGATGGTGAATTTAGCCACCAAAATATATATAACACTGAAAATGACATTTATACATTAGAAATCTCAATAGATATTTTCAAAAAAGAATTTGGAGAGAGAGAAGCAATTGAAGCCGATGGTATAGAAGAAGCTGTAGACGCTCGAACAGCTATTGATGCCTCCACTTTATTCAGGTTGTTCGATAATTTGAACATAGTTGAAATGTTGAGTAGCATAAATGCGAAGGTGACTTTACAAGATGATACCGAGTGCAATATAAGCCATTTTAGTGATGGCCAGTTCCAGTCTGTATATATTTATTCACTTGCAGAAATTTTTAAAGACAGAAATTGTATAACGCTTTTAGACGAGCCAGATTCCTTCTTACACCCTGAATGGCAGTTTGAATTTTTAGATCAGATTGCGGATATTTCTTCTGATGCGGCAGCGACAAACCATGTATTAATGACTAGCCATAGTGCAGCTACATTAACAGCAACAAAATCATCAGAGCTAAATTCATTTGAAAAAGAAAAGAAAAAAACAGTCGTAAAACAAATAGCGAAAGATATTGTTCTAAAACAACTTTCAGGAAATCGCATCTCTTTAAATGAAAAAGATATTGTTATGAACATCACAAACTTTTTACGAGATTCCAATAATCCAGTTCTATTCACGGAGGGCATAACCGACGAATATATTTTAGATATTGCTTGGGATAAGTTATACCCGGGCGAGTCTCGACTTTTTTGTATTAATAATGCTTTTGACAGACGATTTTTAAAGAATCTATTTAAGAGGCAGGATTTAAGAGACAATTATAAAGGGCGATACTTCTTCGGATTATTTGATTTTGATGATGCGTATGATGATTACAATGAGCTAACTAGAGAAGATAATACGACATTGGTTAACGATAACTTTATGACTGGGTTAACCACACAGCTTGAATGTAAAGAGCATTTTGTAATGCTTTTACCTGTCTTAGATGACCCTGATGTTATTAAGCTAGTTTGTAATAGTAAAAATGAATTGTGGGCTAGAGGGCGCGATTCTCATCTATCGATAGAATTGTTGTTTTACAGGGAAGATTTACTTGGTCAATACTTTTCAAAAACAGAGCTTCCCGGTGGCGGTGAAAGGCTTGAATTTTCAGGCAAGAAAGTAGACTTTGCTGAAAATTTTGTCCCAGAACTAGATGCTGATTCCTTTGAAGTATTTAGACCAATGTTCGAATTCATAAAGCAAAAATGTGCTGTTATAAATGACTATCAAGCGGCATAAGGTATTTATATGGCAATTTATCAAGTAACGGATAATGAAATAAAAACAATCTCACGTACTACGTTTTCCGAGTCAAGATTAAAAGAACGAGAAGACTTACAACGCCTGCTGAAGCATCAAATCGAAATTATCTCACCAGATACTTTAGTTGTCGCTGAAGAGTTTGGTGAATGGGATGAAAGCCGCAGACGCATTGACCTGTTGGGCATTGATAAGCAAGCCAATATCGTTGTTATCGAGCTAAAACGTACTGAAGATGGTGGTCATATGGAGCTACAGGCTGTGCGTTATGCAGCAATGGTTTCTACGCTTACGTTTGATCGCTTAGTTGATATTTATGCCGATTACATCAAAGCCAATGGCCTTGACATAGATGCTGAAGCATCAATTCTTGAGTTCTTGGGTTGGGATGAAAAAGAAGAAGATGAATTCGCGCAAGAAGTAAGAATTGTTCTTGCTTCTGCTGAGTTCTCACGCGAATTAACAACCACGGTAATGTGGCTAAATGATTATGGCTTATCTATTCGTTGTGTTCGAATGCACCCGTATGAAAGTGACGGTAAAATCTTGTTAGATGTACAGTCGGTAATACCTATTCCTGAAATCGAAGACTACCAAGTGAAGATCCGTGAAAAACGTCAGAAAGAGCGAGCTTCACGTTCTGGTGGCAGAGATACCAGCCGTTATTCAATTTACTTTAATGACGAGGAAGCCCACGCTCATATCCGTAAATCCGATATAGGCTACTGCACAGTACAATTACTTAACGATAAAGGATTGATTAATCAGGAAGCATTTGAGTTTTTAAGAGCTGACAATACCTGCGCCTTCCAGTTACTCAAGTTAGAGTCGGAAGTAACTGAAACAAACAAAAAATATAATAAGTATCGTGTTTCTCGCTCTCCTGAGTTGGTCTATGATGGCAAAGAGTATTATGTAGCTCGTAACTGGGGTAAAGAAAGTGCGGAAGTGTTCGCGAAAAAAATAACGAAAGAGTTTCCATCCGTTACCTATGAACTACATACAGACTAACTTGTTTGATCAAACTTTATTATCCCATTTTTATCTCTAATAGGGCTATATATAATTCAAAACGATCAAACTTTATTATTTTTAACTCTATAATCAGCCTAAAGTTAGGCACTTTTTGATCAAACTATATTATCTGCCTACAACAGATAATAAAGTCTGATTGTTTTAACCTCCGCCTAGGTTTAGTCGGAGGTTTTTTATATTAATGGCAAGAGCAACTGGTGTTTTCGGATACAACCTGTACTTTTGTGATTACATAAATAGTGAGATTCGGCACGGCCAGCGGTGATGAATTCTCACTGCAACCGTTCGGTTTTTCCACCAAGCGCAGTGACTTTGCCTCTGGGTTGGTTTACTTCGGCTATCGTTTCTACGTTCCTCATTTTCAGTCGTTGGTTTAATCGTGATCCCACTTCAGGCAGAGGGCGGGATTAATCTTTATGCTTATGTGAATGGCGACCCGGTGGGGGAATCCGGATAGGCGTGAAGCTATACTATTGCCAATAATCCCTTCTTATTTTCTGAACACCATGAAATGATCACGCCCATAATTAATGTTTGAATATGGGTTTTTTAGCGGACAATCCATTTGACGAAAAGTCGAGAAAAGCGTTAACTATAGTGAATAATTCTAGTCGTGAATGCATGATTATTCATGTTGATAATGAAATTGAATTTATCAATAGAAGATGCACGAGACAAAATTGGCAGTTGGTGAATCGAATATAACCCGTTTTTTTTCACTCATCGCTGGAAAATTTAACGTCGATCCTGTTTCTCGAACGGCGTCGGGAAGCCGAAGTTTCTAGTTATAAGTGCTACGGTTTTAGGAAGGGAATCATATGGTAAGTTTTCTTGAGAATAAAACGTTCAGTCTTAGGGTGACGGTCACGGCTGTCTTTTTGATTCTGACCACTATCTGTGTTTCCGTTGCTCTCTCTCTGCATTATTATTTTAGCCAGGGGTTAGCCCGTGATGCTGCGTCCAATTTGTTTGAGAGTGTGGCGGACAAATACAGCGAACGGTTCCATTCTATCGATGGTCAAAGTACGAGTATTGTACGTTTATTATCCTTCCTGCCTGATATTGAAAAGCCTTTTTCACTTAATGAGTTACACCCAGCGACACACTTAATGTTAGAGGTGATGCGCGAACAGCCATATTTACAGTCGATTTACGTGGGCTATGAAAATGATAACCTCTATCAGCTTATTAACTTAGAAAGTGAAGAGGAACTTCGTCAAGAATACGATGCAGCGAAGAGCGATCGTTGGCTAGTCATCAAGGATTTCTCGCGAAATAATCAACGAAAACGTCTATTTCAGTTTTACGATACTGATTTGAATATGACTTGGCAATATAGTGCTGATAGTGATTATTTTGCAACCGATAGAGCATGGTATCAAGAAGCGTTAGCAAGTAAAGAGAGTATTCGTACGGACCCTTACCTATTTGCTCATTTGCAAATACCGGGCGTTACTTATGCTAAGACAATAAAAACAAGCAAGTCTGTCATTGCTGTTGATATCACTTACCAAACACTGTCGAGTTTTTTAAGTGATCATCGCGTGTTCAATAGTGGCTCGGCGATGGTTTTTAATGAAAATGGGCAGATTTCTGCGCACTCATTTGCAAATACTCATCACTCTGTTTTGAATAATGTTCAACCGATTTCTCTACCCAATGAGGACAAAAGTTATCTTAAGGCTTTAGGACCGTTAACAGCTTCAAATCAGCTAAACTGGCCACCTTTTGACTTTTCCTATAGTGGTCACCCTCAAGGATACTCTGTTGATCTTTTAAATTTGGTTGCAGCAAAACTAGGAATGAAAGTTCGCTATACCAATGGCTATAATTGGAGTGGCATTATTGATTTATACCAAAATAATAAAGTCGATATTGTACATTCAATTTTTCCAACGGAAGGTCGTAAAAATTGGGGGCATTTCACACAACCTTATCTCAGTTTAAGCACAAGTTTAGTTACGAATAATGAGCTTCCTCGGGTAAGAAATCTGTCTCAGTTATCAGGTAAAACGGTGGCTATACCGAAAGACTGGTCATTAATTGAGCTTTTGAATCAAGAACATCCCGATATTAAATTGTTAGAAGTGGAAGACAGTCTAGAGGCGCTCAAAGCTGTGCAGCACCATCAGGTTGATGCAGCTCTCGAAACCACGCAAGTGGCTCAGTACTTAATCGAAACATATTGGTTGAATGAACTAACCGTTTCCCCTGCGATAGAAGAGCTTGATGCCTTTGCTCATCAGGATTTAACGATGTTGGTGCACAGTGAAAATTCTCGATTACAAGCTTTATTGAATCTTGCCATTGAATCGATGACTGAGGAAGAGATCCTGGCGTTGAAAACAAAATGGATGGGGCAGGGTTCAAGTACTAATTTTTCCCGTTCAATTAAAGCCGGTGTTTTACCGTTTGAGCAGTTAGTCAAGATGGCGAAAAAGTCCGACGTCGACGAACGAGTAATGGAAACGTTCCACTTTTCGGGCCGAGAATACGTGTTATATGTTCAGCGTGTTGAGGATAATCATTATATTGGGTTCTATGTTGATACGGAGACTATTGATGAACCGTATATGCAACAGGTCAATGCCTCGACGGTTATTTCATTAATCGTGATGCTGCTTCTCATTCCTATATTGTTGATTTTTGTTAATGTCATTCTTTCTCCAATTAAGGCATTACAGTCGCAAAGCGCCAAAATAAAACAGCGTGATTTCAAGTCAGTTATTTGCATTCACAGTCGTATCGTTGAAATTAATGATCTCTCCGAATCGATGTATGTCATGTCGGTGTCATTGGATCAATTTCAAGATAATCAAAAACGATTGATGGATTCATTCATTAAACTTATTGCTCAAGCGATCGATGATAAGTCTCCTCATACCGCGAATCACTGTGAACGTGTGCCAGCATTAGCTACGATGTTGGCTGAACAAGCAAATAACAGCCAAGAAGAAGGTCTAAAATCATTTAAATTGACCACCGATGAAGAGTGGCGTGAATTTGAAATAGCAGCTTGGCTGCATGATTGTGGAAAAATCACAACACCAGAGCACATTGTTGATAAAGGTACGAAATTAGAAGCGATTTATAACCGAATTCATCAAATAAGAATGCGCTTTGAAGTGTTATTGCGTGATATTGAAATTGATTATTGGAAAAAACGTCATGAGGGAGGAGATCCTACAGAGCTGAACCAGATACTTTCAGAGCAGCGTAAACAGGTCATTGATGATTTCGAGTTTATTGCTCGATGTAATATTGGTGGTGAATCAATGAGTGACTCCGATGTTCAAAGAGTTCGAAGTATTGCGACGCAAACCTGGGTTAGAAATTTAGATGATCGCTTGGGGTTATCTCCTGAAGAGTTGAAACGCATTAGTCATATGCCACCTCAAACCACCCCACGAGTCGAACAATTATTGGCTGATAAGCAAGAGCACCTTTATATTTGGCCGCATCATCCAAAAGAGAGAAATTCATCGGATATTAAAATCTACGTACCTGATTATCAAGCGAACTTGGGTGAGGTTTACAATTTATGTATTACCCGTGGGACACTCACAGAGGAAGACCGATATCGAATCCGAGAGCATGTTATTTCATCTATTCGAATGCTCGAAGCATTGCCACTAACGGACGACTTGAAACGTGTCCCCCAAATTGCGGGCGGTCACCATGAAACACTCGATGGCAAAGGGTACCCTAAAAAACTGGAGAAAAAAGACCTGTGCGTAGCAACACGTATTTTGGCTTTAGCCGACGTGTTTGAAGCATTAACTGCTTCCGATCGCCCATATAAAGACGCCAAAAAACTCAGCGAAGCTATCGGTATTTTACACTCAATGGTAGAGCGACAGTGTTTAGACCGAGACCTATTTGAGATGATGCTCAAGAACGATATTCATATTCGGTATGCAGAGAAATACATGCCAGATATTCAAATTGATGAAGTTGATATTAGCCAGTATGTGTAACTGGGCGTTTTTTGAAGCAACATTGGTGACTTTATTGTCACCTCTTTGGCTTAGTCATTCATATTCATGCTTAGAGAGTCGTCACCAACTCACAATTCAAAAGTCCCTTTCTCCCCGTTTCTAAAATGCTTCGGATACACTCCATAATGCCGGTGGAACTGATTTGAAAATTCAAATGGGGAAGCATAGCCGAGCTCGGATGCGATTAATGCTATTTGTTTTGAAGTGGAACGTAGGAGTTGGCAGGCGACTTCCATACGTTTACGCACTAAATACTCGCTTGGTGATGTTCCCATTTCTTTTTTGAATCGCTTTCTGAAGTTGTCATATCCCCAACCTTGTTGAGCGCAATACTCCCGAAGTTGCAAACGTGTCGCGTAGAAATTTTCAAAGTCTCGACAGGCTTGGTCGACCATTTTATCCGTCGCAAGAATTCGTTTTCTGGATCTCGAACTTGAAAATAGAAGTCTTAGAATGGTTAAGTAATCCAAATACACGTCGGGCAATTCAGAATATTGAGCGTCGGATAATCGCACAAGAAGCGCTTCAATTTTCTCAAGCAATGACGCGTCAATGTCCATAGAAAAGACTCGTTCCATCGGATCAATAACCCCCAAAGACACGAGGTGTTCATATAGGTGTTTGTCACAATCGAGATAATACTCTCGCCATCCTGTACCTTCGTCGACGTAAGAAGAATGGACTTCATCAGGAAGCCTTTGAAAGATGGAATTGCTTGCCAATTTATATGACTTACCTTTGAGATCAACAAACGCTCCAGAACCTTCGACAACGATGACCAGAGAATAAAAAGGAAAGCGTATATTTTCATGTTTTAAATGATTGTGCGACTTAGTTAAGTATCCACAACCAATCCAGCTTTTAGAATTGGCAAGTGTTCTGGAAAAGTTCATTTGGCTTGCCGAATTTGTCGACGAACAAGGCTCAGGAAAATCTGCTTTTCCGACTAAATGGTGAGTATTATCTTCGACAATAAAGCATGGCTTTTTCATAACACTATTCCCAATTAACATATTTTTTATCTCATTCGTATCATTCCATCTTTTCCGGCGATCGTCAAAGCTATAGCTGGGAATAACATGGAGCACACGCTATGAGAGTCACTATCACAAAATTTGATGTTCACAGCTGTAAGGTAATAAACAAAAAATTGGAACTTTTTAATAAGTCTCAAAAGACATATCAACAACAGATTGGGGTGAAAATATCGAAACTATGGAAATCAACATGTGACAGAGGTATTGAGCTATACCTCTGTCTCCCGCTGATATTTCTGCTTTTATTGTGGCTGTGATCGGTAAAGGGGAATCAACGCCATACACCCCTTTATTGTCCCTCCTGCTGAGTTGAGCTCGAGTAGGAGGTGTTGCTTCAAAGCACCAATCTATTGTTGGTGATCGCTAATAAGGTAGTGTTCTAATTCCGCAGCAATTTCTTCAGCGGCTAACATACCTCGATTTAGAGACCATAGTTCAGATGAGACAGGATAAGCTTGTTTTGTTTTACTGATCTTAAGCAGATTAAATAATGGATTTTGTTGCCACGAGTCCCACAGGGTTACCGATTTTTTCTTTGTATAAAATAGCCAGTCAGGATTGGCTTGAAGAAAGAGTTCCAAGTTTGCCTGTAGAATATGGCTATCTTGTAAATTTGGAATCGCGGTTTTTAAGCCGAGGTGTTCAATAAGACTCCCCGTGAACGAAAGTGGGCCGTGCATCCACATACCTCTATCATTGACGGTTGCAAACTGAACGGATCCGACATCCTTAAATTTTGATTTATATTCCTGAATGCGCTTTTTATGCCGTTCAATACGTGCTCTCATTTCCTTTTCTTTGTCGACAGCAATGCCAATGAGTAGGGCTGAATCTAAGCTATCTTGATAAGTCTCACCTCGGCTTTTCAGCAACATCGTTGGTGCTATTTTGGATAAATCCCCGTAGCTAATTTTATGTCGATGAAGATCGGCAATAATTAAGTCGGGTTTGAGGCCAGCGATGACTTCTAAGTTAGGTTGAGATCGCAGACCTACTGATGTCCACGGTTGAATGAGCGCTTTCACTTGAGGAATCACTCTGTTTTCTTGTTTATCATCAGCAATGCCGACGGGGGAGATTCCTATCGCAGCTAACGCATCGATAAATGAGTATTCAAGTACTACGATTCGTGTCGGCGTTTTCTCCAATGTAAGATCACCAAGTTCGTGCTTAACCACACGGTTTTCTGCTTGTGCTGAAGCAATGCATAAAGTTAGAACGAGAGGCCATAGGTTAAGAAATGCAGGAGATTTGAATTTTTTCATAATATTGAGCCAGAAAGAGTGTGGTGTTTGATTCGCGTAAAAAAGGGGTGTTGTTGATATGGCGAATATCATTTTATTAATCGCACAAGCCGATCTTCGATCCTAATACTAAAACTCCACACAAGCAAATAATAATAATTATCATATCTATTATCATGTATAAGTTGAATGGTGATTTTATTAACTACTTGATAATTAATAAATTTAATTGTCTTTCATTCTTTTAAAAAATACCACTCACCTTTATTGATAATCATTATCAAGAAGAGTAGTATTTTTCCCAAGTTTTCCATGCGTTGAGATCAACGACTTTCTCATGACACTCCCAGTTAAACATTCGGTGATTTGGCTCACTCTAGGCTTGTTAGTGGGTGTTGGTTTTTGTTGTTCATTAATCGGATATTCAAGCTTTCCCTTACATATAGGGCATGTTGTGGATTACTTTTTGATGGCGCCAGGTTCCAGTGTCGAGTTACAAATCATAGAATCGATTCGGATGCCTAGAGCGTTAGCTGGCGTATTAATTGGGTCCGGGTTAGCGATAGCGGGTGTTGTTATGCAGGGGTTAAGTCAAAATGCTCTGGCTTCTCCTTCTATTTTGGGTATTAACTCTGGGGCTGCATGTGTGATGGCGTTGGCGAGCATTGGGTTTGCTGGGCTTGATCAACTCCCTAGTTTGATGGTTGCGGCGATAGGCGGGATAGTGAGTGGCGGGCTAGTGATGCTTCTTGGCGGAGTGTTAGATGATAAGCCTCACCCGATAAAACTCGTTTTGGCCGGTGTTGCAATCAATGCGCTGTTGGTTGGGATCACCCGAGCCTCAGTTATCATTGCCGATGATAAGGCATTTAGCGTTATTAATTGGCTTGCAGGATCCCTTGCAAGCGTGACTTGGCAAGAGTGGAATGCAATGTGGCCCGCATCCGTATTAGGGCATGTTATTGCGTTTTTGATTGCACGCCAGCTCAACCTCCTTTCTTTAGGAAATGAGAAAGCGGTAAGTTTGGGTTTAAATTTATCTCGAACTCGATTTCTGTCTTGTGTTGCGATTATTTTGCTCACTGCGTCGAGTGTCTCGGTCGCCGGCCCAATCGGGTTTGTTGGGTTATTGGTGCCGCATATTGCTAGAAGAGTGGTTGGAAATAATTACGTGGTGCTGATTCCTGCATGTGCATTTTCCGGTGCTGCTCTAATCACCTTCTCCGATGCCTTATCTCGGTCGATCTCTTTTCCAACGGAGACTCCGGTAGGGGTATTAACGGCCCTCATCGGTACGCCGGTATTTGTCATCCTCGCTGTTCGAGGAGTGCGATAGATGAGTTCAGTAAAGATGACAGCGTTGTTTGGTGTTTTATTGGCAACATCTGTTTTTGCTCTTTTGGTTGGTGCATCGAATTTATCGTTCGAAAAAGTGTATCAAACCCTTCTTTTTGGGGGGGAGTTTGACTTTATTATCAATCAATATCGACTGCCTCGAATCGTTTTAGCATTGGGTGTGGGAGCGGGTCTTGGTATTGCGGGGGTGTTGGTTCAAGGTGTTATTCGAAACCCGTTAGCGTCACCGGACCTTATGGGGGTCAGTGCTGGCGCAGGGTTGGCAGCTACCACTTTGCTCGTGTTGAAGCCTGATTCCTCACTATTTGTTTTATCTCTTAGTAGTATGGGTGGCGGAATCATGACCGCTATTATCATCGCCTTCATAGCAAAGTTGAGTAATCCGACACCATCACGTTTGGCCTTGATCGGTATATCGATTAGCGCGTTTCTTGCAAGTTGTATCGACTATCTCCTGATCGTCCATCCTATTGAGATCAATACCGCGATGGTATGGCTTACTGGGAGTTTATGGGGAAGAAATTGGTCACAAGTGCCATTTTTGTGGGCATCATTGGTTGTGATATTGCCGGTTGCGTTTTGGTTAGCGTGGCGGTTAGATATCCTTGGGCTCGGGGAACCATCGGCAAAAACATTGGGAACTAACCCGGAAAAAGTTCAAGTGTATGCGCTTGTCCTTGCAGTATTGTTAACCGCCATAAGTGTTTCTATTTGCGGAACCATTAGCTTTGTTGGGCTTTTAGCGCCGCATTTATCTCGATTTCTGTTTGGTCACTTTCATAAAATGATCATCCCTGGCGCAGCGGCGATTGGTGCACTGATGATATTGGCAGCAGATACGGTGGCAAGAGGCATTCAACCACCACTAGAGCTTCCTGCTGGTGTACTGACTTCTTTGATCGGCGCGCCTTATTTTATTTTTCTGTTGCGCCGATATAGGGGCTGGCAATGATCACGACAAAAAACCTCTCAGTGTCTTATGGGAAAACAACCATTATTCACGATCTCTCTTGTAGCATTCCGGCTGGGAAAATTACGGCATTAATTGGGCCCAATGGATGCGGTAAGTCGACTTTATTAAAAGCATTATCACGTATAAAAAAGCCCACTTCTGGCGACATTATGTTGTATGAGAAGCCATTATCATCTTATGGAGATAAGGCTTTAGCTCGTGAAGTCTCAATGTTGTCGCAAATTTTGACAACACCTGAAGGGGTATCGGTTCGTAGATTAGTGGAATATGGCCGCTCTCCCTATGTTTCACATTGGGGAAGATTGGGGGAAAAAGATAAGGAAGTAGTTGAGTCATCGATGCGAGAAGCGGGCGTGATTGAGCTTGCTGATGTGAACGTTGATTTGCTTTCTGGAGGGCAGAGACAGCGAGCTTGGATAGCAATGGTGCTCGCACAAGATACTCCGATTGTTTTACTGGATGAACCGACGACCTATTTGGATTTATCTCATCAGGTTGAATTGATGGATATAATGCAAAAGCTTAATGATAAAGGAAAAACAGTCGTTGTTGTTTTGCATGACTTAAACCAAGCGTGTCGATATTGCCATCATTTAGTGGTGCTAAAAGATGGAAACTTAATTCAACAAGGTGACCCGAATACGGTTTTTACAGAAGCGCTTTTATCTGAGGTTTTTTCCTTAAAGGCCAAAGTTATTACGGACCCTGTCAGCGGATCGCCAATGTGTATCGCGCTTTGATAGTTGAGTATGAGTGTGAAATCATCTCTCATGCCTCTGGCGTTTTTTATTGCAATCAATAGCTCAGAACTACTCAAATTATGACCAACAAAACCTCCCTGTAAATGACACCATATTTTATTAATACAAATGATAATAGTATTGAAAATTATTATCATTTGAGTGTATTATTGACCAAAATTTGTCTTCAATGGTGACGTAATATAATGCGGTTAAAAAAATCGATTATTGCAATGCAATTCTTAGGTGTAATCTCTTTTTCTCCTATGGTTTTCGCGGAGGAAGTTAGTGGTGAAATAAAAGAAACACCATCAACGGATGATACTGAAACTCTAGTGGTAACCGGCAGGGCGTTGACGCTTTATCAGGCCGAGGAAGGATCTTTGAGTACTCGCTCTGAGACTCCGGTTGATAAATCACCTCAGTCAATGCAAATTCTGACTCACGATTTGATAGCCGACCAAGCTGCAAATGAAGTAACGGATCTTTTCCGTTCTTTATCGGGCGTATCCTATTTCAATTATGGGGTTATGAAGGTACGAGGCTTCGAGCAAGAGAGCCAAGTGCTTTACGATGGTGTTAAAGGCGACCCGTTTAGAACCTTTACAGTTCCTCAGTTGTTTAATATCGACCAGGTTCAAGTGCTAAAAGGGCCATCTGGTGCGCTATATGGTGCTGGTGAGGCTGGTGGTGTTGTTAACTATGTGACTAAAAAACCGAGCTTTGAGCAACAAACCACCGTTGAGCTTACGGCTGGAAATAAGGACTTTCTAAGCGGGAGTATTGAAACGTCAGGGCCAGCAAATGCCGATGCGTCACAACGCTATCGAGTCGGTATTTATTCAAGTGGTGAAGATTCGTATCGGAATAACGTTGAAGAAGATAACCTTATTATCGACCTTGGGTATGCGTGGGATCTTAATGATCTTTCAACATTAACGTTACAGTACACACACTTTTATCAACTTGGAGAGCGCTTAAGAGGAGTACCGATCGACTCTGATGGGAACTTTTTAGCGGATACATCTTGGAGCAGCAATGAGCCTTCTGATTATCAAAAGTTTCAATCTGATATTATCCAAGCGAATCTCGAGCATTCCATCAATGACTGGCTAGACGGTAATTTTTCAATTCGTATGTACGATACGAAAGAAGTGATTAAATTTCATCAAGCAAGAAGCTTAGTTTACTCCGATGACGCCGATGATTCTAATGACTATGTGACGCGTCGTTATCAAGACCAAGTTCGATATTACAAGGGTCTAGACCTTGCTTCATCTTTTGTCGCCGAGCGTGGTGACCACACGGTTGTGATCGGAGCAGATTATCATTTCGCCAATGAAGATGAGGTTTTCTATTATTCTGGAAACAGTGATGGTACCGCTTCTACACCTTCTAACTTATTCCTTTCTGACCCGACTTACGGTGATGATATCAGTGCGTACTCTATGTCATTAAACCGAGATCGTTCGACCGATCTTAATCAAGTGGGTATTTATATCCAAGACCAATGGCAAACGACAGACAGGCTTAATATTGTTGCAGGCGGTCGAGTTGATTATGTTGATGAAAATGTCGTTGATAACGATGATGGAAGTGATAACGCATCCTATCACGATGTAGGGTACTCTGCTCGAATTGGGGCAACGTATGAAGTCAGTCATCAATTTAAACCTTATGCTTCTTACTCTACAGGCCTTACACCGCAAAGCGCATCTGATCAGCTTGATTCACAAGATGGCAGCTTATTTGACCCTGAAGAGAATAGACAATTTGAGATAGGCGCTCGCTCTTATTTATTTAATCATCGCTTAAGCTTGAACACAGCGGTTTATCACATCGTAAAAAACAACATCGTAACCGAAGATCCGATTGATGATGATTACAATGTGGCAATTGGAGAAATACGCAGTCAGGGATTTGAGTTAGATGCTTTGGCACAAATCACACCAGTTTGGGTCGCGAATATAAGCTATGCATATAATGATTTAGAAGTCTCAGACAGTGATGACTCATTGCGTGCACTTTCAAACTCGCCGCACAATCAATTAGGTGTATGGACTCGCTATGAATTACCAAGTCTTAATTCTTCAATCGCGTTTGGTGCGGATTATGTCAGCGAGCAAACTGATCGTAATGAGAATACCATTAAGCCTTACACCATTTACGATATGTCTTGGCAGACCAATTGGAATCAATGGAAGTTTCAAGCAAACGTTAAAAACCTATTTGACGAGGAGTATGCGATTGCTGGGTTTAACTCAACCTCTGGCGCTATTATCGGTGAACGACGTCGCCTTTACTTAAAAGCTGCGTATCAGTTTTAAGTCGTTGTAGGTTGGTAGGGTTAAAGCTTGGTTATTCAATGTGACAGTAGGAGTGTAAAAAGGTCTTTGGTTGTATGAGTCAACTTAACACTATCAACGAGTAAATACTCTCTAGAAAAATATAAATGAAAAAATTAAATCCGCCGATGATCTTGGCGGATTTTTTATGCTATCGAATCTCTTAATAGAGTAGGTGTAGTAATGCAATAAACCGTATTTACTTATTGTCTTGATCTATTGCACTGACTTTCTGGGAGATAGGGATGAAGATGCATTGATTCCTTGGTTGATGATAAATATCAACCCCATATCCATTCTCCAAATTTAGATATAGATAAACAAAATTTAAGTAATAACTAAATTATCTATAGGATAGTTTGCACATTCCTGCTTATCTGGCTTATTTTTTTGGAAAATGTACTACATTTAATAACATCGTGAGACTTATATGCCAAAAATATAACGGAAACTTACGAGTTAAATCATATTATTAATATGATGTTTTATTATTTTACTTTTTCATATTTGTTTGTGAAAAAGTTCGACACAATCCCAAATGGATTTAAGGGTTAATATGAAAGGTATTTCCGAGCTGATCTTCATTTGCTCATTATTGATAATGGCCAATAAAACTTTTGCTGAATCGAACGCAAGCTATCCAGAAGGATGGGAAAAATGGCCAGTAGTGAAAGAGTCGATGAATCTTCCTGCCGATACTGTCCTGCCGCCAAATACATCATTATTTATTCAAGAGTCGGTTCGAGCTTATGCGTGGATTAATAATGGACAGGGCTCTCCTCTGACGATTCGAGTGAATCCAGAAAAACTAGAACAATATAAAACACATGGTCCTTATAGTGATGGTCCTACTGTTGTTGCTGTTTCCGAAGCGCAAGGGATCATCTGGGTGACTGAGCATCTTGGTGGCATGCCTTTGTACGGAAGTTATGATCGTAATGGTCACGATACAAGCTCAATGCATCCTTCCCTAGAACCTAGTTTCTGCGAAAGTTGTCATTCAACGTATAAAGATATTTGTATCAATGGTACGTGTACAGAGCCTGTTTTAAGTTCTTATATTGATATAAAAGACTAAAGCTATGAGTGATCGGCTGTTTGGTTGGTTGACAATAAACCAAATGCTATTTGTTTCGCATTTAGTGCTTGTGATGTCTATTATTCTGGGGATGTCGTACTCTCGATATCAAAGTGACTGGGCGACAAAAGTTGAATATCTAGCAGACATGTCAGCCAGTCATTTATCTGCGTATAATACATTTTTCTCTGGTTCGGTTGCTGGGCGAAATTATGCGAATTTATTGATGCAATCAACACTCGATAACTTGAAAGCTATTCCCAATCTGAAATTCGCTGAAATCTCCGGAACCAGCGACTATTTAGATAGTAAAGTCAAAGTTAGATATTCGATTGAGAAAAGTAAAGGTTGGCGATTAGACTTGACTCAACAAGATGCTATTCAACTTTCTACCCAGTTAGAGCAATTAGAACGTTCGCTTGATAAAACATCAGAAACCAATACCGTTCATATAAAAAAACTTCACCACCTCATTAATAAAATAAAGCAGGATCTCAAAGGAACAATTGAGAGCATTGAATTACAATCCCTGTTAATCCCTAAAGCACCAGAGTCTATGGGAACAAATTCGTATTATCTCGATGAAAGCAATGCTTTGTTGTATGTACAAATAAAACTGCGTAATCAAAATGGTGGGCTTTTTAAGGCTACTATTGATGCCACTGAACTGAAGACAATCAAAACCAACTTGCTAATAAATGTCGTAAAAGAAGCGATTATTGCGATACTTGCTTCATTCATTCTCATCTATATCATCACATTTTGGCTTGTGAGCCCGCTAAAAGTATTGGCGATATCAATGAAGCAAGACATTGAAACTATCGACCAGTCTAAAATTCCTGAAATTAGACGAGCAGACGAAATTGGTGACTTAGCTCGTTCTTATTCAAGCTTGATTACTAAAATTAAAAATCAGTTACGAATTCTTCACAATCAAACAGAAACGGATCCTTTAACCGGTATCGGCTCTCGTTTTAAATATCAGAAATATGGTGCCAAGCGAGTCCAAGATACATTGTCGAACGGTAATCTTGTTTACGTTGTGATATGTGATATCGATAATTTCAAGCGCTTTAATGATACTTATGGGCATACTGAGGGTGATAATGCTCTCACTGACGTTGCAAACAGTATGTACAGTTTACTGAAACCAAATGAGCTTGGGTGCCGTCTGGGAGGAGAGGAGTTTGTTTTTCTATTATCAGGAAAGGAGAAAGAAGCACTGAAGCAAAGAGTGATCGAGTTGAGGTTAGCAGTGCTGGAGCTTGGTATTCCTCATACAAGTAATGATCCATATGGAATAGTCACTGTATCTATTGGTGCTGTTCCTATTATTTCTCAGCAGCGTTCTGTGACCCTTTCTCAATCAGAACAAGCACTAACACAAGCTCTTTCTGAAGCAGATAAGCAGTTATATCAAGGGAAAGCTCTAGGGCGAAATACGGTAATGGTGAGTTCATCTCTGTCTATAGATGGCAAGAGCCAGTGCTAGAGCATTTTTATTTTTGACCATCCATTTTTATCACAAGAAATCATTGCCAACAATGATGATACCTCTCTTCACTTCTCCGTGTTAGTTGACCATTTTTATTTTTCATTTCTTACTGTAACTCTAGTAGGAAGTGATTATATTTCGAGCAATTAGTTTTATATCGAATGTAACTGAAATAGTGCAATAAGCCGTCGATAATTGTGCATTTTAACAAGTTAAGTAAAAAGCGCTTACTTATAAGGAAAACATCAGGTTAGTTTTACATTTAGTACACATCAAAATAAACCTACATTTAATAAATACTTATTTTTATACATTCATTGATGTAAACGTATACAATTTGGAGGTTCAAGCATCGATACCATCACTAACGATCTGATTTAGCGACTATTAGTTCTCATTCTTTAATTATAAATTTATCTCTATGGCACGATTAATGCTTTTATCACGTTATATAGCATTAATCTCTGGTTGTTTATGGAGCAAGATAGTCTGGTTCAACATAAGAAAGATCAGGTAAAAATGATTGGTATGGACTTTGGTTCTACTACTAGCAGCGCAATGGTAGCTGTTGCTGGTGTTGGATTGAATTCAATTACTGGTCGTATGGCCTTTTCTGATCCGGAAGTTGTTTATCGTTCACAAGTGGAATTTACTCCTTTTAAGGACGGTGAGATAGATGCGACAGCCATTGCTAAACTTTTAGATAGTTGGTTAGAACAAGACCAAAACCTATTTTCGGGTGGTGTCATTATCACGGGACTTGCTGCATTGCGAAGTAACGCTGATCATATTGCTAAACTCGTCAAGGAACGAATTGGAGAGGCGGTGATTGCGACCGTTGATGATCCTAATCTAGAGTCCTGGCTTGCATTTATGGGGTGCTCCACACTTCTTTCTCGTCATTATAGTGACCGTACTTTAGTTAATCTTGATATTGGCGGGGGAACAACGAACCCTGCCGCTGGAGTAAATGGTCATGTTAAAACGACAGGGTGCTTCTATATTGGAGCACGACATTTCCAGTTTAAGCCAGGTACATACTGTTTAATTAATATCTCTGATTATGGGCGAGCAATTTTACATCAGTTGGGCAGTGATGCTCTACTGGGTGAGGAGTTAGAGCCAACTACGGTTGATCAAATATTAGATATTTATGTCGAGGCTTTAAAAGCCATTGCTAATGGTCAGCAAGATTATTTTTCTAACTTTCTTGGTGAACAACTTTGCCAAACTCCATTCATTCTTCCTGAGAATAACCAAACACCATTGATTACATTTTCTGGTGGTGTTGGAGAGCTGATTTATCAAATAACATCAGGTGAAGCTGTACCTAATACCACTTATTATGGTGATCTCGGGGTTGATTTAGCACTTCGTTTGATAGCTGATCCTTTCTTTTCTAGCCACATCAATAGTTTACGACCTGAGAATATGGGGAGAGCAACCGTTTACGGGCTTACTCTACATAATACCGAAATCTCAGGTTCGACCTTATTCATACCCGATTACACTGCGTTACCTTTAAACGATGTTCCGATTGTCGCTCGCCTAAGTATGACTTGTGATATGGAGGAAATTTTGAATGCTATTTCCGTGGTTGGAGCTAGAAGTGGTAAAGCATGTATTCAAATGGTTTCGGCAAAAACTCAAGAAAATGAGTCGCCAATTCCTGCAACTCTTGAAGAGATTAAAACACTAGGTTTGAGAATAGGGGATGCATTAAACACCCTGACCTCGGATCTACCGTTGGTTATTTTGGTTCCTGGAAATTTTGGTAAAGCGCTTGGTAACTATGCAACCGGTTGGGGGAAGTCAATGCATAAGTTAATGATTATTGATGAAATTCCAGATCGTAATGCTCAGTTTGTCAATGTTGGCAGTTCTTATCGTGGTGTTGTTCCCGTTTCATTTTACGGTATATATTAGAAATTAAGGTTTGTTTCATGAAGCATCTCATTCCTCTTAACAATATTAATGTCCCTGTTCCTGGCCCAGAAGAAACCTATTCTTTCCAGATATTAAATGAAACTTTTAGTTTTACGGGTTTGAAGAAACTCCTCGGTGCTGCTGACATCAGTAAGGCGGGCGATCGAACAACTGGGTTGGCTCCGGAAAATGCTATGGCACGAGAAGCCGCCAGAGCTATTATTTCATCGCTTACTCTTCAACATATTTATGATAACCCGTTGACCGGACCCGATGGTCGTGTTGATTCCGTAATGAAAGCAGGTTACGAAATAGATTTGGATATCTTCCATACTATAGCCAGTATGACAATGGGAGAGTTAAAGGATCACTTGTTGGCGAGTAATGGTACTCGTATTGGTGCAGTGGGCTTGGCATTAACTCCGGTGATGGCATCTGCTCTGACTAAGCTTCTGGACGTGCATGAATTGGTATTTTTGCCTGCTAAAATCGTGAGACAAACCAAAGCTCGAACTCTTATTGGCTTACCGAAAACACTCTCTTTTCGTCTGCAACCTAATCACCCGAAGGACAACCTTGATGCCATCTCGATGATGGTTTACAACGATCTTGCGATGGGTATGGGAGATTGCATGATTGGGGTAAATCCTTCAGATGGTTCTGTAGATAATGTTTCGGCGATCCTTTGGCATTTAGATAAGTTGCGCCGTGAAACAGGAGCGCCATCGCAGATTTGTGTTCTAGGGCATATCAAAAGTCAATTGACCGCATTAAAGCAAGGTGCACCCGTAGAGATCCTATTTCAAAGTTTTGCTGGAACCGAACAGACATTAACGGAAGAATTTGACGTTACCGTCGAGTTTATGGACCACGCCTATGAAACGATGAAAAAGGAAGGACCTCTTAAAGATATCGCTGATCAGTTTATGTATTTCGAAACGGGTCAAGGTAGTGAAATGACCTACCGTAAACACAATGATATGGATATGACGACGTGTGAAGCTCTCTGTTATGGGCTGTGTCGTCGATATGATCCGTTTATGGTGAATAATGCGACCGGTTTTATTGGCCCAGAAACTCACCTGAATGATTTTGAATTAATGGTATCGACACTTCAAGATCACTTCATGGGTAAGCTATTGGGATTACCTATGGGGATTAGTCCGAGTTATACCTTGCATTCAAATTCACATATCGAAGGTCAGCAAATGGCGGTTCAATTGGCTACTGCGGCTGGCGCTAATTTCTTTATGGATATCTATCTAGGTGCCGATCGAATGTTGGCGCACTTTGTTAACTCGGGTCACGATGATCAAACCCTAAGGGAAGTTTACCACCGAAATCCTGCTCCAGAATTTTTACAATGGGCTGTAACGAAGGGAATTTACATTCAAAACACTGATGGCAGTGTGGAGCGCGGACCTAATTGGGGTAACCCTAGGTTATTCATAAAGAGCGATATGGAATTTCAGCGTTTACATGAATCGCTACCAAACGCACCTGGTTTTGAAAATGCAGGCCCGCGTCCTGCCAATAAAGTACAAGAAGCGATCAGAATTAATCAGTCAGTAGGACGAGAAGCCGTTCATTCGGAACTTAGAGTGGAAGAATTTAGCGGTTTCAAATTTAGAGAGTTCAAATCGACAGCACTTGATCATTCTGAACATCTTAAAAACCCTGAGTTGGGATCAAAACTATCTCAGGAAGATCTAAATACACTCACAAAAGAGAGCAATGATGTGCAAATTATCATTACTGACGGGCTCTCTGCTGAGGCGATACATCACAATGTTCCAGAGTTGATTCCTGTGCTTATGGATGGACTAAAAAGCCGGAATTACACATTAGGTGAGCCGATAGTAACTCACTTTGGTCGAGTTAAACTCGCTGAGTGTATCGCCGATGTTTTAGATTGCAATATTGCTATTTTACTCGCAGGCGAAAGACCGGGAGGGGATGCTCTTTCTTCTAAAAGCATGTCGGCTTATCTAGTGCTAAAGCTTAAGGATGCAGATGCTCAGAAGAATGCAGCCAAATATAGTGAGCTTGAAAATATTCGCTACGAATACACTTTAATAACCAACATATATCAAGGTGGCTTGCCTCCAGTTGAGGGGGGTAGTGTCGTAGCCGAAAAAGTGATGGAAATTTTGGAACATCAAGCGGCAGGCAATCGTTTAGAGGATTTATTAAAAGAAAAGATCAGTGCTTAGCTATGAGTTTCTAATCTGTACATTAGCTAATCGGTACACTAGCAAGATTTTATTTATACACACCTTAAACAAGGATAGGAAAGATGATGGTAAAAAATAAAATTATGAAAAAGACAACGCTCGCGTTGAGTTGTCTTATGTTGTTTTCAGCTCAAGGACTTCACGCTGAGACAATGAAGCTTAAATTTGCGCACCAAAACAATGTGTTTGATGCCGATCAGTTACTCGCGGAAACGTTTAAATCGTTACTCGAAGCAAAAACGGAAGGTGATTTAGCCGTTTCAATATTCCCCGGAACATTAAGTAGTTCGGAAGAAGAAGCTTTGGAATTTGCAAAAGCGGGCACCGTCGATATCGCGGCCAGCAGTGCCGGACATATTGCGGGTTATTATGATGATATTCAGTTTCTCCAATTACCCTATCTATTTAAAAGCGCAGAGCATTACAAAGTGGCGCGAAGTTCAGGAGTCGTGAAAGAAGTGCTTCAAGGAGTTGGTGATGCAACTGGAATGATTCCGCTTGGGGTTTATTCCGACTGTAACGGGTTTGCAGTAGCGAGTACGAAACCAATCAATAACATTGCAGATGCGAAAGGTATTAAGCTTCGTGCAATGCAAAATCCGTTGTTTATCGATATCTACGAAGCATTTGGTTTTACCGTTACACCAACAGACTGGGGTGAGCTATATACCTCACTACAGACTGGTATGGTTGAAGCTGACGACCTAGGCGTGTACTGCAACAATATCTTTAAAATGAGCGAAGTTGTGAATAGCTATGCGATTCTTAACCAGATGTGGACTCAGAAAATTCTTTTTATCTCGCCAAAAACGTGGGGCAAGCTTAACGATGAACAAAAAGAGATCGTTCAAACCGTGGCTGCTGAAGCAATTGAGCTAACGGATGCTTGGCAATATACCCGTGAAGCGGAATACATTGAAAAAATGAAAGCCGACGGAATCACGGTTACTTACCCTGACACTCAGGAATTTAAAGCGGCCTCTGAAGCGGTTTATACGAAATGGTTTGATGATAAGCCAAATTGGAAAGCATGGTATGAGCATATCCAATATCTAGATCCGAATGCTCGTCTTCCAAAAGCATTTAAATAGTAATAAACCTTTAAGTTTATGCTCTGCTCATCGCTAGGTGAGCAGGCATAAGCTAACCAAACAATATGAGCAACGGGGTCAGCTGCTAATTATGGCTAAAACAGACACAGGTAAATATGATATCGGCCGTTGGGTTGACGTAATAATGAACCGAGTAAAAAACGCCAGTGGTTCGGTTCTGTTTTTGCTAATGGTTGGGCTAATTGCGCTACTCGGAATCAATATTGTATTAAGGTATTGGTTCGACTCTCCTATTTCCTGGTCCAATACTATCTCTCGCTACATTTATATTGTTATTGTTTTAGTCGGTAGCGCTATTGCATATATTGATGATGGACATGCAAGAGTTGATATCCTTTACGACCGTGTTAGCCCTAAAGCTCGCAAGGTGTTCGATTTCATCCATTGCCTTATTATGATAGCGCTTTGTCTGATTTTTATGGTTATTGGGACTGAACACGCCATTTCTATGTGGTCAGTGAGTCCACCGATTATTTCTTGGTTTCCGATCGGCAGCGTTTACTTATCCATACCACTATTTGCCTTTTTAATTTTTCTTTATCTATTAAGAAAATTAATCTCCCTTTTCAGTCCTCGGAGCATCTCATGACTTTTGTTCTGTTAATGATCTTAGTTTTTATATTGCTAATGGCCATTAGAATTCCAATTCCTTTTGCCCTGATTGCGTCGACATTAGTCTACTTCATTGGTTCGGAAGTTCCGCTCAGTATCATGATTGTTAGATTACTACGATCATTCGATTCATTTGTTTTGTTAGCAATACCGTTTTTTATCCTCGCGGGTAAAATTATGTCTGAGTCGGGAATTAGCGACCGAATTATTCGTTTAGCCGACCTTATGGTAGGGAGAGTTAAAGGTAATTTGGCATACGTTAATATTGTAGTCAGTATGTTTTTTGGTGGGATCACTGGTACGGCTATTTCTGATACGACGGCAATTGGCTCTGTGATGATTCCATCGATGACTAAAGCAGGATATAAAAAAAGCTTTAGCGCAGCGGTGACTGCTGCATCATCTACCATGGGTCCAATCATACCGCCAAGTATCATGTTTATTATTTATGGCTCTATTGCTCAGGTTTCTATTCGAGATATGTTTCTTGCTGGAGCACTTCCTGGAATCATGGTTGGTGTTTCACAGATGTTGGTGGTTTGGTTATATGGACGAAAAAATGATCTTCCTAAACGAGAAGAAAAATATACGGTAAAACAGGGGTTTAATATCGTCGGTAGTGCTTTTTACGCTCTGCTTTTGCCGATAATTATTCTGGGCGGAATTCTCATGGGAATCGTCAGTCCAACCGAAGCTGCGGTGATAGCGACATTTTACGCCATGTTTATCGCCATGTTTGTATACCGTTCATTATCTTGGACAAAATTAATGGGGATTATTCGAGAATCTACCGTTGAAACCGGAAGTGTATCGATCATTATCGCTGCCGCAGCGATTTTTGGGTGGGCATTATCTAATGAGCAACTGCCTATGATGTTTGCGGAATACTTGATGGAAAATGTTGAATCGCCTTGGTTGATTCTGCTGCTTATCAACGTGCTGTTGTTTTTCTTAGGTATGTTCATGGACTCAATTCCTGCATTGATGATAGTTACACCTGTATTTTTGCCGCTATTTAATATGATGGGAATCGACCCTATTCATGCGGGATTATTTATGTGTGTAAACTTGATTACAGGACTCGCGACCCCGCCTGTCGGCTGTTGTTTATTTGCTGCATCCATTATTTCAGGGGAATCGATGGAAAAAATTAGCCGTGCGATAATGCCGTTTATCGTGGCCAATATTATTATTGTTCTGTTGATCACTTATATTCCAGCGTTAACCTTATTTATCCCATCGCTGTTTGATTAACCTAAGGTGACATTATGCTTAAAACGCACAAGACGAAGCATTAGTGTCGAGTTTGAAGTCGCTCGGTGGGTGTAGAGAAAGCGGAGGCTGACAGCTATAGAGCTGTCAGCATACCTTGTTCGCTTAAAATGGCACCGAGTCGGGATCTTTTGATTCACCGCATCGACCCGTGAGGTTGGTTAGCATGGCGATATCTTCATCTTTAAGTTGAAAGTCGAAGATGTCAGTATTCGCTTGAATTCTTTCTAGCGTCACGCTTTTTGGCAGCGGTAAGAAGCCCATCTGCAAACTCCATCTCAAAGAGACTTGTGCGATGGTTTTATTATATTTCTCAGCGAGTGCTGTGATTTCTGGTGTGTCAAAAATCGCGCCTTGTCCTAACGGGCTATAAGCCTCAAGCAGCATGTTGTGTTGACGACAAAAATTGACAGTTTCAACATCCACATCACCAGGGCATAAGCGAATTTGATTTATCGCTGGAACCACGGTTGCGGTTTTTAATAGTTCGTTAATATGGTGAGTTTTAAAATTACTCACACCAATAGCTTTTATTTTTCCCTGCTTATAATACGTTTCCAAGGCTCTCCAAGTTTCGCTATTCCGTGATTGCCATTGATCTCGAAACCTTTTAGGGCTCGGCCAATGAATAAGCACGAGATCAATCGTTTCTATGCCGAGTTTGTTAAGGGATTCATCTAAAGATTTTATTGTATTTTCATAACCGTTGACTGAGTTTGCTATTTTGGTGGTAATGAATAATTGCTCGCGAGGAATATCGGATAATTTAATGGCTTCTCCCACACAGCCTTCATTTTTATAGCTTTGGGCTGTATCAATGTGTCGATATCCTACTTTTAGTGCATTTACGATGGCTTCAATACCCGACTGGTCATCCGGAGTTTGAAATGTTCCATAGCCTAATTTAGGAATTTCGATGCCATTATTCAGTTTATATGTCGCGCTCAAATTCATTGTATTTCCTCTATATTCACATTTTTGCAAAACGTTATTCGATTGAGAAATTAGTGCATTCGTTGTCAAGGCATTGGTTGTGGTGACCTATCAGGTTTATGATTTTTTTAAGATAAATAAAAGCAGCAGTATTTATCACTCTGCTGCCTTTATATGCGATGGGCATTAAGTTTGTACTAGGTTAAAGCAATGATCGTACGTAAGCTTCAATATCCTTGTCTTGGCAATTATCAAAGAAGCATTGCTGGAAGCGCTCGCCAGTCACTGCAGTTTTCACTAGCTCCTGATCAATGGCTTTCATACCCTCAAGGAAATCGTTCTTAGCAAGAGCGGCTTTTACATCGTTAAGTAGGCCGGCATTTTTCTGTTGCGGTTCTGCTCTTTCAAGTGGGTAACCTAAACCTCGCTCTCCGGTTGTGAATGCTTTCTCAAACATATAACGCACGTTGAGTTCCGCTCCCCAACCAAAACCTTTAGCAAAAGCCAGCGCTAGGGCATTACCATTGTTGATTTGATTAAAGAGGAATGCATCGGCAGGATCGAGGCAGTAGCCACAAACAACACCAGGGTGAATATTCAGTGACATCATTGCCCCTTGTCCCGTCCCACAGCCTGTAACGACAAAATCAACAGCTTTTGAATTAATAAGTAAGCTGGCCATGATACCCAGGTGAACATAGGTAATTGAATGATCATTCTCATCACTCATACCTACGTTGTAGACAGGGTAATTGAGATCATCAACAACGTGGTGCAACTCTTTTAGTATTGCCGCATTTTTCGTTGCTTGGCTGTTTTCCATCATAAGAGCGATTTTCATTTAAAACTCCATTTGTTATTAGCGAGCTAGCCAACCACCGTCGACTGCTATAGTAAAGCCATTGATATAGTCTGAAGCACTCGATGCGAGGAAAACACATGGGCCAGCAAGGTCATCAGCATTTCCCCACCTTCCGGCTGGGATTCGATTTAGGATCTCTTGGTTTCTAACTTCGTCTGCTCTGAGTGCTTCAGTATTATTCGTTGCCATGTAGCCCGGCGCGATCGCGTTAACATTGATATTGTGCTGAGCCCACTCATTGGCCATAAGGCGCGTTAATCCAAGGATGCCACTTTTTGAGGTTGTATAAGAAGGAACTCGAATACCTCCTTGGTACGATAGCATCGAGGCGATATTGATAATTTTCCCGCCTTCACCTTGGGCGATGAACTGCTTGGCAACGGCTTGAGAGAGGAAAAAAAGAGACTTAGAATTGACGTCCATGACATCATCCCAATCTTGTTCAGTAAAATCGATGGCGTCGTTGCGACGAATAATGCCCGCATTGTTGACGAGAATGTCGATTCTACTCAATTGGCTTAACGTTGTTTCAATAATGGTTGGGATACAGTCGAGTGATGAGATATCAACGCGAATATCGATAAACTGTTGCCCTAATTCTTCAACCTTTTGACGAGTTTCAGTCGGTTCACTGCGGTTCACCCCTGCAATATGACAGCCAGCTTTGGCTAACGCGACAGCCATTCCTTGCCCTAGTCCAGTATTACAACCGGTCACTATTGCAACTTTTCCTTGTAGATTGAATGATTCAAGCATTTGTAGGTTCCTTGAAATGTTTACGCTAAATAATGATGACTGTGAGTGACTTTGAGTAAAGTCGTCTCTACTGAAGAAACCTTCTAGTGGAGGAACTTGAAAGCTCATTCATCAACATGTGCAGGTGAATTTTAATAATCATACAAATATAGCGTTAATGATTTGCGTTTACTACGACCTGAATAACACTTCTACTGCTTAGCTTCATGTTTATTGAATGTTATAGCGAGCCTATGTTTCATATAAACTTCATTTGGAAAGGGATAATGTGCCAATATCAGCTTAGTTAATTATGAATATTGAGCCTCGATTTGGTTGGTTAATATTTCGAAAAGAAAAGCGTAACCTTCTGTGGGTAAAACCTTTTTTTATAAAGGAGCGTGGTCTTTTTTACTCGTAAAAAAAGAATCTAAATTTTTTGTTCGGAGAGTCGTTGTCTCGGCTGGAAAGTTTTCTATCTTTGTCTAATATTAAGGCATAGTAATATTAAATCTTTGGCAGCTACCTGTAGAGGGTTCATGCCACATCATCTGTGTAACTTCTATACCTGAGAAAATAGCATTTCATGCTAATGAAGTTGCGCATAATATTTGAAGTAGATTAGGTGAATCAGTATGTCAGAACAAAAGTATAGGCTTGTCACGCGCAGTGACTTTGATGGGTTGGTGTGCGCAGTACTGTTGAAGCAACAAGGGCTTATTGATGATATTAAGTTCGTCCATCCAAAAGATATGCAGGATGGGATTGTTGAAATAACACCGAATGATATTGTGACTAACCTTCCTTATGTTGAAGATTGCCACCTAACGTTTGATCACCACCTTTCTGAAACGATTCGAAATAAAGGTGCAAAGGATAACCATATTATTGATCCTGATGCACCTTCTGCTGCTCGAGTTGTTTGGCGCTATTACGGGGGCCTTGATACGTTTCCTGTCGAATGGGTGGAAATGATGGAAGCCGTCGATAAAGGTGACTCAGCCCAATTCAATCGTGATGAAGTATTAAACCCACAAGATTGGAATTTATTAAACTTTCTTATGGATGCGAGAACTGGCTTGGGACGTTTCCGTGAGTTCAGAATCTCAAACTATGCATTGATGATGGATTTGATTGATTACTGTAAGAACCATAGTATTGAGGAAATACTCGCATTACCAGATGTGAAAGAGCGCATTGAGTTGTACCGTGAACACGAAATGTTATTTCAACAGCAAATTTTGAATTGTTCAACGGTTCACAACAACTTAGTTCTTCTTGATTTAACCAACGAAGAAACGATTTACGCAGGTAACCGCTTTACTATTTACGCGCTATTCCCCGATTGTAATATTTCTATTCATAAAATGTGGGGCTTCCAAAAACAAAATATTGTATTCGCGACAGGTAAATCGATCTTTGATCGCGGGTGTAAGACCAATGTTGGTGAATTAATGCTCGGTTACGGTGGTGGTGGTCATGTGGCTGCCGGTACTTGCCAAATTGCTATTGAGAAAGCAGATACTGTACAGCAAGAGTTAATCGATACGATTACTAGCGCGGGCTAATTATACTTTAAATTATAAAGCATACGAATCGGGACTTTTAACATGGAAGTTCCGATTTTTTTATGTCTTATTAATGGTTCTCCACAGTAGTTTGAGAATCCGATAAGGCAAGACCTACATTCGGGTCCTTGTTCGCGTTATGGTGCAATGTCGACGTTTATCGCAGATCTAAACCGACAGAAGTTACCATTTATTGAAAGAGAACGAGTTAAATTTTGGAAGGGAGTGACCCGAAACGGATAGATATAAAGTTTAACTTAAAATTTGTGAATAAACATTGAAGGAGGCGTTTTAGCCTCCTTCTTTTTTGGTTTAGTTACTGAGTTCGATTTTCTTAAAATCAACAACGTCATTTTGAGTGGAGCGGTCGATCTTGGCTACTTTCCGATAATTGGTTGCCAAAATATAAACAAAACACCCTAGTATAAGGGCAATCGCTAACGCACCAACCCATTGTATTTGTAAGAAATCCAGTTTAAACAAAAGGGTTAATCCTGATAATAAAACTAAATTACCCACAAAGTAGAGTGGTTTACCAAAGCGTTTAACAGTTAGGTTCAAGTTATCTGTATATAAGCGAACTAACGAATCGAGAGAGTTAACAACAAACGTGATACCAACAAAAATCATCGCTATATTGAAAATGCCATCAACAGGAATCGCTTTTAGATTGTAGTAATAAAGAACGGTAAACCATATCGCAATTGGGATAGATGGGAATATCATCATTGATGCGAGAACTTGGTACGTTTTCAGGCCACCGACAAAGCGAGAGGTAAACTGTCCAATCATAATGCTCCATGAGAACCACCAGAACAGGTAGAATTCATGATAATCATTAAGCGGCAAAACAAATTTATGCAGGTTTGTGAAGTAACTTCCAAGTAAGGAGAACGTCGTAAAGAATTCACCAACACTAGAATTTTCGCCTAAGAAAGCATTTGCCCACATAAGTGCGATTAACCCAAGAAATAACCAGCTACTGCCTAAACTTAATATTCTGACATATCGAATATTAGTGCTTGAATATACGGCAATTGCGATGACCACAAAGACAATTAAATAGAAGCTACCAATCACGGTTTCCCCGTCACCTAATTGCGGGATATACCAAGGTAAATTAATCAATAATAAGTACGCGGTGAAGGCACAAGTGCTTACGATTACGACATTATTTATAAACTTAATGATTGGAATGTCGAAGAATTTTACTTTTGGTTCGATGACGCAAAAGTAGAAGCAAGTTAGAAAGTAGAATGTCCAAATGAAAAATGCCCAATATCCAAACTCGATAGCGAGTGGATTACTGAATGCATATTCGGGGCTTGTCGCGACGTCTGCATATCCAGCAAACTCAGTAAGCGGGAACATTATTAACCCGACATCTAACCCAGATGTAAAAAGGATTGCAATAAAGGTAAAGTTTCGTACTGGTGTAACACCAATGCATTTTAAGTTGCCCCAACGATATAAGACAAATGCGATGGAGATGAAGGTAAATAAAATACCGATAGATATCCAAGCTGTCATTACTTAGTACCTCCGGTTGTTTGCTTAGCACACATATAAGATTCCTTGTGTATGATTATGCAACACTTCAAATCATCAATATCAAATCTTAAGTATCGTGTTAACGATAATTAAAACCTGATTTGCGATATGAAAATGATGCTTGAAATATCGTCATACTCTGAGTCCGTTAGAATATGACGATACGTGTTCGATTGGCTCAGTTATAAAAACCTCTATTCGTATGGCGACTCCAGATCACCTAAAGTGATCAATACGCTCTTAGTTTGTGTATAACTGTGCAGTGTCTCAGGGCCATTTTCACGACCAATACCAGAAAGCTTATACCCACCAACTGGCATTTCAGCGGGAGAGTCACCCCAGGTGTTTATCCAGCAGATACCCGCTTCAAGTTGTGCGATAACTCGGTGAGCTCGAGAAAGATTTTGCGTAAACAAACCAGCTGCGAGACCATACTCGGTATCATTGGCGCGACGAATGACTTCGTCTTCATCTTTAAAACGCAAGACTGACATCACAGGGCCGAAAATTTCGTTTTTCACGTGCGGCATAGTCTCGTCGCAATCTGCAAATATCGTTGGTTGAACAAAGCAGCCTTTATCCATCGGTGGCGTAACTTCGCGTTCTCCACCGCAAACTAAGCGAGCTCCAGAAGCTTTCCCTTGTTCAATAAAATCAAGTACTTTGCTCATGTGCTCTTTCGAAATCAGAGAACCAACTTGCGTCTTTTGATCAAGAGGATCCCCAAGGATTAATTTTTGGGTTCGTTGAGTTAAGGTTTCTAGAAACTCGTCGTAAATAGCATCATGAACGTACACTCGAGTGCCGTTGGTGCAGACTTCTCCCTGGGTATAAAAGTTCGCTAACATGGCACCAGTGATGGCATTATCCATATTGGCATCATCGAATACGATAAGAGGGGACTTACCGCCCAGCTCCATTGTAACTTGCTTTAGAGTTTGAGCTGCAGCGGTCATTACTTTGATACCTGTTGAACTCTCTCCAGTAAAGGAAACTTTGGCGATGTCTGGGTGACCCGTTAACATCTCCCCAACTCGGTAATCGCCTTGGACGACGTTAAAAACACCATCTGGTACACCTGCTTCAGTGTATATTTTCGCTAATTCAATGGCAGTAAGAGGAGTCTCTTCAGAGGGTTTGAAGATCATCGCATTGCCCGCAGCGAGAGCTGGAGCTGATTTCCACATTGCGATCTGTATCGGGTAGTTCCAAGCACCTATACCTGCACATATTCCCAAAGGCTCTCGGCGAGTGTAAAAGAACTGTTCAGTATTTAAGGTTTGCTGTTGTCCTTGCAAACTAGCCGCTAAACCTGCGAAGTATTCGATAACATCGGCACCCGTAGTAATATCGACTTCAAGCGCTTCTTGAAGTGGCTTTCCGGTGTCTTTCACTTCTAATTCAGCGAGTTCATCGTTGCGTTCTCGTAGAATCGCAACCGCACGCATCATAATTCGTCCTCTCTCCGCACCAGAAAGGGCTGACCATTGTTGAAAACCTTTTCGAGCAGACTCAACCGCGGCGTCAACATCTTGTTTTGAAGCTTGGTCTACTTCAGCAAGTTGTTCACCATTTGCAGGATTGAATGTAGGAAAGGTTTCGCCTGATGTCGCTTTGAAGGCTTTTCCGTGGATATAAAGTGAGGTCATATAGATGTGGACTCTTTGTTCAATAAAAAATCAATGTTACCGACTCTACTTTGTAATATCAAACAGCTGTCAATGGAAGTGTACGAGTTTATAGTTAATTGGTTGTTAGTTAAGTTATTGAATTTTATTCATTTAATGGGTTAATTCTATTTGCTTTATTAGCGATTCCCTCACAAGGGAAATATGTTATTTTTATTTAGGTCGTACCAATAGGTTTATATTTGTTTGAATTTTGCTCTATTTTACCATTTTGTTTATAAATGATACTATATTGGTAGTACCATTGTTGTTTGATAACGTAGAGAGAGTAAATTCATCATGGATAAGCAAAGTAGACCCGCTCTATTTATGCCGGCTCAAGCTGGACGCGCTAGTGAAGACATTACCCTTCAGATTGAATCCGCCATATTAAATGAAACGCTGCAACATGGTGATAGCCTTCCTAGTGAAAGGGAGCTTCAGCAGCAGTTTGGTACCGGACGTGGCGTGATTCGAGAAGCGATTAGTGCTTTAAAACAAAAAGGATTGGTTGAAATACGTAAAGGGCCGAAAGGTGGCACGTTTATCAAACAAGTAGATGTTTCAAATATCAGTGAATCCTTAGCCTTGTTCCTTAAGCAAAAGCATGTCAACCCCAATGAAATATCTGAGTTTAGAGAGAGCATTGACCAGAGCGTAGCGTTATTGGCAATGACTCGAGCGACTGAAGAGCAGAAGTCTAAAATGCTGTCTTTGGTTGAACATATGGAACATATCGCAAAGCAAACTCCAGTGGATTTTTTTGAATTGGCCGAAACGGATCGCAAGTTAAATTTGATGTTGGCTGAAATGGCGAGAAATGCGGTGTTTGAATGGGTGATGCATGCGATGCAACAAGGTTTTGGTTCCTACGACAACAACCTGTACGACGATCCATATTTCTTATTAAAAACAGTAGAGAACTGGCGCTATACCGCAGAACAAATTATTCATCAAGAGCCCATTAAGCTACAAGGTTCCATTAGTAGGCACTACTTACTGTTACATGAATGTCTGCAACGACGTTCATCATAAATTTATTACGCAAAGAATTACATTTTTATATTTTTTAAAAGATTAAGTTGAGGAGTTAATATTTCATGGCGGAACAGAATTACGATTACATCATCGTAGGTGGTGGTTCGGCGGGCTGTGTACTGGCTAACCGGTTAAGTGCAAACCCAGAAAATAAAGTCTTGGTATTAGAAGCTGGGCGTCCCGATTATCGATTTGATTTTCGCATTCACATGCCGGCAGCACTGACTTACCTACTTACCGATGGTACGTATAATTGGTTGTATGAATCGGCACCTGAACCTCATATGCATAACCGAAAAATAGCCCATCCTAGAGGGAAAGTTCTCGGCGGTAGTAGCTGTATTAATGGCATGATTTATATCCGCGGCAACGCAATGGATTATGAAAAGTGGGGCGGCCATGAAGGCTTAGATAATTGGGACTATAAGCACTGTTTGCCTTATTTCCGTAAATTTGAAACGCGTTTAAAAGGCGCGAATAAATACCACGGAGATAATGGTCCACTCTCAATTTCTACTGCTGCTTGCGATAACCCTCTATTTGAAGCGTTTTTTAAAGCTACGCAAGAAGCGGGATATCCTTTAACCGATGATGTTAATGGTTATCAACAGGAAGGTTTCGGTGCGTTTGACCAAAATATCTACCGAGGTCGTCGTTTAAGCGCTGCACGTGCGTATTTACATCCGGTTAAAAACCGTAAGAACTTGACGGTATTAACGGGTGCTACAGCAAGTCGTGTTATTTTTGATGATAAAACGGCTATTGGTGTTGAGTTTAAACGTCGCAATAAAACAAATACGGTTTATGGTGGTGAAATTATTTCATGTGGCGGCGCTATTAACTCTCCTAAACTCCTGCAATTGTCGGGTATTGGTAATAAAGAAGAGTTGAAGGCATTGGGTATTGATCCAGTTCACCATTTACCCGGTGTTGGTGAGAACCTTCAGGATCACTTAGAGCTTTATGTTCAATATACGTGTAAGCAACCTGTTAGCCTTTACCCAGCGCTCAAATGGTACAACCAACCAAAAATTGGCTTCGATTGGCTATTTCATCGTAAAGGGAATGCGGCAACCAACCATTTTGAAGCGGGCGGTTTTATTCGCGGAAATGATGAAGTTGCGTATCCTAACCTTCAGTACCATTTCTTACCGTTAGCAATTCGCTACGATGGTAGTGCACCACGTGATGGACATGGCTTCCAGTTGCACGTTGGCCCTATGAATACCGATGTTCGTGGTCACGTGAAGATTAAATCGAGTGATCCAGATGAAAAACCTGAAATCCTATTTAACTATCTTTCGACTGAGCAAGAGCGTAAAGAGTGGGTAGAAGCGATTCGTTGTACTCGTAATATCATTGAACAGCCTGCATTTGATGACTTACGTGGTGAAGAACTTGCACCAGGACCGAATGTACAGACTGATGAAGAGATTCTTGATTTTGTCGCTCGTGATGGTGAAAGTGCTTATCACCCAAGTTGTACCTGTAAAATGGGGTACGATGAGATGGCCGTGGTTGATGGTGAGTTGAAAGTACACGGGGTTAAAAACCTACGAGTTGTCGATGCGTCTATCTTCCCAGTCATCACCAATGGTAACTTATATGCGCCAACGATGATGGTTGCAGAAAAAGCGGCTGATATTATTCTGGGTAACTATATTGAGCCTGCGCAAGATGTTGAATATTATCAACATAATCCAGCAACAAATACTGGCGTTGAAGAGAAAGAAGAAAGTACAGAGCAAGCTTAAACGCACTCTTTCTTCTTCGTTATGATAGTTAGGCACTCTTGCAATGGAGTGCCTATTTTTTTGGATCGACACCTTAAAACTCGCATTCCTTTCCTACTTTTTAGCTACTCACTTTTCCTTTTTCTAACTCATTCTACAGTGCACTATAATCGTGCGTATTGATAAATGTACAAATAAAGAGCATCTTTTTTTTGCCCCATAATTAGTAATAGACACTTAAATTTAAATTTTAAGTGGTGTTTTTATTCATATTTTTTTAATTTTTAGGTTTGTTACACTGCTTGCACCAAAAATACCCAGTTCATATCACTATGTTAGTGTTGATTTTGTGGTTTATTTATCTTTTAATTGCGTTGGTTTTATTAATCACACCTTATTTTGGAGATAGCAATGCTAATTGGCGTACCTAAAGAAATTAAAAATCACGAATACCGTGTTGGAATGACACCTGCGAGTGTTAAAGAATTGAGTAGCCGTGGTCACCGTATTTTGATCGAAACATCTGCTGGAATGGGAATTGGTTTTAGCGACCAAGATTACCTTGATGCTGGTGCGGACATTGCTCCAGATGCTGCAACTGTCTTTGCAGAAAGTGAAATGATCGTAAAAGTAAAAGAGCCACAAGCCGTTGAGCGTGCGATGTTACGTGAAGATCAAATTTTATTTACCTATTTACACCTTGCCCCTGATGCAGAACAAACCGAAGACTTAATTAAAAGCAAAGCCGTATGTATTGCTTACGAAACAGTAACAAGCGATAAGAAAACTCTTCCTTTGCTCGCTCCTATGTCTGAAGTTGCTGGACGTATGGCGATTCAAGCGGCAATGGCATCATTAGAAAAATCTCATGGTGGTTGCGGCATGTTACTTGGTGGTGTTCCGGGAGTTGAGCCTGCTAAAGTAACGATAATTGGTGCTGGTGTTGTTGGACGTAACGCAGCACAAATGGCCGTTGGTGTTGGTGCTGAGGTCGTCATTCTAGATAGAAATACTGATGCATTACGTGAAGTGGATGCTATTTATCAAGGTCGTATTAAAACGGTTTATTCGACAGCGGATAGTATTGAAAAACATGCGACGACGTCAGAAGTTGTTGTTGGTTCTGTACTTCTTCCTGGTGCTTCTGCGCCTAAACTGATTACTCGTGAATTGATCAAAAAAATGAAACCGGGTTCGGTAATCGTCGATGTTGCTATCGATCAGGGCGGCTGTGCAGAAACATCAAAAGCAACAACCCACCAAGATCCAATTTATATCGTTGATGACGTTGTCCATTACTGTGTCGCTAACATGCCAGGTGGCGTTGCTCGAACTTCTACATTTGCTCTAAATAACGCAACGTTGCCATATATTGTTGCGTTGGCAGACAAAGGTTATAAAGATGCATTGCTGAATGATCAGCACTTGTTGAATGGCTTAAACGTATTCCGTGGTCAAATCACGAATCAGTCTGTTGCTGAAAGCCGTAATCTTGAATATGTAGCACCTAAAGAAGCACTATTGAGTAACTAAGCTTTCTATCTCCTTCCGTCTTTTTAGATAAGAAGGTTAATAAAACCCAAGACCCAGCCATTTGATATTCGTGGCTGGGTTTTTTCATTTCTGAATATTAAACGAACCTAATGTGATCATGATTAATAATGGTGCAAAAATAAAAATCTTCATATTTTTGCTTTGAATTGGTGCATTTAATTAGGAAGCTTAGTTTCGTTGTAGAAGATTATTATCCAATCCTTAAGTTTGAATTTTTATAGTTATATAAACTTCTTTTTATGTTGTTATTGGTGGTAATTGATGTTGTTTTGAATTCTGGCGCTATTTTTGCAGTGTTTATATTAACTATATCGATATAAAAAACTACTTTAAGGTAACAAGAAAAATGGAAAGCGTAATAGGATTTTTAAATGGAATAATTTGGAGCCCAGCTCTGATCTATTTATGTTTGGGAGCTGGATTGTATTTTTCAATCAGAACTCGATTCATGCAGGTTCGTGGATTTAAAGAGATGCTTCATCTGATGTTTAAAGGAGAGAAGTCTCCAGCAGGTATCTCTTCTTTTCAAGCATTAGCTATGTCACTCTCGGGGCGAGTTGGAACTGGTAATATTGCGGGTGTGGCAACTGCAATCGCATTTGGTGGTCCAGGAGCTGTCTTTTGGATGTGGATGGTTGCTTTTCTTGGAGCATCTACCGCCTATGTTGAATCGACGCTCGGTCAGATTTACAAAGAGAAAGATGATAATGGTCAGTATCGTGGTGGCCCTGCATTTTATATAGAAAAAGCAATGGGACTGAAATGGTATGCATGGGTATTTGCGGTAGCGACTGCAATCGCGACTGGATTATTTTTACCGGGTGTTCAGGCCAATAGTATTGCTTCAGGTATGGAAAATGCATGGGGGATTTCTCCAGTTATTACCGCCGCGGTTATTGTTATTGGTCTTGCGTTTATTATCTTTGGTGGTGTACGACGTATTGCAGCGTTTGCCGAAATCGTTGTGCCATTTATGGCGCTTGTTTACATCTTCATCGCGGTAGTTATTGTTGCTATGAATGCTTCGAAGATTCCGGAAATGATCATGCTGATCTTAAATAGTGCTTTCGGGTTTGATGCTGGTTTTGGCGCTATGATTGGTATGGCTATTCAATGGGGTGTTAAGCGTGGAGTGTATTCCAACGAAGCAGGTCAGGGTACCGGTCCTCACCCAGCAGCGGCAGCAGAAGTATCGCACCCAGCAAAACAAGGATATGTACAAGCTTTCTCTGTCTATATTGATACTCTGTTTGTGTGTACTGCAACGGCATTTATGCTGCTAGCAACCAATAGCTACAATGTGCATGCGGCTGATGGAACAATGTTAGTTGAAGGGCTGGCTGGCGTAAGTGCTGGTCCTGGTTTTACTCAAGCTGCCGTTGAGTCGGCTCTACCGGGGTTTGGCGCAAGCTTCGTTGCGTTAGCTCTATTATTCTTTTCATTTACGACCATGCTTGCTTATTACTACATGGCGGATTCTAATATCTCTTATATAAACCGTACGACGAAACGCCCTTGGTTGACGTTACTGATGAAGTTGATGTTTCTAGCATCTGTTGGTTATGGAACTGTACATAGTGCTGGTGTCGCATGGGGATTAGGCGATGTTGGTGTTGGCCTGATGGCTTGGTTAAATATTGTCGCCATTCTTATCTTACAAAAGCCAGCATTAGTTTGTTTGAAAGACTACGAAACTCAGAAAAAAGCAGGTCTAAATCCAATTTTTGACCCTGATAAGCTTGGTATCAAAAATGCGGATCTTTGGAAAGAAATTAAAGAACGCAATGAGGCGATGGCTGAACAAGAAAAGCCGGAACTGGATGGGAAGCCATTAGAGAGTACGCACTAAATAACTTTCCGTACCTCTCAATAAAATAGCCTACTGAAAAGTAGGCTATTTTTGTTTTATATACTGCACATATTGGCTTAATCAATAGTTACAGTTACATCACTAACCCAAGTTTCAGATATAACCTCGTCTTCATGCATCAAATACGCTTGGATGTTAGCTGGGTCGCTATTTTCTTGCTTGTAGTCGAAGGCCAATCGCCATTTGTTTGTTCCTACGATAGGGTAAGCTCCGATAGGTTCTAATATTTCACCGTTGCTCGCTTTTACTACCGGTTTAACGCCACTTTCGCGATCGAGTCCCTTTAATCTAGGTCCTTCAAAGTCAATGACCATTTTGTTGACACCTTCAGGAATCGGTTGACCGGGAATTCCGCCTAACCCTTGTCTGGTATCAGAAACACTGGCTAACTGTTTTGATTTCGGATCAACAGGGCGCCATTCGATGTCATAAGAAAAGGAAAACTCTTCTCCTTTACGGGCTTGTTTTTCTGGTACCCAGTAGGCAACGATATTATCGAAAGTTTCATCTTTTGTTGGAATTTCTACGAGCTGTACAACACCTCTTCCCCAATCGCCATTAGGTTTAATCCACGCAGAAGAGCGCTTGTTGTAAAATACGCCATCATCTTGGTAGTTGTCGAAGTTACGATCTCGCTGAATCAGTCCAAATCCCTTTGGGTTTTCATCAGTAAAGCTGTTGGTTGAAACCGAGTGAGGATTATTCAGTGGCCGCCAAATGTGTTGGCCAGTCCCTGTATGGATAGCGAGACCATCACTATCGTGAATCTCTGGGCGCCAGTCTTTAGCGATTGTTTTGTCTCTTTGTGAGTACCAATACATGCTGGTTAGCGGTGCTATCCCTAATCGTTCAACATCGGCACGCATATATAAATGAGCCGAAACAGACGTAACATGTCCTTTGGTTTTTTTGTTGTCTTTGGCTAAACCAAAGCGATATGCGCCAGTTATTGATGGCCCTTCAAGCAGTGCCCACACTGTCAAGCTCTCTCCTCTATGCTCTGCTGGACCAAGCCAAAACGCAGAAAACCGAGGGAACTCTTCAGGCTGATTCATACCTGTATTTATGGCAATACCTCGTGCTGATAGCCCATATTGTCCCTCTGGCCCATCGGTACGAAAATAGGATGCACCCAAAAAAGAAACCCAATCAGGCTTCATATTTGGTCGCATAATTCTAAAACCTGCAAATCCGAATCCTTCAGGTAAATCATGAGCAGGACTATCGGATGGCATATCAAAAAATTCGTTACTGAAAGGGACTTCATCGGCGATATTCTTATCGTCTCTGATATAGATTTTTACCGGTTCTGGGAAGTAGCGGCCAGGGTAAAATAACTGTATGGGCGCCTTTTTCCCACTAGCATACAAGCTTTCATCTTCTTTAAAGCGTATTTTCCAGTGTTGGTCGTAATCAATTTTTTCTATTAATTCCCTTGAGGGAACAACCGGTGCAGAGTATGGCTTTTCCGCCGAAGCTTTTGCGAGTGCTTTTAAATCTTCGAAAGTAAATTCAGTTTGATGTAACTCTTCTGCTGCCTGAGATGATATCGAGATAGAAAACAGAATCGCGATAAATGACTTTAATTTCATAAAGAGAATTTCCGATTAATTAAATCTGAGCTCGCTCCAGTCGACTGGTGCCGTTCTGGTGACGTTGAGCTTCGGTATGACTTCGATAAATATTCACTAACTTTACCGTTCTATTTCAATGTTATCTTTAAATAACCTTGCTAAGTTAAATTTTGGTAAAGCTCATGATAAAAGTTTATCTTGTCTCATTTTTTCGCAATTCTTGAACATAGAAACGACGATTTATAGATAGTTTTTAGTGGATCTGTCGAATAGAGTTTTATCGTTTATCTTTGACATCGTGTGTTGATACATATGTTGTTTAGTTAGCAAAGTTGATATGGCTTATGTGGGCAAGGAAAGTAGGAAAGAAAAAAGGTTAGTAGCCATATTGGATACTAACCTTTTAAAATTTGGTGGGCCTTCCGGGACTCGAACCCAGGACCTGCCGATTATGAGTCGTAAGTGTTATCTTTACTTTATTATCTCACCATTTCTCGCATTAGTTTATTTTTATTGTTATTCAGTCAGTTAAATTTTCGTTGTGTTTTGTATCTTCTCATATAATCTCAAATAGGTATAATCTAACTACACCCATTACTACACCTAATTTAATTTGAGTGTGGTTAACTAGATAGGTATCGCATGGCACTGACACAAAAGGAAATTACAGGACTAAAGCCAAAGAGCAGCGCTTTTTATGTATGGGACGACACTGGAACTAGAGGCACAGGGCGGCTTGGCGTCAAGGTAATGACTAGCGGTTCTAAGGCTTTTGTATTTCGTTACTTTAAAAATAAGCAACGTGCATTCATTCAATTAGGTCGTTTTCCTGAATTAAGTCTTTCCAATGCGAGAGAGGTGGCAAGAAATTACGGGCTATTGCTGCAGCAAGGGCTAGATCCAAAACAAAAGCTTGCTGATGATAGAAAGGCAGAGGAAAAGAAGCGCCGAGAAGAATCCCAAAAGGGCACGATTAAACAGTTATTTCATGCTTACACCGATAGAATGAAAAGAGAAGGGAAGCGCACATACAAGGCAGTGCTTGCCTCGCTGGAAAAAGAGGTTTATCCAATCGTTCCGCCGGACACGAAAGCAAGAGATTTTACCAAAGATGACAGTTTATTAATTCTTTCAGGAATGATAGAACGTGGAGCGCCAGTTCAATCAAACCGAGTTAGAAGCTACCTTTTAGCTGCATTTAATTACGGCATAAACGAACACGAAAACGATCCGGCTAACCTTGTGAGCAATGTCATATTCAGCTTAAATAGTAATCCACTAGCACAGGTGAAGAAACAGAAAAAGGCGGAAAAGGAAGGGAAGCATTATTTAAAAATGAATGAGGTCATAATGTTAATTGATGATCTCAACAATGAATACCAACGATTTAAGATGGGCGATTCTATTCGAAACTTAATATTGTTGTGTCTATACACTGGTGGGCAACGTCCGTATGAGTTAGCTGCGTCAAAGTGGGAGTCGGTAGACTGGCAGCAAAAGACATTACTTATCACGCCCGACATATCAAAGAATAAGCGAGAGCACTTAATACCACTGACTGACAGTGCGCTTGAGGTACTGGAAAGACAACTTACCAATAACGATAGTGACTTTATTTTTCCACACAGGTTAAAGGATGATGCGCATATTAGATTGGACTCTTTAGCTCAAAGCATTGACCGATATCGTAAAGCCACGCCACACACTGAGTCGTTTATACCTAGAGACCTGCGTCGTACAGCTAAAACATTAATGGGCGCGCTTGGATTGAGCAAAGAGATCCGCGACAGACTACAAAATCACGCGCTCAACGACGTATCAGCGAAACATTATGATCAATATAAGTATTTGCCTGAAAAGCGCATAGCATTAGAGGCTTGGGAACAGAGGTTGAATCAATCCGCGGTGGATAATGTGAGTGAGTTTCGGAGGCAGTCATGAGCGAGAAAGACAACGAGCTTGAGCAGCTTAAAATATACGCACAAAAGCAAGGTGTTGATCCTTCAAAAGTCGAGGCAGCTTATCTTGCACTTGGCAATTATCGCAACTACATAAACCAACGAGCGGTTGCATTCAATAAGCCTTTTTTTGATGAAAGCGAATTTAGTCCTGTGTTTTTATTTATGGCTGACACTATCGATGCGTTTGCTGAACTTGAGCATGACAGGCTCATGGCTGGACGTGCAGAAAAGCTAAACATAGCACACAAGAAATATATGTATAATTTGGTTAAAAAAGCTAGGGACGCCTCCAGATCAGCGAATAAACCACTGTCAATGAAAAAACTAGCTAACTTTCTTGATGCTGATGTATTTCAAGCCGAATCACCGCGAAAAATTAAAAGACTAAAAGCAGGACTACCAGAAACAGCGCAAGAGATTGTAAGCCTTATTGAATCGGTTCGAAGCTATAGATTAACTAATTCGAATGAGGAATTTATTGAGTCAGTTTCTGGCTCGCTCAAGTGGTGGGCTGATATTGATATGCCAGATCCAGAGTCATCTCAATCTAGCGCTCGTAGTAATAGTTTAATAAAGAGAAATGAGCATTACCTTGTCAGCATGCTGATAGAGCTTGACCTAGCCACCAGTGATTACTATAAAACCGTGTACCACCGAGAAAAAGGACGTCATTACAAAGGTATTACAAAGAAGCAAATCGGTTCAAAGTTCCTCAAACCGCGAGCAACACCCAGATCACCCATCGAGAAACGCCGCTAACTCAAAAAGTGGCAACGATCCTCCAATAGTTCATATTTTCTCAAATCAGCTTTAATAAGCCCATCAACAACGAACGAGGGCTTTATTATGAACAACCAAAACACCCAAAATAATCAATTCGACCGTGTCATTCCTATGGCAGAGGTCGCACAGATCCTTAACCGCTCTGCAAAAACATTGTGGCGCTGGTACGCAAAAGACAAAATCATTCCGCAGCCGCTAATGGTTAACGGTCGTGCTATTGGCTATCGATCTAGCGTTCTAAATCAAATTATTGACGGCTTTCAGCGATGAGCAGTCTATCCCCAGAAGCACAAGCAAGCCTTGCGCGAATCAAGAAAAAACTGAAATTCCTTAAGGCAGCAAACAGAATTTTAGGTAAAGAAAAAGCCACAACTCAAAAAGAAGCGGCTTAACAAATCAATCTATAGTTGGTGGTTCAGTTTGGCGACAGACCACCATCGATCTGAGGATACACCATGAAAGATAGTTATAACAACACCATTGAGCGATTTATGGACAATTGTTCTGATTTAATCGGATTTTGCCCTGATACTGGTATCGCTCGTTTTTCTCGTGAGTTGGCAGAAAGCGCCAAAATGCCCAGAAACACAACATTCTTAACAGTGTTGAGTATCTTTAGCTCAGTGGCTTGTAGGTCATATCGTGTCAATTATGAGCATGGAGGGGGACAGCCTTTAAGTATCAATTTTTGTGGTGAACAGCCACCAGCAGCAGCGAAAAGCCGAGTATTAGCCGAAGCACAGAAACCCATCATTCAAGCGGTGATGGCTGATAGTAAAGCCATTTATAAAGAGCTAGACGAGAAGCAAAAGCAAATTGCTACTGCTACAGATAAGGAAGAAGAAAAAGCCTTAAAGGTGGAGTTGAAAGAAATTCAGAGAAAGCTGAATGGTCTCTTTGAATTTGTGACTGATACAACGCCCGAGGCGCTAGATATGAGCCTGATAAATTCAAACGGGTACTACTCGATAGCCAGTGCGGAACAGGGCGCAATAAACACCTTGATGGGGATTTCATACGGTGATGGTAAAGGTGTCTCAAACCGTGATTTGGTTCTGAAAGGCTGGAATGGTGAATGGCACAGCTCAAAGCGTAAAGGTCGAGAAAGTTATAAAGGTAATGTCGTTGGTGCTATCACGGCTATTGCTCAAGATGGAATGATCGAGAACTTACTCAAAGCATCAGATACCAGTGGAGTGATTGAACGTTTTATTTTATGGGCTGAAAGTACATTGTTAGGTGAACGAGATCACACTCAATATCACAAGATGAATGAACAGAATGTTAATGACTATCATAATGTGCTGGTGGCGATATATCGAAAAATAGTAAACAGTGACTATAACGATCTCGAAGCCCTTTCATTAAGTATAAGGGCGTGGGACAAAATAAAGTTAAGGCGTAATGAGCTAGAGCCAACAATCGCTAATGATGGTGAAAATGCTAATACTCTGCTAAGGGGGCTTATTGGCAAGTACGATATACACGTAATGAAAATTTCTGCTTGTTTACACTTGAGTAACGGGCAAGACAAATTATTGATTCACGATGACCGAGTAACCGAAGCTATGTCTATTGTGGATTGTTATATATTGCACTTGCAAAGTCTTATTAAAGAAGCAGCAATACTGGCATTTAGTGAGCGAGAAAGGGCTGTTTTAGATTTTGTTAAACCCAAGCAAAAAGCGCAAGCCTCGAGCGTTATAAACGCACTGTCACGGCGAAAATGTTTTACAAAGGGTAAGCGAAGCAGAGATTCAAAAGCGGTACAGGAAACGATAGAGCAGCTAAGTGAGCGTGATTTATTAAGTATAACAAATAAGCCTACGGCTTTGTTTAGTGATGCAATCATCTCGATAGTTTAGCCAAACACATATCTGCTAGTTTTCTAAGTAAAGCTGGCAGATTTTTTTATAAATAGTCAATTTTCTTATCCCACAATGTGCTGAGCTATAGTTATTCATAAGGCAAACCGTTAACCATTCTAGGGACATAATGAAAAATTCATTGATATTGGTAAGGCTGAATAGCGAGCAAATAGAACGAGCTAAAGAGGTAAACGGAAATCGAAAGAAATTCACTCATGCTTTGCTATGCGGTGAATATGGGCAAATATTAGGGACTGAAAAGAAATGTTATAAGTATTTTCATGCTTGGGAAACAATCTTTTCTGATCTATTTTTTGATATTAAGGTGTGCAATGAGCATCACATACAGAATTATGAGACTACATTTAATTTGGTAAATATTCTTTTTGAAGCTTTAGATGGACAAAAACCATCAATACAAATTAAACCAGTCAAAAAACAAGGTTTGTGGTCTCGCCTTTTTAAGTAGCATTTATCGATAGGTGGATGGCTTGAGCAGGAAAGGTATTTAACTGTCAGTGATGTCAGTTCAAAGTCAGTTGATTGACAGCGTGGAAGCCTTGCCACATAAGGGATAGAGAAGAAATAGTAAAAAAGTCAGTTTTTTCTGTTTTCTCTCTTCTTCTTGCTATTTTTTCACTTACTCTCTGGCACACTGACAAAAGTGACTAAATTGACTTTCATGCTCTAAAGCCTTTCTGTGTAAGGGCTGGATGGAGTCAGTTGATTGACTTTATATTGACTATTGCTTTCTAATTACTTTTAGGTGTTGTGAATTGTTATAATTTAAGTCCATATTTGCTTAGTAAAAAATTGGCTGAATCATGAATGTCACTACATTCCTTAGCATCGGTATCAATCAACTCCTTTTGAACGTAGCGTTTTGCTCCTGTGAGAGAACGAAGTCCTTGAGCTTTTATAGCTGGTTCACCAGTTACCATTTTATACCATCCAGATTGATGTAGTTTTGCTTCGTTAAAATTGGTGTCTACAAAATAGGCATACAGTTTTATTGAATCTTCGAAGTAGAGTTTAGAATCGCCAAGGATAGCGTTTGGGTTTACGTCAGCAACACCAGCACAAATTACACTAGCAAAGCCTAATCGCCAGATCGCTATATCATCTTTTGGTGTTATTGGGGGGGCATTTCTATTTGTCATTTTGTCCTGATGGGTATCGTTATCTAGTGGATATCGCTCAAATATCTGATCCTTCACATCAATTAAATTGTCAAATACAGATAGCAGAGCTGAACAGGGGAGACCAGATAGTTCTTCTGATTTAGAAATAAGAACATAGTCTTGAGCATTGATTGAACTTACTATTTTCAAATAGCTATCTTTCTGTTGCTGACTAATTTTGCATGAATTCAGTTGCGACAGTATATAACTGGCTTTGATGTATGAGACGCCATCTTCTCTACTTTGAATATTAATATTTAATTGAAATGGTTCTTGAGTAGTCTCACTATTTGCTTGATTTATAGATGAAAATACAATCAATAAAATAAGCGCAAGAAAACGATTCATTTTAGATTTCCTATAAATGTGTCAGGAAGAGTGATAAAAATTTAATATGTACGCTAACTCATATACCCTACCACTACCAATCTTTTTTAAGTGAGACATATTTCTAAAGGTTAACTTTCCGACATCGTATCGACGGAATAGCATTAGAGGATTGGAAGTCTTTGCTAGAGATTTATCCATCAGCATGGGAAAGAATTTAAAAGAAAGCTTATGGACTTAGAAAATGGATGCCGACGTGGACTCTAGCAATGCGACTGAATGAGACATTCCAAATAATACTTCGACATCAATAAACGCCTACATGAATAATACTTTTGGGGGGCTTATAGAAGGAATATTCGGAAGTCGTAGAGGGATATGTTATTGATATTTTCTAATGCGAAAACAGAGTTAAGCAATTCACTAACTACACCCGCAACTACACCCTTAAAACGACAGGCATAAAAAAGGTTAGTAAACACTACGCTTACTAACCTTTTCGAATTTGGTGGGCCTTCCGGGACTCGAACCCAGGACCTGCCGATTATGAGTCGGACGCTCTAACCAACTGAGCTAAAGGCCCCAAATAGGTCAACGATTATAGGTGAACCCGAGTTGGGTGTCTAGAGAGAATATGGGTTAAATCTGTTTAGATTTTATTCACTTAGAACAATTCGATACAAAAAAGGTGAGCGGAGCTCACCTTTTGTTCAGATTGATGGTTATTTACTCGTCTAAGAAGCTGCGCAGAGTTTCTGAGCGGCTAGGGTGACGCAGTTTACGTAACGCTTTTGCTTCAATCTGACGGATACGTTCACGTGTAACATCAAACTGTTTACCCACTTCTTCAAGTGTGTGGTCAGTGTTCATGTCGATACCGAAACGCATACGCAGAACTTTAGCTTCACGTGGCGTTAAACCTGAAAGAACATCACGTGTCGCGACATGTAGACTGGTTGCTGTTGCTGAGTCTAATGGAAGCTCTAACGTAGTATCTTCGATAAAGTCACCTAGATGAGAATCTTCATCATCGCCTATCGGTGTTTCCATCGAGATTGGCTCTTTCGCAATCTTAAGGACCTTGCGAATTTTGTCTTCTGGCATTTGCATGCGTTCTGCTAGCTCTTCTGGCAGAGGTTCGCGGCCCATCTCTTGCAACATCTGACGAGAAATACGATTCAGTTTATTGATTGTTTCAATCATGTGAACTGGAATACGAATTGTTCGTGCTTGGTCTGCAATGGAGCGAGTAATCGCCTGACGAATCCACCAAGTGGCGTAAGTCGAGAACTTGTAACCACGACGGTATTCAAATTTATCAACCGCTTTCATCAAACCAATGTTGCCTTCTTGGATTAAATCTAAGAATTGCAAGCCGCGGTTAGTGTATTTTTTCGCGATTGAAATAACCAGACGTAAGTTCGCTTCAACCATCTCTTTTTTCGCACGACGAGCTTTTGCCTCACCGATTGACATGCGACGGCTGATGTCTTTAATACGTACGACTTTTAAAGAAGTTTCTTCTTCGATTGATTTTAGCTTCTGGATCGAACGACGAATATCATCCTCATTGAGGCGAATTTTTTCAGCGTAAGGTTTATCAGAAGCTAAAACAGTATCTAACCATTCTTCGCTTGATTCATTACCTGTAAAAGCTTGAACAAATGCTTTTTTCGGCATTTTTGCGTATTCAACCACAGAACGCATAATTAAGCGTTCTTGGGTACGAACACGATCCATTGACGTACGAAGGTTTCGAACTAAATGATCAAACTGCTTGGGTGTTAAACGGAATTCACGGAATGCGTCCAATACCAATTCAGAAGCTTCTTTCGATGGCTTACTTCCATCACCATGTTCATTGAGAGCTAGTTGGTAATTTTGGAAGCGAGAACGAAGGTCATTAAATTTCTCTGCGGCGAATTCAGGATCGATACCAGTATCTTCTTCCTCATCGTCCTCATCATCCGTATCATCTTTGTCTTTATCTTCTTCAGTGTCATCTTCATCAGCAAGATTTGAACCTGTCAGCTCCGAACCGATATGTGTAGCGGTTGGTGCTGCAGTCTCATCTGCATCAGGGTCGACAAAGCCTGAAATCAAATCGGTAAGACGAAGCTCTTCAGCTTGCACTCTATCGAATTGTTCAAGAATGTAAGGAATGGTTCCTGGGTATTCAGCGACAGAACGTTGAACTTGGTTGATCCCTTCTTCGATACGTTTTGCTATATCGATTTCGCCTTCGCGAGTAAGAAGTTCAACAGTACCCATTTCACGCATATACATGCGGACGGGATCGGTCGTTCGGCCAATTTCACTTTCAACGCTTGAAAGTGCAGCAGCAGCAGCTTCAGCTACGTCTTCATCAGTAACTGCAGTGTCGTCATTAAGAGCAAGATCATCGGCATCAGGAGCAGTTTCAACTACCTTTATGCCCATGTCATTGATCATCTGAATAATATCTTCTACCTGTTCAGAATCTACGATCTCTGCAGGTAAGTGGTCATTTACTTCGGCGTATGTCAGATAGCCTTGTTCCTTGCCTTTAATAACAAGTAATTTTAGCTGTGACTGCGGATTTTGATCCATAGACGGTATCCAACTTCATATCTGGTGACGGAATAAGTATGCGAAATGCAAACCACGTATGATAACAAATTTCTAAATTGCTGACTATAAGATAAGGGTTACGCTTTTAAATCTAGCATTAGAGCTAACAGCTCCCTTTTCTCATCGGATGATAAACCGACACTTCGCTCTCTAGCCTGCAAATCTTCAATTTGTTTTTCTATGCACTGTGCAAGTATTTTATCTAGTGAGTCTAAAAACAGCTCTTCTTGGTTTTCTTCATTAATATGTATCTCCCAGCTTGCTAGCCGAGATACCAAAGGCTCGTTTTTATTGCCTCGCCAGTACTCAAGTAACTGGCCTGTTGTGATATGGGGATAATTTCGACAATTTTCAACTACCTCGATTAATAAAGTGAGACCTGGAATAGGTAATGTTCTTACACTGCTTAGATCCGGTACCCTTTGAGCATAGCTCGGATTTTGCAGAAGCAAAGCAATCACTTCTCTCATCGGTGTCCGCTTTATTTCTCTATGTGGTTGAGGTGTTCGGTTATCCTCTTTATTTACAACAGGTTTTTTATAAACTCCCGTTTTTTGCTCCAGCAATTTTAAAAGTTGAGATTGCAAATATTCATCGGGAATCTTAAAAATAAGAGGTAATGCAAGCGCTTCTAATGCTGCTTTACCTTCATTGTTGCCAACATCGACTTGTTGAAGAAGATGATTAAACAAGTACACAGAGAGGGGTTGCGCTTCCTGAACTTGTTGTTCAAATGCTTCTTGTCCATATTGGCGAATGTAACTATCTGGATCTTCCCCATCAGGCAAAAATAAAAATTTGAGAATATTGCCACTCTTGAGGTAACTCAACGCATTTTCTAATGCTCTCCAAGCTGCTTCACGTCCAGCTCGGTCCCCATCATAACAACATACGACAGTATTGGTTTGACGAAAGAGTAACTGAAGATGATCGCCGGTTGTTGACGTACCCAATGAAGCAACGGCGTAATCGACATCGAATTGTGCCAATGCGACGACATCCATATACCCTTCTACGACCAAAATCTGCTTTGGTTCACGATAGGTTTGCAATACTTCATACAAACCGTAGAGCTCTTTGCCTTTATGGAAAATTGGAGTTTCAGGTGAGTTTAAATATTTAGGCGTTCCATCTCCTAATACTCGACCTCCAAACCCAATCACGCGGCCGCGACGATCTCGGATTGGAAACATAATCCGACCTCGAAAACGGTCGTATCGATTACCACGATCATTTTCAATCAACAAACCGCCATCAACCAACATATCTTCGCTTTGTTTAGAGGTGGCAAATTGTTGGCGAATAGAATCCCACTCATCTGGGACGTATCCAATTCCAAATTTTTGAGCTATTTCTCCGGAAACCCCGCGAGCTTTCAAGTAATCAATAGCTTGTTTCGCTGCCGGTTTTTTTAATTGTTGACGATAAAACTGAGCTGCACTTTCAAGTAGATCATAAAGTGATCGCTTGGTATCACTACTCACTCTTGGTGTGTTGTCATTTGCTCGAGTTCCAGGGCGTTGTTCTCGAGGAACTTCTATACCCAATACACCCGCAAGTTCATCAATTGCTTCAACAAAATCGAGTCGTTCAAACTCCATAATAAAGTCGATAGCATTACCGTGTACACCACAGCCAAAACAGTGATAAAACTGCTTTTCCTGACTAACGCTAAATGAAGGGGTTTTTTCGTTATGGAATGGACAACACGCAGAGTAGTTTTTTCCTTTCTTTTTAAGTTTCACCCGCGCGTCTACGATGTCGACAATATCAAGTCGAGCTAGGAGATCATCAATAAAAGTACGAGGAATATGTCCGGCCATAAAACCTAAAAAGAAACATCCAATTTGATTGAGTTAAATGCAAACAAGCCGTGCATTCGTAAGAATAACACGGCTTATTAATCTTTGTGATGGATATTAAGCTAGATTAGACTTAACCAGTCCGCTAACTTTACCCATATCTGCGCGTCCCTGTATTTGCGGTTTAAGCACAGCCATTACTTTACCCATATCTTGCATGCTAGAAGCGCCAGACGTTTCAATTGCCGCTTTGATTAGCTCAGCAACTTCATTATCATTTAACGCTTGAGGCATGAAATCTTCAAGTATTGCAATTTCAGCACTTTCTGCTTCAGCAAGATCACTACGACCTGCGTTTTCATACTGAGCGACAGAATCGCGACGTTGTTTAACCATTTTTGTCAGTATTGCAACAATATCATCGTCAGTGAGCGTTATACGTTCATCAACTTCACGTTGTTTAATTGCTGACAGGGCTAAACGAATAGTGCCAAGGCGTAATTTGTCCTTGGCTTTCATCGCTAATTTTTGCTCTTCTTTGAGTCGTTCAATCAGAGCCATAACTAAATCCTTAGTTGGAATCAGTTATTAGTACAGGCGAACGCGACGAGCGTTTTCGCGAGCTAGCTTCTTAGCATGACGCTTTTGAGCAGCTGCTTTAGCGCGTTTACGAACTGTAGTAGGCTTTTCATAGTGCTCACGGTTGCGCACTTCAGAAAGAATTCCTGCTTTTTCGCAAGAGCGTTTGAAACGACGTAATGCAACGTCGAACGGTTCGTTTTCACGTACTTTAACTATTGGCATATGCCTTTCACCTCAGGGGTTATTCGTTAATTCTGGTTTCTTCTAGTCTAGATACAGAGAAATACGGTATCGCTTGACTCGTATCGGACCTTTAACCAGCTAGATCAAAAATGGTGCGGAATTTTAATCTGAACGAATGGGCTTTGTAAAGCACTTTGTCTAATTTTAACGAAGACAAAATTTGTCTGTCGACACAAGCCAAGGTAACATGTCGCCAATTTCTATCTGATGAGAAAAGTGTAGCGAATTAATTATGCGCATTATTGGTATTGAGACCTCGTGTGACGAGACTGGAATCGCTATTTATGATGATGAAAAAGGGTTGTTATCTCATCAGCTATATAGCCAAGTAAAACTGCACGCAGATTATGGTGGGGTAGTGCCTGAACTTGCCTCTCGTGATCATGTAAAAAAAACTATCCCTCTTATTAATGCTGCTTTAGAGGAAGCCGGTTGTACCAAAAAAGATATTGATGGTATTGCCTACACGGCTGGACCTGGTCTTGTTGGGGCACTATTGGTTGGTGCGACCATTGGACGTAGTTTGGCCTACGCATGGAATGTTCCTGCTGTCGCGGTTCACCATATGGAAGGGCATTTACTTGCCCCAATGTTAGAAGATACACCGCCAGAGTTTCCGTTTGTCGCGGTTTTGGTTTCCGGTGGTCATAGTATGATCGTTCAAGTCGATGGTATTGGTGCGTACACAATTCTTGGCGAATCAGTCGATGATGCTGCTGGTGAGGCTTTCGATAAAACGGCGAAATTAATGGGGCTGGATTATCCAGGTGGACCATTACTCGCTAAATTGGCAACAAATGGAACGCCCGGCCGCTTTAAGTTTCCACGCCCGATGACTGACCGACCAGGTCTTGATATGAGTTTCTCCGGTCTAAAAACCTTCACTGCAAACACGATTGCTTCTAATGATAACGATGATCAAACTCGAGCGGATATTGCATATGCATTCCAAGAGGCTGTGTGTGAGACTCTTGTGATTAAGTGTCGTCGCGCCCTAGAACAAACAGGTATGAAAAGAATCGTTATCGCTGGCGGCGTGAGTGCCAATGTTCAATTGCGAGAGTCACTGGGTCAACTTGCGAAGAAGATTGGAGGAGAGGTGTTTTATCCTCGAACTGAATTTTGTACCGATAATGGTGCCATGATTGCATTTGCAGGCATGCAGAGATTGAAAAATAACGAGACCAATGATTTGGAAGTCAAAGCGGTTCCTCGCTGGCCAATAGATCAGCTCAGCCCCGTAAGTTCGACTCAAAAGGATTAGATATGCCGGTTTTTGTCGTTAATGGTAAAAGTATGCATTACCAAGACATTGGTCAGGGAGACGTGATCGTATTTGGCCATGATTATCTTTGGGATTGTGAGATGTGGCGAGAGCAGGTCGCTGAGCTTAGCCAATCTTACCGCTGTATTATTCCCGATTTTTTTGGGCATGGTTTATCCGACCCTCTTCCTTATTCTGGTTTCGACTTAACCGACTATGCAAAACATGTTTTAGCATTGCTTGATTCATTGGATATTAAAGACTTTTCACTTGCAGGCTTGTCACTAGGCGGAATGTGGAGCGTGGAGCTAACCATGTTGGTTCCACAGCGGGTTAAAAGTTTGGTTTTACTGAATACATTTGTTGGCTTCGAACCTGAGGTCAATTGCACCAAATATAACGATTGGTTTCACCGTATGAAGCAAGAGAGTCAGATTTCCGATGAGGTTATTACGCCATTGCTTCCACTCTATTTTTCAACATATGCACTAGAACAGTCAGAAGGTTATGTGGCTGAATTCGAGAATAAGTTGAAAAATGCAACCGAGCTTCAGATCCATTCATGGGTTGATGTTGGCAAGGTAATGTATTCTCGTCCCGAGCGCTTTGAAGATATTGAGAAATTTGCATTACCGGTATTGATTATATCTGGATCAGAAGATCGAGCACGTCCACCGTTGGAATCGTACTTGATGAATGATGCGATCACGGGCAGTGAACTAAAAGTGCTTGCGAATACTGGGCATATGAGTGTACTTGAATCGAGCGCAGAGGTGACGTCTCATCTCAATGCTTTCTTTGCTCATAATCTTGGGTAAGGTTTTAAGCGGTAGAGAGGCGTTATTTCGAATTGTTACTGCCTCTTAGCTGTTTGACACCATTGCTCAGAGGGCTTTTCAGTAAAGGAAAAGAGGTTAAGCTTTTTGAGGTTGAAGGCGTTTCTTCCGCTTCTGAGAGGCACATAATCGAATAAAAAGTATGATCAGCAATGCTGGCTGAAATTGGGGCATTACCAAAATGTTCAAGGTGCCCCGATACCGACCCTTCCTCAACTCTTTTTGCGACGATCTGGGTATTTTGAAAATACAATGCCGCATGAGTAGGATCGGACATATATCCACTTTGAGCTAATTCAATTATCGTTTCGATACGAGCACGTTGCTCTAATGTTGGCTGTGGTAATTTTTCCCAACCACCGGCTACAGTGACGGGTTCAAACTGATTATTACTGTTAATAATGCTTTTTATTGAATCTGAAAACTTGCCACTGATTTTGCGGTTTAAAATCGTAAACACAACACCAGAAAGACCTAATGAACCTTGGTTGGCGGCTTCGGCGTAAGCGGTTCGGGTGATTGCATCGATGTCCGTCGTGGTCAGCTCTAGTTGTGATAGTTCTTGAATATAGGTTTGGTGAACAGAATCACAATCAATATCAATTGAAGCATTTGCCGAAGCACAAAGTGCCAGCATAGAAAACCAAGTCATAGTGCCAGTCTCAAGGAATGTGGTCGTTTAATCAGTAAGTCTAATCTCTTTTGGATCAAATAGCGGATCTTTTCCCAATTTTTGGTTCGTTTCCCGCGAGCAAGCGTTTCATGTTGTCTTGATGGCGAAATAGAATTAAGCAGCAGAGCATTGCGACAGGTAAGGTATATTGAGGATTGACTAGCCACGTATAAAGTGGAGCGAGAATCGCACTAGTGATCGAGGCTAATGATGAATAGCGGAATATAAAGGCAACACTTAACCAAGTTGCAACGATCATAGAAGTGAGAGAAAACCCAATTGGAGCAATGGCACCTAAGGCGGTCGCGACACCTTTTCCACCTTGAAAGTTAAAGAATATCGGGTAGATATGCCCCAAACATGCGGCTATGGCAATAACACCAAGTAGTACAGGGCTGATACCTAAATAATAGCTGCCCCATACTGGAATCATACCTTTTAGTACATCACAAAAAAGTACGAATGCAGCGATACGGCTCCCACCTAGTCGGAGAACATTTGTGGCTCCAGGGTTTTTTGAACCTTGTTGTCGAGGGTCTGGTAGATGTTTGATGCGAGAGATCAAGACCGCGCTAGATACCGAACCGATCAAATAAGAAGCAACAATAATCAACAAGATAAAAGGCGACATCTAAGGCTAGACTCTCTATTATTGAGATGACTCACTATGACTTTATCGTCACTATTCTTCACTAAAATTAGCTGATAAATTGTAATGGAATTCACAATTTTACCTCTTTTTCGACTATTATATCTTGTCGCTTTTGTTTACGTATCCAATTGCGATATTTATGAAGTGTCGAGTAAGCCAATTTGAATGATTATAGTACGCTTAATTGTAGGATAAGGGTATCCGACCTGTCGTCGTGATACTGGTGCTCGTGGGAAATGTGTTGTTTGGAAAAAGGGTATTATGGATAAGGTATTTATTGAGCAACTGACAGTCATCACGACAATTGGAGTGTATGACTGGGAACAACAGATTAAACAAAAATTAGTGCTTGATATTGAGATGGCTCATGATAATCGTCTCGCAGGTAAAAGTGATGATGTTCAAGATGCTTTGGATTATTCGGTTGTTAGCCAAACGGTCATTGATCACATCGAACAAGGGCGTTTTTTATTGGTTGAAAGAGTCGCTGAAGAGATCGCTGAGATCATCATGACTAAGTTTAACGTTCCTTGGGTTAAAATCCGCTTAACAAAACCCGATGCTATAGCACAAGCCAGCGGTGTTGGTGTTGTGATCGAACGAGGCAATGTGTGACGATTACTTATGTTGGTATTGGGTCGAATATTGAAAAGCATCAACATATAGAGAAAGCTATTCGAGCTATGATCGCCTTAGATCCGGCGGCACGTTGGTCCACAATCTATGAATCACCAGCGTTTGGGTTTGATGGTGATAGCTTTCTTAATCTTGTTGTAGAAGTCACGACGAAGCACACATTAGAACAATTTTCTGATGAATTGAGAAAGATAGAATGGCAATTAGGTCGACCGCAAGATGCTCAAAAGAAGCAGTCTAGAACGATAGATTTAGATATCCTTCTATTTGGTGATTGTATCTGTAACGAAACGGTTAAGGTTCCACGACAGGATATCTATCAATTCCCTTTTGTTATCCAGCCGCTTTATGAGCTTTGTCCCGAACGTGTTATTCCCGGAGATGGACGTTCGGTTAAGGATATCTGGGTAGAGTTTAATAATTTAGAGATTTTATCGGCGATTAAGCCGTGGTTTAAAATTTAATATAAAAAGAGAATAACAATGAACTATTTTGAAGCGTTTATACTGGCGTTAATTCAAGGCTTAACTGAATTCTTACCTATTTCGAGCTCTGCTCATTTAATTCTGCCTTCGGCAATTCTTGGTTGGGAAGATCAAGGCTTATCGTTTGATGTTGCTGTTCATGTCGGAACACTTGCCGCGGTTGTGATTTACTTCCGCAAAGAAGTGGTCAGTTTATTGAGTGCCTTTATTGGTTCTATTTTTAAAGGTGATCGAAGTAAAGAAGCGAAATTGGCATGGCTTATTATTTTAGCGACGATTCCTGCTTGTGTATTTGGCCTATTAGCGAAAGATCTCATTGAAGTTTATGCCAGAAGCGCCACTGTTATTGCGACGACCACGATTGTTTTCGGGTTACTACTTTGGTACGTCGATAAAACCGCTAAGCAAAATTTAGATGAATACCAAGGAACATGGAAAAGTGCCCTTATTATCGGTATTGCACAAGCTGTTGCTATGATTCCGGGAACATCTCGTTCAGGTGCAACCATTACCGCTGCGTTATATCTTGGTTTTACACGTGAAGCTGCTGCACGATTCTCTTTCTTAATGTCGATTCCAATTATTGTTTTAGCAGGAAGTTACTTAGGGTTGAAGTTAGCGGTAAGTGGTGAGCCTGTTCATGTCGGTTTTTTAGTAACTGGGATAATTACTTCATTTGTTAGTGCTTATTTGTGTATTCACCTGTTCCTTAAAGCCATTTCTCGTATGGGTATGATGCCATTTGTGATTTATCGCTTATTGCTTGGTTTTGGTTTGTTTGCTTATATATTGCTCTAGATACTAAATTAGCATGGTTTCTTGTATCACGTTGACGCACACGGCGGCGACGTTGATACAAGGTGTCGTATTCCTCCTTAATTTTGATCCTTCCTTTATTACATTAGGAAAGGTATTGAACAACGATATAGTGTCAAGATTATGCGTATTTTTTCGATGGTTTTATTTTTGCTGCTGGTTGTTCTGCAATATACCTTATGGCAAGGCAAAAATGGGATCTCAGATTATCAAACGTTATCGAGTGAGATAGACAGTCAAACTCAAGTGAATGACAAGCTTTTCGAGCGGAATCAAGAGATGTTCGCTGAGATAGACGATCTTCGCCAAGGATTAGATGCAATAGAAGAGCGTGCTCGAAATGAATTGGGAATGATTAAAGAAGAAGAAACATTCTATCGAATTTTAGGTGAGGAAAAATTTGGTGATGAATAGTTCTTCGATTCCACATAATTCTATCGTCGCAATCGTTCCTGCTGCTGGCGTTGGAAGTCGGATGCAAGCAGATCGACCAAAACAGTATTTGCCTTTATTGGATAAAACGGTGTTGGAGTATACAGTAAATAAACTTCTTGCCCTTCCAAGCATCAATTCTGTGGTTATCGCACTTGGTGCCAAAGACCCATACTTTTCAGCATTGTCCATTGCAACAGACCCACGAGTAATACGTGTTAATGGTGGGAAAGAACGAGCGGACTCAGTCCTAAATGGTTTGAATTATGCGTTAGAGCATCAACTAGCGGAATGGGCATTGGTGCATGATGCCGCTCGTCCATGCTTTGATACTGATGATATTGAAGAGCTTATTGAGCAGGCTCAAGGTCATCATGTTGGAGCGATTTTAGCGTCTCCAGTCAGAGATACGATGAAGCGTAGTGACAAAGGTTGCTTAATTCAGCATACGGTTGAGAGAGAGCAGCTTTGGCATGCTCTAACTCCTCAACTTTTTAGAGCCGCCTCTTTAAAACAAGCACTTGAAACCGCAATGACTTCTGGAGAAAAAGTTACCGATGAAGCATCTGCATTTGAATATATAGGGCAAACACCTTTAATCGTCGCTGGAAAGGCGAGCAATATAAAAATTACTCAACCAGAAGATCTCGCTTTAGCAGAGTTCTATCTGAGTAGAACAAGGAAATGAGATGTTTAGAATTGGACATGGTTTTGATGTACATAAATTTGGTGGTGAAGGTCCAGTAATTATAGGTGGTGTTGCTGTTCCTTATGAACAAGGGTTACTTGCTCACTCCGATGGTGACGTCGCCTTGCATGCCTTGTGTGATGCATTATTAGGTGCGATCGCAGAAGGGGATATTGGTCGTCACTTTCCGGATACCGATGATAAATGGAAAGGCGCAAATAGCCGAGAATTGCTTAAGGATGTGTATCGCCGAGTTCAGGAGAAAGGTTACCGCCTTGGGAATGCGGATGTGACGATCATTGCGCAAGCACCTAAAATGGCCCCTTTTATTGATGCGATGTGTCAGACAATCGCTAATGACTTACAGTGTGACATTTCTCAGATCAATGTTAAGGCGACGACAACCGAACGTCTTGGTTTTACTGGACGTAAAGAAGGTATTGCTAGCGAAGCCGTTGTGCTTCTATTGCGGGTATAATTTTTTTCAATTTTGGAACCATTCATCATGAGCGATATTCTTTCTTCATTCTCTTATTTATTGGGAGCTCCGAACGCAAAAGCAAAACTGAAAGTCGTGGCGGAGGATTTTAAGGTGGTCGAACAATTGGGTTTCGATCTTACTGGCTCTGGTGAGCATTTAATGCTTCGTGTGCGTAAGCGTGGTGAAAATACCAGTTTTGTCGCCAATGAATTAGCCAAAGTATGCGGGGTTAAATCTCGTGATATAGGGTGGGCGGGTTTGAAAGATCGTCATGCGGTAACCGAGCAGTGGCTTAGTGTCTATTTACCAAAATTAGAGTCACCTGATTTTACCGGTTTTCTAACGCAGTATCCTCATGTTGAAATCTTAGAACAAACACGACATAACAAAAAACTAAAAGCTGGCGACTTGGCTGGAAATGCATTTGAAATACGTTTAACTGAAGTGAGCGATATTGAATCTGTTATCGCTAGGTTAACGGCAATCACAACATCAGGCGTTCCGAATTATTATGGTACTCAGCGTTTTGGGCGAAATGGCAATAACTTAACGGAAGCGCGCCGCTGGGGGAAAGATAACGTACGGTCTCGAAACCAAAATCAGCGCAGCATGTTGTTGTCGGCTGCGCGCTCGTGGATTTTTAATCGTATTGTATCGGAACGTATTGACCAAGGTTGTTTTGAACATGTTGTTTCTGGTGATATCGTTGAGCAAAAGGATTCACATTTAACAGTAAATGCCGACAACCAATCAGAGCTTGACCAAGCGATCGTAAACGGAGAGGCTTCTATCACAGCCGCCCTTGCGGGAGATAATGAGCTTCCAACAACCGAAGCGTGTTTGGCGTTAGAGCAATCTCACCTCGATAGTGAAGAGGACTTGATGTCTCTAATTCGTGGGAATCGTATGCGCCATGATCGAAGACCAATTCGACTACTCCCAAAAAACATGACATGGCAGGTTGATAAAAATGTCGTTATAGTAAGTTTTTCACTTCCTGCTGGAGCGTATGCAACATCAGTATTGCGTGAAGTGGTAGAAGAAATACCTCATGAGCGAGTATTTGATCAATGAGAATTTTATTGAGTAATGATGATGGTGTTTATGCGACAGGAATAAGGACACTTGCTGCGGCGTTGAGTGAATTCGCAGAGGTTATTATTGTGGCACCGGATCGTAATCGCTCAGCGGCCTCAAATTCATTGACTTTAGAACAGGCACTTCGTGTCGAGCAGATCGAACCAAATGTGTATTCTGTACAAGGTACACCGACAGATTGCGTTCATTTTGGTTTGAATGAATTGTTGAAAGATCAATTACCGGACTTGGTGCTTTCAGGAATAAACCATGGTGCAAATTTAGGTGATGATGTGCTTTATTCAGGCACGGTGGCAGCGGCGATGGAAGGGCATTTTCTTGGAATTCAATCAATGGCATTTTCATTGGTTGGGCAAACAAACTTCGAGTCGGCAGCAAGAGTTGCCTGTAAGTTGGTAAAACGACATATAGCTCAACCGGTAAAAATTCGTCGCTTAATTAACGTTAATATACCCGATGTACCGTACGAAGAACTCGGTGATATTGCAGTGACACGTTTAGGGGCTCGTCATCACGCTGAAAATATGATTAAGCAAAAAGATCCTCGAGGACAAGACATATATTGGCTAGGGCCTCCAGGAAAAGAGCAAGACGCAGGTGAAGGGACAGATTTTTATGCGGTTGAACAACGGCATGTATCCTTAACGCCGATGCAGGTAGATCTCACCGCCCACAACTCAATACTCGATATGAAAGATTGGTTAAAAGGATAGATGTCGATGCCAAATCCACAAGCAGATAAATTGATCGAATTTCTTGTTCGGAATGGTATTACTGATCAAAGTGTTTTAAATGCGATCCATGCATTACCGAGAGAGATTTTTGTTTCTCAGGCGATGTTTCATCAGGCGTATGACAACAATGCATTACCCATTGGTGCTGGGCAAACCATTTCGCAGCCATATACGGTTGCGAAGATGACTCAGTTATTAGAGCTGCAACGCGAAAGCCGTGTACTGGAAGTGGGTACGGGCTCTGGCTATCAGACAGCGGTATTGTCTCAATTGGTCGATCATGTTTGTACAATAGAACGAATCAAGTCATTGCAATGGGATGCAAAAAGGCGTTTACGTAAGCTTGATATTTATAATATTTCCAGTAAGCACGGAGATGGGTGGCAGGGATGGCATTCTAAAGCGCCGTTCGATGCGATTATCGTCACCGCAGCCGCCGCGACAATACCTAAAGCGCTATTAGAACAGTTAGCAGAAGGTGGTAGGTTAGTTATTCCCGTTGGTGAAAATGAACAACAATTAATGCGCGTTGTCAGAGTTGGAGATTTATTTGAAACGGAAATTATTGAGATGGTCAGATTTGTTCCTTTAGTTTCAGGCGATTTAGCTTGATGAGAAAACACTTTTTTAGATTGATCTTTTTCGCGATCTCTTTTGCTGTTCTTGTTGGGTGCGCAAGTTATATTCCTGCCTCTGTATCCGATGTTAGTGGGCAATCCAATAACGGGCGCGGTGAATATAGAGGGAGTTATTACAAAGTCAAAAAAGGCGATACGCTTTATTTTATCTCTTACCTCACCGATAAAAATGTTAATGATCTTATTGCTTATAATGCACTAACCCCACCATATACTATATATCCAGGGCAAAAACTCAGTCTTTGGAGTCGATCCTATCAAGCTCCACAATACGGAAAACGATCTTATTCAGTAGATAATCCTGAATTGAGATCCAATGGCAGCTCTCGGTCCCAATCGAATATATCAATTAAAACAGCAAGTAAACCCAGTGTTGGCAAGGCTTCAGAGGCTACATCGGTTGTTGGATCAGCTGTTACCCAAAGAAAACCATTAACAGAGAACGCATTAAAAAATTCTAAAAATGAGCAGAATTCAAACATATCAGCAAATAAAAGTGATGTGGTTAAAAAAGATCCAGTTAATAGTATTGAATCTAAACAAATAAAAAGGTATGGTAGTTTTGAAAGTCAGGAAACTGTTAATAATAATAAAGATTCCAACTTTCGAGACAGGCAATCAAAAATAAGAAATAACAATGAGGTCAAAGATTGGCTTTGGCCGACAAAAGGGAGGGTAATAGCTAAATTTTCCACTGGTGATCAAGGAAACAAAGGAATTGATATTGCTGGTCAGCGAGGTCAAGCCATTGTTGCTACCGCCGATGGGTCTGTTGTTTATTCAGGCGATGCACTCAGAGGGTACGGTAATTTAGTCATCATTAAACATAACGATAATTATTTAAGTGCTTACGCACACAATGACAGGTTACTCGTGAAAGAAGGTCAAAATATAACTGCAGGACAAAAGATTGCCACAATGGGCAGCACAGGAACCAGCAGTGTTAGATTACATTTTGAAATTCGTTATCAAGGAAAATCGATGAATCCAATTCGATACTTGAAATAACGTCACGAAACAAATAATAAGCCATAACGACATATTAAGTTGTAATGTCTTGCTAACTCGCCGGGGGAGGCTATATGAGTAAAAGCAATTCAGTCACTAAAGTCGAGCAATTTTCGTTTGATATCGAAGAAAATCAAGCGGGGCTCGAGTCTGTTGATTCACATACAGAAGAACAACAAACTGCCGTTCGTGAGGATGTTGATACTTCAACTAAAAGCCTAGATGCAACTCAGATCTACTTGAGTGAAATCGGTTTTTCTCCATTATTAACTGCCGAAGAAGAAATCTTGTACGCTCGTCGAGCCCTTAGAGGTGATGAAGCAGCACGTAAGCGCATGATTGAAAGTAACTTGCGTTTAGTTGTGAAGATTTCACGTCGCTATTCAAATCGAGGCTTAGCTCTACTCGATCTTATTGAAGAAGGTAACCTGGGTTTGATCCGCGCGGTAGAGAAGTTTGATCCTGAGCGTGGCTTCCGTTTTTCTACCTACGCTACTTGGTGGATTCGTCAAACTATCGAACGTGCATTGATGAACCAAACCCGCACAATTCGCTTACCTATCCATGTAGTTAAAGAGCTTAATATTTATCTCCGAACTGCTCGTGAATTATCACAAAAACTAGATCATGAGCCTACCGCTGAAGATATTGCATTTGAATTAGATAAGCCTGTCGATGATGTTAGCAAGATGTTAAAGCTAAACGAGCGTATTAGCTCAGTCGATATTCCTATCGGTGGTGAAGGTGATAAATCACTTGTTGATATTATCCCTGATTCGAATAACTACAATCCTGAGTATGCACTAGAAGATAACAACATTAAGAAATCATTAGTTGATTGGCTTGATGAACTTAATCCAAAGCAGAAAGAAGTTCTTGCTCGTCGTTTTGGTCTTTTAGGCTACGAACCATCAACACTTGAAGATGTTGGTCGTGAGATTAGTCTTACCCGCGAACGTGTTCGTCAAATTCAAGTTGAAGGACTGCGTCGTTTAAGAGATATTTTACTTAAACAAGGTCTGAGCATGGAATCGTTGTTTGATTTTGCTAACGATCATTAATGATTAACTTGTTTTATATAAAAGGCGCTGATTCAGCGCCTTTTTTGATCCTTTACTTTATATCCACAGCTATAACTGTTTTTTTAATAGATACAGCATATCGAGCGCCTGTTTTGGCGTAAGATCATCAGGGTTAATATTACTTAGTTGCTTCTCAACGTCGCTCAGTTCAGGGATCAAGCTTAGCTGATCTTCTCGATGATCATGATCTTGGCTTGCGCTTTTTGCGTGAGGTTGAGTCGAAATATGGTTTTTTTCCAACTGAGTTAATTTATTTCTCGCATTTTTTATGACGTTTTTGGGCACTCCTGCGAGCGCTGCAACAGCAAGGCCGTAAGATTTACTGGCAGCTCCTTCCTGCACGGAATGCATAAACGCAATATTGTCACCATGCTCAACCGCATCAAGGTGAACATTGGAAAGGTTAGGAATTAGATTTGGTAATTCAGTTAGTTCGAAATAGTGCGTAGCAAACAACGTCAACGAATTGATTTTTTTAGCTAACCATTCAGCACTTGCCCACGCTAGAGACAGACCATCATAAGTACTGGTTCCACGGCCAATTTCATCCATTAACACCAAACTTCGGTTAGTTGCATTGTGGAGTATATTGGCGGTCTCGGTCATTTCGACCATAAAAGTAGAACGGCCAGAAGCGAGATCATCAGAGGCTCCAATTCGAGTAAATATGCGATCCAATGTCCCGATAGTCGCCGTCTGTGCTGGTACATAACTTCCGATATGAGCCATTAACGCAATCAATGCCGTTTGGCGCATATAGGTGGATTTTCCTCCCATGTTAGGACCAGTAATGATTAGCATTTTGCGTTTAGTATTGAGCAAAACAGGGTTGGCGATGAACGGGTCTTTCATTACGTGCTCTACTACGGGGTGACGACCTTGTGTGATATCGATACCAGGCAGCTTGTCCATAGTCGGACGGCAATAATTTAACGTGTCAGCACGTTCGGCCAAGTTTTGTAGTACATCTAATTCAGCGACTGCATTAGACAAGCACTGTAAGCTCTCCAACTGAGGGAGTAACTTATCAAACAGTTCGTCCCATAGCTGTTTTTCAATTGCTAAAGCTTTTGATTTAGAATTCAGAACTTTATCTTCATGTTCTTTAAGCTCAGGAATTATATAACGCTCGGCATTCTTTAAGGTTTGACGACGGATATAATGAGAAGGGACCAAATGGCTTTGGCCTCGGCTTACCTGGATGTAAAAGCCATGAACATTGTTGTAGCCGACTTTTAATGTATCAATATCATGGCGTTCGCGCTCATCCGCTTCTAAGCGTTCTAAATACTCTGTTGCCCCATTGGCGAGATCACGCCATTCATCCAATTTTTCGTCGTAGCAGGGAGCGATAACGCCACCATCGCGAATAATAACAGGTGGATTTTCAATGATGGCTGATTCGAGTAAACCACAAAGTTCATCCATTGGTTGGCATGAGGCAGCGATCTCTTTTAATTGAATACTCGAAAAAATCGACAATGATGTGGATAATTCAGGGAGTTGTTGAAGTGCAAGGCGTAATCGAGCTAAATCTCTTGGACGTGCACTTCTGATCGCCAAACGGGCAATGATTCTTTCAATATCCCCGATTTGCTTAAGTATTGGTTGCAGCTCTAGAAAGGCACTGTGCTGTAATATTTCGCTAATAACATCTAAACGCTGATTTATCGTATCGTGATCGCAGGTTGGTTGATGTATCCAACGCTTTAACATTCGGCTCCCCATAGCGGTTGCACTTCGATCCAAAACATCAGCAAGTGTGTTGTCGCTGCCGCCTGATAAGTTTGTCGTGAGCTCTAGGTTACGCCGAGTCGCCGCATCGAGAATGACATTATCGTCTTGACGGTTAAATGTTAGCGCTCGAATATGAGGTAATGTCGTTCGCTGTGTATCTTTAACATATTGAATCAAGCATCCCGCTGCAGATAAGCCCAATTCGGCCGATTCAATACCGAAACCGACTAAATCTTTAGTGCCGAACTGTTGAGTTAATTGTTGTCGAGCTGTACCAATTTCAAATTCCCATATCGGACGGCGGCGTGCGCCTTTGCAAGATTCGATCAAATCGATTGCAGTAAAATTTTCTGGGTATAGCAGTTCTCGAGGTGAAGTTCGTTGGAGCTCAGCCAACATTGCCTCTTCATTTTTTAGTTCGCTTAATTGAAAACGTCCGCTGGTTACGTCGAGAGTTGAATATCCAAACATCTCATCATGTTGATAAATTGCAGCGATTAAATTGTCGAAACGCTCAGGTAGTAATGCTTCGTCAGTCACGGTACCGGGGGTAATAATCCGCACGACTTTACGTTCGACTGGTCCTTTGCTTGTTGCCGGGTTACCAATTTGCTCGCAGATAGCAACTGATTCACCAAGTTGAACAAGCTTTGCAAGGTAACCTTCTGCTGCGTGATAAGGAATACCAGCCATCGGAATGGGCTCACCCGCCGACGAACCTCGCTTAGTTAGCGATATATCCATTAACTGCGATGCGCGTTTTGCATCTTCGTAAAACAGTTCGTAGAAGTCACCCATACGATAAAAGAGCAATATATCGGGATTTTCAGCTTTGAGTTTTAAATATTGCTGCATCATGGGGGTATGATTATTGGCGTCTTTCACGGTAACATCTTTCGTTTGTTTTCATTGCGGCTTAGGATACGTTAATCAAGCGTGAGCTTAAAGAGTTCTAAAAGGAATAAGCATGGAATTAGATCAAAATCTTAGTGAGAACCTTGGTCACCTTTTATTGCAAAATGGTTGGGTGTTAACCACGGCCGAATCGTGTACTGGTGGTGGCATCGCATCTGAAATAACTGAGGTCGCGGGAAGTTCTCAATGGTTTGACCGAGCTTTTATTACATACAGTAATGAGGCGAAAATAGAGATGCTGGGAGTAAATCAAGATACGCTTGATGAGTTTGGAGCAGTAAGTGAAAATACTGTTATCGAAATGGCTAGTGGGGCTTTGCTTCGCTCAAATGCATCTATTGCGGTGTCGGTTAGTGGTATTGCTGGGCCTGGAGGTGGTAGTGAAGATAAACCAGTGGGTACTGTTTGTTTTGCTTGGCAATCGAAATGGGGCTGGAGCAGAGTAGAAACGCATTACTTTTCTGGAGATAGAGCTCAAGTTAGGCTACAAGCGGTTCAACAAGCGTTAACAACATTGCATGATTACTGTATTAGCGAAGAAAAGTAAATTTACACTAGACACTGTATGAATCCACAGTATAATAAGTTTATACTTAGAAAATATTAATAGCACTCAGTTTCCCCCTTCATAAGTTAAGAGTGCCAGTTTGGAGAATGTAATGGACCAAAATAAGCAAAAAGCACTCGCTGCTGCTCTAGGGCAGATTGAAAAGCAATTTGGTAAAGGCTCAATTATGCGTCTTGGTGATAATACCACCATGGACGTAGAAACAATCTCAACAGGATCACTTGCGCTTGATATTGCGTTAGGGGCAGGCGGTTTGCCTATGGGACGTATTGTTGAGATTTATGGTCCAGAGGCTTCTGGTAAAACAACGCTAACTCTCGAAACAATTGCTGCGGCACAACGTCAAGGTAAAACATGTGCCTTTATTGATGCAGAGCACGCACTTGATCCAATTTATGCAAGAAAGCTAGGCGTTGATATTGATGCGTTACTTGTTTCTCAACCAGACACTGGTGAACAAGCGTTAGAAATTTGTGATGCTCTAGCTCGCTCTGGCGCTATTGATGTACTTGTAGTCGATTCCGTTGCTGCCTTAACTCCGAAAGCTGAAATTGAAGGTGAAATGGGCGATAGTCATATGGGGCTTCAGGCTCGTATGTTGTCTCAAGCGATGCGTAAATTAACGGGTAACTTAAAGCAATCAAATTGTATGTGTATCTTCATCAACCAGATTCGAATGAAAATTGGTGTGATGTTTGGTAACCCTGAAACAACAACAGGTGGTAATGCACTTAAGTTTTATGCTTCAGTTCGTCTCGACATTCGCCGCACAGGTGCAATTAAAGATGGCGATGAAGTGGTTGGTAATGAAACTCGAATTAAAGTGGTAAAAAACAAAATTGCTGCGCCGTTTAAAGAAGCTCATACCCAAATACTTTATGGCCAAGGCTTTAACCGTGAAGGTGAGTTGGTAGACCTTGGAGTTAAGAATAAATTAATTGAAAAAGCAGGTGCTTGGTATAGCTATAATGGCGATAAAATTGGCCAAGGAAAGGCAAATGCTTGTAAGTACTTACGTGAAAATAAAGAAGCGTTTGATATTATTGACCGTACGTTACGCGATTCACTTTTAAATGCGAATGCAATTGTTGAAGAAGAAGCTGTCGCAAAGGATATCGAAGCGGAACAAGACTTTTAATTTAAAGTTTCGTTTCTAAGTGATTAAAATTAGCCTCGCTTATGCGGGGCTAATTATTTTGGAGAACTCATGACTCGTTTCTATACTAACACCTTATCTTGTAAAGAAAGCGCACTGAGGTTATTGAGTCGCAGAGATCATGGCCGTCAAGAATTAGCGGGTAAACTAAAAATTAAGGGATACGAGCTTAACGAGATCGATGAAACAATCGATTACTGCAATGGCTTGGGTTATCTCGATGATGTAAGTTTCGCTGAGAGTGTTTTGCGACAACATATTAATCGATGTCATGGGTTACTGCGGATTCGCCAAGAGCTAAAACAGAAAAAAATTGATAACGATATTATTGATCAGGTACTTCAAGAGTGTCAGCACGATTGGTTCGAACTTGCCAAACAAGCGGCAGAAAAAAAGACAGTAAACCGCCTCCAATTAGATCAAAAAGAGAAGGCTAAGCTTATTCGATATTTGCAATACAGAGGGTTTTCATTTGATCAAATTAAGTACGCATTAAGTGATGATTAAGGCAACATAAGTTCTATTTTCCTGATAATCCTACCGATACCTCTTCAACCGCCTCTTTTCTATAAGAACACTAGTCGAACAGTTATCCTTGCTTTACAATATGGCAAAAATATAACTCGATCATTCCAGGAAAAGCACATGTTTATGAGCACTGATGAGGTACGCCGATCGTTCCTCTCGTTCTTTGAATCAAAAGGACACCAAATTGTTGATAGTTCGTCATTAGTTCCCGCAGATGACCCAACTTTGCTATTTACTAATGCAGGGATGAATCAATTTAAAGACTGTTTTCTTGGTTTAGAAAAACGTAGTTATACTCGAGCCGTAACATCACAACGTTGTGTTCGAGCGGGCGGTAAACACAATGACCTAGAAAACGTAGGCTTCACAGCGCGTCACCATACTTTCTTTGAAATGTTAGGTAACTTTAGTTTTGGTGATTACTTCAAAGAAGAGGCGATTAAGTTTGCGTGGGAATTTCTAACCGAAGTTCTTCAATTACCAAAAGAGCGTTTGTTGGTAACGGTATATCAAACTGATGATGAAGCCTTCGCCATTTGGAATGAAAAAATGGGCGTGCCCGCGGAGCGGATTATACGTATCGGCGATAAAAAAGGCGGCAAAGCTTACGAATCAGATAACTTCTGGCAGATGGGCGATACTGGTCCGTGTGGTCCATGTTCTGAAATTTTCTACGATCACGGTGAACATATTTGGGGTGGGCCTCCGGGATCACCAGAAGAAGATGGTGATCGTTTTATTGAAATTTGGAACAATGTTTTCATGCAATTTAACCGTCATGCAGATGGCACAATGGAGCCATTGCCAAAACCATCTGTAGATACGGGAATGGGTATAGAGCGTATTTCTGCCATTATGCAAGGAGTACACTCGAACTACGAAATTGACGTTTTCCAATCGTTAATCAAAGAAGCAGCGACAATCACAGGTCATCAAGATCTGACGAATCAATCATTACGTGTGGTCGCGGATCATATTCGTTCGTGTGCTTACTTAATTGTTGATGGAGTAATGCCTTCTAATGAAGGGCGTGGTTATGTCCTACGCCGCATTATTCGTCGTGCCGTTCGTCATGGAAATAAACTGGGAGCGCAAGATACTTTCTTCCATAAACTTGTTGGTCCATTAGCGGAAATTATGGGTAGCGCTGGTGTTGAACTTAAAAATCAGCAAGCAATCGTTGAAAAAATTCTACGTATTGAAGAAGAAAACTTTAGTCGTACGTTAGAGCGAGGTATGGCGATACTTAATGACGCCCTAAACCAAGTCGAAGGAAAAGTGCTCGACGGTGAAACGGTATTTAAGCTTTATGATACCTATGGTTTCCCAGCAGATTTAACCAATGATGTTGCTCGAGAACGTGGCTTTAGTATTGATGAAGTTGGCTTTGAAAAAGCGATGGACGTTCAACGCAATCGTGCTCGTGAAGCTGGGCAGTTTGGTACCGATTATAATGCGCAGGTTAAGAGTGATGCGACAAGTGAGTTTTGTGGGTACACCTCAACTCAAGGTCAAAGCCAAATCGTAGAGATATTTGTCGAAGGTGAAGCCGTACAATCTCTTTCGGCGGGGACTAAAGCAATGGTTATTCTGAATGAAACGCCATTTTATGCAGAATCTGGTGGTCAAAGTGGTGAGAGTGGGGTCATAAGATCCAAATCTGGCCTCTTCAATGTTGAGGATACCCAAAAACTAGGACAAGCAGTTGTCCATTATGGTGAAGTCGTAGAAGGCGTTTTTGCTCAGGATGACGAAGTTATGACATCTGTCGATGAAGAACGCCGTCTATCTAGTGCTTTAAACCACTCAGCTACTCACTTGATGCACGCAGCATTACGCCGCGTATTGGGAGACCATGTTTCTCAGAAAGGTTCGCTTGTTAAACCCGAAGGGCTGCGTTTCGATTTTTCTCATTTAGAAGCGGTAAAAGCGAGCGAACTAAAAGAGATTGAACGACTTGTGAATGCTCAAATTCGTAATAACGACTCTGTAGATACTGAAATTATGGATCTTGAGTCTGCGAAAGAAAAAGGAGCAATGGCATTATTCGGTGAAAAATACGATAGCCAAGTTCGAGTACTTTCAATGGGAGACTTCTCAACAGAATTGTGTGGTGGTATTCATGCCAAGCAAACTGGTGATATTGGTTTGTTTAAAATTGTATCCGAAGGTGGTATTGCTGCGGGTATTCGCCGAATTGAAGCAGTTACCGGTGATGCAGCTCTCGATCTTATTGAATCACAAGCCAATGCTTACGAAGTCAAATTGAATGATTCAGCATTGAAAGCTAAACAGCTTGAAAAAGAGATTCAACAGTTGAAAGATAAGCTTGCTTCTCAAGCCAGTGCTAACCTTATCGATCAAGTTAAAGAAATCAAAGGTGTCAAAGTTCTGATCGCTCAACTGGATGGCGCTGAAAATAAAGCGCTGCGTGGTATGGTTGATGAGTTGAAGAACCAAATTGGTAGTGGCATCATCATGCTTGGAAACGCTTCCGATGGTAAAGTTGGCTTGATCGCTGGCGTAACAAAAGATCTTACTGCAAAAATAAAAGCAGGGGATCTTGTGAATAGCGTTGCGATACAAGTTGGTGGTAAAGGCGGTGGTCGTCCAGATATGGCTCAAGCAGGGGGAAGTGACATTGATGCGCTTCCTAACGCATTGAATTCTGTGTCGGAGTGGATCGAAGCTCGTTTATAATGTCGGCAAAATAACTAATGAGCCTAAATTTATCTAATGAAGAATAATTAGGCTCTTTATTTATGATTCTAAATTCAGAGAAATCGTTTCCTGAGGTAAGAAGGTGATCCTAAACACAAAACTTAGTGTTTATGTCTACATCCTCATCAATGTAATGTTTTTTTCTGGAGTTAGAATTGAAAATCCGTAATAGTAACGAACAATTTTAGCACCCTCTATCTATCTAGGTGCTAATTCGCATATTGAAGAACTAAAACTAGCGAATTTTCATCATGTTGACTAAGCTTCTAACGATGAAAGTACTATTTAATGATTAAATATGTGCAAAGAAATTTACGCTAATAGCTATGCTGTTGGCCAATAAAATACGTAGTGATAGCTTAATTACAGGCAATATAGAGAATACTCAAGGAGCCAATAATGCTAATTTTGACTCGCCGTGTTGGCGAAACGCTGATGATAGGTGATGAAGTAACCGTTACAGTTCTTGGTGTAAAGGGAAACCAAGTTCGCATTGGTGTAAACGCACCTAAAGATGTTTCTGTTCATCGTGAAGAGATTTATATGCGAATACAGCAAGAAAAGGGCAGTGGCACACCAAACCCTAACGGATATTGATGTAATTTAGACTAGCGAAATCGCTAGTCTTTTTATATGGTTGAAATTTATACCGCCCACAAAAGTTGCTTATCCAAGCAGTTTGATTAAATAGCCAACGGTTAGTTATCTTTTTTCTCTTATTTACCAAGAAAGTGTTTGACATATTTTTGGTAAATCGTAATATGTGCCTCCGCAAGATGGTGAGGTGGCCGAGAGGCCGAAGGCGCTCCCCTGCTAAGGGAGTATGTGGTTTGTAGCCGCATCGAGGGTTCGAATCCCTCCCTCACCGCCATTTCTTGCGAGTTTATCTTTAGCATGATAAACAAAGTGCGTCCTTAGCTCAGCTGGATAGAGTACCTGGCTACGAACCAGGCGGTCGGAGGTTCGAATCCTCCAGGACGCGCCACTTTTTTAAAGTGACAGAATGTGGTGAGGTGGCCGAGAGGCCGAAGGCGCTCCCCTGCTAAGGGAGTATGTGGTTTGTAGCCGCATCGAGGGTTCGAATCCCTCCCTCACCGCCATTTCTTATGTCCATTAGGGCATTTTTAGTTTTTAGCAGACTAAAGCGTGGGTTATACCACATTGCGCGCTCGTAGCTCAGCTGGATAGAGTACCTGGCTACGAACCAGGCGGTCGAAGGTTCGAATCCTTCCGAGCGCGCCATTATTTTGAATATAGATCATTGAATTAACTCGACGCGTCCTTAGCTCAGCTGGATAGAGTACCTGGCTACGAACCAGGCGGTCGGAGGTTCGAATCCTCCAGGACGCGCCACTTTTTTAAAGTGACAGAATGTGGTGAGGTGGCCGAGAGGCCGAAGGCGCTCCCCTGCTAAGGGAGTATGTGGTTTGTAGCCGCATCGAGGGTTCGAATCCCTCCCTCACCGCCATTTCTTATGTCCATTAGGGCATTTTTAGTTTTTAGCAGACTAAAGCGTGGGTTATACCACATTGCGCGCTCGTAGCTCAGCTGGATAGAGTACCTGGCTACGAACCAGGCGGTCGAAGGTTCGAATCCTTCCGAGCGCGCCACTTCCATTATATTATTTGCGTCCTTAGCTCAGCTGGATAGAGTACCTGGCTACGAACCAGGCGGTCGGAGGTTCGAATCCTCCAGGACGCGCCATACACTAAAACCTCGCTTTTTAGCGGGGTTTTTTTGTGTCTTTAATATTGAACTTTTGTCGTAAATTCCTAAATGTTTACTTGGTAATTGCACTTTTTTTACCTAGAACACATCTTTTTAGGCGGAATTACTTTATAACAACGGAAAGATGTTATTGGATATTTTGTATACTGGTCTAAATATGGCATATATCACTGCTATTAACTCTGGATTAAGTATCTTATGGTTTATCTCTAAGCGTGAGAAATGTACGTTTGACAACACTAGAGCAATCGAGATAATTCTTTATTACGAGCCTTTAATTAAATTGGCATTATTAAGGAAGACATAGTTCTCCAATTTATAAATTTGAAAGGAAGCAAAATGGATAATATTGGTAGCCTGCTTGGCGATGCAGCTGTCCTAATGGGCACAGGTATGACATTCGTATTTCTATTTTTGACCATTCTTGTCTATCTCGTTACGTTAATGGCAAAAATTATTCCACAGGAACAGCCTGCTGCTCCCGTGGCACCATCAAAAAGAGTTCAGAATAATCAATCGAGCACTACGGGGAATAACCCACACGTAGTCGCTGCTATTTCGGCCGCGGTCAAACAGTATCGCTCGTCATCAGCGAAGAAATAGTAAAAGGGATTTAAAAGGAGTTTAATTGCATGTCTAAACCACTCGCTATTACAGATGTCGTCCTTCGTGACGCACACCAATCACTTTTTGCTACACGTATGCGTATCGAAGATATGCTACCGATTGCCGCAGAATTGGATAAAGTTGGATATTGGTCGCTAGAAACATGGGGAGGCGCTACATTTGACTCTTGTATTCGTTTCTTAGGTGAAGATCCGTGGGAACGTTTGCGTGAGCTTAAAAAAGCAATGCCAAACACGCCAATGCAAATGTTGTTACGCGGACAAAACCTTCTGGGTTACCGTCATTACGCCGACGATGTGGTTGAAAAGTTTGTTGAACGTGCGCATAAAAATGGTATGGATGTTTTTCGTATTTTTGATGCGATGAATGATGTTCGTAATTTTGAGAAAGCAGTGAAATCAACTATTGATGTTGGCGCTCATGCTCAAGGTACACTTTCTTACACGACCAGTCCTGTTCATACTGCTGACACATGGGTTGATTTAGCTAAACGCCTAGAAGACTTAGGTTGTCACTCTTTGTGTATTAAAGATATGTCAGGTCTACTTAAGCCTTACGAAGCCGAAGAGCTGATTACCCGTATTAAAGCGTCGTGTGATGTACCACTTGCTTTACATTGTCATGCCACTACAGGGCTATCTACGGCGACTGCGGTAAAAGCGGTAGAAGCGGGGGTTGATATCTTAGACACCGCTATTTCATCGATGAGCCAGACGTATGGTCATACACCAACTGAAACCGTCGTAGCGATGTTAGAAGGTACAGAGCGAGACACAGGTCTTTCTTTAACTGAAATCGCTCCTATTGCGGCTTATTTCCGTGAGGTCCGCAAGAAGTACGCGAAATGGGAAGGAGCAATGAAAGGGGTTGATTCTCGTATCCTGATTGCCCAAGTCCCTGGTGGTATGTTGACGAACATGGAAGGTCAGCTAAAAGAGCAGGGTGCAGCGGACCGATTAGACGAAGTATTACAAGAGATACCTAAAGTACGTAAAGACTTAGGGTATATTCCTCTAGTTACACCAACATCGCAAATTGTTGGTACTCAAGCTGTTATCAATGTTTTAACTGGCGAGCGTTATAAGTCGATTACTAAAGAAACGGCTGGTATTTTGAAAGGCGAATATGGTTGTGCGCCAGCAGAGCTAAATGCAGATCTTCAAGCAAAAGTATTGGAAGGTGCAGAACCTATTACTTGTCGTCCTGCTGATCTTTTAAGTGCAGAGATGGACAGTTTAACGAAAGAATTGTTTGAGAAGTCAAAAGCAGAGGGAATTTCACTTGCGGAAGATACCGTGGATGATGTCTTGACCTACGCTTTGTTCCCTCAGGTTGGTCTTAAGTTTCTTAAGAATCGTCATAACCCAAGTGCGTTTGAACCCGCTCCGACATTAGAAGATTCGGCTCCTGTAGTTGCCGCTCCTGTTGCAGCTACTGCACAAGGTGGTATTGAAGCTTACAGTGTGAAAGTTGATGGTCAGGTGTATCAAGTTGAAGTTGGCCCTTCAGGTGCATTAGAGTCGGTAACACCGGTGGCAAATGCAGCTCCAGTTCAGGCGGCTGCTCCTGCAGCACCAGCTGCTGATGCAGAAGTTATTTCTGCTCCATTAGCGGGCACCATTTTCAAAGTGAATGTATCAGCTGGCGATCAAGTAGCCGAAGGGGATGTTATTTTCATTCTAGAAGCAATGAAGATGGAAACGGAAGTTCGGGCTGCACGTGCAGGGGTTATCGATAGTGTTTATGTCAAGGAAGGAGATGCTGTTGCTGTTGGTGCTCCTCTTGTTGGTTTGGCATAAGGGATAACCATGGACGGATTAATTACACTTTGGAGTGAAACGGGTTTAGCTAACTTTGAGTTTACTCAAATCATTATGATTTTAGTGGGCTGTGGGCTTTTGTTTCTAGCGGTTGCTAAAGGCTTCGAACCATTATTGCTTTTGCCTATTGGCTTTGGTGCTATTTTAGCAAACATTCCTAATGCTGGGTTTACTGATGAAGGCGGCCTGCTTTACTATATTTATCACGCCGGAATTGAAACGGGCATTTTCCCGCTTCTGATCTTTATGGGCGTAGGAGCGATGACGGATTTTGGTGCGCTGATAGCAAACCCTAAAACGTTATGGTTAGGCGCGGCTGCTCAGTTAGGTATCTTTGCCACATTGTTTGGCGCTATTTTACTGAACGTTATTCCAGGCATGGAATTTAGCATGGCCGATGCGGCATCAATATCGATTATCGGTGGCGCGGATGGTCCTACTGCTATTTTCTTAGCGAGTAGGCTATCTCCTGATTTATTAGGCGCGATAGCGGTAGCGGCTTATAGTTATATGGCGTTAGTTCCTATTATTCAACCTCCGATTATGAGAGCGCTGACTACCCCTGAAGAGCGTGTAATCAAAATGGCTCAGCTCCGTCATGTTAGTAAAGTAGAGAAAATGGTCTTTCCTCTAGCTGTACTTTTGATGACGATTCTCTTCTTACCATCCGCGACTCCACTGGTGGGAATGTTTTGTTTCGGCAACTTTATGAGTGAGGTTGGTGTTGTTGATCGCTTATCGAAGACTGCGCAAAACGAGTTGATTAATATCGTTACGATCTTTTTAGGATTAGGTGTTGGTTCTAAGCTACAAGCAGATCAATTCTTAAATTTTGAAACGTTAGGTATTTTAGCTCTTGGTGCCGTTGCTTTTAGTATCGGTACTGCTGGAGGTTTGCTGATGGCCAAGTTACTGAATAAGCTTTCGAAAGAGGATATTAACCCATTGATTGGTGCGGCAGGTGTATCAGCGGTTCCGATGGCGGCTCGAGTGGTTAACAAAGTTGGGTTAGAGGCAAACCCACAAAACTTCCTATTGATGCATGCAATGGGGCCAAACGTCGCTGGGGTATTAGGTTCAGCTGTTGCTGCTGGTATTCTATTAGCGTTGGCTGGTTAACAACTTAGCGTGAAATTGGCTTTCATAGTTTACCGATTGCCAATAAATGATATATATTCAAAGGGATGCTTACATGCATCCCTTTTTTATTGGCCGTGATTGAGTGAAAGGATTCTAGAAATGGAAAATAAACAAATTGCGATATCTCAGTTTGGTGATGTTGATACTTTGGTGATTCAAACTACCTCCGTTCCTGAGCCCGCTAAGGGTGAAGTTCTTGTTGAAGTAGCATTCTCTGGTATTAATCCAATCGATGCTAAAACAAGAGCAGGCCTTGGGTGGGCTGCACAGCAAAATAAAGACAAGTTACCTTGGGTACCAGGTTATGATGTGTCAGGTAAAATTATAAAACTAGGTGACGGGTGCACGCGTTTTGCTATTAATGATAGTGTCGCAGGGTTTATTGGTTTTCCATTGCAAGGTGGAGGGTACAGTCAATATATCTCCATTCCTGAAGCTGCTCTTAGCTTAATTCCGAGCTCAATAACTCTGGAAGCCGCCGCGGCATTGCCTTTAGCTGGACAAACGGCTGCTCAAGCTCTGAACCGTGGTGAGGTCACAGAAGGGGACTGCGTACTGATCTTGGCTGGAGCGGGTGGTGTTGGTCATTTAGCTATTCAAATGGCTATTGCTGCAAAAGCCGAAGTTTATACAACGTGTAGTGAAAAAAACCTCGATTACCTCGCGACGTTAGGCGCTCACGCCATCAATTATAACTTTGCGCCTGTTTCACAACGACTCGATGGTGTCGATGTACTGATTGATTTGGTTGGCGGAGATGTTGCGCTGGATGCATTAAAGTGCTTAAAAGATAATGCTCGAGTGGTGACTGTACCAACACTCACTGCTGAATTGATTTGTGAAAAGGCAACTTTATTAGGATTTCAAGCGACAGGTATGCTTGTTGAACCAAATCCTGAGCAGCTCGATACTATGCTTTATATGGTTAGTGTCGGATTGCTTAAGACCGAGATCCAAAAAATTTATTCTTTAGATGATGTTAAAGTAGCCCACACTGAAATTGAAAGTGGGCATACTCGCGGAAAATTATTACTTAGTATGCAATGAACGAAACATTAGAGGCGCTGTTTGGTACTCTTGGTTTATCTTGGGAGCAATCAGCGCCATTTACATTATTTCTCTCCAGTTTTTTAAGTGCGACACTGTTGCCAGGAAGTTCAGAAGCTACGCTATTAGCCGCTCTTTCGTATTCTTCTCATTCTTACGTTTATTTGTTTATAGTTGCCACACTAGGTAATACGCTCGGTGGATTCACTAATTATTTGTTGGGTTTATGGTTACCAAACAGAACTGATTCTACTTTGAGAAGTCGAACCTCTATAGCATGGTTACAAAAACATGCTTATTGGGTTTTATTGCTCAGTTGGCTACCTATTATTGGCGATGCATTGTGCTTGACCGCAGGATGGATGAGGATGAAAGCACTCCCTTCGTTCCTTTGTATTCTCATTGGTAAAGCAATTCGATACGCTATTCTCATAGTGTTGTATTTAGGTTTATTTTAAGGAGTTAAAATGACAAAGCTTTGGCTAGTTGCCTTGTCACTCTTCGTATTGGTTGGATGTACTTCATCTAGCAAAGATTATTCATTTTTCTCGTCACTTCCCGATGGTATCTCATTAGTTGAACAAGTTGAGGCTGTACCAGGGAAAGCGATGATTCCTTATAAGAAATACCGCTTAGATAATGGTATGACCGTTATTTTGTCTCCAGATGATTCGGACCCATTAGTTCATGTTGACGTTACCTATCATGTGGGCTCCGCACGTGAGGTCCAAGGCAACACAGGTTTCGCGCATTTTTTTGAACACATGATGTTTCAAGGATCAAAGCATGTCGGTGATCAGCAGCATTTTAAATACATTACTGAAGCGGGTGGTGAGCTTAATGGCACCACCAACCGTGATAAAACTCATTACTTTGAAACAGTCCCAGCAAACCAACTTGAAAAAGTCCTATGGTTAGAATCTGACCGGATGGGCTTCTTATTGGATGCCGTTTCTCAACGTAAATTCGAGATACAAAGGGATACCGTTAAGAACGAACGTGCACAAAATTATGATAATCGTCCTTATGGACTGATTTGGGAAAAAATGGGTGAAACGTTGTACCCAAGATCTCATCCTTATTCTTGGCAAACTATTGGCTATGTTGAAGATTTAGACCGAGTTGATGTGAATGACCTTAAATCTTTCTTTTTACGTTGGTATGGCCCAAACAATGCGACGTTAGTCATTGGGGGAGATATTCAAATTGATCAGACATTAAATTGGGTGAACAAATATTTTGGATCTATTCCTAAAGGGCCTGAAGTCGATGATATGCCAAAGGCACCAGCGGTCATAAATGAAACGCGTTTTGTTACGATTGAAGACCGAATTCAGCAACCTATGGTTGTGGTTGGGTGGCCAACGGAATACTTAGGAGCTGAAACTCAAGTTCCACTTGATGTTTTATCTCAAGTGTTGGGAAGTGGGGCAAACAGTCTACTTTATCAAAAGTTAGTAAAAACCAATGAAGCCATTAATGCAGGAGCATTTCAAGACTGTGGAGAACTAGCTTGTACTTTTTATCTCTACGCTATGTCTTCATCAACGGCACCTGATGCATTGCATACACTTTACCAACAATTATTAGATATTATTCAGGAAGTAAAATCTCAAGGTGTGAATGAAGAACGATTTGAAGAAATAAAAGGGATAGCGCAAGCTGATGCAATTTTTGCCTTAGAAAGTGTAAAAGGGAAAGTCTCTCAACTTGCTTATAACGATGTGTTTTTTGATCAGCCAGATCGACTTCAAACCAATCTTTCATTATTAGAAAATGTATCGATGTCGGACATAGATTCCGTTTTGTCTCAATTTTTAGTCGATAAATCACATGCAGTTTTAAGTGTTGTCCCCAAAGGAAAAAGAGATATAGCAGTACAAGCTGTTAACTTCATCCCAGAAGAGCGGGTTATTCAGCCACATAAAACCATTGCATTAAATCAGCTAGAATTTCGAAATGTTGAAGATGACTTTGATCGAAGTGAAGTTCCAGTTGTTGGAGATTCGCTATCGATAAAAGTACCTGAGTTATATAAACACCACTTCAGCAATGGGATCACCTTGATGGGTACAGAAAGTCTAGAGTCGCCTTCTGTACTATTTAAGTTAAAACTTCCTGCTGGTGAACGCTATGTTGATGAGGGGAAAGAAGGACTAGCAGAACTGACTGCAAGTCTAATTGGAGAAGGAAGTCAGAGTCGAACACAAGAGCAAATTCAAGCGCAGTTAGATAGGCTTGGTTCATCTGTATCAATCAGTGCAGGTCACTACACAACAACAGTGACAGTCTCAGCTTTGGTTAAGAACTTTGATCAAACCTTAGCGATTGTTGATGAATTGCTATTTCATCCGCGTTTTGACCCTAAAGACTTAGAGCGGTTGAAACAAAAGATGAAAGAAGGCGTTGTGTACCAACAGCAAAAGTTGACTTGGCAAGCTTCACAAGCCACCCGTCAGGTACTATTTGGAGATTCGTTATTCTCTCGTATTAGTGATGGTACAGAGCAGAGTATCGATTCATTGACATTAGAGGATGTGCTCGCATTTTATCAGCAGCATTATACTCCGCAAGGCGCTCAGATCGTGATTGTCGGTGATGTTAATGAAGGTGAAGCGATTAGTAGCCTTGATTTCTTAGGACAGTGGCAAGGGGAATATCCTCCGCTACTTGCGCCTCAAATATTGCCGCAACAGTCAGAGCAGAAAATTTATGTACTTGATCATCCAGGAGCGACTCAAAGTATCGTCCGTTTTGTTCGCACCACGAAACCTTTTGATGCAACTGGAGAGTTATATTTAGCTCAATTGGCAAACTTTAATTTGGCAGGCAATTTTAATAGCCGAATGAATCAAAATTTGCGTGAAGATAAAGGGTATACCTATGGTATGGATGGTTATTTAGCGAGTAATCGGGAAATTGGTATAGCGGTCTTTGAGGCTCCGGTTAAGGCTGAAGCAACGGGTTTAAGCATTATTGAAATGCGTAATGAAATGAATCATTACGTACAAAATGGATTAGATGACGATGAGTTGGCTTTCATGCGGCTTGCTGTGGGGCAGCAAGATGCATTAATGTATGAAACGCAAGATCAAAAAGCTGACCTAATTAGCGGGATATTAACTTATAGTCTGCATTACGATTATTTACAGCAGCGTAATGAGATTGTAGCAACAGTGAAAAAAGCAACATTGAATGAAAGTGCTAAAAAATGGTTTAACCCGAATGATTACCAAATTATTGTCGTTGGCGATGCTAACGTCGTTGAACCACAACTTGAAAAATTAAACTTACCGATGGTTAAACTTGAAATCATTCGTTAAAGTACCAACTTAAAAGAGATACCCCATGTCGTAAACACTTCTGAGCTATCTAGCCACTTGATTTAGGCGCTCAGAGCTGTTTATTGAGGTGACTGTGATTAGCTCACGTATTATGACAATAAATATAAGTGAACCTGTTTTGAATAAATTAACTGAACGACTTAGCCTAGCAGCTCAAAACCCCGATATATTTAAGCAATTTAATCGTGGTATTGAACGTGAAACACTGCGATATAACACTGATGGTAGTATTGCGACAACACCTCACCCAAGTGCGCTCGGTTCGGCTACTTTTAATCAGTGGATTACAACAGACTTTGCTGAATCCTTGCTCGAGTTTATTACTCCCGTAAGTCAAAATGTTGATACCATTGTTGACCAATTATCCGATGTGCATCATTTTAGTCAGAGCCATTTGAGTGGCGACGAAAAATTGTGGCCGATGTCGATGCCTTGTTATGTTCCCAATGAAGACGCTATTCAGTTAGCTCAATATGGTACATCTAACAATGGGCGAATGAAGACTTTGTATCGTGAAGGGCTTAAGCGCCGTTACGGAAGTCTGATGCAGATTATTTCAGGTGTTCACTTTAATTTCTCTTTTCCTGAAGCTCTTTGGGATCAGCTCTATGGTGATCAAACTCAGGAAGCGAGAGAAAAAACGAAATCCGATTCCTATTTTGGTTTGATCCGAAACTACTATCGCTTCGGCTGGTTAATTCCTTATTTCTTCGGCGCTTCTCCAGCTATTTGCCCATCTTTTTTAAAGGGACGAGACTCACAGTTGCCTTTTGAAAATGTTGGAAAAACATTGTATTTGCCATACGCAACCTCACTGCGGTTAAGTGATTTGGGCTACACTAACAGTGCTCAAAGTGGCCTGAAAATTGGTTTTAATAGTCTTGAACAATATTTAGAAGGTGTACACAGTGCGATTCGAACACCTTCTGCTGAGTTTGCTGATATTGGTGTGAAAGTCGATGGAGAGTATCGTCAACTCAACAGCAATGTGTTGCAAATCGAAAATGAACTTTATGCTCCTATTCGTCCTAAGCGTGTTGCAAGTGCTAGTGAAAAGCCTTCTGAAGCTTTGCAGCGCGGTGGTGTTGAATATATTGAGATTCGTTCTTTAGACGTAAACCCATTTAGTCCTATTGGGGTTAACAAAGATCAAATTCGTTTTCTCGATTTATTCTTAACTTGGGCTGTAATGAGCGAATCGGATGAGATGACTAACTGTGAGCTGGAGTGCTGGCGTAGTAACTGGAATAAAGTGGTCATTGAAGGTCGTAAGCCAGGATTAGAGCTTAAAATTGGTTGTCATGGTGAAGTTCTTACTCTTAACACCTGGGCTCATCGTGTTATGGATGAATTATTCTCCATTGCCGAGTTATTCGATAAGGCAAATGGCGGCAACGAATACAGTCAAGTTTGTCAACGATTGACCACATGGATTGATGATCCAGAGTTGACATTGTCAGCTCAATTTTTGACTCAGTTAAAGCAAGAAGGATGTATGATTTCTCTTGGTTCTAAGTTAGGTAATGAATACGCTCAACAAAACAAAGAACATCAATATTCACAGTATTCTGGCGAGGAAATGCAAAAAGAAGTCGAACTCTCTCTTGCGAAACAAGCAGAGGCGGATAATGCCGAAGAGATCGACTTTGATACTTTTTTGGAGAACTACTTTTCTGATTTAAAGTGAAGTACTGAATCGATTTAATAGCAGAAATACGGTTTAGCATACATAATGTATATAATTTTTTGATTCAGTTTCAATGCAACTGAATTGTATTTGGAGAAAAATAAATGCCTTTACTTGATAGTTTTACCGTCGATCATACACGAATGACCGCCCCTGCCGTACGTGTTGCGAAAAAAATGCAAACACCGAAAGGCGATACTATTACGGTATTTGACCTGCGCTTTACACTTCCGAATGTAAGCTTGTTATCGGAGAGAGGTATTCATACACTTGAGCACCTATATGCTGGCTTTATGCGTGATCACCTCAATAGTTCCGATGTCGAAATTATTGATATTTCACCAATGGGATGTCGAACCGGGTTTTACATGAGTTTAATTGGCACACCAGGTGAGAGCGAAGTTGGGCAAGCTTGGCTTTCAGCAATGAAAGACGTATTGGAAGTAGAAAGCCAAGATAAAATTCCTGAGCTAAATCAGTACCAATGTGGAACCGCTGAAATGCACTCTTTAGAGGAAGCGAAAGAAATTGCAACTGCAGTTATAGATGCGGGCATTTCGGTTAATAAGAACGATGATTTGGCACTACCAGATGCATTGATTAGTGAACTAAAAGTAAACTAATCAATATCATCAGGCATGGTGGTAATAAAAAAAGCTTGGCGATGTGCCAAGCTTTTTTAGTTAGATAATAGAAGTTTTTGATATTGGATTAGGCTAAAATTTAGCTTTTGTTGGGGTAAACTTTGACCAATTTAATTCGGTTCTCTTCAATATCAATGATTTCCATTTCGTGATCAGCAACGCACACACTTAAACGCGTTTGAGGAATATCTTCTAGATGTTCTAGTATCAAACCATTTAACGTTCTTGGGCCGTCGGTTGGCATCTGCCAGCGTAAGTATTTATTGATATCTCGGACATTGGTACTGCCCTCAATCATAAAGCTGCCATCTGCCTGAGGGATGATTTCATCTGATGAACTTGGAGACATCGAAGTGGTAAATTCCCCCACAATTTCTTCAAGAATATCTTCGAGGGTAATCAAGCCATCGATATCGCCATATTCATCGACAATTAAGCCAATTCGTTCTTTATTGCGTTGAAACTTAAGTAATTGAACGTTCAATGGGGTAGATTCGGGGATAAAGTACACTTCATCCGCAGCCCGAAGTAAAACCTCTTTGTTGAACTCATTCTTTTCAAGCATAAATCGAAATGCATCACGCAGTTTCAATATTCCAACAACTTCATCGATGCTATCTCGATATAACACAACTCTGCCATGTGGTGAACGAGTCAATTGGCGTACGATCGATTTCCAGTCATCATTTATGTTGATTCCTGTGAGTTCGTTTCGAGGAACCATAATGTCGTTTACGGTAACGTGTTCGAGATCCAAAATAGAGAGCAACATATCTTGGTGGCGTTTTGGTATCAACCCACCCGCTTCGTTTACCACGGTCCTTAGCTCATCAGAGTTCAGACGGTCAGCGCCATCATGCTTGCTTGATAAACCTAAAATACGAATGAAGCCATTAGTTATGATGTTTACAAACCAGACTAAAGGCGCCATGAATTTCATTAAAATACTAAGCAAAATACTACTTGCAAATGAAACTCGTTCTGGATAGAGAGCTGCGAGTGTTTTTGGAGTGACTTCGGCAAAAACTAAGATAACAAGAGTTAAGCCTCCTGTTGCTATGGCTACCCCAGCGTTACCAAATAGGCGCATACCTAAGATGGTTGCAATGGCCGATGCCAAAATATTAACGAGGTTGTTTCCGATGAGGATCAAGCCGATAAGTTTATCGGGGCGGCTGAGTAATTTTTCTACTCTCTTCGCACCTCGATGACCTTGATTGGCGAGATGTTTAAGGCGATAGCGATTTAACGCCATCATTCCAGTTTCAGAACCTGAAAAATATCCGGATATAACTATAAGACATGCGAGCGTCGCAAATAATATACCCGTTGATATGTCGTCCAAATTTATAAATTCCTTTACACTATTTGATTAATTTATCGCCTAAGTTGGGGTTGCTGTCAATGGTTAACCTGCAAGTCTTTACTTAGACCTCTACGCTTAGCTGAGAATTATTTCTCTAACAAAGCGACTGCCAAAGTAAGCAAGCGTTAATATACAAGCACCTGCAAGGGCATACCAAGTGACGGTGCGACCGCGCCATCCTTTATGGTAATGTCCCCATAACAACACTGAATACACCACCCATGCTACAAAAGAAAGTACTCCTTTATGAGCATTACCACTACCAAACATCTCTTCGAGATAAAGAAAGCCAGTGACGAGAGTTCCCGTTAGTAGTAGGTATCCAATTAAGATAATTCGGAATAGTTGGCGTTCCACAAGAAGAAGAGGTGGGAGGTTAGGGTTAATAGCCAACGATTTTTTCTGTTTAAGTTTGTAATCCAGCCACGCTAACTGCAAGGCATAAAGCGCACCAATTGTCAGAGTTGAATAGGAAAATAGTGCGATTGAAATATGAAATAAGAGCCAAGGATCATGTTCTAAATGGGTAACAAAACTTCCTGGCAGGTAAGCGGCGGCAGCGATATTAATAGCGGAGAAACTGTAGACAACCGGTAACATAAACCAAAGACGAGCTTTTACCATAGACAAGCTCATCACGAGAGAAACAATGAAACTGATCAAGGAGGCGACATTAAGAATACTTAGGTTTTGGCCACCATGGTTGAAAATCAGGTCGCCTAAAATCCAGCCATGAAAAATAAGCGCAAGTATGGCGCTCAAGAAAACGGCTTTTACCTTAATTCCAGTCTGGTGTACTAGCCCTGGAATGATGGTAGCAATAGCTAAGCTGTAAAATAACGCTGCTACTATTGCAATGACTTTGTCCATATCTCTCTTTGATAGGTGAATTAGAAAGGACATTATACATCGGTAACTTATCGAGAGCTATCATCATTCAAAGAGATTTATAGTTTGATCGCTGTGTTATGGACGTGAAATGTCACTTCATAAGTTGAAAGGTTGGCAACATAGAGTGGTTCGGGTATATATCTATAGAAGGCTAAGGTATAATTAAACGAGTGATCGCCTCATAGCGAAGAGAGAAGTATGTTTGAGAATTTAACGGATCGACTATCCGGTACGCTAAAAAATATTAGCGGTAAAGGTCGTTTAACCGAAGATAATATAAAAGAAACACTGCGCGAAGTACGCATGGCTCTACTCGAGGCCGATGTTGCACTGCCAGTGGTTCGTGATTTTATTCAGCGCGTGAAAGCCGGTGCGGTTGGCGTTGAAGTTTCTAAGTCTTTAACTCCTGGGCAAGAATTCATAAAGCTAGTTCAAACAGAACTTGAAGCTGTTATGGGGGAGTCCAATGAAGCGCTCGATCTAGCGGCTCAACCACCAGCCGTTGTTTTGATGGCTGGTTTACAAGGTGCGGGTAAAACCACAAGTGTTGGTAAACTCGCTAAGTTGCTAACAGAGCGTGATAAGAAGAAAGTTCTGGTTGTGTCTGCCGATGTTTATCGTCCGGCAGCGATTAAACAGCTTCAAATGCTGGCAGCAGATGTTAGCGTCGACTTCTTCGAGTCCTCTGCAGATCAAAAGCCAATCGATATTGCTAATGCCGCCGTTGACCATGCGAAGAAGAAGTTCTATGACGTATTGATTGTCGATACGGCAGGTCGGTTAGCGATTGATGAAGAGATGATGGCGGAGATAAAAGAACTCCACGCAGCTATCACTCCCGTAGAAACACTATTTGTCGTTGATGCAATGACAGGTCAAGATGCTGCGAATACAGCAAAAGCGTTCGGCGATACACTTCCGTTAACAGGGGTTATCTTAACCAAAGTGGATGGTGATGCTCGTGGTGGTGCGGCATTATCTGTGCGTCATGTTACTGGTAAGCCGATTAAATTCTTAGGTGTTGGTGAAAAAACCGATGCATTGGAACCTTTCCATCCAGATCGCGTCGCATCTCGAATTTTGGGAATGGGCGATGTACTTTCTCTGATCGAAGATTTACAGCGTAATGTTGATCACGATAAAGCAGAGAAACTGGCGAAGAAATTTAAACAGAAAAAAGGCTTTGACCTAGAAGATTTTCGTGAGCAGTTAGGTCAAATGCAGAATATGGGCGGCATGATGGGCATGATGGATAAGCTTCCAGGAATGTCAAATCTACCCGCTAATATGAAAGACAAAGTAGACGATAAAATGTTTAAGCAGATGGAGGCCATTATTTCCTCTATGACGATGCATGAACGCCAACGTCCTGATGTTATTAAAGGTTCGCGCAAAAAGCGGATTGCCGCAGGTTCAGGTACTCAAGTACAGGATGTCAATCGCCTAATTAAGCAATTTACCCAGATGCAAAAAATGATGAAGAAAATGCAAAAAGGTGGCATGAAAGGAATGATGCGTAACATGCAAGGGATGATGGGAGGCGGTGGTGGGTTCAACCCATTCGGTCGATAATCCCTTTCTAACCATTCATTATTATTGAAATAGTTAAAACCCTTGCATTGCCCCGGAATAAGAGTAAAATTCCGGGGCTTTATTTTGGCACGAGACCCCAAGCTGATTTTTTGATTAGTTATTGGGGTTAATTTTATTATTGAGAAAGCAAAAGAGGACGATATGGTAACCATTCGTTTGGCACGTCACGGCGCTAAAAAGCGTCCATTTTATCAAATTGTAGTTGCGGATAGCCGCAATGCTGCAACTGGCCGTTTCATTGAAAATGTTGGTTTCTTTAACCCAACAGCAACTGGCCAAGAAGAAGGTCTACGTTTAGATCTAGATCGCGTTAACCATTGGGTTGGTGAAGGCGCATCTCTATCTGATCGCGTAGCTAAGCTAGTTAAAGACGCTCAAAAAGCGGCTTAATTTAGCAATTAAAATTTGCGAATGTCTAAGTAGGGTGAATAAGTAATGAGTGAGCAGAGCGAAAAAATTGTTGTTGGGAAGTTCGGAGCTTCTTACGGCATACGTGGCTGGCTTAAAATTATCTCTTACACAGACAATCAAGAAAGTATTTTTGATTATAGCCCTTGGTTTATTAACCAAAAGGGTGAGTGGGTCGAATGTAAGGTTGAGAGTTGGAAGCGCCATAACCAAGGTTTGGTGGCTAAATTAGTGGGTTTAGATGTTCGAGAGAATACCAGCCTCTATACCAACTTAGAGATCTCCATTAACCCAGTATCACTACCAGAATTGTCAGAAGATGAGTTCTACTGGCGTGAATTATTTGGTATGCAAGTTTTTACAACAAAAGGTTACGATCTAGGAACGGTCACTGATCTTTTGGAAACTGGCTCAAATGATGTTCTTGTAGTGAAAGCAAATCTTAAAGATGCTTTCGGTCAAAAGGAACGATTAATCCCGTTTCTTGAAGAGCAAGTGATCATATCGATTGATCGCAAAGCTCAACGGATCGAAGTTGACTGGGATCCTGGATTTTAGTTTCCCCAAACGGAGCGTAATAACATATGTGGGTTGGCGTAATTAGCCTATTTCCGGAAATGTTTCGTTCTGTTACTGATTTTGGGGTAACAGGTCAAGCGGTAAAACGAGGCCTTTTATCGATAAATGTTTGGAACCCTAGGGATTTCACTCACGATAAACATCGAACAGTCGATGATAAGCCTTACGGTGGTGGACCGGGAATGTTGATGATGGTGCAACCGTTAACGGATGCGATTCAAGCAGCAAAAGAGGCCGCACCGGGAAAAACGAAAGTCATTTATCTTTCACCTCAAGGTCGAAAACTTGATCAACAAGGTGTTGAAGAGCTGGCGACAAATGAAAATATGATTTTAATTTGTGGTCGTTATGAAGGGATAGATGAGCGTGTAATCGAATCGCATGTTGACGAAGAATGGTCGATTGGTGATTTCGTAATGACAGGTGGAGAGTTACCCGCGATGACGTTGGTCGATTCAGCCGTTCGGTTTATTCCGGGGGTGTTGGGAGATTACGCATCAGCAGAAGAAGACTCTTTTGCGAATGGGTTACTTGATTGTCCGCATTATACACGCCCTGAAAATTTGGATGGAAATGAAGTGCCTGCGGTACTCAAATCCGGAAATCATCAGGACATTCGTCAATGGCGGTTAAAGAAATCGTTAGGCCGGACCTGGCTAAGAAGACCAGAACTCCTGGAAAACCTAGCTCTGACTGACGAACAGGAAGCGTTACTTGCTGAGTTTATAAAAGAACTCAAAGTGAAGTAACCAATTTTATTTAGTATCAGTTTATTCTAGGAATTTAAAAAATGAGTAATATCATCAAGGCTCTTGAAGAAGAGCAAATGAAGCAAGACCTACCAAAATTTGCACCAGGTGACACTGTGGTTGTTCAAGTTAAGGTAAAAGAAGGTGAGCGTGAGCGTCTACAGGCATTTGAAGGTGTTGTAATCGCTATTCGTAACCGTGGTCTTCACTCTGCTTTCACCGTACGTAAGATTTCGAATGGTGAAGGTGTTGAGCGTACGTTCCAAACTCACTCTCCAATAGTGAATAGCATCGAAGTTAAACGTCGTGGTGCAGTACGTCGTGCCAAGTTGTACTACCTACGTGAACGTTCAGGTAAGTCTGCTCGTATTAAAGAGAAACTTACTAGAAAATAATGCTTTCACAAGCGTTCTCAAAGTAAAAACGGAGCCAATTGGCTCCGTTTTTTTATATCTGCTTTTATATGATATCGCGGTTGCTATCATTAAATTCGAGTATCTTCGGCTATTGTGACTGGAATTGTAATCTCTTGTCCATCTCTGAGTGCGATAACGTTAACCGTGATTCCCGGCCTAAGATCCGTCACTAAATCCATAACACTTTGACGTCCTATAATGTCATGTCCATCAATTTTAATAATAATGTCCTGAACTTTAAATCCAGCTTTAAACGCTGGCCCATTGGGATCCATTCCCAATACAACAATCCCGCCATTATATTTTCCACCTAGCAATCGAGATGTTAGAGAACTGATATCTTGCCCATCGATACCAATATAGCCTCGAATAACACGACCATCAGCGATGATTTTTTCCATGATCTTGTTGGCGAGAAGATAAGGGATAGCAAAAGAAATACCGTAGGTTTCTAAATCAGTCGCTTGTTGAAAGGAAGCAGTATTGATACCAACGAGTTCACCTTGAGTATTGACTAATGCTCCGCCAGAATTACCTTCGTTAATCGCAGCATCAGTTTGAATAAAAGCTTGACGCCCATCAGCACTAATTGAAGATCGTCCTGTTGCAGATATTATTCCAAAAGTGGTTGTCTGCCCTAAATTATAAGGGTTGCCTATTGCTAACACGACATCACCAACTTGAGGAGAATATTGTGGGTTTAAGGGAATAACAGGAAGATTACTCCCTTCGATATGAAGAATGGCAATATCGGTGCGACGATCTTGCCCAACAACCTGAGCGGCGGCGATACGACCATCTTGCAGCGCGACAATAATTTGATCAGCCTGTGCTACTACATGGTAGTTAGTCACAATATAGCCTTTTTCACTGACAATAACCCCAGAGCCTAGGCCCTGAGTTGAAAGCTTTGTTCGATCACTTTCAGTATATTTTCGACTGTAAATATTGACTACGGCAGGAGCGGCTTTACTTACTGCTTGATTAAACGATAGTTGCAGCGAAGCAATGTCTTTGGGTTGGTTGGTTAACTGAGGAATCGTAACTTGGCTTCGCAGGCTTGGCACGCTAATCACAACTACAAGCGCTGCGATAAGCCCTAACCCTAGAGACCGAAGTAAGTAATTCAAAGTGATATCCTCAATTGAAGCGAATGATTATCTTAACATAATTAATTAAGTGCTAGATTAGCACTAGATACCAAAATAGAAAATGAGCTTATCGTACAGATAAGCTCATTTCTCGGTAAGGTTTAATAAATATCAATTATTTAGCGAACGACAAGGTAAATACTCTGCTCGCCACGTTGAATATTCAGTGCCAAAATAGACGGATTTTGATCAAGAATAGACCGAAGTTGTGCAATGTTGGAGACTCGATGTCGATTGACGCCAACGATAATATCTCCTTCTTTTAATTGATAACTTTCGGCTGAGGATCCTTTCGCAACAGAAGTGACTTTGACACCTTGTATTGTGTCATTCGAATTCGTATTGGAGAGTTCCGCACCTGTTAGCCCTTCATGAAGAGATTTGGCTTCCGTTTTTACATCAGTTTGTTCACCAAGAGTGATATCGAAACTCAATGATTCGCCATCTCGCAGTACGCCTAGAGACACCTCTTTTCCTGCTCCGAGTGTCGCAACTTTCGCTCGAAGTTCGCCAAATGTATTTATTGACTTATCGTTGATAGAAACAATAATATCTCCGGCTTCCAGCCCTGCTTCATCGGCTGCGCTATCAGGTACTACTTGACTAACGAAAGCGCCTTTATTGGACTCATACCCCATCGCTTCTGCAAGTTCAGAAGTAATTTCTCCTCCTTGAACCCCAAGCATTCCTCGTTTAACTTCACCAAATTCTAAAATTTGGTCAGTGAGGTTTTTCATCATATTTGATGGAATCGCAAAGCCAATCCCAACGTTACCACCACTGGGACCTAAAATTGCAGTGTTAATACCAATCAATTCACCATTTAAGTTAACTAATGCACCGCCAGAGTTACCACTATTAATTGCGGCATCAGTCTGAATAAAGTTCTCGAAATTCTCTATATTAAGCCCACTGCGTCCCAATGCTGAAACAATCCCTGAAGTCACGGTTTGTCCAAGACCGAATGGGTTACCAATCGCGACTGTGAAATCACCTACATTCAGCTTATCTGAATCGGCTATTGATACTTGGGTGAGGTTTTTTGCATTGTCTAACTTAACCAAAGCGATATCAGACATTTTATCTGCGCCAACTAGCTCTGCTTGGTATTCTTTCCCATCATGCAGTTGTACGGTGATTTTATCGGCTTTATTAATGACATGAAAGTTAGTCACAACATACCCTTTTTCCGCATCGATGATCACACCAGAGCCTAATGCATGAAACGGACGTTGTTGTAACTGTTCGGTTGGAAAGTTAGGACCAAAGAAAAACCTAAATTGTTCAGGGACCTGTCGCTGGGCTGTTTGAGTCCCTTCTACTGCAATACTCACGACAGCAGGCATGACTTGCTGAAGCATTGGGGATAAGCTAGGAAGTTGTTGACCATCGACTGTCACAGGAAGTACTGCGGATGCTGGAGGTGCGACGAAAGAACTAATACAAAGAGAAAGTGTAGTTAATGCGAGTAAAGATTTTTTCATGCTATGACTCCTATGAAAATAGAACCCAGATTAGTATCAACTATCTGGGTAATTATAAACTCTCAATAGTTTGTGGAGTTTAGGACTCAAAAATCTTTACAAAGTTCACGAAAATAATTTAGTTATTTCTTTTTCTACGAATCTTTTTCGGTGACAGAAGGTTTATCCTCTGGTTTTAATAATCCTGAAGAACCTTTAGCATAGTCTTTAGGTTGCGTTTCCGTTGACGTACTGTCGTTTACTTCTGTTTCTGTCGTTACTTTATTCTTTTTCTCAATAGTTTTGATAAATGGATTATCTTGTTCAGGGATATTGGGAATCAGTTCCGAAGAGCTTTTTGCGAGGTGTTGGTAAAGTTTTGTATAGTCTTTACCAATGGTATCTAGCATACCTGCAGTTTGAGAAAAATGATCCATTAGTTCTTGGCGTTGTTGTTCAAGAGCAAATTTTGAAGCATCTAGTTCTTTTTGTATCGACTTCTGATTTTTGTATTGTGGAGCAGTAATGCGGGAAACGATCGCTCCGACAACACAGCCAACTAATAGCCCGACAATGGCATACATCCAAGGCATAAATTCTCCTTCCTGTTGTTATTTAACATATGTTTTACCACTTGGTTACACATGCAGTTTGGACATGGTACTATGAGTTTATAGACCGATAAAGTGAAACTCGGTATTTGAAAATTAACTCTTACCACAACCACATTCTATATGATTTTTATGACTCCAAAGCAACGTTACCTTCATGATATTGAAAAAAATACGATAAAACCTGACAGTGCGCAAGCAATGGCTGTCGATGCGCTCGAGCATTTGTATCAAGAGTATGCTTTATTTTTAGAACAGGAGCCTCAAAAGAAACCAACGTTTTTGGAGCGGATTACTGGGAAAAAAGCAGAGAGTAAAACACCGCCTAAAGGTCTTTATATGTGGGGAGGTGTTGGACGTGGCAAGACGTATCTGATGGATGCATTTTTTGATACGTTAACGCCTTCAAAAAATATGCGTATCCACTTTCATCGCTTTATGTATCGTGTTCATGAGGAACTTGCTCAATTAGAAGAAACTTCTGACCCATTATTGATAGTGGCAGATCGTCTTAAAGTTGAAGCTGATATTATCTGTTTTGATGAATTCTATGTCTCCGATATTACCGATGCCATGATCCTTGGAACTTTGTTTGAAGCACTATTTGCTCGTGGTGTTATATTGGTCGCGACGTCGAATATTCCTCCAAGTGAATTATACCGCAATGGATTACAACGAGCTCGCTTTATGCCAGCAATCAAACTGATCGAACAAAACTGCCAAATAATCAATGTCGATAGTGGTGTCGATTATCGACTACGAACTCTAGAAAACGCTGACATTTATCACTCGCCAAATGATGACCTGGCAATGGCGCATTTGCAGGAGTACTTTGCTCAACTTGTTGGTCACCCCTGGGCACAAGAACAATCAGTATCTATTGATGTTAATCATCGTCAAGTTGATGTGATTAATGCATCTAATGGCGTTCTTTTTGCTAATTTTGAACAGCTTTGTCAGACAGCCAGAAGCCAAAACGATTACATTGAACTGTCAAAAGTCTACCATACAGTTTTACTTAGTGATGTGAAGCAGATGGATAGAAGTCTTGATGATGCTGCACGCCGATTTATCGCATTGGTTGATGAGTTTTATGAGCGTAAAGTGAAACTGATTATTTCAGCAGAAGTTGAACTAGAGTCTCTTTATACCTCTGGACAACTTGAGTTTGAATTTAAGCGTTGCTGCTCAAGGTTGACCGAAATGCAGAGTAGAGATTACTTGTCAGAGGCTCATTTGACATAATAAAAAGGAAGAGAGATGTTTTTTTATTCTTTTGCTTCTTTAAGTCAAAAAAAAGATGATTTTTTCTGCGCTCTTCTCTATAATCCTGCGACCCACCGTTACTGCAGGCTAATTTCTTTGGAAATATAGCCGAGAGTGCCAACCACTCGAAGGGGTGATGTACGGGCTCTTAGACAGTGGGAGCATTAGCTCCTTAAGTGTAAATTTAATTATATGGGTTATTATTAGCATGAAAACTTTCGTTGCTAAACCAGAAACCGTTAAACGCGACTGGTATGTTGTAGACGCAGAGGGAAAAACTCTAGGCCGTCTCGCAAGTGAAATTGCATCTCGCCTACGTGGCAAACATAAAGCTGAATATACTCCTCACGTTGATACTGGTGATTACATCATCGTTGTAAACGCAGAGAAAATTACTGTTACAGGTAATAAAGGTGAAGGTAAGATTTACTACCGTCACACTGAATTCCCTGGTGGTTTAAAGTCAACTTCTTTCAATAAGTTAATTGACTACAAACCTGAAATGGTAATCGAGCTAGCGGTTAAAGGTATGCTACCACGTGGTCCTCTAGGCCGTGCTATGTACCGTAAGCTTAAAGTTTACGCTGGTGCTGAGCACAACCATGTTGCTCAACAACCAACAGTACTAGACATCTAATTGGGGATTTCGAAAATGGCAGAGAATCAATACTACGGCACTGGCCGTCGCAAAAGCTCAGCTGCGCGTGTTTTTATCAAACCAGGCAGCGGTAACATCGTAATCAATAAGCGTACTCTTGATGAGTATTTTGGCCGTCCAACTTCTCGTATGGTTGTTAAACAGCCTCTAGAGCTAGTTGAAATGGTTGAAAAGCTAGACCTATACATCACTGTTAAAGGTGGTGGTATTTCTGGTCAAGCTGGTGCGATCCGTCACGGTATCACACGCGCTCTAATGGAATATGACGAATCTCTACGTCCTACTCTACGTTCTGCGGGTTATGTAACTCGTGATGCTCGTAAAGTTGAGCGTAAGAAAGTTGGTTTACGTAAAGCACGTCGTCGTCCACAGTTCTCTAAACGTTAATCTTATTTCAAGATTATCGGGCAGATTGCTGCTTACTATGTGCTACAAAAGCTCGACCTTGGTCGAGCTTTTTTGTATTTATAATTCGTCATATTTTTCAATTATTTTTTGCTCAAAATTTCTATAATGCTATGAACGTGACATTTCCTGCATAAATGTTACAGAAAAGTAGCTTTACCTTGTCAAAAAGTAGGGTTTTATTTATCCTCGTCAACAAAATAAATATAACGAATTCCAGTTTAGTTAGCCGAGTTCGACTTTTAGAGTGTCTATACTTTTGAAGAGAGAGCCGATGGGAGAGTTTTTGGATGAGCAATGCACCAATTAATAAGGGGCGTAGGCGTTTTCTAACTGCATCGACAGCTGTCGTTGGTGGCTTAGGCGCAGTAGCAGTCGCTGTACCCTTTATAAAATCATGGAACCCAAGTGCCAAAGCGAAAGCTGCTGGTGCTCCGGTAGAAGTGGATATAAGTAAAGTAGAAGAAGGGCAGTTATTACGCGTGGAGTGGCGTGGTAAGCCTGTTTGGATCGTTCGACGTCCTAAGTCGATTTTAGATGGATTGGCGACACATGATTCTCAATTAAGGGATCCTAGCTCTGAACAAGAGCAGCAGCCTGAATACGCTCAAAATGAGTACCGCTCGATTAAACCTGAATATTTTGTCGCGGTAGGGATTTGTACTCACTTAGGGTGTTCTCCGACTTATTTGCCGAGCTCTTTTAATGAGCAGGTCGAAGGTGTGCCATCGGGCTTCTTTTGTCCGTGTCATGGCTCAAAATTTGATATGGCCGGCCGTGTTTTCGCTGGTGTTCCAGCACCGCTTAATTTGGTTGTTCCGAAATATATGTTCTTAAGTGATGCCCGTATAGTCATTGGTATCGATGAAAATGGGGAGGCATAATGCAAGTCCTATTAGATTGGGTTGAAAAACGCCTACCAGCGATGAATGCGTATAAAAAGCATTTATCTGAATATCCGATGCCAAAGAACTTTAACTTTTGGTATCTATTTGGTTCTCTAGCAATGTTGGTTTTGGTTAATCAAATTCTTACTGGTATTTGGTTAACAATGAATTATGTTCCATCAGGGGATGGTGCATTTGCTTCTGTCGAATATATTATGCGAGATGTCGATTACGGTTGGTTGCTGCGCTACATGCATTCAACTGGTGCATCGGCATTTTTCGTTGTCGTTTACCTCCATATGTACCGTGGATTGATCTATGGTTCTTACCAAAAGCCTCGTGAGTTATTGTGGTTATTTGGGATGCTGATCTTCTTGGTTCTTATGGCTGAAGCCTTCATGGGGTATCTACTTCCTTGGGGACAAATGTCCTATTGGGGAGCACAGGTTATTATTTCCTTGTTTGGAGCTATTCCATACATTGGTGATGATTTGACTTTGTGGATTCGTGGTGACTATGTTATTTCAGGCGCGACTTTAAACCGTTTCTTCGCATTACATGTAATAGCATTACCGATAGTGTTACTCCTCTTAGTTGTACTGCATATTCTAGCGTTACATGAAGTTGGATCGAATAACCCTGATGGTATCGAAACAAAACTGAAGAAAGGCACTATGGGTGAAGATTACAAAACCCAGTTTAAATTCCATGAGCAATATAGTGGGAAATACGACATTATCGACTCTATTCCGTTCCACCCTTATGGAACAGTGAAGGATATGGTTGGTATCGCCGGGTTCTTCTTCTTCTTTTGTTATGTGTTGTTTTTCAATCCAGAGATGGGGGGATACTTCCTTGAGCCGCCAAACTTTGAGGCTGCTAACCCATTGAAAACACCTGAACATATTGCGCCCGTTTGGTACTTTACGCCATTCTACGCCATTCTCCGTGCTGTCCCCGATAAGTTGCTCGGAGTGATTGCAATGGGTGCATCTATTGTCATGCTGTTCCTATTACCATGGTTAGACCGTTGTAAGGTTCGTTCATATCGTTACCGCAGCAAGTTCCATTTGTTTAATATCATACAGTTCACAATCAGCTTTATAGTGTTAGGTGTATTGGGAACTTTGCCTGCTACGACAGTTTATACACTGATGGCTCAGATCTTTAGCTTAGGTTATTTTATGTTCTTTGTGCTGCTGTTCTTCTACAGTAAGAATGAAGCCACCAAGCCACTGCCAGAGAGGGTTAACTTCAAATGAAGAAATGGATTGTAATTTTATTTGGTCTTTTACCTTCTATGGTTTTTGCGGCAGGCTCTGGCGTACATTTGGATGCGGCAGAAAATGATTTAACAGATAAAGCATCGTTACAAAACGGCGCAAAACTGTTTATGAATTACTGCTTCGGTTGTCACTCAACTCAGTACCAGCGTTATGAACGTGTTGCGAATGATTTAGGAATTCCAAAAGATCTCATGTTGGAAAATCTAGTATTTGAACCAACGGCTAAAATTGGTCAATTAATGGAAAATGCGATTCCTGATGAAGATGCGAGTAAATGGTTCGGTTCTGCGCCACCTGATCTCACTTTGGTTGCTCGTGTTCGAGGTACTGATTGGGTGTATACCTATCTACGCTCTTTCTATGTAGATCCTAGCCGTCCATTTGGTGTCAATAATACGGTATTCCCTAGTGTAGGTATGCCTCATGTATTAGAGGGCTTGCAAGGGATTCCTTATCCTGTATATGAAACAACTCAGGTTGATGGAGAGGATGTACAGCACATTGTCGGTATCGAATCGGATGGTTCAGGGGAACTTACTGCTTCAGAATATGATATAGCGGTTAGAGACCTTGTTAATTTCCTAGAGTATTCCGCCGAGCCTATGAAACTTGAACGACAATCAATGGGGTGGTGGGCTATGGGCTTTATCTTCATTTTCACTATCGTTGTTGTGTTGCTCAAGAAAGAGTATTGGCGTGATGTGCACTAAATGTGCTAATATTCCGTGTTATTTTTTGTGAATATTAAATCTGACAATGGAGGCTTGCCTCCATTGTTTACATTTGTAAGTATGCTGGAGGGCTCTAATGGCTGTAGCTGCCAATAAACGTTCTGTGATGACTCTTTTTTCTAGTGCCTCTGATTTATACAGTCATCAGGTACGTATCGTTCTAGCTGAGAAAGGTGTAAGTGTAGAGGTTGAACTTGTTGATGACTCTAATCTTCCTGCTGAACTCATAGAGCTAAATCCATATAAGTCGGTGCCAACTTTGGTTGACCGTGAGCTTGCTTTATATGACTCCAAAATTATCATGGAGTACTTAGATGAGCGTTTTCCTCACCCTCCATTAATGCCAGTTTACCCTGTTGCCCGTGGTAAAAGTCGTCTTATGGTTTACCGTATCGAAAGAAATTGGTATAGCCTAGCGAACACGATTACTTCAGGTAATGCAGAAGAGGCTGAGTCTGCACGTAACAAACTGCGTAATGATCTGCTGACACTTGCTCCAATTTTTGCTGAATATGAATATTTCATGAGCGAAGAGTTTAGTTTAGTTGATTGTTATCTTGCACCATTATTATGGCGCTTACCTGTATTGGGTATCGATCTGGTTGGTGCTGGTTCTAAAGAACTAAAAGTTTATATGAACCGTGTATTTGAACGTGATTCATTCCTTGCATCATTGACTGAATCTGAGCGTGAGATGCGTTTAGCTCGCTAATATAGGATTCAGTGGCTATGGATATTGAAAATATGACGCCTCGACGCCCTTACATGTTACGGGCGTTTTATGATTGGTTAGTTGAGAATGATCTCACACCTCATCTCGTTGTGGATGCAACATTGAAGGGAGTGCGAGTACCACTTGAATTTGTCCAAGATGGTCAAGTTATTCTCAATGTGGCACCACGAGCAGTTGGTAATCTAGATATAGGCATTGATTCAGTGAGTTTTAATGCTCGCTTTAGTGGTACTCCACATGCGGTACTAGTACCGATATATGCTGTACAAGCGATATATGCTCGAGAGAATGGTGCAGGTACAATGTTTGAACCTGAAGATGCCTATTTGACTGACTCCGTTGAAGAGAGCATACCTGAACAAACTCAAGAACCTAGTTTGTCGGTCGCTGAAGCGCCCTCAGAAGATGAAGAAGGCGGTGATGAGCCACCAAGAACGAAAGGTAAACCGAGTTTGCGAGTGATTAAGTAAAGCATCGGGAATCATAAACAAAAAAAACAGCGATAATTCGCTGTTTTTTATTGGGTGATTTATATGGACTAAAGTAATTTAATAGTTTCGTTAGTCGGCATATTGAAAAGCAAGGATAACTTGTTTTACACCTTCGATATTTCGCGCGACTTCACTTGCAATATTTGCATGCTCTCGAGATACATAACCAAACAAAAAGACTTCTTTGTCTTCTGTTATAACCTTAATTTTGACTCCGTTTAGATCTTTGTGAGTCAACACTTCTGATTTTATCTTTGTTGTAATCCACGTGTCGTTAGCGATTTCTTGTGTTGTTAACGGTGTTTTAACTCTTATTTGATCGTGGACTTGTTCGACGCCTTTGATCTTTTTAATGTTTTCCTCTAAGGCTACTAACATCGAAGAATCAACAATTTGTCCCATTAAAACAACGGTTCCACGAAACGAGCTAGAAAGAATACGAGACTTTCCTCGATATGGTGGTTTTTTGATTAAGCCAGTCACTTCTGCTTCGATATAATTATCATCCCAGATTTCTTGGCTCGTTCTTGGGTCTGTGGCGATGTTAACGGTCGTTGCTGCGCCTGCTACAAATAAACCGACACATCCAGACAGCATAACAACTAAAGATAGAGTAACTAACAGTGTTAAATTTTTCATTTTCATTCTTCGTGGGCTGGAAATAATACTTGATCAATTAAATCGCAAAGACAATGAAGTGTCACCATGTGAACTTCATGAATGCGAGCGGTGCGCTGGGAAGGAATGCGAATTTCAACGTCATCCTCTCCAAGAAGGCCAGCCATTTCCCCACCATCTTTACCTGTTAAGGCAATGATAGTCATATCGCGGGTAACTGCCGCTTCCATTGCTTTAATTATATTATGGCTGTTTCCACTTGTTGATATTGCCAAGAGGATATCGCCAGATTGCCCAAAGGCACGAACCTGCTTTGAAAATATATCATGATAGTGATAGTCGTTTGCGACTGCTGTCATAGTAATATTATCTGCAGTTAAAGCAAGCGCAGGTAAGCTTGGCCGCTCGGTTTCAAAGCGATTGAGCAAACAGGAAGAAAACTGCTGTGCGTTAGCAGAAGAACCACCATTACCACAGCATAAAATCTTGTTGCCATTAAGTAAGGTACTGACCATTGCTTGGGCTGCATGAGTAATCGCGTCAGGGAGTGCTTCTGCCGCGGCAATTTGTATTTGAATACTTTCGGTAAAACTTTCTTTAATGCTCTCGAGCATCTCTTAATCCTGAGTTATCGCATTTTTATACCAATTGATGTCTGCGCCATGGTTATGAATCGCAATGACATCAAAACGAAAGTCTGTGCTGTAAGGTGAGTAACCTTGCATCATCATCCAGTGTTGTGCTGCTTTGATCAACTTCTTCATTTTACTAGGAGTAACCATTTCAGCTGCATGGCCATATTTATGATCATGCCGATATTTTACTTCAACGAAGATAATCGTTTGCTGGTCTTGCATAATTAAATCGAGCTCTCCACTACGGCAAGTGAAGTTCTTCTCAATTAACGAGACCCCGCGGCTAATTAAAAAATCAGCTGCGGTTTGCTCGTAGAGTTCACCAATTTTTCGTTGGTTAGCCTGCGCCATGCTCCGCCCAGCTAATATTGCGGTGGATTACGCATTGTTCATCAATGGTAAGTAACCCTGTTTGGCCTGATATTTCGTAGCCACTTACCGTTTTCATTTGTGGGAGTTCATTGAGAAGGGCATAGGCATCCATTCCCATTGCGCGCAAACGAGTCTCTGCATTTGATGCATTTGGCCAATTAATATCCATCTGAGCTTTAATCTCTTCTTGAGGAGAAATTAACAGTGGAATGTCGCTATATATAACACCACTTAAATCTTCATATTGTTTGTCAGCAGTATGACTTCGAGAACCGGCATAAAGTTTAGGTTGTGGTGCTTCTGGGTTAACTGCAACCTCTATAAAGGGCTTAATCAAGGTTAGCTGACGGTTATCAGCAGCAATATAAATAGCATCGATATCTCGACGATTTCGTGGTTGTCCCTCAAGTGAACGCCCCAAAATTGACTGGATTTTGGCAATGTTTTGGCGACTTGTTTGTAATCCCATCGCAGTATTAATATTAATCTGCATTTTGTTTGTAGACTCGATAAAACCTACAGCAACTGGGTGTTCACTATGGTTCGCCCACTCTTTTTGGAATGCTTCAACCACACGTTGGCCATAGCTTCCTTCTGGAGCGAGTACCATTGGGAATTGATATTCTTGAGCTGCGAAATATTTTGCTGTTTGATCCGCTTCTTGTTGCGGTGATAGCCCAAAGTAACAAGTGCCCATTGTTGGGTCGACTTCTGCTGGAATATTCAAAGCGAGCATGGGTATTTCTTTTGATTGTAGAGCCATTATTTGCTTTAACTGTACAATATTGTCTTTAACAAGAGGACCAACAATGAAATCTATTTCGCTAGCAACAAGATCGTCTGTAATGGAGTACAAATCTTGCTCTTGAGTGTCAATTATTTTTAATTCAGTAATTTTACTCGGGCTGTCGTCATTGGCTTGAGCAAACATAAACCCTTCTCGGATAATTTCTGCTTGCTTAGCAAACTTACCTGAGAGAGGCAGTAATAGTGCTGGGTTTTTCGGTACTATAAATTGCATTGATAGTAGCGATGCGATTGACTCTGGAGTGTAGAGTGTTGCCGCATGATGAGGGTTATCGATTAGCCACTGTTCGATAAGCTCTTTTAAGTGTGAAATATTGGCATTATTCGCTTTAACGTACGTCGCTAGCTCGACCCAGCCATTTAATTGTAGCTCCGCCGGAGAGATGTCGAGTTGCTCTAGCTCTGATTGATTAGAGTGACCAATTGTTTCCCAAATAAGTTCGGAAAGCTTTGCTCGTTTAGGCTCTTCACTCAGGTGGTATACATGAATTAATGAACGAGTTGCTTCGGTCCAACGTTCCAGCTCAATCAGTATTTCTGAACGAATTTCGTAATATCTTAACCACTGGGAACTGTCAATCTCCCACGTTGATTCAAAAGTAAGTTGCTTGAGGGCCGCAAGACTTTGTTGACGATCAATCAGGAGGCGAGCTCTAGCTAACTGCCACTCGGCCAGTTGACTGTCATTGAGTTCTTCGTTTGTTAACTTAAAGAAAAGTAGATTGGCTTTACCAATTTGCTGTTCATCGATGGTCGCCTTTAGTGCCATGATTAGCCAGTTACTTTGATTTTGCCCAAAGCTAGTCTCGGCTTTTAACATGTAATCATCAGAAGAAAGAGTGGGTTCTTGAGTAATATCCACTCCAGACATTGTATTCTCTAGTGATACTGATGAGCATGCTGATAATACAATTGCTAGTGCAATTGGAGTTAAAAGGCGTGGTACACTGCGTTTCAAATGGTTAGTTTTAGCCATGAGCTTGTTCAATATTCCAGTCAAATATGGGTTCAATAATAGTCTTTCACGTAATGGTAAACAAATGACACAAAAAATAAATTCAACATCAGATTACCCAACTCTCTTCATTGTGCCAACCCCTATCGGAAATTTGGGGGATATAACGCAAAGAGCTGTAGAGGTTCTCTCTAGTGTCGACTTAATCGCTGCGGAAGACACTCGCCATACTGGCCGACTGCTGGCGCATTTTAATATATTAACCAAGACTTTCCCACTGCATGATCATAATGAGCAAGATAAAGCTCAGCGTTTAGTTGAGCGGTTACTCGCGGGACAATCTATTGCCTTGGTCTCGGATGCGGGTACACCGCTTATTAGCGATCCAGGATACCATCTTGTCAATCAATGTCGTCAAGCTGGCGTTAAGGTTGTCCCGTTGCCAGGAGCTTGTGCCGTCACGACGGCATTAAGTGCTTCCGGATTGCCTTCCGATCGTTTTTGCTTTGAAGGCTTTTTACCACCAAAGACCAAAGCAAGGAAAGATAAGATTCACGAAATTGCGACCGACAAGCGAACTTGTATCTTTTATGAGTCACCACATCGGATAACGAATGCATTAAATGACATGCTTGAAGTTTTAGGCGCCGACCGACAAGTTGTGCTCGCGAGGGAGCTAACCAAAACATTTGAAACAATTCATAGTTTGCCTTTAGGAGAGCTGATTCCGTGGATCGCAGAAGATGAAAACCGTCGAAAAGGTGAGATGGTGATTTTGATTCATGGTTATCGCCAGGATGTGACTGATGCCATTCCACCAGAAGCAATTCGTGCTTTGACCATTTTAGTCGCCGACTTACCTTTGAAAAAAGCCGCGTCAGCAGTTGCTGAAATATATTCGTTGAAAAAGAATGCGCTTTATAAATGGGGATTAGAGAATCTTGATTAATGGGTTGTGTTATATTGCCTAGACAGAGAATCGCTTTGTCTATACAATCCGCGCCTGGAGTTGACTGGGTAGTCGCTGCCTTATTGATGTCCTTCACTTACGGGTTTGGGAGACTGATAAGGGGGAGGAAAGTCCGGGCTCCGTAGAGCAGGGTGCCAGGTAACGCCTGGGAGGCGCAAGCCTACGACAAGTGCAGCAGAGAGAAGACCGCCGATGGCCACTTTTTCGGAAGTGATGTACAGGTAAGGGTGAAAGGGTGTGGTAAGAGCACACCGTGCGTCTGGCAACAGTGCGTAGCAGGGTAAACTCCACCCGGAGCAAGACCAAATAGGCTTCCACACAATGCGGCTCGTATTAGGGAGCGGGTAGGTTGCTTGAGCTAGTGAGCGATTGCTAGCCTAGAGGAATGGCTACTACCGTTATTTATAACGGAACAAAACCCGGCTTATAGGTTAACTCCACCTATTACAGACCCATCATAAGTTATCTTATGATGGGTTTTTTGCTTTGAGTTGCCTCTAGATGAGACATAATGGCAAAACTTACGTCATTAATGAGCTTGGGACGTGTAATTTACTAGCGTACTTTGTATCATTCCTCTAACATTATCCGCCAGAAAATAGGTTTAAACCGTAATGAGAGCGTTATGAATCCAACATTTCAACATGTTTCAGTATTACTGAATGAATCTATTGATGGTTTGGCGATCAAACCTGATGGTGTTTATATTGATGGTACTTTTGGTCGTGGTGGACACAGTAGAACAATTCTAAGCAAGTTAGGGGAACATGGACGCTTGTATAGCATCGATCGCGATCCTCAAGCTATTGAAGAAGCAAATAAAATTGACGATCCACGTTTCACCATTATTCATGGAGCATTCTCTGGAATTGCTGACTATGCTGAAGAGCAAGGCTTAGTTGGAAAAGTAGACGGTGTTTTATTTGATCTAGGGGTTTCTTCACCACAACTTGATGACGCAGAACGTGGATTCAGTTTTATGAAGGATGGCCCACTAGATATGCGAATGGATCCAACGAGTGGTATACCGATCTCTGAATGGTTGAGTACCGCAGAGCTTGATGATATCACTTGGGTTATTCGAGAGTTTGGTGAAGATAAACATGCTCGGCGTATTGCAAAAGCGATTGTGGCTTATCGTGAGAACGAAGAAAACGAACCATTAACTCGTACTGGTCAATTAGCGGCATTAATTTCTGACGCTGCACCGAAAAACTTTAAAGAGAAAAAACACCCGGCAACTCGCTCATTTCAAGCGCTACGTATTTACATCAATAGTGAGTTAGAAGAAATTGATAAAGCACTGAAAGGAGCTGCATCCATTTTGGCTCCGCAGGGGCGCCTCTCGGTGATTAGCTTTCATTCTTTGGAAGATAGAATGGTAAAACGCTTTATCCGAAAAGAGAGTCAAGGACCTCAAGTTCCCCATGGTATTCCTATGACGGAAGCTCAGATTCGGGCTCTGGGAGAGGCAGATTTAAAAACTATGAGCAAAGCGATTAAACCGAGTGCAAGTGAAGTAGAGCTTAATCCGCGTTCACGCAGTTCAGTTTTAAGAGTTGCGGAAAAGCGCTAATGTGGTTTCGACTCCCTCGTGCCAAGTATAATTTGGCTAAAATAATCGCTCACGATCTGCTGACGGTTGGACGCATTCCTCTGTTATTAACCGTCGTCATTTTTATTAGCGCAATGTCGGTTGTATTTGTTACTCACCAAACTCGAGGGGTGATTTCAGCTAAAGAGCAAGAAATGGTTAAACGTGAAAATTTAGATAACGAATGGCGAAACTTATTGCTCGAGGAAACAGCATTATCGGAACATAGTCGTGTCGAAGTGTTGGCTGAAAAAGAATTAGAAATGAAGCGTCCTGAGCCCGATAAAGAAGTGATTATTGACCGACAATGACTAAAGTAAAGCCAAGTAAGAAAGAGATTCAAGATAAGGATCAAGGCACACCCGCTATTATTCATTGGCGTTTTTATGTCGTCCTCGTTTTCGTGTTTGTTGCTTTTTCATTTTTGATTGGGCGTGCAGCTTATATTCAGGTCATTGAACCCGATAACTTGATTCATCAGGGCGATTTGCGTTCTGTTCGAGCGAAAACGCTTAATTCTGCTCGCGGTATTATTTCTGATCGAAATGGCGAAGCTCTAGCAGTTAGCGTTCCTGTTGAAGCCGTTTGGGCCGACCCTGTTACTATTTTTAAAGAAAATCAACTTGAAAACCTCTCACGTTGGTATGCGCTTGCTGATGTGCTTCGGCTCGATCGACAAGAGCTAATTGAAAAAATCAAAGCCAATAAATCTCGTCGTTTTATCTACTTAAAACGTCAAGTTAGTAGTGCGATGTCGAAATATATTCACGAATTAAAAATTAAAGGCGTGGGTCTTAAAGATGAATCTCGGCGTTATTATCCAGCAGGGGAAGTTAGTGCACATTTAATTGGTGTTACTGGTATCGATGACCGAGGACTTGAAGGGGTTGAACGTAGTTACGACAAGTGGCTTACTGGAGAATCTGGAAAGCAAGTTATTCGTAAGGACCGTTTTGGTCGTGTTGTTGAAAATATTTCCTTAGAAGAACGAGAAGAAGGAAAACCGTTACAACTTACCATTGATCAGCGTCTTCAGGCCATTGCGTATAAAGCTGTAAAACAGGCTGTTGCCGATTATCGAGCGACATCAGCGTCTGCCGTTATGCTTGACGTAAAAACAGGCGAAGTGCTTGCCATGGTCAATGCCCCTTCATACAACCCCAATAATCGTTCAGATTGGCAGACGTTCAAAATGCGCAATCGTGTTATCACCGATGCATTTGAACCTGGCTCGACAGTTAAACCATTCGTAGTATTAGCCGCGATGGAAAATGGTATCGCAAATGAACATTCATTAATTGATACCGGGAATGGCTTGCTACAAATAGGGGGCAGCCGAGTACGTGACTCTTCTCCTTTAGGTAAAGCTAGCCTACAAAAAATACTGCAGAAATCGAGCAATATCGGTGTAACTAAACTGGCGCTGCAAATGCCAGTGCAAGCTCTTTTAGGTATGTACAATTCTGTTGGTCTTGGTGAAGTTTCAGGACTGAATTTGGTCGGAGAAACATCAGGTATATTCCCAAGCCGAAGCCGCTGGTCTAAATTTGAACTCGCAACACTTGCTTTTGGTTATGGGTTGTCGATTACTCCAATCCAACTGGCTCATGCGTATGCAACCTTGGGTAACCTCGGTCTATACCAGCCGATACATCTTATAGATAGTAATGCTCAAGAAGCGGGTCATCGAGTTGCAGATGCTGAGAATGTTCGTAAAGTCATCGGTTTTATGGAAACAGTGACTCAAAAAGGTGGAACAGCAACGCTGGCAGCCATTCCTGGATACCGTGTTGCAGCAAAAACAGGGACATCACGGAAGGCAATCGCGGGCGGGTATAGTGATGAATACTTTGCTTATACCGCTGGCATTGCTCCGGTCACTGATCCGCGTTTGTCATTGGTGGTTATGGTGAATGAGCCAAAAGGTGATGCATACTATGGTGGGGTTGTCGCCGGTCCAGTCTTTGCCGATATTATGAAAAGTGCGTTGCAAATTCTTAATATTGCCCCAGACGCACTTGATACAAGCAATTAATTCTCTAGGTGTTTTAATGAACAATTCAGTTTCTGCTTCTGACCTTCTGGCTCCTTGGCTTAATTCGCTTCCACAGTCATATGCGGCATTGGCGATTTTTCGATTGGAACTCGATAGCCGAAATATTAAGCCTGGTGACACTTTTGTTGCTGTCGTTGGGCATGAAGTTGACGGGCGACACTATATTGAAAATGCAATAAAACAGGGAGCCAATCTCGTTATTGCACAAGCCGATGAAGGGTTACCTCATGGTTTAATTGAAAATAATTCCGGTGTTGAAATTGTTTATATTGAGCGACTCAACCAAATCTTGTCTCCGTTAGCAGGACGTCTTTATCGTCATTCGACAAACAAACTAATTGGTATCACTGGAACTAACGGTAAAACAACGATTTCTCAGCTAATTGCACAATGGCTTGAATTAATTGGTAAACGCTCTGCGGTTATGGGAACGACTGGAAATGGTTTTCTAGAACAATTAGTGGAAGCAAAAAACACCACCGGAAGTGCGATTGATATTCAACGAACGCTTTCAGAATTATCTTCTCAAGGCGCTGAATATACAGCGTTAGAAGTGTCGTCTCATGGTCTTGTTCAAGGGCGTGTCTCTGACTTGAATTTCGAAGCTGCAGTTTTTACAAATCTTAGCCGAGACCATCTTGATTATCATGGCACCATGGAAGCGTACGCATTAGCGAAGAAAAGCTTATTCACTCAACATAACGTTAAACATGCGGTTATTAATGTTGATGACCCCGTCGCTAAGCACTGGGTCGATGAGCTACCAAATGCGATTTCTGTTTCAATTATGCAGCAGCCTGACTCTTTCGAGGCTGTGTGGGCTAAAGGCGTTCGTTATAGCGAGCAAGGGATTGAAATAGCATTCTCGGGAAAATGGGGGGAAGGTCAGTTAAACGCTGGCTTGATTGGTGAATTTAATGCCAATAATCTTCTCGTTGCATTTGCGACGTTACTCAGTTTGGGAATCGAAAAATCCAAATTGTTACAAGTGAGTCATAAACTTATTCCAGTGATTGGTCGAATGGAACTTTTCCAAGCGGACAATAAAGCCAAAGTTGTCGTGGATTATGCCCATACACCTGATGCGCTAGAAAAAGCGTTATTAGCGTTACGTGTTCATTGTGACGGTAAACTATGGGCGATTTTCGGTTGTGGTGGCGCTCGTGATAAAGGAAAGCGTCCAATGATGGCATCGATTGGAGAGCAGTTAGCTGATAATGTTATTTTAACCGATGATAATCCTCGAAATGAGGAACCAAGCGACATTATTGCAGATATGTTGGCGGGAACTCATACACCTGAAAATATACATGTTCATCATCATCGTTATACCGCGCTTGAATTTGCATTATCTCAGAGCAACCCCAACGATATCATTCTTCTTGCGGGTAAAGGCCACGAAGATTATCAAGTATTTGCCTCGGAGACAGTACATTTCTCTGATCGTGAATCTGCTCAAACACTTTTAGGAATAGAATAATGGTTGTGACTTCACTGAGTCAGTTAGCTTCGATACTGGATGCTCGGCTTATCGGCGATAATAGAAAAATTAGCGCTATTTCTACTGACACTCGAACTATCGATAATGATTGCTTATTTATTGCATTGATTGGTGAACGGTTTGATGCTCACCAATTTATAAATAATGCCATTCAGTCGGGAGCATCTGCTGTTCTTGTTTCGAAGCAAGTTGAAAGCTCAGTTCCTCAGCTTATTGTGTCTGATACTAAAGTGGCTTTAGGCTTGATCGGTGCTTGGGTTCATCAGCAATGCGAAATACCAACAGTCGCCATTACTGGCAGTTGCGGCAAAACAACGGTGAAAGAGATGGTTGCATCGATTTTAGCGTTGAAAGGGGAAATGATGTTCACCCAAGGCAACTTTAACAACGATATCGGCGTACCACTAACATTGCTTCGCTCAGAACCCCAGCATGATTATGCTGTGGTTGAGCTTGGCGCGAATCATATCGGTGAAATTGCCTATACCACAAAGTTGGTTCAGCCAAATATTGCACTGGTTAATAATGTTGCTAGTGCTCATATTGAAGGGTTTGGCTCGCTTGATGGTGTAAAACAAGCGAAAGGAGAAATCTATTCTGGATTGAGCTCTAATGGGCTTGCGTTAGTCAATCTCGATAGCTGTAGTGAACAATGGTGGGATGGTGTTCTAAATCACAAACGAGTGATGACTCTTTCTACCCACAACAGTCGAGCGGATTTTTACGCAGAAGCAATCGCCCTGAATCAAGATTCTATGGCCGAGTTTACGTTGGTCACTCCGTCAGGGAGAGTCAACGTTACGTTGGCCGTTGTTGGTGTGCATAACGTTTCCAATGCAATTTCTGCGGCCGCTATTAGTTATGAATTTGGCGCATCTTTGTCAGAGATTGCTCAAGGTCTGCACAGTTTATCGTTTGTTAAAGGTCGTGTGGAAATTACCGAACTAAATAATCGTATAAAATTAATCGATGATAGTTATAATGCGAGTGTGCCCGCAATGTTGGCCGCTGTGGATCTATTGTCTACTTTTCAAGGAGACAAGTGGTTGATTCTTGGCAATATGGCAGAGTTGGGTAACGAATCTCTTGCACTTCATCGACAAGTCGGTGAACATGCTGCACCGTTTAAGTTTAAGCATATTTTGACCTATGGGGATGATGCAAAAGTCATTAGTGACGTTTGTCATGGCAGACATTTTGTTACCCACCAAGATATGATGAATTATGTTGAGCAGCAGCTCGAACAAAATACAACACACGCTCAAGTCTTACTTGTTAAGGGAGCAAACAGCGCAGGTATGAGTAAAATCGCCGCTGTTTTGAAGGAGAAGTTCTTATGATGATTTGGCTTGCAGAATTACTACAGCCATATTTTTCTTTTTTTCGTCTTTTTGAATATCTATCGTTTAGAGCGATTGTCAGTATTCTTACCGCATTAGGTTTTTCTTTGTGGGTTGGTCCTGTATTAATCAGACGTTTACAAATGCTACAAATTGGACAAGTCGTACGAAACGATGGTCCTGAATCACATTTCTCTAAACGAGGAACCCCGACTATGGGGGGAGTGATGATTCTAAGTGCGATTATTATTACTGTATTTTTATGGACCGATCTGACCAACCCTTATGTTTGGGCGGTACTTAGTGTATTGATTGGATATGGCATTGTTGGTTTTGTTGATGATTATAGAAAAGTCGTGCGCAAAAATACCGATGGTTTGATCGCTCGTTGGAAGTACTTTTGGCAGTCGTTGATCGCTCTGGTTGTTGCGTTTGCAATGTATGCTCACGGTGCCGATACACCTGCAACTCAATTGGTTGTTCCTTTTTTCAAGGATGTTATGCCGCAGTTGGGTTTATTGTATGTAGTGTTAACGTATTTCGTTATTGTTGGGACAAGTAACGCCGTCAACTTGACCGATGGTCTTGATGGCTTGGCAATTATGCCTACGGTTTTAGTGTCTGCGGGGTTTTCTGTCATAGCTTGGGCGACTGGTAATGTGAATTTTGCGGCTTATTTACATATTCCTTATATTCCTTACGCCTCAGAACTTGTGGTTGTTTGTACTGCGATTGTCGGCGCCGGTCTTGGTTTCCTTTGGTTTAACACTTACCCTGCTCAAGTTTTTATGGGTGATGTTGGCTCTTTAGCGCTTGGTGGGGCATTAGGAACGATTGCGGTGTTAGTAAGGCAAGAGTTTATTCTCGTTATTATGGGTGGTGTTTTCGTTATGGAAACAGTGTCGGTAATTCTTCAGGTGGGGTCTTATAAACTGCGTGGGCAGCGTATTTTCCGCATGGCACCTATCCACCATCACTATGAACTAAAAGGATGGCCGGAGCCAAGAGTGATTGTGCGCTTCTGGATCATTTCTATCGTACTGGTTTTAATCGGATTAGCGACACTTAAAGTGCGCTAATTTATCATCAATGTCGTGGAAGAGTCATGGATCGTTGGCAGAGAATAAAAAACGTTGTAGTGGTTGGCTTGGGAGTAACAGGTCTATCAGTCGTTAACTATCTACATCGATATCAACCAGGTACTGCCATTCGTGTTATTGACACTCGTGACACTCCACCTGGACAAGATGATTTACCACCAGGTATTGAGTTACATAGTGGAAGTTGGCAAATTGAATGGTTGCTAAATGCCGATCTGGTGGTGGTTAATCCTGGAATTGCTCTTGCAACACCAGAAATTCAAATGGCTATTGATCACTCTATCTTAGTTGTGGGTGATATTGAGTTGTTTGCATGGCATGTAGAAAAGCCGGTTATAGCGATTACAGGATCAAATGGAAAAAGTACCGTAACTGACTTATGTGGTGTCCTTGCTCGTGCTGCTGGCTTTAACGTTGGTGTCGGTGGGAATATCGGTGTTCCTGCCCTTGATTTAATTGATGACCGACGTGATCTTTACATTCTAGAATTATCCAGTTTTCAATTAGAAACCACTTCTTCTCTAGTACTTACGGCTGCGGCTTTTCTTAACCTTTCAGAGGATCATATGGATCGTTATGAAGGTATGCTCGATTATCGCCAAGCAAAGTTACGGATTTTTGAAGATGCCCAATGCGCTGTTGTGAATCAAGATGACTCTGCAACGTTTCCTGATACTTTTTCAAACGACGTTATCCGCTTTTCTGTTCTTGAATCGAAGGCCGATTTTTCACTTGTTACGTCTAACGAGTGTGAATATTTAGCGAAGAGTGGTGAGCCACTTATCGCGACGAATGAGCTTAAGTTAGTTGGTCGACATAATTTAGCCAACGCACTTACCGCATTAGCGCTACTCTCAAGAGTCAATATTTCGTTAGATCGTTGTCGCACGGCTTTGATGTCTTACACCGGTTTGACACATCGTTGCCAAGTTGTTGTCGATAATCAGGGTGTTAAGTGGGTCAATGATTCTAAAGCTACTAATGTAGCATCAACGCTAGCCGCTCTCTCTGGACTTGATTGTACAGGAACACTGTATTTATTGGTTGGTGGTGTGGGTAAAGGAGCAGATTTTTCACCACTTGCCCCTGCTCTTGCGGCACTTAAGGTAAAGCTGTGTTGTTTTGGTCGTGATGGCGAGCAGTTTATGTCTCTTCATTCTCAATCGGTTTACTTTCCATCAATGGATGAAGCGATTGTGAATATCACACCGCAACTTGTCGCTGGAGATATTGTCATGCTTTCACCGGCTTGTGCCAGTTTCGACCAATTTAATAACTTTATGCATCGGGGTGATTATTTTTCTCGGCTCGCTGCTCAATACGCTTAGTTTTTGGGAATGACAGTGACTGCAATATCGAGAGTGACACAAAAATTACAGTATTGGTGTACAACGCCAAGTCCAGATGCTCTATATGATCGCCAATTGGTATGGCTCTCTTTGTCTCTTATGTTGGTTGGCTTGGTGATGGTTACATCCGCGTCATTTCCTGTTAGTTACCGACTTACCGATCATCCTTTTCATTTTATGTCTCGTCATGGTGTTTTTTTATTGATGGCGATTTTGGTTTCCTCAGTCGTCCTTCAAGTACCTACCGAAAAGTGGCTGAAATCGAGTACTTCATTACTGATTCTATCCGTTGTGCTTCTTGTCATCGTTTTGGCTATTGGTAAATCGGTAAATGGGGCGGCTCGGTGGATTTCTCTTGGGCCATTTAATGTTCAGCCAGCTGAAGTAGCCAAACTCTCCTTATTCATTTTTATGTCCGGGTATTTAGTTCGCAAACAAGATGCGGTTAAAGAAAAGTTTTTTGATGGTTTCTTAAAGCCGATTATGGTGTTTGCGCTTCTTGCAGTGCTGTTGTTGGCGCAGCCAGATCTCGGTACGGTCGTTGTTATGTTAGTCACGCTATTTGGCATGTTATTTATTGCTGGTGCTAAATTATCCCAATTTATCGCATTAATGGTTGCGGGTATTTTTTGTGTGATCGGTTTGATTGTGGCGGAGCCTTATCGAATGGCGCGGGTTACGTCATTTCTAGATCCTTGGGAAGACCCTTTTGGTAGCGGTTATCAGTTGACTCAATCTCTTATGGCATTTGGTCGTGGTAACTGGTTCGGTCAAGGGCTGGGAAACTCTGTTCAAAAGCTTGAATATTTACCAGAAGCTCACACCGACTTTGTGTTTGCGGTATTGGGAGAAGAGCTTGGGTTCGTTGGCGTGCTGATTGTTTTGTTATTACTGATGGCTTTAGTACTGAAAGCCATCTTTATTGGAAATAAAGCCTTTAATGAAGGTCACTTTTTTGGTGGATATCTTGCTTTTGGTATTGGAATCTGGTTTGCATTCCAGACTCTAGTTAACGTTGGAGCAGCAGCAGGTATGGTTCCGACAAAAGGTTTAACCTTACCTCTTATCAGTTATGGTGGCTCCAGTTTAATCATAATGTCGGTTGCCGTATCCATTTTACTTCGAATTGATTTCGAACGTCGGCTTCAGGCTAAAATAGAATTAAAAGAAAACAGATGAAAAAAAACAAACGGTTAACGGTGATGGCGGGTGGCACAGGAGGACATGTTTTTCCTGGGTTGGCTGTCGCGAAGCAATTGCAACAGCAAGGTTGGGATATTCGTTGGTTAGGAACTGCGGATCGTATGGAAGCTGAGTTAGTCCCCAAACATGGTATCGAAATAGACTTTATTAAAGTTAAAGGTATTCGAGGTCTTGGTGTCGGGCGTTTACTCAAAGCGCCATTTCAAGTCATTAATGCAATTCGTCAAGCTCGTGCCCATTTTAAACGATTCAAACCTGATGTTGTATTAGGCATGGGTGGTTATGTCAGTGGCCCAGGAGGAATTGCTGCATGGACATTGGGAATCCCAGTCGTGCTGCATGAACAAAATGCAGTTGCTGGATTAACCAATCAATGGCTTGCTCGGATAGCAACACGTGTTTTCCAGGCTTTTCCAGGTGCCTTTCCTACTGCAGATGTGGTGGGTAACCCGGTACGAGAAGATGTTGTTTCACTTCCTGAACCAAAGCAACGGATGGAAAACAGGCAAGGTCCAATTCGTATTTTAGTCATGGGTGGGAGTCAAGGTGCTCAAATTCTTAATTGTACATTACCAGACGTAATGGCTGAACTTAGTGAAGAGTATGAGATTCATCACCAAGTGGGCAAAAACAATGTTGCAGAAGTGGAAGGTTTGTATCAAAACCATCAAATCTTGAATTACAAAGTTGATGAATTTATCGATAATGTTGCTCAAGCCTACGATTGGGCCGATTTAATCGTTTGTCGCTCTGGCGCATTAACAGTGTCAGAAGTTTCTTCTGCAGGATTAGGGGCGATTTTTATTCCATTTATGCATAAAGATAGGCAGCAGGCACTAAACGCTGACCATCTTGTGGCGTGTGGCGGCGCTAAAATGATCGAGCAGCCAGATTTGACCGTTGAGAAACTGGTTACGCTGATTCAGTCATTAGACAGAGATATTTTAACTAATATGGCCGTTCAGGCTAGAAAGGCGGCGATGTCAGATGCTGATATGGTTGTCGCCAAAGCAATTGCTTCATTAACAGACTAACGAGAATTTTATGATCATTAAGCACACCCAAGATTTAGCTCAAATTCGAGCAATGGTACCTGAAATGCGTCGCGTAAAATGCATTCACTTTGTGGGTATTGGTGGAGCGGGTATGAGTGGTATAGCTGAAGTGCTGCTAAATGAAGGTTATCAAATCTCAGGCTCTGATATTGCTCGAAATGCAGTAACGGATAGCTTAGAAGAAAAAGGTGCCACCATATTTATCGGACATCGAAGTAGTAATGTTGAATTGGCGAGTGTCGTTGTGGTTTCAACCGCTATTGCACAAGATAACCCTGAGTTGGTTGCTGCAAAGGAGAAGCGAATAACGGTCGTTCGTCGAGCTGAAATGTTGGCTGAATTAATGCGTTTTCGTCATGGCATTGCGGTCGCTGGTACTCACGGTAAAACAACGACAACGGCTTTGGTTACTCAAATCTACTCTGAAGCTGGTCTCGATCCTACGTTTGTAAATGGCGGTTTAGTCAAAAGTGCCGGAACAAATGCGCGCTTGGGGTCTAGCCGAATTCTAATTGCCGAAGCCGACGAAAGCGATGCTTCTTTCCTCTACTTGCAGCCGATGGTTAGTATTGTAACGAACATTGAAGCTGACCATATGGATACTTATGGTGGTAACTTTGAAACGCTGAAACAAACTTTTATTGATTTTCTTCATAACTTGCCATTTTACGGGCAAGCCATTTTATGTATCGATGATCCCGTTATTCGTGAACTGATTCCTAAAGTGAGTCGTCAAGCTGTTACATACGGTTTTTCTGAAGACGCCGATGTACGTATTGAAAATTACCAGCAAAATGGGCAGCAAGGGATATTCACTGTTGTTCGGCATAATAAAGCGGATCTAACGATTACGCTTAATATTCCTGGTCGACATAATGCCCTTAATGCAGCCGCTGCAATCGCGGTTGCAACAGAAGATGATATCGGCGATGAAGCTATTTTAAAAGCAATGGCAAATACCCAAGGTACTGGGCGTCGTTTTGAGCATTTAGGTGAATTTGAAACTGGGAATGGTAAGGCTATGTTGGTGGATGATTATGGTCATCATCCTACTGAAGTCCAGGTTACGATTAATGCTGCTCGCAATGGGTGGCCGGAGCGTCGCTTGGTGATGATATTCCAACCGCACCGCTATAGCCGAACACGTGACCTGTATGATGACTTTGCAAACGTGCTTGAGCATGTTGATGTCCTCATTATGCTCGATGTCTATACCGCGGGTGAAAAGCCTATCGCTGGCGCGGATGGTCGATCATTGTGTCGTACTATTCGCAGTCGTGGAAAAATAGATCCAATCTTTGTTTCAGAAACTCAAGGATTACCTTCGGTTCTCGCTAACGTATTGCAAGATGGAGACTTAATTCTGACGCAAGGCGCTGGAGATGTCGGTAAAGTAGCGCGACAATTAGAGACATTAAAACTCAATATTTCCGATATGCATAAAGTTTAGTTCTCACCTTTGATTATTATGTTTGCATAGACGTTGTAATTATTAGATATTGGAATTGATACTTTGTTTAGTCTCAGTATAATTAATGAGTTATAGCCATTGGGATGGTATCGGTGTTTGATAGGTCATTTATTTACGAACCTTAGGATGTTGGATTTTGACACAATCGGTTATAGATAAATCTCCTCAATTATCAGACTCTAAAATGATAAAGCGTCATCTTTTTGGCGCGATATTTTTTGTGAGTGTCATCATATTGTTAGTCACTCTGTTCTATTCGACAATCAGTTGGATGTGGGATGAGCAGCGTTTACCATTATCGAAAGTGATTATTCAAGGGGACTTACAATACGTTAAGTCTGGTGATGTACAACATGCACTAGGTCAATTGTCACATATTGGCACCTTTATGTCGCAAGACGTACTGGAACTGCAAAATACCGTAGAGCAGTTGCCATGGGTGGAGCATGCTTCAATTCATAAGCAATGGCCTGACACCATAAAGATTTTTCTTACAGAACATAATGTTGAAGCTATCTGGAATGGTAATGAATTACTGGATGAGCATGGCGTAGTTTTTGAAGGCGATCTTGGTTTGTTGGAAGAGGACTATGTCAAGTTATATGGTCCAGATGGAACGGGACTTGCATTAATCGAAACTTGGAAGAAATATACACCCATACTTCAACAGTTGGGGTTACAGGTTTCTTCTCTAGTATTGAACGAACGCCGAGCATGGCAATTTATACTTGATAATGGTATTCGACTCGAACTAGGTAAAGAGTCTCTCGATGAACGAATTAATCGATTTGTTGCCTTATATCGAGATATTGGACAAAAAGTAGAACAAATAAGTTATATCGACCTCCGATATGATACTGGTGCGGCAATCGGGTGGTTTCCAGTACAAGAGGAAGAACAAGAGAATATAAATGACTAGAATGACCGATGACAACATTATTGTTGGTCTCGATGTAGGAACAGCGACGGTATCGGCTTTGGTTGGGGAGTTACTCCCTGATGGCCAAATTAATATTATCGGAGCCGGGACCAGCCCTTCAAGAGGCATGGATAAAGGTGGTGTCAACGACCTAGAATCCGTTGTAAAGTCGGTACAGCGAGCTGTTGATCAAGCAGAATTGATGGCCGAGTGTGAAATTAGTAATGTGTTTCTTTCTATTTCTGGCCGTCATATTGCGAGTCGAATTGAAAAAGGGATGGGGACCATCTCTGAAGAAGAAGTCACTCAAGAGGATATGGACCGTGCCATTCACACGGCGAAGTCTATAAAAATAGGTGAAGAGTTACGAATTCTTCATGTAATACCGCAAGAATTTACGATTGATTACCAAGAAGGCATAAAAAACCCCCTTGGTTTATCAGGTGTGAGAATGGAAGTGAGTGTCCATTTAATTTCCTGTCACAATGATATGGCGAGAAATATAATAAAGGCAGTTGAACGTTGTGGTTTAAAAGTTGACCATCTCGTGTATTCTGGATTAGCTGCAGGTAATGCTGTTATTACAGAAGACGAACGTGAACTAGGCGTTTGTGTTGTTGATATCGGTGCTGGTACTATTGATGTGGCTATTTGGACTGGTGGAGCGTTACGCCATACCGAAGTCTTTAATTATGCCGGAAATGCAGTTACGAGTGATATTGCTTTTGCTTTTGGTACGCCAGTCAGTGATGCGGAAGAAATTAAAGTTAAATATGGGTGCGCTTTAAGCGAACTCGTGAGTAAAGATGATACTGTAAATGTTCCAAGTGTTGGTGGTCGTCCTTCTCGAAGCCTACAAAGGCAAACCTTATCTGAGGTAATTGAACCTCGATACACTGAGTTAATGGGGTTGGTTAATCAGTCAATAGACTCAGTGCAAGAAAAGCTAAAAGCTGAAGGCATTAAACATCATTTAGCCGCTGGTGTTGTATTAACTGGCGGTGCTGCACAGATCGAAGGGTTAGTTGAGTGTGCAGAGCGTGTTTTTCGCAATCAAGTACGAGTTGGCAAGCCTTTAGAGGTGAGCGGGCTTACAGATTATGTAAAGGAGCCGTATCATTCTACGGCAGTTGGTCTACTTCATTACGCAAAAGATAGTCAAATAAATGACGAAATAGAATATACTGAGCCGAAACGCCAGCCTATGTCGACATTTTTTGGTCGTTTACGTAATTGGATACAAAAAGAGTTTTAACCTGAGTTGCAGGAAAAACGGAGATAACACATGTTTGAACCAATGATGGAAATGTCTGACGAAGCAGTAATTAAGGTCGTTGGAGTTGGTGGTGGCGGTGGTAACGCTGTTGAACACATGGTGCGTGAATCCATCGAAGGTGTGGAGTTTATTAGTGTTAACACTGATGCTCAGGCACTTCGTAAAACAAGCGTCAATACTGTGATTCAGATTGGTAGTGATATTACCAAAGGCTTAGGTGCGGGTGCGAACCCTCAAGTAGGTCGAGAAGCGGCTCTTGAAGATAGAGAAAAAATTAAAGAATCTTTAGCTGGTGCCGATATGGTGTTTATCGCAGCAGGAATGGGGGGCGGTACCGGTACTGGAGCTGCTCCTGTGATTGCAGAAGTCGCTAAAGAACTTGGTATCTTGACTGTTGCGGTAGTGACAAAACCATTTAGCTTTGAAGGTAAAAAACGTTTGGCTTTCGCTGAACAAGGTATTGAAGAGTTGTCTAAATATGTCGATTCTTTGATTACCATTCCAAATGAGAAACTGTTAAAAGTTCTCGGTCGTGGAATTACCTTACTTGAAGCATTTGGCAGCGCAAACGATGTATTACGCAATGCTGTACAAGGTATCGCAGAGCTGATTACACGCCCTGGTATGATTAACGTCGATTTCGCCGATGTAAGAACTGTGATGTCGGAAATGGGTCATGCGATGATGGGTAGTGGTATTGCCTGTGGTGATGATCGAGCTGAAGAAGCAGCTGAAATGGCAATTTCTAGTCCATTGCTTGAAGATATCGATCTTGCCGGCGCTCGTGGTGTGTTAGTGAACATCACTGCGGGGTTAGACATGCGTTTAGATGAGTTTGAAACAGTAGGTAACACGGTTAAGGCTTTTGCATCAGATAATGCAACAGTAGTAATCGGAACGTCATTAGACCCTGATATGGCTGATGAAATTCGAGTTACAGTTGTGGCAACGGGTATTGGTACTGAAAGACGTCCTGATATTACATTGGTTTCTGGTGGCAAAGCGCCAACCATGTCAGCACCACAACCTCATTTACACCAACCTGCTCAGGCGGCAACTAAACCAGAAGAAAAAGTGGCCTCTAACTTGCATGATAATGTTGAAGTAAAACAACAGCCAACGGCAGGCTCATCTTCTGGTTCAGCACAAGCTGCACCGAAAGAAAAAGAGCAGGGTTACTTGGATATACCAGCGTTTTTACGTCGTCAGGCTGACTAATCAATCCACTAGCATAATTTGACACTGTTCAAAACTATGCTAACATTTACGGTTGATAGCTATATCAACCGTGATGTGTGGTATCAATATTGAGGTAAGCAGATGATCAGACAACGAACACTTAAAGAAATAATCAAAACAACTGGAGTAGGATTACACTCCGGTCGTAAGGTCACGCTCACTCTACGTCCAGCCGCGGTTAATACTGGTATTGTTTATCGTCGCACCGATCTTAATCCACCTGTTGATTTTCCAGCACAACCCGATGCTGTTCGTGATACTGTGCTTTGTACCGCTTTAGTCAATGAAGATGGTATTCGAATTTCAACGGTAGAGCATTTAAACGCAGCTCTTGCCGGGATGGGTGTTGATAACATTATTGTAGAAGTTGATGCACCAGAAATTCCGATTATGGATGGCAGTGCTAGTCCATTCGTATTTTTGCTTCAACAAGCTGGTATTGAGACTCAAAATCGTCCTAAGCGATTTATTCGAGTTAAAAAACCTGTACGTTTTGAAGATGGTGATAAGTGGGCTGAACTTGTTCCTTACGATGGTTTTCGTATGGACTTCGCTATCGAATTTAACCATCCTGCAATTGATGTTGATCAGCAACACCTAAAATTTGATTTTTCTTCTCAAAGCTTTGTTAAAGAAATTTCTCGAGCGAGAACATTTGGTTTTATGCGTGATATTGAGTATCTTCAATCACAAAACCTTTGTCTTGGTGGCAGTTTTGATTGCGCCATTGTTTTAGATGAATATCGAATTTTAAATGAAGATGGTCTTCGATTTGCTAACGAATTTGTTACTCATAAAGTATTGGATGCCATTGGTGATTTATATATGTGTGGCCATCCAATTATTGGTGAGCTTAGAGCATTTAAATCAGGCCATGGGTTAAATAACCAACTACTTCGAGCACTTTTGGCAAATCAAGAAGCGTGGGAATGGGTAACATTTGAAGAAGAGCAAACTTCTCCGGTGGCTTTCGCTGATCCAAATCATGTCTTAGCTTAAGTGAAACTTAGCTAGTAACGATTTTTTAAAAAGCGCCAAGTTTTATGACTTGGCGCTTTTTTTATGTGTGTTTGAGTGTTCCTCGAAACTAAAGTCGCCTAGCGATTTTGGGTCATTATACTTTTCTTTTCTATTCTGTTTTCATTATTATCTGATTACGCTAGTGCCTATCTCGACTAATTGTGTGATAAATCATGATTAAACCCCAAATAAATCAAACATTCGGTTATTGATGATTGAGCAATAGGGCCAAAATTCTTTAAACTATAGTAATCTTTAGGTTTGAACTTGAAATTAACAAGTTGCGCCACAATATTAAACCTCAGTTGAATACGTTCAGTACACTTAGTTGAAAGTTCGACATAGTGAAAGGCGAAGTATTGATCATCCATGATCACAAAGAGAGAGATTCCAAGTAAATGATAACTAAGCTACTGACCAAAGTTATAGGTAGCCGCAATGATAGAACACTGCGCAACCTTAAAAAAATTGTTAAGCAAATAAATAGTTTTGAACCAAGTTTTGAAGCGCTCTCAGATGAAGAATTAAAAGCGAAAACTGTAGAGTTTCGTCAGCGTTTAGAACAAGGTGAAGATCTCGATAAATTATTACCAGAAGCGTTTGCTACTGTACGCGAAGCATCTAAGCGTGTATTTGGCATGCGTCATTTCGATGTCCAGCTTATTGGTGGCATGGTTTTGAATTCAGGTAAAATTGCAGAAATGCGAACAGGTGAAGGTAAAACTCTTACCGCAACTCTCGTAGCATATTTAAATGCTTTGCCTGGCAAAGGTGTGCACGTTGTTACTGTCAACGATTACCTTGCTAAACGTGATGCGGAGACGAACCGCCCTCTGTTTGAATTCTTAGGCATGACTGTGGGGGTGAATATTCCAAATATTCCACCACAAGAAAAACAAGCGGCATACCAATCCGATATTCTTTATGGTACTAACAATGAATTTGGCTTCGATTATTTACGCGATAATATGGCGTTACGTAAAGAAGACCGTTTTCAACATGACCGTTTCTTCGCGATTGTGGATGAAGTTGATTCTATCTTAATTGATGAAGCCAGAACTCCTTTGATCATTTCAGGTCCAGCTGAAGATAGCTCTGAACTCTATACCAAGATTAATGTGTTGATTCCAAGTCTAGAATTACAAGATGAAGAGGATTCAGAAGAGTATCGAGGTACGGGGCACTACACGTTAGATGAGAAAGCTAAGCAAGTATATTTAACGGAAACAGGTCAAGAGTTCGTTGAAGAACTGTTGGTGACAAATAAGTTAATGACTGAAGGTGATACGCTATATTCACCTGCGAATATTAGTTTGCTTCATCATGTGAATAACGCGCTTCGTGCTCATGTGCTTTTTGAGCGAAATGTCGATTACATCGTATCTGAGCAAGGTGAGGTTGTTATTGTTGATGAACACACCGGACGTACGATGCAAGGTCGTCGCTGGTCTGATGGTTTGCACCAAGCAGTAGAAGCAAAAGAAGGAGTGAAAATTCAAAATGAGAACCAAACTCTAGCTTCGATAACCTTCCAGAATTATTTCCGTCTATACAATAAACTGTCTGGTATGACAGGAACAGCCGATACTGAAGCGTTTGAATTTCAATCAATTTATGGTTTGGATACGGTTGTTATTCCGACGAATAAACCAATGGTCCGTGATGATATGCCTGATATGGTATATCGTACTGAGCCAGAGAAGTTCGCGGCGATTATTAACGATATTCGTGAACGTGTTGAAAATGGTCAACCAATACTTGTTGGTACGGTATCGATTGAGAAATCTGAACTCCTATCGGATGCTTTGAAAAAAGCGAAAGTCAAACACAACGTATTGAATGCTAAGTTCCATGAAAAAGAGGCTGAAATTGTTGCTAGTGCTGGTACTCCTGGCGCGGTCACGATTGCAACTAACATGGCAGGACGTGGTACCGATATAATGTTGGGCGGCAATTGGCAAATGAAAGTTGCTGAGTTGAATAACCCAACAGATGATCAGATAGCAAAAATTAAAGCTGATTGGCAACAAGTTCATGATCAAGTACTCGCCTCTGGTGGTTTACATATTATTGGTACAGAACGTCATGAGTCTCGTCGTATTGATAACCAGCTTCGTGGTCGTTCTGGTCGTCAGGGTGATGCTGGTTCATCTCGCTTTTACCTTTCTATGGAAGACTCGTTGTTGCGAATCTTTACATCTGATCGCATGGCGAACTTGATTCAGAGTGGTATGGATGAAGGTGAGGCGATTGAAAGTAAGATGCTTTCGCGCTCAATCGAAAAAGCGCAACGTAAAGTAGAAGGAAGAAACTTCGATATTCGTAAGCAACTTCTTGAGTATGATGATGTTGCGAATGATCAGCGTAAAGTGGTTTATGAGCTTCGTGATGAATTGATGGAAGCTGATGATATTATGGACATGCTCAAGCTAAATCGCTTGGATGTGTACAACTCGATCATCGATGAATTTATTCCACCACAGTCTCTAGAAGACATGTGGGATATTACAGGCCTAGAAGAACGACTAAAGAATGACTTTAATCTTGAGTTGCCAATTCAAACTTGGTTAGATGATGATGACAATCTTTATGAAGAAGTGTTGCGTGAACGCATTATTGAAAGTGCAGTAACGGTTTATCAAGAAAAAGAAGATATCGTCGGAGCACAAGTTATTCGTAACTTTGAAAAGTCGGTCATGCTGCAAACGCTTGATACGTTATGGAAGGAGCACTTGGCGGCAATGGATCACCTTCGTCAAGGGATTCATCTACGCGGTTATGCTCAGAAAAACCCTAAGCAGGAGTATAAGCGAGAGTCATTTGAACTGTTTGAAGAATTGCTTGAAACATTAAAGTTTGATGTTATTTCAATTTTGTCGAAAGTGCAGGTTCAAAAACCTGAAGAAGTAGACCGCATGGAAGAGCAGCGTCGTGCCCAAGCAGAGGCGGCAGCACGTATGGCTCAAACTAATCATGCTGCAAGTGAAAATATACTTGATGATAGTGAAGCTCCTGTTACGCCTAAAACAGTGGTGAATGAAGTGAAAAAAGTTGGAAGAAACGATCCATGCCCATGTGGAAGTGGCAAGAAATATAAGCAATGCCACGGTAAAATTTCTTAAATCAGTACTGTCTAATTACTCAAACCGCTTCTATTATAGAGGCGGTTTTTTATGGGCAGTACACTCTTACAGTCCTACTTTACTTAATATGCGAAAATGGTATCGAAATGAAAAGAGTTCATATTGTTGCAGCGATTATACTTAATCCAGATAAGAGCCAGATATTTATAACGAAGCGCCCAGACCACGTTCATAAAGGTGGATTTTGGGAATTTCCCGGTGGCAAGGTTGAAGTTAATGAGTCGGTTGAACAAGCGGTCGTTCGTGAATTGAATGAAGAGATTGGAATTGAGGTTACTCGGCAACATTTGTTCCATCAATTCGATTATGACTATCCAGATAAGTCACTGCACTTTGACTTTATTTGTGTAACTGAGTTCGTCAATGAGCCCTATGGAAGAGAAGGGCAACAGGGTCAATGGGTCAGCGTTAGCACTTTAGCCGATTTTGAATTTCCAGAAGCAAACCGACCGATTGTCGAACAAGTTATCAATCAGTTTTCAGTCTAAGTTTGAGCTAGCCAATGATAGGCTTTATTGGTAGTTTATTGTAACGCAAAAAATGATATCGCCTACAGATGCGAACAAAACAACAACGGAGAATGAATTAATGGTAAGAATTGCAATTGCGGGTGCAGCGGGCCGCATGGGACGTAATCTTGTAAAAGCGACTCACCACAATAAAGACGCGACAGTGGGTGCTGGTTCAGAGCGCTCAGAGTCTTCGTTAATTGGCGTTGATGCTGGTGAATTATGTGGTGAAGGTCGTTTTGATGTTGCCGTTGTCGATGATTTGGAATCGGTGATAAATAACTTCGATGTTATTGTCGATTTTACCGCGCCACAAAATACTTTAGCAAATATCGAGCTGTGTAAAAAACACAATAAAAAGTTAGTGATTGGCACGACTGGTTTTACTGAAGCTGAAAAAAATCAGATTGATGAAGCCGCTAAAGAGATCTCAATTGTAATGGCCCCCAATTATAGTGTTGGGGTTAACCTTGTGTTTAAGTTATTAGAAAAAGCCGCCAAAGTAATGGGTGATTACTGTGATATTGAAATCGTTGAAGCTCATCATCGTCATAAAGTAGATGCGCCATCAGGGACTGCGCTTGGTATGGGAGAAGCAATTGCTGATGCCATGGGAAATAAATTGAGCGATGTTGCCGTGACAGCTCGAGAAGGTATCACCGGTGAACGCAGCCGAGAAGAAATTGGTTTTGCAACCATTCGAGCAGGTGACATTATAGGTGAACACACTGCAATGTTTGCTGATATTGGCGAGCGCGTTGAAATAACTCACAAAGCAACTGATCGTATGACATTTGCCAATGGTGCAATAAAAGCAGCGGTTTGGTTAAACAGTAAACCTGCTGGCTTCTATACTATGAGTGAAGTATTAGATTTAGATCGCCTGTAAGTTCTATTGATTGCGCCAAGTCCTCTTGGCGCATTAGTTTTAGTTCTCTTTTTTTTCATTTATTTTCGGTCAATATTGCTGTTTTTTTCATTATTTAGTTTTATTTATGTTGCTTTGGTGTTTTTTTTATTACGAAGTGAGTAAAACTAGCTATAAACTCTATCTAGGTATCGTTTGCTTGAGTAACTTTTTTAAAAAAACTTAATTTGAGAGTTATCACTCGGATAATTATTCAAATTTAGTCTTATTACTTAGAAATTGATGAGTATTCATATCAATTTTATATGTTATAAACCCTTTCCTTAGTTAATGCGCCAAAAGTGTAATTTAACTCTCCTCTAAACGTTGACACAAATCACAGCAATCTTTAGAATGCATCCAATTTGTCCGAAATAGCTATTTACTCAGTTTTATAGCCTAAAGGAAGGCAAATTTGCAGTTTAATCTCATATTTATGCATTTTTATTCTGGAGGTTGTCTTGAGTAAGTCAGCACTGTTAGTCCTAGAAGATGGGACGGTTTTCCACGGAACGTCCATCGGAGCCGATGGAACATCCGTCGGGGAAGTTGTTTTTAATACCTCAATGACCGGGTATCAAGAAATCCTCACTGATCCTTCCTATTCACAACAGATCGTTACATTAACGTATCCCCACATTGGTAATACTGGGACTAATAGCGAAGATGAAGAGTCCTCTGCTATTCATGCTCAAGGTCTTGTCATTCGTGACTTGCCTCTTATTGCGTCAAACTTTCGCAGTGAACAGAGCTTGTCCGAGTATTTAGAAGCGAGAAATATTGTCGGAATCGCCGATATTGATACGCGTAAGCTTACTCGTATCTTAAGAGAAAAAGGCTCTCAAAACGGCTGTGTAATGGCTGGAGATAACCTGGATGAAGCGCTCGCATTGGCAAAATCGAAAGAGTTTCCTGGTTTAAAAGGAATGGATCTTGCGAAAGTCGTGACAACTAAAGAAGCTTATGACTGGAAACAAGGTTCATGGACGTTAACTGGTGGATTACCTCAGCCAGCAGAAGATAAAGAGTTGCCGTTCCACGTTGTCGCGTATGACTTTGGCGCAAAACGCAACATCTTACGTATGTTGGTTGATCGTGGATGTCGCCTGACTGTTGTGCCAGCACAAACACCAGCAGAAGAAGTATTAGCCTTAAACCCTGATGGTGTCTTCTTATCTAATGGCCCTGGTGATCCAGAACCTTGTACCTATGCTATTGAAGCAACTAAGGTATTCTTAGACAAAGGGTTACCATTGTTTGGTATTTGTTTAGGTCATCAAATTCTTGCTCTAGCATCTGGTGCAAACACCATAAAAATGAAGTTTGGCCATCATGGTGCTAACCACCCAGTTAAAGACTTGGATAGAGACGTTGTGATGATTACTTCTCAAAACCATGGATTCGCAGCTGATGAAGCAACTTTACCTTCAAACTTGAGAGCAACGCATAAATCCCTATTCGATGGTTCACTACAAGGTATTCATCGTACGGACAAACCAGCATTTAGTTTCCAAGGCCACCCTGAAGCAAGTCCTGGACCGCACGATGCGGCACCGTTATTTGATCACTTTATTGAACTTATCAAGCAACATAGCGCTTAATCGGAGTAGTAGATAATGCCAAAACGTACTGACATAAAAAGCATCCTAATCCTAGGTGCTGGTCCTATTGTTATCGGTCAGGCTTGTGAGTTTGACTATTCAGGTGCGCAAGCTTGTAAAGCACTTCGTGAAGAAGGTTATCGAGTTATTCTCGTTAACTCGAATCCAGCAACCATCATGACTGATCCAGAAATGGCGGATGCAACTTATATTGAACCTATTCAATGGGAAGTGGTTCGTCGAATCATTGAAAAAGAACGCCCAGATGCAGTACTCCCGACAATGGGTGGCCAAACGGCATTGAACTGTGCTCTTGAGCTTGATAGCCGCGGTGTGCTTGAAGAGTTTGGCGTTGAAATGATCGGTGCTACTGCTGATGCAATTGATAAGGCAGAAGACCGCTCTCGCTTTGATAAGGCAATGAAGTCTATTGGTTTAGAGTGTCCACGTGCTGATACTGCTAAAACCATGGATGAAGCCTATGCTGTGCTCGAGAAAGTAGGCTTCCCATGTATCATTCGTCCTTCATTCACCATGGGTGGATCAGGTGGCGGTATTGCTTATAACCGTGAGGAATTCGAAACAATCTGTTCTGGTGGTTTAGAGCTTTCTCCAACCAATGAACTTTTAATCGATGAGTCGTTAATCGGTTGGAAAGAATATGAGATGGAAGTGGTTCGTGATAAGAACGACAACTGTATCATCGTATGTTCAATCGAAAACTTTGATCCTATGGGCATTCACACTGGTGATTCAATTACCGTTGCTCCAGCTCAAACGTTAACGGATAAAGAATATCAAGTGATGCGTAATGCGTCATTGGCTGTTCTACGTGAAATCGGTGTTGAAACTGGTGGTTCAAACGTACAGTTTGGTGTTAACCCTGCTGATGGTCGTTTGGTTATCATTGAGATGAACCCTCGTGTCTCTCGTTCTTCAGCATTGGCATCAAAAGCAACTGGATTCCCAATTGCAAAAGTGGCTGCAAAATTAGCGGTTGGTTTCACCCTTGATGAATTGATGAATGATATTACCGGTGGAGCAACACCTGCATCATTCGAGCCAACGATTGACTATGTTGTCACTAAGATTCCTCGCTTTAACTTTGAAAAATTTGCAGGTGCTAACGACCGTTTGACGACGCAAATGAAGTCTGTTGGTGAGGTTATGGCTATTGGTCGTAACCAACAAGAGTCACTGCATAAAGCACTACGTGGTCTTGAAGTAGGAGCGACTGGTTTCGATGAAATGGTCGACTTAAATGACGACGATGCAATTTCTCGTATTCGTAAAGAGCTTAAAGAAGCGGGTGCAGAACGTATTTGGTACGTTGGTGACGCATTCCGTGCTGGCATGAGTGTTGATGATATCTTCCAGCTTACTGAAATAGATCGTTGGTTCTTGGTTCAGATCGAAGACATTATTAAGATTGAACAAGAAATAAAAGCCGGTGGTTTTGCAGGTCTCACTGCGGATGTATTGCGTAAAATTAAGCGCAAAGGTTTTGCGGATGCTCGATTGTCCAAGTTACTTGGTGTAGCTGAATCTGAAATTCGTCGAATTCGCGATCAATTTGATATTCACCCTGTATTTAAGCGTGTGGATACGTGTGCTGCAGAATTCTCTTCGGACACTGCTTACATGTATTCATCATATGATGAAGAGTGTGAATCACAGCCGTCAGATAAAAAGAAAATCATGGTACTTGGTGGTGGTCCTAACCGCATCGGTCAAGGTATTGAGTTCGATTACTGCTGTGTACATGCTTCACTTGCTCTACGTGAAGATGGTTATGAAACTATCATGGTTAACTGTAACCCTGAGACAGTTTCAACAGATTACGATACTTCCGATCGTTTGTACTTTGAACCAGTAACGTTAGAAGACGTATTGGCGATTGCTCGAGTTGAAAAGCCAACGGGTGTTATCGTTCAATATGGTGGTCAAACACCATTGAAATTGGCACGTGCGCTTGAAGCTGCAGGTGTTCCAATCATTGGTACTAGTCCTGATGCTATCGACCGAGCAGAAGACCGTGAACGTTTCCAAAGTGCTGTTGAGCGCTTAGAGTTGAAACAGCCAGAAAATGCTACTGTTACAGCCATGGAGCAGGCAATTGAGAAGTCGAAAGAAATTGGCTTCCCATTAGTTGTTCGTCCATCGTATGTGTTAGGTGGCCGTGCAATGGAAATCGTTTATGACGAGCAAGATTTACGTCGCTACTTCAATGAAGCAGTAAGCGTATCTAATGAATCTCCAGTGCTTCTTGACCGTTTCTTGGACGATGCCGTTGAAGTCGATATTGATGCTATCTGCGATGGTGAGCGTGTTGTGATTGGCGGTATTATGGAGCATATCGAGCAAGCAGGGGTTCATTCTGGTGACTCAGCATGTTCACTGCCACCACATACATTAAGTAAAGAAATGCAAGATGAGATGCGTCAACAAGTTGAGAAACTCGCATTTGAACTTGGCGTTCGTGGCTTGATGAATACCCAATTTGCGGTTAAAGATAACGAAGTTTATCTTATCGAAGTTAACCCACGTGCAGCTCGTACTGTCCCATTTGTATCTAAAGCAACTGGAGCACCTTTGGCGAAGATTGCCGCTCGAGTAATGGCTGGCCAATCATTAGCAGAGCAAGGCTTTACGAAGGAAATTATTCCACCGTACTTCTCTGTAAAAGAAGTGGTTCTTCCATTTAATAAATTCCCTGGCGTTGACCCATTATTGGGGCCAGAAATGCGTTCGACAGGTGAAGTTATGGGCGTAGGTACTACATTTGCTGAGGCCTTCTCTAAAGCAGAGCTTGGTTGTGGAAGTGTCTATCCAGAAGGTGGCCGTGCGTTAATTTCAGTACGTGAAGGCGATCGCCATCGTGTTGCTGATTTAGCGAAGCAACTTGTTGAACTGGGTTATCAACTTGATGCAACTCACGGCACTGCAGTGGTACTTGGTGAAGCGGGAATTAATCCTCGCTTGGTGAACAAAGTTCATGAAGGCCGTCCTCATATTTTGGATCGCATTAAGAACAAAGAATACACCTACATCATTAATACCGCTTCTGGTCGTCAAGCGATTGAGGACTCTAAAGTACTGCGTCGTGGCGCATTGGCTCAAAAAGTCAATTACACCACGACATTAAATGCCGCATTTGCTACTTGTATGGCTCATACCTCTGATCCAAAAGCATCGGTTGTATCTGTTCAAGAAATGCATGCTAAAGTACTGGAAAACGAAGCGTAAGAGTTCTTTTCAGTAAGTTAGACGGTATAAAAAATATTGAGCCCGCTATTCGTAGCGGGCTTTTTTATTATTGAGTTATTGTTGGTGACCAGAGCTCGACTCGAACGATAACGGTATGAAAGTAAAGTTAGTGATTGAAATTGAAGTTAGGTAAGGATAAATGCCAGCGAATGGCACACAAGCGAATTAACAGCGTTGAAATGAGCCCTGCTAAAATAGCGACATGCTGATGAAAGTCTAGCGCCAATGCCGTGGTGTGGAATACTCCGCCAACAATACATGCGGTCGCGTATACTTCACTTCTGAGAACCATAGGTACTTCTCGTGCAAGTATGTCTCGAATAATACCACCACCACAGCCTGTGATTACGCCCATGACGACCGCAACCATATATGAATCTTGATAGGTAAGTGCTTTTTCTACCCCAAGACCAACGAATACTGAAAGCCCTATTGCATCACACACTGGTAGGATCCACCATGGCAAACGCTTAGGCCGACGGACAAAAAACATTGTAAGTATGCAAGTTGTAATGATGACCCAAAGATAGCTAGTATCCGTGATCCAAAATACGGGAGTTGCACCTAAGGCAATATCACGTATGGTCCCACCACCAACCGCCGTAACACTCGCTAGAACGATGACACCGAAAGGGTCCATACGCAATCGGCCAGCAAGGAGAACACCTGAGATGGCAAATATAGCCGTTCCAAATAAATCGATTATATAAAGTAGCATGGTGATTCCGCTTCTTTAGAAGCCTAAAGGGAAATAATAACGAGGCCGCATTGTACAAAAAAGTTATGCTAAGTGTTAGTGGCTTTCACGTACTACGTCTAAGTACTCACACACCTGAGTAATGGCGTTTAACGTTCGTGGCGTTGGACGGTTAATCCAATCCGCATTGAGCATCCAGATATGTTGGTTTTTAACAGCGGGTATTGTGCTCCAATCAAACCACATGTCCCCATTTTCCATTGCATGACGAGAGGTAAAAATGGCGTCTGGTTTTCCTAGTACCACTTGTTCGATACCGACTTGAGGGTAGGGAGCAGAGCTTGTTTCGAAAATATTAACACCGCCGCAAAAACGAAATACTTCGCTGGGCCAGTTATCTTGCGCCACCGTAATGATCGGCTTTTCACTCAATTGATAAAAGTAATTTACTTTCGGTTTGTGTTGATACTCTTGTTTAAGTAACAGCAGTTGATCGCGAAACTTTTGAGCATTGCGTTGACCAATCGATGGATCATCAGCGTATTGACTGAGTTTATCGATACTATCGGCGATGGAGTCGATGGTGGTTACTTGAGATTTATAGACTTCCACCCCTAGCTTTTCGAGCTTTTCGAGTTCTCTCATTGGGTTGCCTGCGGGCCATGAGATAACGAGGTCGGGATTGAGAGCAAGAATACGCTCTAACTTGATACCTTGATAACTGGCGACTTTTTCTAGATTATGTGCCTCTTCTGGGTAATCACTGTGCGCGCTTACCGCTATAATTTTATCCCCTAATCCCGCAGAAAATGCTAACTCGGTAGCATGAGGGGCAAGGGTAATAATACGTTGATATTGGTTAGCAACGGCTGATTGAGTTGCAAATAGAGTTAAAATAAAGATGAGTTTATGCATGAGGTACCAAACAGATGAGAGCTATAATGATACTTTGTATTGCCAACCAATAAAGTGTTCTTTGGTTAAGCAGTTTCATTACCTGTGAAATATGAATTGCTGATGGGGCAATTCGTCCGCCTAGTTTGGCTCGAACCATTTTTTTATTTTGGTAAATTGCGGGCCCGCCCATTGCTAGTTGCAATTTGTGACCAACAATAGCGAGTAGCCACCCTTGATTAGGAGAAGGCCAACCTAGCGTTTGAGTTTTTGCTTGTTGCAGTATCGTTTTACTGTTCTTACCTAGAAGAGTCAATACTAAAAATAAGCGCAAAGGTAGCCATTCTAGCACCAAGACCAAGCGAGTAGATGCTAAACCAAAGGGGCGAAACTCCGTTCTAGAAGGTGACCAAGCACGATGTAGTTCACACGCAAGGCGGTAAATGAATGCACCGATTCCACCACTTACTCCAAACCAAAATAGTACGCTAATCACTTGTCGACTATGACCCGAAAGCAATGTTTCACAGGTCGCTTTTCCTAACCCAACAATTGAAAGTGTTGTTACTTGACGGTTCAGTAAAGGGGATAACTCTAATCGAGCATTGTCTTTATCTTCTTGGCTAAGAAACTGACCTATTTTGTTAGCGAGCTGAAGTTGATGACGCCAGTCTAGAGCTAATAATAGCAATGCAAATTCAAAGTAGTGGGGCTCCCAAGCAAGGGTCTTTATTGCTAAAAGTAAGACAAACGCAGGAAAGAGCATTAGCCCACAAGCCAGGGTCCCAGAGATCAAATCTTGTTGATAACTACGGTGCAAATTAACTTTAGAAGCGAGCAACTGGGCAAATTGATACCATACCCTTGCAGGGTGAGCAGCATAAGGGATAGGGAGAGCTAGATTCGCAAGCACCGCCGCCCACATAACAATTAGTGGACTAAACGTGGTAAGGATGTCGATCAGTTGTTCGCTCATTTATCCCTCGTGATAGATTGATTATTTTAATAGCGAAATCATTTTTAGCACCATCTCTGATGAGCTTTGAGCGGCGAGGGGTAAAAATTCATCGAATGACATCGGGGATTCTTTGTCAGCGACATCCGAGATAGCGCGAACAACAACAAATGGAACGTTAAATTGATGACAAGTCTGAGCGATGGCGGAGGCTTCCATTTCAACGGCTATCGCATTCGGGAAGTTTTGGCGAATAAAAGCTTGTTTATCGGGCGTACAAACAAAGACATCTCCGGTGCAAATTAGTCCTTTAACTGCGTGACGGTCTTCTGTCTGCTTAACAGCCTGCTCAGCTACGCTTATGAGTTTTTCGTCTGCCATAAAAGCGGCTGGCTGTCCGGCCATTTGTCCAATCTCATAGCCAAATGCGGTCACATCAGCATCGTGATGACGAACTTCAGATGAAATGACAACATCTCCCATAGTAAGAGACGATGCAAATCCACCGGCGGAACCCGTATTAATAATGACATCAGGTTGGTAGTTATCAATCAATAGCGTAGTACCAAGCGCCGCAGAAACCTTTCCAATTCCAGATTGCAGTAGTACAACATCAACACCATCTATTTGACCGGAAAAGTAGTTTGCACCTGCTTTCGTTGTTTCCGAAAGGTTCTCCATGGCTGACTTTAGAATTGCGACTTCTTGTTCCATTGCGCCGATAATACCGATCTTCATAATGTTCTCTTTGTGTTTAATTTGAGCGTATTGTTAGAGGAAGTTTAGCACGGAAATTTGTTAGTGGACTACTCTCGGCGCTATTTTGAATTTTGAGAAAGGAGATTGGGTCAATTAGAGTGGATATAAAGCCTAAAGGGCGGTTACTTGTTGATAAATTGAATATTATTTAGCCTTGGGTACTAGGCACCCAAGGCTAATTTTATGGTTAGATTTGGAGGTAATCTAAGATACCATCCGCGGCTTTTCGTCCTTCATCGATAGCAGTGACAACAAGATCGGATCCTCTTACTGCGTCACCTCCAGCAAAGATTTTTTCATTGCTCGTTTGAAATGGGAACTCTTGAGTGAGCGGAGCAGAGATACGTCCCCATTGGTCACATTTCACACCAAAAGGCTCAAGCCAGGGCATCGCGTGAGGTTGAAAACCAAATGCCATAATAACCGCATCGGCTTCAAGAATATGTTCGCTACCTTTTACTGGCTCAGGACGACGACGACCAGCTTCATCTGGTTCACCTAACGCTGTTTTGACAACTTTAACGCCAACGACCTTGTTGTGAGCATCAACTTCAATGCCTAAAGGTTGAAGGTTAAACATAAAATTCACGCCTTCTTCTTTTGCATTTTTCACTTCACGGCGAGAACCCGGCATGTTCGCTTCATCACGGCGATAAGCACAAATAACGTTCGATGCACCTTGACGGATTGATGTACGGACGCAGTCCATTGCCGTATCACCACCACCAAGCACAACCACTTTTTTATCTGCCATATCAATAAAAGGTTCTTGAGTATCAAGATCCATAACTCGATAGGTGTTTGAAACCAAGAATGGCAACGCATCATATACCCCAGATGCGTCTTCATTTTCCAAACCTGCACGCATATTTTTGTACGTGCCAACGCCCAAGAAAACGGCATCATAAGAGTCAATCAAGGCTTGAAGTTCGATATCTTTACCGACTTCTATACCTAACTTGAACTCTACGCCCATTTCTTCGAATATGCGACGGCGGTTGGTCATCACGTCTTTTTCAAGTTTAAATGATGGTATCCCAAATGTAAGCAGTCCACCGATCTCAGGGTAACGATCATAGACCACAGGACGAACGCCATTGCGAACTAAGACATCTGCTGCCGCGAGTCCTGCTGGGCCTGCTCCAATAATTGCGACTTTCTTATCAGTGAAAGTCACATGAGACATATCGGGTTTCCAGCCCATCTTAAATGCTTTATCGGTAATGTACTTTTCAACATTTCCGATGGTGACAGCTCCAAAATCATCATTTAGGGTACAAGAGCCTTCACACAAGCGATCTTGCGGACAGACTCGGCCACAGACCTCAGGCAGGCTGTTGGTTTGATGAGAAAGCTCTGCTGCTTCAATAATTCGTCCCTCATTGGCCAGTTTCAGCCACTGAGGAATATAGTTATGAACTGGACATTTCCATTCACAATAAGGGTTACCGCAATCTAAACATCGATCGGCCTGTGCAGATGCCTGTTGTTTAGTAAAGGGCTCGTAAATTTCAACAAATTCAATTTTTCGAATCGTTAGCGGTTTTTTAGCCGGATCCACGCGACTCACATCAATAAATTGGTATACATTCTGGCTCATCAAAAAACTCCTTCTATTTATTGAGCTTGGACGCGAAGTTCAGCAGCACTGCGGCTTTGGTGGCCAAGTAGTGTGCTTAATTCTGCGGCTTGAGGTTTGATTAGGTAGAACTTGGGAATCCAATCATCGAAATTTGCTAAAATCATTTCAGCGTATTCAGATTGTGTTTCTTCTAAATGCTCTGCGATCAAGCCACGTAAGTGCTCTTGATGAATATAGAGATCTTCTAATGAGAGTGCTTCGACAGATTCGTTGTTGACTCGTCCGGCAAAATCACCATTTTGATCGAGTACATAAGCAAACCCTCCGGTCATACCTGCACCGAAGTTTACGCCAGTTGCGCCAAGAATTGCGACAATTCCGCCTGTCATGTATTCACATGCATTATCACCAGCGCCTTCGATTACGGCTATGGTGCCAGAGTTTCGAACACCAAAACGTTCGCCGGCAGTCCCAGCGGCAAACAGTTTTCCGCCAGTTGCGCCGTATAAACAGGTGTTACCCATAATCGTGGCGTCATTACACTTAAATGCCGTTCCTTGATGAGGGTGGATAACAATTTTCCCCCCAGCCATGCCTTTACCAACATAGTCGTTTGCATCACCAGTCAGATAGAGTTCGATCCCCCCGGCATTCCAAACTCCGAAAGATTGTCCTGCAGTACCTTCAAAATGGAGCTTAATTGGTGATGAAGCAACCCCTGCATTCCCATAACGTTTAGCCACTTCACCCGATATCCGTGCGCCGACCGAACGATCGGTATTGATGATGTTGTAATAGAAATCGGCAGTGTGCTGAGCGTCAATCGCTTGAGTGGCATCTTCGACGATTTTTTGATTGAGCAACCCTTTATCAAACGGGATATTTGGCTCGGTGCAAAACATCGGTAAATGATGTTTCGAGACCGGTTTCTCCAAGATAGCAGAAAGGTCTAACTTACGTTGTTTGGCTGTATTGCCTTCTAGCACTTCGAGTAAATCAGTTCGGCCGATAAGGTCAGTCAGTTTCTCGACGCCAAGCTGAGCCAGATAACCACGTACTTCTTCAGCAATACCAGTAAAGTAGTTAATTACCATATCTGGTAGACCCTTAAAGTACTCTTTGCGCAAGGTTTCATCTTGAGTGGCCACGCCGGTTGCGCAGTTATTGAGGTGGCAAATCCTAAGGAACTTACACCCCATTGCGACCATTGGCCCGGTACCGAAACCAAAGCTTTCAGCGCCTAATATCGCGCCTTTTACGACGTCGAGGCCAGTTTTTAAGCCGCCATCAACTTGAAGACGTATTTTGTGGCGTAATCCATTGGCAACTAAGGCTTGTTGTGTTTCTGCTAAACCAAGTTCCCAAGGACACCCCGCGTATTTCACCGATGTTAGTGGGCTCGCAGCGGTGCCTCCGTCGTAACCGGATATCGTGATTAAATCTGCGTACGCTTTAGCCACGCCGGTTGCAATGGTTCCAACTCCCGGCTCAGACACTAATTTGACCGATATTAATGCATTTGGGTTTACTTGCTTAAGATCGAAGATCAGCTGAGAGAGGTCTTCTATCGAATAAATATCATGGTGTGGTGGCGGTGATATGAGCGTGACACCTTGTACTGAGTGACGAAGTTTGGCTATTTCTGCTGTGACTTTATGGCCTGGTAGCTGTCCACCTTCGCCAGGTTTTGCACCTTGAGCGACCTTAATCTGCAATACATCAGCATTTATTAAGTAGTGTGGTGTGACGCCAAATCGACCAGAGGCAACTTGCTTAATTCGAGAGTTACGCTCAGTACCAAATCGAGCCGGGTCTTCTCCACCTTCTCCAGAGTTAGAGTAACCGCCAATACGGTTCATCGCCGTTGCAAGAGCTTGGTGTGCTTCTGGGCTTAGTGCACCGATCGACATAGCCGCTGAATCAAAGCGTCTGAAGAGTGCTTTAGATGCTTCGACTTGCTCCAATGGAATTGGCGAGGTACTTGAACTCAGGCTAAATAGATCTCGCAGCATTGAAACTGGTCGCTGGTTTACTTGAGCCGCATAAGTAGTGTAGTCAGTCGGTTCGCCAGTTTGTACGGCCTTTTGCAAAGTACTGACCACATCTGGGTTGTAGACGTGATACTCACCACCATGGACATATTTGAGTAACCCGCCATGTTCAATCAGTTTTCGAGTTGCCCATGCTTTACGCGATAAGTTACTCATATCTTGTTGGAAATCAGAGAATGTGGCGCCTTCTATTCGAGTTGTCACACCACTAAAGCAGAGATCGACTAGATCTTGGCTCAAACCTATCGCTTCAAACAGGCGTGAGCATCGGTAGGAAGCGACAGTTGAAATGCCCATCTTGGACATGATTTTAAACAGTCCTTTGTTGATGCCGTATTGGTAGTTTTGCATCACATCGCGATAGCTTTTTTCGATTAAACCGTCAGCGACCATTTTTCCAAGTACTTCATACGCTAAATACGGGTATACAGCGGTAGCGCCAAATCCGATAAGTACCGCAAATTGATGAGGATCGCGTGCGGTTGCGGTTTCAACCACGATATTAGCGTCACAACGTAGTTGAGTATTCACTAAGCGAGAATGAACAGCGCCCACTAACATAGCGGCAGGAATCGGGAGCTTGTCCTTGGTTATATCTCGATCAGATAAAACGAGTAGCACGGTCCCTTCTCGAACGACCTGTTCAGCTTGGTCACAAATATCTAAGATCGCTTGTTTTAAATCTTTTTCATTGGGATCAAAATTAATATCGAGAATGGTATTTTGGTAATGTTCGTTATCGAGGCGCAACAACTGGCGCATATCGGAGTACATTAATACTGGTGAATCAAATGTAACTCGATGAGCATGGCCATCGGTTTCATTAAAGACATTCATCTCTTGGCCAATGCTCGTGGCCAAAGACATGACGTGTTTTTCGCGTAACGGATCAATCGGTGGGTTCGTTACTTGAGCAAATTTCTGGCGGAAGTAATCGGTGATTAAGCGCTCTTTCGAAGACAATACCGCCATTGGTGTGTCATCGCCCATTGAACCGACTGCTTCTTGTCCCATGTCGCCAAGAACTCGCAATACTTGATCTATCTCTTCGTTGCTCATAGCAAATTGCTTTTGATAGACTTTTAGCTCTTCCACCGAAAGGTTTGTTTGTCCGATGAGCGTATCGTCCAACTGGGCAAAAGGCGTTAATTGATGAACGTTATTTGTCATCCACTCTTGATATGGGTGACGTGATTTGAGTTCATTATCAATTTCACCGGATTGCCAAATTTTACCTAGTTTGGTATCAATGACAAATAACTCACCAGGGCCGACACGACCTTTTGTTGCGATTTCATCGGGAGCGTAGTTCCAAATTCCAACTTCAGAGGCGATGGTAATCAGATTGTCTTTTGTAATCACATAGCGCGCAGGGCGTAAGCCATTTCGATCGAGGTTACAGGCGGCATAACGACCATCAGATAACACGATTCCTGCTGGACCATCCCATGGTTCCATATGTTTTGAGTTAAAGTCGTAAAACGCGCGAAGTTCAGGATCCATATCTGGGTGATTTTGCCATGCAGGTGGAACCAACATTCTCATTGCTCTAAATAAGTCCATACCGCCCGCTAAAAAGAGGTCGAGCATGTTATCCAAGCTCGAAGAATCGGAGCCTATTTCATTCACGAACGGTGCTGCGGTTTGCAAGTCTGGAATCAGAGGAGACGCAAATTTATAGCCACGAGCCCGTGCCCATTCTCGGTTTCCTTCAATGGTATTGATTTCACCATTGTGGGCTAAATAGCGAAATGGTTGCGCTAAAGGCCAGCGGGGTTGAGTATTGGTTGAGAAGCGTTGATGGAACAAACAGATCGACGACTCCATACGCAGATCGGCGAGATCAAGGTAAAAACGTGGTAAGTCCGCAGGTAAGCAGAGTCCTTTATAAACAATGACTTGAGTGGATAGGGAGCATATATAGAAATCAGAGTCGTCGGTGATACGCTTTTCTATTCGTCTTCTAGCAACATAAAGGCGGCGTTCAATATCTCGATCTCTCCAACCTGCAGGAGCGGTAATAAAAACTTGTTGAATGTCTGGTAGCGACTCATGCGCAATGGGACCGAGAACATTGTCATTGGTTGGAACAGGACGCCAACCACAAACGGTTAGTGTCTCTTGTTTTAGTTCTTGGTTGATGATGTCACGGGCAGTTTGAGCTTTTATAGGATCTTGACTCAAAAACACCATGCCAACCGCATACTGATTACCCAGTGTCCAACTGTTTTCTTCGGCAATAATGCGAAAATAGCTGTCTGGTTTTTGTAGCAGTAAGCCACAACCATCACCGGTTTTCCCATCCGCAGCGATTCCGCCACGGTGCGTCATTCTATCTAATCCTGAAATAGCCGTTCGGACTAGTTTGTGGCTTGGTTTTCCTTTGATATGTGCTATCAAACCAAACCCACAGTTGTCTCGTTCGAAACTTGGATGACACAGCCTCATTGCAATTCTCCTTTTGCTAATCTGTTATAACACAGTAAGTGACTAACTATTCTTATTTCTCGCTATTATTGAGTTTATATGCACTTATTGAGCGTATAAATGCGAGTTGCTTGTCTGATCATGACCACCTAAGCTAGAGCTAAAGTGACAAAACGTCAAGAGAATCATGCTGACTTGTTGCATAAGTTATTGATTTGTTAACGAGAGTGTTACTCAAATATTTTATGCTGAGCGGAGTCGTAGGTAAAATGATAGAGGATTTATAGTTAGGAGCATCCGTCAGACGGAAAAATAAAAGGTCAGTCGCGAGCGACTGACCTTTAGGTGATGCTATTAATGTTCGCTTAATAAGTTATCAAGCAGAGTCGACATTTAGTTAGATAACATTAACGAATCTGCTTTCGCTTCTAAGTTAGTGTTACCCATTAGGTATTCATCGACAGCACGAGCACATTCTCGACCTTCGTTAATACAACGTACGACTAAAGATTGGCCTGTTCTCATGTCACCTGCGGCAAAAACACCCGCTTGGTTGGTTTGGAAATCTTTGGTTGCAACATTGCCTCGGTCATCGAGTTTGATGTCAAGTTGAGCAAGAGTCCCATGTGGCTCTGGGTGTAAGAAACCCATAGCCAAGAACGCCATGTCACAAGGGATAACACGTTCCGTATTTTGGATTTCACAGAAGTTAGGGCGAACACCTGGTTCAGCTTCTTCCCATTCGATATCGGCGATACGAAGGCCTTTAACATTGCCATTGTCGTCGCTGATAAATTCTTTGGTAAGAATGTTCCAGTGACGCTCACACCCTTCTTCATGAGAAGTAGAAGTACGCATAATCATTGGATACTGAGGCCAAGGCATATTCGCAGTACGCTTTTCCGGTGGTACTGGCATGATCTCAACTTGAGTGATACTTGCTGCACCATGACGGTTGGACGTTCCCACACAGTCAGAGCCGGTATCACCACCACCGATGACGACTACGTGCTTACCTTCTGCATAAATTTCTTCGGTCTTTAAGTCCATATTATTAGCACGGCGATTGTTTTGACCTAAAAATTGCATCGCAAAATAAACGCCATTGAGTTCACGTCCCGGGATTGGTAGATCACGAGGAACTGTAGATCCGCCAGTCAGCAATACAACATCGTATTCTTGACGTAATTGCTGAGCATTTATGTCGACACCGATATGAGCGTTAACAACAAACTTAATGCCTGCCTCAGTCATCAAATTGATTTTACGATCAATGACATCCATTCCCAGTTTAAAGTCAGGAATACCAAAACGGAGTAGGCCACCGACTTTTTCATCACGCTCATACACAGTTACGGTATGACCAGCACTGTTTAACTGCTCTGCAGCAGATAAACCAGCAGGACCAGAACCAATGATAGCAATGGTTTTTCCAGTACGGCTACGTGGCGTTTTCGGTTGTGCATAACCTTCACGGTAAGCAGTCTCAACGATGGTTTTCTCAATGTTACAGATAGTGATTGGATCTTGGTTGATTCCAAGAACACAAGCAGTTTCACATGGTGCAGGACACACACGCCCCGTAAATTCAGGGAAGTTATTGGTCGAGCTCAGAATGTCCCAAGCTTCTTCCCAACTGTCTCGATAAACCGCGTCATTGAATTCTGGAATGATGTTACCAATTGGACAGCCGTTGTGACAAAACGGCACACCACAATCCATGCAACGAGAAGCTTGGGTATTTATTTTTTTACCAAACTCTTTGTTGAGGACGAATTCTTTATTGTCTTGAATACGTACCGAAGGTTCTACTTTACTTGGTAGTTCACGGCCGTGTTCTAAAAATCCAGTAGGCTTACCCATTATACTGCCTCCGTTTGTTGTTGCTGTGCTGCTTCTGCCTTACGTTGAAGAAGGACACGTTTATAGTCACGTGGCATAACTTTTACCATCGACTTGAGGTTGTCTTCAAAGCTAGTAAGGAATGATTGTGCAACTTCACTTCCTGTGAATTCAACGTGCTTAGTTAACATCTCTTTAAGGAGATCTTTGTCTTCTTGCTCAAGCGCGTCAAGGTCGACCAATTCAGGGTTGAGTTTGGTGTTGAAGTCACCAGCTTTATCCCAAACGTAAGCAATACCACCACTCATACCTGCGGCAAAGTTACGACCAGTTGAACCAAGGATGACCGCAATACCACCTGTCATATATTCACAACCGTGATCACCGACACCTTCAACTACTACTTTGGCACCTGAATTTCGAACACAGAAACGTTCGCCAGCTTTACCACGGATGTAGGATTCACCAGAGGTTGCACCGTAGAAACAGACATTACCAACAACAATGTTGTCTTCAGCCACTAAAGAGGATTTCGCGTCAGGATAAAGAACGATCGTACCACCGGATAACCCTTTACCCCAATAATCGTTGGCATCACCTTCGACTTCAAACTTCACGCCTTTCGCTAAGAACGCTCCGAATGATTGCCCTGCAGAGCCATTGAATTTCACATTTAGAGGCTGTGGTAGTCCTTGGTCTTTGTATACTTTCGATATTTCATTCGACAGCATGGTACCCGTACTACGGTCGGTATTGATGATAGGGAATTCACCATTTACCGCTTCACCACGCTCTAGTGCTGGAGTCGCAAGTTCAATCAACTTACGGTCGAGAATATCATCAAGACCATGATTTTGATTTGTCTGACAGTACACGCCGTCTTCTGCACGAGCTTGCTCGATGTATAGAACAGGTGAAAGATCAAGGTTACGGTATTTCCAGTGATTGATGTTATCGCGCACTTTCAGTTTATGTGCTTGACCAACCATTTCATCAACACTGCGGAAACCAAGTTCAGCCATGATTTCACGTAGGCCTTCAGCCATATAATTAAAGAAGGTCACAACATCTTCAACACGACCATCAAAACGCTCACGTAAAGTCTTGTTCTGAGTTGCAATACCCACAGGACAGGTATTCTGATGACATTTACGCATCATGATACAGCCTTCAACAACAAGAGCAGCTGTTGCAACACCCCATTCTTCTGCACCAAGTAACGTCGCAATCGCGATATCACGAGGTGTTTTCATTTGGCCATCGGCTTGGACAACGATACGGTTACGCAGACCATTTTTCAGGAGTGTCTGGTGCGTTTCTGCTAGACCTAATTCCCAAGGAAGGCCGGTATGACGAATTGATGACATCGGTGATGCACCTGTTCCTCCGTCGTAACCCGCAATCAGGACAACATCCGCTTTGGCTTTCGCCACACCAGAGGCGATAGTACCGACGCCTGCTTCGGAAACGAGTTTGACGTTTACTCGGCCAACACGGTTAGCGTTTTTCAAATCGTAGATTAGCTGAGCTAAATCTTCGATAGAATAGATATCGTGGTGTGGTGGTGGAGAAATAAGTCCGACCCCTGGGGTTGAGTGACGCGTCGCGCCAATCCAGTCGTCGACTTTATCACCAGGAAGTTGACCACCTTCACCAGGTTTCGCGCCCTGAGCCATCTTAATCTGAATTTCATCAGAGTTCGTTAGATAGTATGACGTTACACCAAATCGTCCAGATGCAACTTGCTTGATAGCAGAACGTTCTGAATCGCCATTCTCTTTTGGAGAGAAACGAATAGGGTCTTCACCACCTTCACCAGAGTTTGACTTCGCGCCAATGCGGTTCATTGCCACTGCAAGCGTGGAGTGAGCTTCGTGAGAAATCGAACCAAATGACATTGCACCAGTCGCAAAACGTTTAAGGATGTTTTCTACTGGCTCAACATCTTCCAACGGAATTGATCCTGCTGGATTCTTAATAAAGTCCAATTGGCTACGTAATGTAACGGCTTTATCACCTTGAGTATCCACTGCGCTTGTGTATTTCTTAAATTGAGCAAAGTCTTTGTTGCGCGTCGACTGTTGCAGCAAGCTAATGGTTTCAGGGTTGAATAAGTGCTGTTCACCACGTTGTTTCCATTGATATACACCACCGACATCGAGCGTTTTAAGTGGGATTTCCCGTAGTGGGTAACCAACACGGTGACGGACTAAGACTTCCGTCGCAATGTCGTCTAGAGTTAGACCTTGAATACGCGAAACAGTACCGGTGAAATATTTATCTACTACGGATTTGCTGATTCCAAGTGCTTCAAAAATCTGAGCGCCATGGTATGACTGCAATGTTGAAATACCCATTTTCGAGAATATTTTCAACAGACCCATATTGACGCCTTTACGATAGTTATCGAATAAGTCATTAAGAGGGGTATCAGCATCGAGCTTCTTGCGACGTTGAAGATCAACAATCGTTTCAGTAACGATATATGGGTTAACTGCATTTGCACCGTAACCAATGAGTGTTGCGAAGTGGTGCGTTTCACGAGCATCACCAGTCTCAACAACAATGCCACATTTCGCACGTAAACCACGACGAATAAGGTGGTGGTGTACAGCGCCAACAGCAAGCATCGCTGGAATAGCTGCATGGTTAGAGTTCGCTGAACGGTCAGTTAATAGGATGATAGAGTAACCGTCGGTCACTGCATCTTCTGCGTATTGGCAAATACGTTTTAAGGCGCGTTGCAATTTGCCTTGATCACCATTGGCTTGGAATACAATGTCCAATGTTTTCGCTTGAAGGTGCTCGTTATCGATAGCTCGAAGTTTTTCAAGCTCTTGGTTCGAAATAACCGGAGAGTCCAGTTCAACCTTACGACAGTGTGCTGGTGATTCTGCAAGTAGGTTTTGCTCTTTACCTATGTAGGTTTTCAGCGACATTACCATACGCTCACGAATCGGATCGATAGGCGGGTTTGTCACCTGAGCAAATAACTGTTTAAAGTAATGAGATAGATGTTGAGACTGATGCGATAAAACCGCTAGAGGCCAGTCTGCCCCCATTGAACCTAATGGCTCATAACCAGTTGCTGCGAGTGTTTTAATGATGTCATTAACTTCTTCACTGCTAACACCGAACGCTTGTTGACGGTGCAATAAACGTTCTGGTTTTGGTTGGCTGTGGCCAGTGTCAGCATCTGGTAACTCACGCATGCGAAGTAGGTTGTCTTTCACCCATTTCTCATACGGTTGCGAGTTTGCGATAGAATCTTTTACTTCATCATCAGAAATGATTCGACCTTCTTCAAGATCGGCAACAAAGATACGACCAGGTTGGAGACGACCACGATACTCAACGTTCTCAGGATCGATATCAACCGCACCAGTTTCTGATGCCATGACGAGGAAATTGTCCTTAGTCACAGTATAGCGAGATGGGCGTAAACCGTTTCGGTCTAGAGTTGCCCCTACTGTAACACCATCGGTAAAACATACAGATGCAGGGCCATCCCACGGTTCCATAATGTTGGCGTGATATTGGTAAAACGCACGACGTTTTGGATCCATGTTTTTATTTTCTTGCCATGCTTCAGGAATCATCATCATAAGAGCATGTGGCAATTTACGCCCAGAAAGAACCAATAACTCTAGAGCCATATCGAAGTTCGATGAATCTGAACTGCCTTCTTGACAAATCGGCAGCAACATATCGATTTCAGCTTTAGTGAACAATTCTGATTCTAGAATCGCTTCACGTGCTTTCATCCAGTTCAAGTTACCGCGAACAGTGTTGATTTCACCATTGTGAGCGATATAACGGAAAGGTTGAGCCAAACGCCATCTTGGGAATGTATTGGTAGAGAAGCGAGAGTGAACGAGCGCCAATGCAGAAACCATCGTTGGGTTCTGAAGATCTAGGAAGTATTGAGGCACCTGCTCAGTTGTTAACTGACCTTTATATACCAATGTTTTGTAAGACATTGAGTTAATGTAAAACTCATCGGCAATATTAGAGATACTTTCTAGACATACGCGGACAGTATAGTTACGTAATACGTACAGTTTACGTTCTAACTCTTCTGGCGTAACACCAGGGCCACCAGAGATAAACACATGCTCAAATTGAGGCTCTGTGCTTAGCGGATCGGCACCTAACATAGAGTTGTCAGTCGGCAATACTCGATAGCCTAAAATTTCTAGCTCTAAACGCTTAGCATTGCGTTCTAGAATATCACGACACTGATCGCGCTTATATTCGTCTTTCGGGAATAAAACGACACCGACACCGTACTTCTCAAATGATGGAAGCTTAATGCTAAGTTTTACCGCTTCTTCAAGAAGAAATTCATGAGGCTTCTGTAAAAGAATACCTGCACCATCACCACTACAAGGATCACAACCTTGACCGCCACGGTGTTCCATGCGCGCTAGCATTTCCAATGCTTGAGTGACGACCTCATGAGATTTACGATTCTTCAGATGAGCGACGAAACCGATACCACAAGCATCATGCTCCAATTCTGGAGTATATAGTCCTTGTGAATTCTGCTCTCTATCTAACATAGATACATCCTTCCAGTTTAATCGAGGCACATTTAGGCCAAGGGAAATAAGCCCTTAGCCTGAAAGCGCGACCGATTTTATCATTGTTATGGTTCTAAACTAATGATGTGTCATTAGTTCGAGTCCTTTCCGTATCTCACAGAAAAATAGCGTGAGAAAAACAGTCCTTAGTGATATTTAAGTTATTATTGCTTCTTTTATAGAGCTTTATATAGGTGGGGATAAATATCACCGAATCTTGTGCTGGTGAAATAGGGTGAGAAATCACCTGTAACAGCATCAAAGTGTACGTATCCTACAATTTTGTTTCTATAAATTCCAACGAAAACGTCGCTTTTATCTGACATTTTTTTCGTTCGTTTAAATTGACTAGCTTTTCGTTTGTCCAGCATTGGGAATTAATTCGTTTAATTTCGTATGTTTATTGATGTTTGCTAGGTTTTACAATGGGTGAGCGAGCTAAACTAGCGCCTCAAAATTGCTGAGCAGAAAAACAGCTACGTGAAGCAATGTGACTATTTATGCATTTGAGGTAATTAGTGAAGCAATTACACGAGATGGTTAATACCATAGGGCAAGATCTGAAACGCCGCTATGGTGAAAAAGTTCATAAACTCGGTTTACATGGTGGCTTCAGTTGTCCCAACCGTGATGGGACGATTGGAAAAGGCGGGTGTACTTTTTGTAATGTCTCTTCTTTCGTTGATGAAACAACCCAACAAGACTCGATTCCAGACCAATTAGAAGCCAGAGCGAATGAGGTAACGCGTGCTAAGAAATATTTAGCCTACTTTCAAGCTTACACGAACACTTATGCTGAAGTACAAGTGTTAGACAAAATGTATCAAGAGGCGCTACTCGGTAAAGATATTGTTGGTTTGTGCGTGGGGACTCGCCCAGATTGTGTGCCTACGGCAGTACTGGATCTTTTAAGTAATTATCATACTCAAGGCTATGAAGTGTGGTTAGAGTTAGGGTTACAAACCGCTCATGATCATACTCTGAAAAAAATTAATCGTGGTCATGACTTTGCTTGTTATCAAGCGACGACAGAGAAAGCGCGCGCATTAGGAATCAAAGTGTGTACTCACCTTATTATCGGGTTACCTGGAGAGACTCATCAGGATAATATAATGACTTTGGATCAGGTGCTTGCGGTTGGTACTGATGGAATAAAGCTCCATGGTCTTCATATTGTAGAAGGAAGTACTATGGCAAAGGCATGGAAAGCTGGAAAGTTGGAAGCGCCCAGCTTAGAGCAATATGTGACGACAGCGAGCGAAATGATTCGTCGCACTCCCAGAGATATTGTTTATCATCGAGTTGTTTCGACGGCGCGTCGGCCAACCCTACTTGCTCCTATGTGGTGTGAAAACCGATGGTTAGCAATGATGGAAATTGCGAATCGACTTAATCTCGATGGGGAACAAGGATCGTTGGTTACCCAAAATAGTGATGTCGAACAAATAGAAACACGTGATTAGACATAACTGACTTTTTTTGTCTTATACTGACCTGAACTCGCCAGTAGCTATACTGTATTCAGTATTTAACGTTTGATATCTGGTTTCCTACATTCAATTAGATTCGGAGTGATGGCATGAAGCCAATGAAGAACCTTGCTCAATACTATGTCGATCTTTTAGTTAAATTGGGCATTTTACGTTTTTCTTTATTATTGGCGTTAGCATTCGTTGCTTTGGCTGTTGTTGTTCAGGTTGGTATAACGTTAGCGCTTCATGGGTCAGTGGATAATGTCGTGATTATCCGTTCGATTTTCTTTGGATTGATCATTACACCATGGGCCGTCTATTTTCTTTCTGTTGTCGTCGATCAACTAGAAGAGTCTCGTCAACGACTATCGAAGTTGGTTTCAAAGTTAAAAGATATGCGCTCTAGAGATCAAGAGCTCAATCAACAACTCCAACAGAACATTGCTAAGTTAAATTTGGAGATAGAAGAAAGAATTAAAGCTGAAGATGCTCGTAAAGCAGCAATGGTGGATTTAGAAAGTGAAGTCCGTCAGCGAGAGAACACCCAGCTTGAATTAGCGGAGCAAACCGCATTGCTGCGTTCATTTATTGATGCATCTCCGGATTTAATTTATTACCGAAATGCCGATGGTGTCTTTTCAGGGTGTAACCTCGCACTTGAAGAGTTAACCGGTAAGAAAGAGAGTGAATTAGTCGGGTTAACTCCTTGGGATGTATATCGTAAGGAGATCGCAAAAGAAATTGTGGCGACTGATGAACTGGTATTCACTCAAAATCGCTCTATCACTTATGAACAATGGCTAGAGTACCCTGATGGGCATAAAAACTATTTCGAACTACGTAAAGTGCCATTTTACAACAATGAAGGTCGTCATTTAGGCTTAGTTGGTTTTGGGCGTGATATTACCGAACGCAAGCGTCATGAAGATTCCCTTGAAAAAGCGAGCCAAGATAAGACGACATTCATTTCGACAATCAGTCATGAATTACGAACCCCACTGAATGGGATTGTCGGTTTAAGCCGTATGTTGCTTGATACAACCATGTCAGAAGAACAGCGTAAATATATGCAAACCATTCACGTTAGTGCTGTGACTTTAGGCAATATATTTAATGACATCATTGATATTGATAAATTTGATCGTCGCAAATTGGACTTACTACCTGAAACACTGAATTTCCAAGAATTTGTCGCTGAGCTTGAGAGTCTTGCTGCGTTAATGGCACAGCAAAAAGGGCTACGTTTTGATCTTGAGCGTTTAAGCGATCTTCCTACTTACGTTCAAGTCGATGGTACTCGTTTACGTCAGGTGCTTTGGAATATTCTTAGTAACGCGATTAAGTTCACTAAAGAAGGTGGGGTTGTCGTGAATGTTAGCGCCGATACTGAAGCTGAGCAGGCGCATATAATTATTGATGTTGAAGATAGTGGTATTGGCATTCCAGAGGAAGAGCTCGAGAAAATCTTTGCAATGTATTACCAAGTGAAAAGTGGCAAAGATAATCTGCATGCGGTTGGTACGGGTATTGGATTGTCAGTTTCAAAACAGCTAATGAAGTTGATGGGAGGCGATATTTCAGTCTCTAGCGAAGATGGTTTTGGCAGTACTTTTAGTGTCACATTTAGTGTTCCTTTGATGCCACATCCGTTTTCTCAGGCAGAGCCTATCTCTTCATGTAAAAGCTTGAACATTTTCATGGTAGAAGATATTGAGTTAAATGTAACGGTTGCCCGGTCTTTATTAGAGAGTATGGGGCACAGTGTTGAAGTTGCGATGTGTGGAGAGGATGCTAAGAACCTCTTTATTCCAGGTATGTATGACTTGGTTTTTCTCGATATTCAACTTCCGGACATGACGGGCTTTGATGTAGCTGCTTATTACAGAAAAACTTACGAAGCGAATGGGATTGGGTTACCTCCCTTAGTTGCATTAACGGCTAATTTACTGAAAGACAAAAATGAATATTTACGTCAAGGGCTAGATGATGCCATTAGTAAGCCTCTGTCTGTTGTCGATATCAAATCGGTTATCGATAAACTCTGTGTTCGGACTGGTTCTATTGAGGCTTCCCAAACTAATGTGATTGCCAAAATAGAGAAAAATGGTCTATCTGATGGCGAAGTGGCAAAAATGTTAGATATCGATATGTTAACTTCTTATATCGATATTGTCGGTAATAAGCCAGTTCTTGATAGTATCGATATGTTTGAAACGTTGATGCCTGATTACATCAAAATACTTGACTCAAATATGATCGCTAAAGATCAAGATGGTATTGTCTCTGAAGCTCATAAAATTAAAGGAGCAGCTGGTTCGATAGGGTTAGCTCGAATTCAACGTGTTGCTCAAAAGGCTCAATCACCCGAGGCGCCAGCATGGTGGGAAAATATCGATGATTGGGTTAACGAAATTAAAAATGAATACCACAATGACATTCGTTTATTGAGGGACTGGATTTCAACACGTTGAGAAGTGGAATAGAGTTTATTTGAGTGGATAAATAAAAACCCCCTGAGATAGGGGGTTTTTATATTGACATGACTTTGTTAGAAAGTGGTTAGTCTTCTAAGTCACCACAAAATCGATAACCTTCACCATGAATGGTCGCTATGATTTCAGGCGTACCTGCAACGGATTCGAAATGCTTACGAATACGACGAATGGTTACATCAACAGTTCGATCATGCGGCTTTAATTCACGCCCGGTCATTTTCTTTAATAAGTCAGCACGAGTTTGAATCTTGCCTGGGTTTTCACAAAAATGCAGTAGAGCACGAAACTCTGAGCGTGGTAGTTTATAACTATCCGCAGCCGGGTTAACTAAAGAACGGCTATTTATATCCAATTCCCACCCGTTAAATTTGTAGCTTTCGACATTACGTTTCTCTTCGAAAGTCGTATTTTGGGTCATTGCACGACCTAGTAAGTTTCGAGCTCGAATCGTCAGCTCTCTAGGACTGAATGGTTTGGTAATGTAATCATCGGCTCCAATTTCTAATCCGAGAATTTTGTCTACTTCATTGTCACGGCCTGTTAAAAACATTAGCGCAACATCAGCTTGCTCTCGCAATTCTCTAGCCAGAAGAAGCCCATTTTTACCTGGTAAGTTGATATCCATAATGACCAGATTAATTGAATTATCTGATAATATATTATGCATATCTTCTCCATTGCTAGCCTCGAATACGTTGTATCCCTCTGCTTCAAATATGCTTTTTAGCGTGTTTCGAGTTACTTGCTCATCTTCAACAATCAGAATCTGCGGAGTTTGCATTAGCGGCACCTAAACTTTGTAATTGAAATGTAGTAAATATATATAATTCTAGATAAAAAATAACATTTTCGTAATATATTTGTGATGGTAAGCCAAGCCTTAAATACCTTGGGCTTTAGCTTCTATTACTATTTTTGTATGAGTCAAGATCACGAGTAAGACCCAACTTATGTTATTACCTGTGTTGCGGTGGATTCTATATTGTTAACAGCTTGCTAACAACACTCGGAGAATATTACTGTTAATTTTGTTGATTTACATCAATAGAACTAAAATCATAAATAACACTATTATAAATACTGATGGTAAAGTATCCAATATCACTAATGTTAATTTTCTTTTTTTATTAAGTGCCCGTTTATTAACTGTTTGTTTTTAATGTTTCTTTTTTTATTTTTATTGTCTTTTGCTAATATCTTTATGCTGAGTAACATATGTGCGGCTTTGTTCCATCACCGGTTTTTTAGGGGGGGAAGAAGCACACAGAGGCACAGCAATCGTTATAATCACAGTCAATCGTTGCGGTGGTTTTAATTTCAAATGGATCGAAATTAAGCCAATAGTCATTGATAGTTTAGACAGTGATTTACTTGTAGCTTACTTGATAGTGATGGATGAATAGGAGTTATACCCACACTCAAAAATCAATCATTATTAAATTGGGGAGCACCTAAACAGGTATCTTCCCCATGTGTCAGTTTAGAATCTTTATAAAAATCAAGGAGGAATAATGAAAGATATTACACCAGATATCTGTGATAAGTTTGAATCTCAGGTAACGATGTTGGATGTACCTCTTCATAACTTCGGTCAAAAAAGTACTTTTTGGGGCGAGGTGGTGACGGTGCGTTGCTATCATGATACCTCCGTAGTGCGAGAGGTATTAAGCCAAAATGGTAAGGGAAAAGTTCTTGTCGTAGATGGAAACGGATCTTGTCAAAAAGCTCTATTTGGCGTTCAGATGGCAATAATGGCAATTGAAAACGAATGGGAAGGCATCGTTATTTATGGTGCCGTTCGAGATGCCGCTCAGCTAAGTGAAATGTATTTGGGCATAAAAGCACTGGCGACTTGCCCATTTAAAACTCATCGACATGATTCTGGGCAGGCCAATGTGCGACTTTGTATTGCGAAGCAGCAAATTTTACCTGGAGATTATTTGTACTCTGATTGGAATGCTATTTTAATCGCAGAATCTAAATTGGATATTGATCTGTAGACCAGAGCACACTCTAAACTTGTTCAAATAGAACCTTACTCATGCAGCGGCTTTAGGCCGCTGTATTACTTGAGTCTTACCACTTACACTGAATATTTCAAATTGATGTCACTCTTATTGTTACACTCAATCTTTATTTTATCCGTTTATCTACTATTTCTGCCAAATTAACATTAAAACGGCTATTTTCATTGACCTTGGTTAGTAACTAAGGTTACCGTAAGGGCATTCATAAGTTTGAGAGACGTTTTTAATGCTATCTAGCCGCCAAGTAGTAATGACAACCATTATTATTACGACAGACATTATCGCTGTTGGGGCAGGCTGCTGAGCGAAGAACTTCAAAAAAAAGGCCTGCATCCAACAAGATGCGGGCCTTTTTTTTAACTATTTTTAACTGGAGGAACGAATGCGAGTACTAAAGTTCGGTGGTTCGTCATTATCTGACGCAGACCGTTTTTTGAGAGCAGCCCAGATTGTTGCTAATAATGCCAAACAAGAAGAGGTTGCCGTCGTTCTTTCGGCTCCTGGTAAGACGACCAACAAATTGGTCGCGATTATTGAAGCTGCGTTGAAAAATGGGGCTGCTGATATTCAATTAGCAGAACTAGAGCAATCGTTTGAATCACTATTTGAGTCGATAAAAAAAGAAGTATCAGATATTGATGGGACGGCTTATTTTGCTCAAGTGAATCAATCGCTAGAGCAACTGCGTCAGTTTGTAAATGGTATTGGTTTGCTTGGAATGTGCCCAAACAACGTGAATGCACGAATCATCAGCAAAGGTGAGCGCATTTCAATTCAGTTGATGAAAGCGGTATTGGCAACAAAAGGGCTAGATTCTAACCTGATAGACCCGACTAAATACCTTGTGGCTCATGGTGATCACCTTGAGGCTATGGTTGATGTTGATGCGTCAACACTTAACTTCGAACAAAATCCACTGCCTAAAAATCATATTCATATCATGCCAGGCTTTACAGCTGGAAATGAAAAAGGTGAGTTGGTGTGTTTAGGGCGTAATGGTTCTGACTATTCAGCAGCAGTATTGGCAGCATGTTTACGAGCTGATTGTTGTGAGATTTGGACGGATGTCGATGGCGTCTATAATTGTGACCCTCGTTTGGTTCGTGATGCTCGTTTACTGAAATCACTAAGCTACCAAGAGGCAATGGAACTGTCGTATTTCGGAGCGTCAGTTCTTCACCCTAAAACAATTGCTCCTATCGCTCGTTTTCACATTCCATGTCTGATCAAAAATAGTTTTAATCCTCAAGGTGCTGGAACACTTATTGGCCAAGATACTGGTGAAGATAATCTTCCAATCAAAGGGATTACGACCCTAAACGATCTCACTATGGTGAACGTTTCTGGACCAGGTATGAAAGGCATGGTTGGCATGGCGAGTCGTGTTTTTGGAGCGATGTCGACAGCTGGAGTTTCTATTGTCCTTATTACTCAGTCGTCTTCTGAATACTCAATTAGCTTCTGTATAGAAGCCGATGACAAATTAAAAGCCTCGAAGGCACTGAGTGATTCATTTGAGTTAGAGCTTAAAGATGGCTTACTTGAGCCTGTCGACTTTATCGATAATGTCGCTATTGTTACTTTGGTCGGTGATGGAATGAGAACCTCACGAGGTATCGCTTCTCAGTTCTTCTCTTCACTAACTGAAGCTCATATTAATATTGTGGCGATTGCTCAAGGTTCATCAGAGCGAGCTATTTCTGCGGTGATTCCTGAAGATAAAGTGTCTGAGTCAATTAAAGCGTGCCATGAAAATCTCTTTAACTCTAATCATTACCTTGATCTCTTCGTCGTCGGTGTTGGTGGTGTTGGTGGTGAACTTGTTGAGCAAATTCGTCGTCAGCAACCCAAGTTAAATGAAAAAGGCATTGTGATCCGGGTATGTGGATTAGCCAATAGCCGTGGGTTACTCATGGACCCTGAAGGTCTTGATCTGGATAGCTGGAGTGATCGTATTAAAGATGCGACAGAATCATTTAGCTTAGGGAGCTTAGCGGCACTGGTTCAACGCAACCATATCATTAACCCAGTATTAGTTGATTGTACTTCTAGTGAAGATATTGCGAATCAATACGCTGATTTTCTTGCGGCAGGCTTCCATGTCGTCACACCGAATAAGAAAGCGAATACTGCAAGTATGGAGTATTACCAACAGTTGCGTAAAGTTGCTCGTGCTTCTCGACGTAAGCTGATGTATGAAACAACCGTTGGCGCGGGTTTACCGGTTATCGAAAACTTACAAAATCTCATTTCAGCGGGTGATGAACTTGAGAAGTTTAATGGTATTTTGTCTGGTTCACTTTCATTTATCTTCGGTAAGTTAGATGAAGGGCTAAGCCTAAGTGAAGCGACATTAGTTGCGAAAGAAAAAGGCTTTACTGAACCTGATCCTCGTGATGACCTTTCGGGTATGGATGTTGCGCGTAAGCTACTGATCCTTGCTCGTGAAGCTGGAATGAAGCTGGAACTGGATGATGTGGAAGTTGACCTTGCACTGCCACCAGGTTTTGATATTTCTGGCTCGGTTGATGACTTTATCGCACGGTTGCCTCAGGCAGATGACTACTTCAAACAACTCGTCGATCAAGCTGCTGCAAACAATCAAGTATTACGTTATGTCGGTGAAATATCGGAAGGGAAGTGCCGAGTGCGGATTGCACAGGTTGATGAAAATGACCCTATGTACAAAATTAAAGATGGTGAAAATGCCCTCGCGTTTTATAGTCGTTACTACCAGCCTATTCCATTAGTACTGCGTGGATATGGTGCTGGTACTGAGGTAACAGCGGCAGGTGTATTCGCAGATGTGATGCGTACTCTAGGCTGGAAATTAGGAGTCTAAAATGAGTTCTAGTGATAAAGGCGTTGTTGTATACGCTCCAGCTTCGATTGGTAATGTTAGTGTTGGGTTTGATGTGTTGGGTGCAGCCGTCTCTCCTATAGATGGAACATTATTGGGAGATCGCGTTGAAGTTAAGGCGAGCTCCGAGCAATTTAGCCTAAATCTCGTTGGCCGTTTTGTAAAAAAACTGCCTCAAGATCCAAAAGAGAATATCGTTTACGATTGTTGGGTTGTATTTTCTCGTGAGCTAGATAAGAAGAATGTCACGCTCAAGCCATTGCAAATGACGCTTGAAAAGAATATGCCAATAGGCTCCGGATTGGGCTCTAGTGCTTGTTCAATTGTTGCTGCATTAGATGCCTTGAACCAATTTCATGATAACCCACTTAGCGAAATGGAATTACTCGCATTGATGGGGGAGATGGAAGGGAAAATTTCTGGTGGTATTCACTATGATAATGTTGCGCCATGCTATTTAGGTGGCTTGCAATTAATGTTGGAAGAGTTGGGTATTATCAGCCAAGAAGTGCCTTGTTTCGATGAATGGTATTGGGTGATGGCATATCCAGGAATTAACGTTTCAACTGCCGAAGCACGTTCTATTTTGCCAGCACAGTATCGTCGTCAGGACGTGATTGCCCATGGACGAAACCTTGCTGGGTTTATTCATGCGTGTCACTCAAACCAACCACAACTTGCTGCAACAATGATCAATGACGTGATCGCGGAGCCATATCGTGAGAAACTTCTGCCAGGATTTGCCAATGCTCGTCAATACGCGGATTCAGCTGGCGCACTTGCGACAGGAATTTCAGGGAGTGGTCCGACGCTCTTTAGTGTATGCAAAGACAAAGATGTTGCTCAGCGTGTTGCACGCTGGCTAGAACAGAACTACGTACAAAATGAAGATGGATTCGTTCATATTTGTCGCTTAGATAAACAAGGTTCGAAATTGACAGGAAGTGAGCTATGAAGCTTTACAATATTAAAGAAAATGATGAACAAGTCTCCTTTGGCCAAGCCGTTCGCCAAGGGTTAGGTCGTAACCAAGGACTATTTTTCCCATCAGAACTACCGAAGTTTGATGATATTGATGCACTACTTGCAGAAGATTTCGTCAGCCGCAGTGGCAAGATACTTTCGGCTCTAATTGGTGATGAATTATCGGCTGAAAAAGTAAATGAGCTGGTTGAAAGCGCTTTTCAATTCCCAGCTCCGATTAATAAGGTAAAAGAGGGTGTTTACGCTCTAGAGCTATTCCATGGTCCAACGCTAGCATTTAAAGATTTTGGTGGCCGATTTATGGCGCAGTCTTTAATGGCGGTTTCCGAAAGTAACAACAAAATTACCATTCTTACCGCAACCTCCGGTGATACTGGGGCTGCTGTTGCTCATGCATTTTACGGTATGGAAGATATCAACGTTGTTATCTTATATCCCAAAGGCAAAATCAGCTCCTTACAAGAGAAGCTGTTTTGCACATTAGGCAAAAACATCCACACCGTGGCAATCAATAGTGATTTTGATGCTTGTCAGGCATTGGTGAAAAAAGCATTTGATGATCAACAACTTCGTTCAGATGTGGGATTAAATTCAGCCAACTCGATTAACATCAGCCGCTTGATGGCCCAGATTTGTTACTACTTTGAAGCGGCATCTCAAATGACGAAACAAGAGCGTGAAAACTTAGTCATTTCAGTACCAAGCGGCAATTTTGGTAACCTTACTGCTGGCTTATTAGCGAAAGCACTTGGTTTACCAATTAAACGCTTTATTGCAGCAACGAATGCCAATGATACCGTTCCTCGTTACTTGGAAACTGGTCAATGGGATCCTAAGCCGACAGTCGCAACGACATCAAATGCGATGGATGTCAGTCAACCAAACAACTGGCCACGTATTGAAGAGCTTTGTCGTATTAAGGGTTGGGGTCTAGACACCTTAGGAAAAGGCTCTGTAACTGATGAACAAAGTGCGGCTTCTGTAAAAGAGCTTAATGAGCTTGGCTACTTATGTGAACCTCATGGTGCAATAGCTTATCGAGTGTTAGGTGAGCAACTTCAACAAGGCGAAACCGGTCTGTTTTTATGTACGGCTCATCCAGCGAAGTTTAAAGATGTGGTCGATGATATTCTGGCGACCGATATTCCGTTACCAGCGACTCTTGCGAAACATGCTGAGATGGAATTGTTATCGCAGGATCTTGATCCTGACTTTGATGCATTGAAAGCAATACTACGCAGTGTTCAATAATTGATATTGATTCACTTGTAACGAGAAATGAGCATTTAAACAAATGCTCTTTTTATTTGATTGGATAATCCAGATCAAATTAATAAAAATAAAACGGCGCCTACAAAGGCGCCGTTTATCAATTTTTGTAAACTGAATGGATTATAGAGATTCAGTAAAAGTACGTGCGATAACGTCTTTTTGTTGTTCTGTCGTTAGAGAGTTAAAACGTACAGCATAACCAGAAACACGAATCGTTAGCTGAGGATATTTCTCTGGGTTAGCCACTGCATCTTCAAGAGTTTCACGTTTTAATACGTTAACATTGAGGTGTTGTCCACCTTCGATACGTGGTGCTGTTTCAACGTTTAGTTCACGGCTTTCAAATTGGCCAAGTTCAGTTGTTGAGATAACTTGATCAGCTTCGTAGCCAGCGCTAGCAACAACACAGCGAGCTTCATTTTTCTCGCCATCGAGTAACCAGATTGAGTTGATTAGATTATCGTTAGCGGCTTGTGTGATTTGGATACCTTGAATCATTACTATCTCCTTGCCCATATTGGGTGAAATGGTGTTAATTTTCATTTTTTGTTGAGTTACCTATTATATAGCCAATAACCACAAAGATAATATTGATTTAAATCAACAAATCAGCAAACTAGTGATCTTTTTCTCGGTCAGTTAATTGATTTCAATCAACTAAATGTTGTAAAAACATCAAGCTCTACAAAATTTTAATCTATAAAAAATAGTTTATTACCGTTTTTGTAGTAATTTAACTACATTTTTATGTTAATTAGTGATACCTAAACCAATAATTAATAGCTTATAGAACAACTTGAAAGAATCGAGAGATCAAATGAAAGCGACATTACGGAGTCATAGTACAAAATATATTGGGGCACATATTTCTGCTGCTGGCGGAGTAGAGAATGCACCAATAAGAGCAAAGGAAATTGGCGCAAATGCATTTGCCCTATTTACTAAGAACCAAAGACAATGGAATGCGAAAGCGCTAACAGAAAATTCTATTAATGAGTTTAAGCGCAATTGCAATCAGCTTGGCTTTCAACCTGATCATATTTTACCTCACGACTCGTATTTGATTAACCTTGGATCGCCTGACGAGGAAAAGTTGTTAAAGTCTCGATCTGCATTTGTTGATGAATTTGAACGTTGTCGAGCGTTAGGCTTATCTTTGCTCAATTTCCATCCAGGAAGTCACTTAAATCAAATATCAGAACAAATGTGTATTGAGAAGATCGCTGAATCGATCAACCTAGCTCATAAAGCTGTTCCGGATGTTATTGCTGTGATTGAGAATACAGCAGGACAAGGTAGCAACTTGGGGTACACATTTGAGCAATTAGCGGCAATCATTCGCCTCGTTGACAATAAAGATCGAGTCGGAGTGTGCCTTGATACTTGCCACCTCTTTGCCGCAGGTTACGATCTAAGGACATCTACTGCATGTGATGCTACATTTGCCGAGTTTGATCAAGTTGTCGGAATGCACTACCTCAAAGCGATGCACATTAATGACTCAAAAGTTGAACTAGGTTCTCGTGTTGATCGTCATCACTCGCTAGGCCTAGGCTTTATTGGCTGGGAAGCCTTTGAGTACATAGCCAAAGACCCAAGGTTTGACCATATTCCTTTAATCCTAGAGACAATTAACCCAGATCTTTGGTCGGATGAAATTGAGAAGTTGCAAACAATTCACTTGGATCATAAAAAAGATCACAAAAGTGTAAACTTGGCATAATTTTCGTATAGAGGTTTTTGTAGCCATAAGAACTGTGAGGACTCTACGATGATAAATTTATGCACTGCTTCTAGCCCAGCCCCAACGCCTGTACGTCTGCCAACTCCGAATCGTCATGTGACGGGGCCTGGCCATTACCGTCCAGCTCCAACTAAGCCACATTAATCTCTTTTTGATCTTCTTCTGCTGAGTTATGTCGTTTTTAGGTAGAATAGTCACAAATGGTACAATTTTGGGTGTTCTATGATAAAGCCACTAACTTGGCAAGATGTGATTTCTCTTGAAGAAGAGAAGGATTATTTCAAACAAATTATAACGTTTGTTCAGAGTGAACGTGACGCTGGAAAAACTATTTTTCCAGAAGAAAGTGATGTCTTTAATGCATTTCGAGTCACAGAGCTTTGTGATGTCAAAGTGGTTATTCTTGGGCAAGATCCCTATCATGGGCCGAATCAATCACACGGCTTATGTTTTTCAGTTCAACCCGGTGTAAAAATACCTCCATCACTAAGAAATATATACAAAGAGCTGACCAATGACATCGATGGGTTTGAAACTCCTAATCATGGCTTTTTACAAAACTGGGCCGAGCAAGGTGTATTACTGTTAAATACCGTTTTAACAGTAGAGCAGGGGAAAGCTCATTCTCACGCCAAAATAGGCTGGGAAACCTTTACCGACCAAGTTATTGATGTGATTAACCGCCAACGTGAAGAGGTTATCTTTTTACTGTGGGGGGCACATGCTCAGCGAAAAGGATCGATAATAGACCGTGATAAACATAAAGTATTAACCGCGCCTCACCCTTCTCCTCTATCTGCTCATAAAGGTTTTCTCGGATGTGGTCATTTCTCCCAAGCAAATCAATATTTAACTTCCTTAGGGCTAGCTCCGATTGACTGGCAACCGAAAGAAATACAATAACGTTGTCGGAAAAATGCAGTTGGGCTGCTTAAATAATATGGTACTGGTTTCGCAAAATTAGCCATTTGTACGACAAATTTCTCTTTTTTAAGATCAGAATCAAAACAATGCTTGTATGAGATTTATACAATAATTTCTCAAACTTGCATTGGAGGTGCATGATGATAATAGAAAGGATTAGGCGAGAACATGGTTATATGAGTCGATTATTAGCGATTTTGAGACGTAAGCTCGTGCTTCTTAAAGATGAAGAAAGTGTTAATTACTCTCTAGTTAAAGAAATTGTTGATTATCTTTCTAGCCACTCTGAGGTGGTACACCACCCAAAAGAAGATCTTATTTATCATTACTATGTTGAAAAATATGGCAAACAAGCAGATGTAACCGATCTAGAAGAAGACCATAAAGCTCTGTCTGCGAAAACGCATGAGTTTCTGGACTTGATCGAGATGGTTTTGCAAGATGCAGTCGTACCGCAAGATATCCTCATTACTCAACTTTCTGAGTTTATCAAATCTCAAAAAACACACTTAGATATGGAAGAGAAAGAGATTATTCCATTACTCCTTGAGACGTTTACTGATGATGATTGGGTTCATGTTGAATCTCAATGGGATCATAATGATGATGACCCGGTATTCGGGGAATCGATATCAGTACGATACAAACAATTGGCAAACCGAGTACGCCAAGAGCAGTAGTTGTATGTTAAAAAAACAAAGGCTCTATAAAAGAGCCTTTGTTTTTCTGATCAGAAATCGAAATCGTCTAATTCCAAACAACCATCCATTTCCATTAATTCTTGTTTTAGACGCTGCCTGTCTCGTATTTCTTCAATTTCGCGCCATTTTCTTTTAGTCGGTTTTGAGCGAGTGCCTCGGGCTTTGGTAATATTTTTACTTAGTATTTCTTCAAACAATGAATCATCCATAATTTGCCTCTCTAATTATCGTTACCAACGCTATTATTTAAGATCTAAATATCACATCTCAACTTAGATTAACCATGATATGTTTCTCATTTATTTCTATTCGATGACAGGTTTTTGATGAGTTCGTCTACCACTTATCATATTTAGAAATTATTTACACAATATCAAAGTATTTTCTTGTCCAGTTTTGATGAATAAACTCCATAAGAAATAAAAAATATAACTCTCGTTTGACCATGGATATTTTTAATTTAGCAAAATTGATACCAACGTGATTCTTTTACGATTTCTGTAGATAACTAATTGATTTTATTTGATAGTGCTTTAGCGGATAAATTTACTAAGGTTATTATCTTGTCTGAATTGGTACAAATTGGTGCATTTTGAACGATATCAGTTCATAGTGAAATGGAAATTTTTTCTGATTTTTTCGATTTAATGAGAGCATTGGAAATACTAGATAATCGATAAGTAGGCTAAAGTTTAGTGCAACAGAGAATTCGGCGAGTTTTAAAGGATTAATAAGTGACAGATTTAGTCAATTTAATGAATGACTTATTATGGGGTTCAATTTTAGTATACCTGCTTGTTGGAGTGGGTATCTATTTCACATTTCGTCTCGACTTTATTCAATTTCGTCATTTCAAACATATGTTTCAAGTGCTTAAAAACAGTCGATATTCTGATAAACCAGGGATTACATCATTTCAAGCGCTCTGTATGAGTTTAGCTGCCCGAGTTGGCACCGGGAATATGGCTGGCGTTGCTGTAGCACTTACGGTCGGTGGGCCTGGTGCTATATTTTGGATGTGGGTTACCGCAATGGTAGGTATGGCGACGTCCTTTGCGGAAAGCACATTGGCACAATTGTATAAAACTTGCGATCAGAGTGGGAATTATCGAGGTGGGCCTGCCTACTATATGGAAAAAGGGCTAGGCATGCGCTGGATGGGGATGCTTTTCTCTGTGTTTTTAATGATCGCATTTGGATTGGTCTTTAATGCTGTACAAGCAAACTCAATTACTAATGCCCTAAATAATGCTTTTGGATTTCAACCTATTTATGTAGGGATGTCCATTGTGTTGCTTTCTGCGCTAGTTATATTTGGGGGGATTCGTTCTATCGCCCGCACCACTGAAATTGTGGTTCCATTTATGGCGTTAATGTACCTTATTATCTCATTTTATGTATTGATAACGAATTTAGACAAAGTATCGGATGTCTTAGCTTTAGTGATTAAAAGTGCCTTCGGCCTGCAAGAAGCTGCTGCTGGTGGGCTTGGGTATATGATTGCTCAATCGTTGATCAATGGCATTAAACGGGGTCTATTTTCGAATGAAGCCGGTATGGGCTCCGCTCCAAATGCAGCAGCAACTGCGACACCTTACCCTCACCATCCTGCATCTCAAGGTTATATTCAAATGCTTGGGGTGTTTATTGATACCATTGTGATTTGTACTGCAACGGTCGCGATTATTCTGATGTCTGGTGAGTATGTACCGCATGGGGAAATTACGGGAGTAGAGTTAACTCAACGAGCACTGAACTCTCAAGTGGGGGATTGGGGAGGGGATTATATTGCGTGCGCTATTTTCTTTTTTGCCTTTACTTCGATCATCGCTAACTATTCTTATGCCGAAACAAATATGGTGTTTTTGAAACAAAAGAGTAAAACAGGTTTATTGGTCTTTCGTTTGGTATTTCTGGCTATGGTTATGTTCGGGTCGTTAGCTACTTTACCCACAGTATGGGCCATGGCCGATGTATCAATGGGCTTGATGGCAATTGTCAATTTGATCGCGATATTACTCTTATCAGGAATCGTCGTTAAACTGGCTAAAGATTATAATCAGCAGTTGAGTATCGGTAAGGTTCCTAGGTTTGATATCCGAGATTATCCAGAACTAAAGTCCCAGCTTGAAAAAGGAATTTGGGATACAAAAAGGGATGATTAATTCATTCTATTGATTTGATTGGTAAAGCCGTGCAGACAGGGTACGGCTTTTTTTGTATTCTAGAAAGATAGTATAAGAAATATAGGATTGTCAGCATGTTAATTTTGGTTTCACCTGCGAAAACTCTCGATTATGAATCGCCTTTAACGACACAAGAGTATACTCAACCTGAGCTTATTGGAGAATCTCAGTTATTGATAGAGGAGTGCCGTAAGTTAACGCCTGCTGATATATCATCATTGATGTCAGTGAGTGATAAAATTGCTGGGTTAAATGTGGCTCGTTTCGAGCAATGGAGCCCAGAGTTTAACCTCGATAATTCCCGACAAGCGATATTGGCATTCAAAGGCGATGTTTACACTGGATTAGATGCCGCGACTTTATCAGAAGATTCGCTAGATTATGCTCAATTACACCTCAGAATGCTTTCTGGATTATATGGCATACTGAGACCTCGAGATTTAATGCAACCCTATCGCCTTGAAATGGGAACAAAGCTCGCCAATTTACGTGGGACGAACTTGTACCAATTCTGGGGAGATATTATTACGGATAAGTTAAATTCAGCACTCAATGAACAAGGCGATGATATTGTTGTTAATTTAGCATCAAATGAATATTTCAAAGCGGTTAAGAAAAAAAACGTTGCCGGTTCTATAGTTACTCCGATTTTCAAAGATGAAAAAAATGGCCAGTTTAAGGTCATTAGCTTTTACGCAAAAAAAGCGCGTGGATTGATGGCGCGATACATTATTGAAAATAAGATCGATTCAATAGAAGGACTGAAAGCATTCGATAGTGCTGGGTATTTTTTCGTTGAAGCTGAATCAAGTGCGACGGATTTAGTGTTTAAACGTCGGGAGCAATAATCCTCATTTTGTGGGAGTAAAATACAATGATAAAACTATTGAAAGCTTGGTTGAAAAAGTATGATACTTGGTGTCACTCAATGGGTTTAACCCCTGAGCAGAAGCGTTGTTGTGTTGCGTATCGTACTGAGAACTCTGATAATTCGTCGGACAATGTCAGGTAAGTTAGTTTTATTTGATACTCATTGCCATTTTGACTTTGCGCCATTTAACCAAGATTATGAGTATCATCTACAACAGTGTTTAAGCTCTGGTGTCGAATCTATTTTAATCCCAGCAATAGGAGTGAGTAACTGGCAGTCTGTCGGCTCACTCGTGAATCAATTCCCCGAACAATTGTATTTCTCGTTAGGCTTCCATCCCTATTTCCTCGAGCAGAGGCCTAGCGAGGCAGATTGGCAACAATTGGAGCAGCTTTTACAGCATCGAGACCCTCATTGTGTTGCCATTGGCGAGTGTGGTTTAGATTGGCTCATAGAGATCGATAGAGAGATTCAATTAGAGATCTTTCAACGACAAGTTGATTTAGCGATTCAATATCAGTTACCCATAATCTTACACTCTCGAAAAAGCCACACTGATATTATTCGTCTTTTAAAGCGTTCTAATTTTTTTCACGGTGGGATTATTCATGGGTTTTCGGGCAGTTTACAACAAGCCAAAGAATGGGTCGCACTAGGCTTCAAAATAGGTGTTGGTGGCGTAATTACCTATCCTAGAGCAAAGAAAACGCGCGCGGCGATACAAGGGTTACCCATTGAAACTTTAGTGCTTGAAACCGATGCTCCAGATATGCCAATTAATGGGTATCAAGGAGAAGCAAATCACCCTAAGCGCTTGCCGTTAATATTAAGAGAGTTAGCGGATTTGAAAGATATGTGCGAAGTAGAGCTTGCCGAAATACTTATGAAGAATAGTTTTCAGGCGTTGAGGTTGATAAGACGTTAGGGAAGTCAGTAAAAGAGAATGAAATCAAAAAAGCAGCTCAGTCTACTTACTGAGCCGCTTTGCATTTAAGCTATATATTCATGAATGGCCGTTACGTTAATTATTCACGCTCTTTGGTGTAAGGCACACCAATTGCTTTCGGCGCTGTTGCTTTACCAATAAAGCCTGCAAGCAAGAATACCGTAAGAATATAAGGGATCGCTTCAATCGCTTGTACTGGAATTGGGAAGTCTCCAATGGTCGCACCTTGAAGACGAATAGCGAGTGCATCTAAGAAACCAAATAACAAACAAGCCGCCATAGCAGTAAATGGACGCCACTTACCAAAAATCAGAGCAGCAAGTGCCATATAGCCTTTACCAGCACTCATATTTGGAATGAATTGAGCCGTTTGCCCTACGGATAGGTAAACCCCTCCCAGCCCTACGAGTATTCCACAAATTATCATCGCTTTATAACGCATCCAAGCAACGGAAATACCAGCGGTATCAACTGAAGATGGTGATTCACCCACAGCACGTAAACGCAAACCGAAGCGAGTCTTGAACAGTAGATACCAAGACAAAGGTACGATGAGCACCGTGAGGTATTCGATAAATGAGTGACCACTAATGAGCTCTGAATATAACAGACCAATTATAGGTGTGTCCGCAAGTGCATCTGCGCCAGGTAGCGTGATTGGTGCAAAGCGGCCATCACCAGATAGTGCAGGGGTTTGCCCGCCTTGATGGAACCAATAGCGTCCAAGCGTGATTGTCAGACCAAAGGCTAAAATATTGATTGCCATGCCGCTCACAACTTGATCGCCTCTGTGGGTAATTGAGGCAAAACCATGTAAAAGAGCTAGTAGGACAGATACTGCAACACCAGCAAACATACCTAGCCAAGCTGACTGAGTTACATGAGCGGTTGCAGCTCCAGCAAATGCTGCCGCGAGTAATTTCCCTTCGAGTGCAATATTTACGACACCTGAGCGTTCACTATACATCCCAGCTAATGAAGCTAAAATAAGCGGGGTTGCAACACGAATTGTTGCATCTAGCATTAATATGATTGTCTCGAACATAATTATGCTTCTCCCTGCACTGGTGATTTAGCAAAAAGCTTGAGATAGGTGCGCTCTAATGTTGGTTTAAACATTTGCTCCAATGCACCAGAGAATAGAATAACCAAACCTTGCAATACAACGACGATATTTCTATCGACACCATATTCAAAGCTTAGCTCAGCGCCTCCTTGATATAAGAAACCAAAGAGCAGACTCGCCAAAATAACCCCAATAGGGTGATTTCGTCCCATTAGGGCTACTGCGATACCTGTAAAACCAAACCCTTCAACAAAGTTGAGCTTAATTTGATGCACTTCACCTTGAAGAACATTAAGACCAAAGAACCCTGCTAGCATGCCTGAAATGAGCATAGTTAGTACGATGATCTTAATAGAACTAATTCCGGCATATGAAGCCGCAGAGGCATTGGAACCTATTGAGCGAATTTCATAGCCCCAGCGGGTATGCCAGATAAAAAACCACATAAACAATGCACATAGAAGAGCAAAAATAAAGCTAAGATTGAGTGGGCTTGCCGCTAATGTAATCCCTACAAGATCAAAAACTTCATGCAATTTTGGTAGCCAACTGCTTGCCGCAAAGACACGGCTTTCGGTAGCCATGGAGCTCTCTGGCTTCAAAACATCAACTAAGAGGTAAGCCATTAAGGAAGCAGCAATAAAGTTAAACATAATAGTAGTGATAACAATATGCGATCCACGCTTTGCTTGAAGGTAAGCAGGTATGAATGCCCAAGCTGCACCAAAAACACCACCCGCAATTACAGCAACAGGAAAAACGAAATACCAAGGGGCAACTTCGCCTAAGGTTAAGCACACCAGTCCTACACCTAAGCCACCAATATAGGCTTGTCCTTCGACACCGATGTTAAACAAACCTGCATGATAAGCTACTGCGACCGCTAAACCGGTAAAGATAAACCCAGTAGTATAGTAAAGTGTATAGCCGATGCCTTCGGAGTAACCGAACGCACCAGTCCACATGACTTTTATGGCATCTATAGGGCTGATATCAATGTAGATAAAAAGTAAAGCTGAAACTAAAAATGCAAACAAAACGTTGATTGCAGGTAGAAGCGCGACGGTTACCCAAGCGGGTACTTTAGCTTGGCTCATGATTTCTCTCCTTGTTGCGCTTTAAGATGGTCGGGAACAATGTTAGCCATCATTAATCCAAGGGTTTTTTCGTCGGCTTGGCTTGCATCGACTTCACCGACAATAGCACCATCGAAAACGACGATGATTCTATCGGCAAGAGAGAGAATCTCATCCAGTTCAACAGAGACCAGTAATACCGCTTTGCCTTGATCTCGGCTAGCGATAATTTGTTTGTGAATGTATTCAATCGCACCAATATCGACACCGCGAGTGGGTTGTCCAACGAGAAGTACATCTGGGCTTTCTTCCATTTCACGTGCAATGACCAGTTTTTGTTGGTTCCCACCTGAGAAGTTAGCGGTTTTAAGGTGAATGTCGTTTGGCCTAACATCCCATTTATCCATACTCTGTTGCGTGATTTGATCAATCGCAGCATTATCCTGAAGGAGGCCTTTATTATATTTCTCTAAATGGTGATAACCGAGAATATAAGCTTCTTTCGCTTCAAACTTATTAATAAGCCCTTGTTTGTGTCTATCTTCTGGAATATGACCGACACCCATAGCTCGAACTTGGCGAGGATCGCTTGGGTTATCTGCGTCAATTGTATGGCCATTCATTTCAATGGCGCCAGAGGTAGGGCTGAGCATTCCTGAGAGTAATCCTAGAATCTCAGATTGACCGTTTCCGGAAACGCCTGCGATACCGACGAGCTCTCCGGCTCTAACAGAAAAGCTGATATCTTTGACACGGGTAACGCCAGTGGGATCGACATATCTGAGTTTTTCTACATTCAACAGTGTGTTAGTCGGTGTTGCCGCTTCTTTATCTACTTTTAAGCGAACTTTCCGCCCGACCATTAATTCTGCGAGTTGTTCGCGGTCGGTATCTTTGGTTTTGACATGAGCGACCATTTCGCCTTGACGCATCACTGATACGTTATCGGTAATCGCTAAGACTTCACGCAATTTATGCGTGATGATCATTACCGTCGTGCCTTGGTTGCGAAGTTTATCAAGTATATTAAATAGATGATCTGCTTCTTGAGGAGTCAATACACCGGTTGGTTCATCAAGAATTAATATTTTTGCATCTCGGTAGAGCGCTTTGAGTATTTCCACTCGTTGCTGCAGTCCAACAGGCAGATCACCGACGAGTGAGTCGAGTGGAACGTCTAAGCCATAGTCATCTTTAATCTGTTGGAGCTTTGCTCTTGCAGCTTCGATACTTGTTTCGAGTTTCCACCCACTTTCCGCACCTAAGATTATGTTCTCTAGTACGGTAAAAGAGTCCACAAGCATAAAGTGTTGGTGCACCATACCAATTCCAGAGGCAATGGCATCTTGAGAATTCGCTGGTTGATATTGAGCATTCTTAACTTTCATCTGACCAGTATCAGGCGTATAAAAGCCATAGATAATGCTCATTAAAGTCGATTTACCGGCTCCGTTTTCACCAATGACACCGTGAATAGTGCCTGCGGGGACTTGTAAATCAATATTTCGATTGGCATGCACTGCGCCAAAGCGTTTATTGATGCCTTTAAGCTCAATAGCGTAATTTGGGGTAGATATCACGTTGGGCATTTCCTAACTAATAAGCACTTGTTTTCATGAATGTCGATTTAAATTCTGGTTCAAAATACGAAGAATACCGCTGTTGAACGACAGCGGTATTCTTGTTCACGCTAATACTTACTAGGAATTAGTAGGTACAAGTGTTGTCAGACATGTAGTCATGAACGCTAATTTTTCCGCTGATAATGTCTGCTTTTAATTGGTCCATATAGCCGACTAACTCTTCGTTTACTAAAGGCTTGTTATAGTCATCTAAAGCCCAACCAATTGCATTTTGCTCTAAACCTAGCGCTTGTAGACCTGGTTTCCAAGTACCTTCTAGTCCTTGAGTCCAGCTATCAACCGCAGCGACACCAACGCGCTTAACCATCGACGTTAGCATTGTGCCAGGTTGAATGTGGTTTTGGTTTGAGTCAACACCAATAGCATATTTACCAGCATCAGCTGCTGCTTGATAAACGCCAAGTCCAGTACCGCCAGCTGCTGCATAAATTACGTCAGCGCCTTTAGAAAATTGTGATTTTGCTAATTCAGAACCTTTAGCTGGGTCAGCAAATGCACTTGGTGTTGAACCTGTCATGTTTTGAAGAACAGTGATTTCTGAGTTGGCATATTTTGCCCCTTGCTGATAGCCACACTCAAATTTACGAATCAGTGGAATGTCCATGCCGCCAACAAAACCTACAGTTCCGCTTTTCGATACTTTTGCTGCTAGAGCACCAACAAGGAAAGACCCTTCATGCTCCTTAAATACAATAGATTGCACGTTTGGTTTATCTACGGTCGCATCAATAATCGTAAATTGAATATCAGGAAATTCAGTTGCCACTTTTTCTACTGATGAAGCCATATTAAAGCCAACAGCAACGATTGGAGAGTAACCACGACTCGCCAAACGACGTAAACCTTGTTCACGTTGTGCTTCGTTCTGTGGTTCAAATTCGAAAACCTTTTGGCCCTTCTCCTGCATGACTTTTACGCCATTTTGATAAACAGCTTCATTAAACGACTTATCAAATTTACCTGCGGTATCGTAAACAACGGCTGGTTTTGATTCGGCAAATACACTAAAAGAAGAAATCGCTAGCGCGATCGCTGAAAGTTTTATTAGGGAATTTTTCACAGTGAAATCCTTATGGTTGTGATAACGCTATTGTGATGCTCATGTTGCCAACGGTTGGCATGAAGCAAGGTTCATTAATAACCAGTTTATCGTGTTCAATAAAAAAAGAAATCGATTGGTTCACGCAAACCGTGTTTCTTTTTATAGTACGAAATACTATTTGTTCGTGTTTTGTGAATTATATCATCGAAACACAGTAACAATGCTCAATAAATGAGATCGATATCAATAAATAGTGTGAGATATTCATTGCTAATTTAAATAAACATGATGTTCATCACATTTATTGCTTGTGAATATTATTAGAAAACTGATTTAAACAAGAGGCAAAATGATTCGAAATGCTACGTGAAAACTTCAGTTCTAAGGCTAAAACTTCGAATGGTATTGGTTAAGATGACTCGTTATTCCGGTTTTGTTACTATCTGAGCCTGTCTAAGCAAAGAATTCTAGCTATGCAATCGAAACAAAAAGCTTATCTATCTGAAATGGAGATCGAACATTGGCAACTCTGTCGTCCAGAGCGAATGCAAGGGATGGTAATTGAGAGGGATGATCTTGATCCAACGATTAAGTTATTACTTGTTAGCCATCTTCCATTTACCTCTGATGAAGTCATTTTTCTAGAAAAAGTATTGGCTAGTTTTGGCGTTGGGTTGAAGGAAGTCATGACAGTCCAACCCCATCAATTATGTCGCTTGGGATCGCATCAACTCGAATGGATTTGGTTTATTGATTGTCCAGTTCAACTGATGGATTCTCTCAAATCACTTGCGTCAGCCAAATTAGATCAAGTAAGTGCTAACCCAAGTTTGAAGAAAGAATTATGGAATCAAATTGTTGCCTATAAAGAGCCTTAGAAAATGTCGATTAAAATTGTTCCCATGAACGAAGCTCATTTGCCCGATATATGGCAGATAGAGCGACAAGCACATACTCATCCTTGGAAGGAAAGCATGATCTTCGACCTTAATAGTCGGTGCGCAATTCATCATACATTGCTCTATCAAGGAAAGGTGGCAGGCTACTTTTATGCCCAAAACATTGTGGGCGAAGTAACATTGCTCAATGTCGCTATTGAACCCGAATATCAGAAGAAAGGCTTAGGGCGTCAACTTTTATCATTTCTAATTAGTTATACAGAAAAGCAAAGTGGTGAAAGTATTTGGTTGGAAGTGAGGGAGAGTAATAATGCTGCTCAAGCGCTATATCATTCATTGGGATTCAACGAAATCGATCGTCGAGTAGATTATTACCCAGCCTCAAATGGCAAAGAAGACGCTATCATTATGAATTATGTACTGGGGTTTGACTTTTCTTAATGTTAAAAGAGCAAGTGGCGATATTATTCATCATTATATAAGGCGGTTATTATGGATTATGAATTTATAAAAGATAATTTTTTGAATGAGTATCACGCAAAATTTAGCCTTGAACATCAAATCGTTGGCCGCTGGCTAGTGGAAGAAATTGGTCATGATCGCACAATGATTGAGCAGGTTTATCAACTTTTACAACAAGCATCCACCTTTCCAACAAAAGAGCACTTGTTAGTTGGAAATGAAATCAGCATGATCATTTTGCAAGATGAAGTTACTATCGAAGAAAATACTATAAACCAATGTATTGAAAGCGAATTAGAGTCTGACTTTTCGATTTATACGAGTGAAAGTAGCGCCCTTTGTGGTATTGATGACTTTACTTTGATGTTTAAACAATGGAATGACTTTATACAAAACTCCTAAAGTAACTTGCACAATCGTGGTGAGCTAAATCTTCTTTGCGTTATTATTGTGAATTTGTTGCACTATTGTGGTGCTTTGTTATCAAAAACTCCTCCTCTCCTTAGAACTATTTCAATAGATTCAGTTAGTTAAAAAGTTGGCACGTACCTTGGATTATGAACTGTGTAAACGGACTACAGTTTGTAGAAGAGGATGCCATGAAATTAATTAACGCAATTATTAAACCATTTAAATTAGATGATGTACGCGAAGCACTATCCGATGTCGGTATCGAAGGGATGACTGTTTCGGAAGTAAAAGGTTTCGGTCGTCAAAAAGGTCATACTGAACTTTATCGCGGAGCAGAATACCAAGTTGACTTCCTACCTAAAGTTAAACTTGAGATTGCTACTCAAGGAGAGAATGTTGATCGTGTTCTTGAAGCAATTATTAAAGCAGCACATACCGGAAAAATCGGTGATGGTAAAATTTTTGTATATGACTTAAGTCACGCAGTACGTATACGTACTGGTGAAACTGACCAAGAAGCACTTTAAATAGATTCTAAGGATTGGAGAATAAATTATGGAACTTTCAGTAACCGTAGCAGAGTTACGTTACGCGCTTGACACCTTCTTTTTCTTAATTTCCGGCGCACTGGTAATGTGGATGGCTGCAGGTTTTGCCATGTTAGAAGCGGGTTTAGTTCGTTCTAAAAACACAACGGAAATTTTGACTAAGAACTTCGTATTATATGCAATTGCTTGTACTATGTATCTTATTGTTGGTTACAACATTATGTATGTCGACAATGCCGAAGCAGGTTGGTTACCTTCAATTGGTGGACTTATTGGTTCACAAGCCGAAGGAGCAGATCACTCTCTAGAGTCTGACTTCTTCTTCCAAGTAGTATTCGTTGCAACTGCTATGTCAGTGGTTTCTGGTGCTGTGGCTGAACGTATGAAGCTGTGGGCTTTCCTTATTTTTGCTGTTGTTTTAACTGGCGTAATTTATCCAGTTGAAGGTTACTGGACTTGGGGCGGTGGCTTCCTTGCAGATGCTGGCTTTAGTGACTTTGCAGGTTCTGGTATCGTTCACATGGCTGGTGCTGCTGCAGCTCTTGCAGGTGTTTTACTACTAGGTGCTCGTAAAGGAAAATACGGTAAAAACGGCGAAATCTTCCCAATTCCTGGTTCAAACATGCCTCTAGCTACTTTGGGTACATTTATCCTATGGTTCGGTTGGTTTGGTTTTAACGGTGGTTCTCAGTTAATGATCTCTGACTTTGAGAATGCAACTGCTGTAGGTCAGATTTTCCTTAACACCAATGCTGCGGCTGCGGCTGGTGCGATTGCTGCTCTACTTGTTTGTAGAACAACTTGGGGTAAAGCGGATTTAACTATGGTTCTTAACGGTGCGTTAGCAGGTCTTGTTGCTATCACTGCGGACCCTCTATCTCCATCACCAATGTTTGCGGTTCTTATCGGTGCGATTGCTGGTGTAATTGTTGTATTCAGCATCATTGCTCTAGATAAAATCAAGATTGATGATCCAGTAGGTGCTATCTCTGTTCACGGTGTATGTGGTCTATTTGGTCTATTGGTTGTTCCAGTAAGCAATGGCGATGCAACATTTGGTGCTCAGATTCTAGGTGCTGTATGTATCTTTGCTTGGGTATTTATCGCTAGCTTGGTAGTTTGGAGCATTCTGAAAGCAACAATGGGTATCCGTGTTACTGACGAAGAAGAGCAAGAAGGTATGGACATTCACGATTGTGGTGTTGATGCTTACCCAGAGTTTGTATCGGTTAGATAATTAAACTCGTTAGTTACAAAATGTAATATTTAAAACCTGCCTTCGAGGCAGGTTTTTTGTTTTTACTATGGATTTATTATATCTTCCTCCATATAATCAAAACGAATGAAATTGAGAACTATTATCATTAGCAGTTCTAAATAAAATCGAATAGAAGGAGATATAGTATGAAGGAACGTAATATGAAAAGGTGTTTTCTAGGTCTATCGCTGGTTGTAGCATCTTTACCAACACTGAGCTTTGCTGCTGAAGAGGTTAACGTCTATTCATATCGTCAGCCTTTTTTGGTAGAGCCTATGTTTAAAGAGTTTACAGCTGAAACTGGCATCAAAGTTAATGTCATGTTTGCGAGCAAAGGGATTGCTGAAAAACTAAAGAATGAAGGTGAATACAGCCCTGCAGATGTGATTTTAACATCCGAGTTTAGCCGTCTATTTGAACTGTCAGAAAAAGGATTAGTTCAACCTGTTGATAATGATGTTATTAATGCTAATATTCCAGAAAAATTTCGTGACGTTGAGAATGAATGGTTTGCTTTAACTCAACGTACTCGTAGTGTTTATTCATCACGTGAACGAATAGGCGCACTGCCTGAATCATTTGACTACTTGGATTTAGCAAAACCTGAATTCAAAGGGAAAATTTGTACCCGAAGTGGTAAACACCCTTATAATGTGGCCCTTGTAGCTTCAATGATCGCTCACTACGGTGAAGCAGAAACATTAACTTGGCTTGAAGGTGTTAAAGGTAATTTAGCTCGTAAACCGCAAGGTAACGATCGTGGCCAAGTTAAAGCGATTAAAGAAGGGCTATGTGATTATTCCTTGGGAAACAGTTATTATATGGGTAAAATGCTCAATGACCCAGAGCAAGTATCATGGGCAGAGTCTGTTTATATCAACTTTCCGGGACAACAAGCGAACGGGACACATGTAAATGTCAGCGGAATGGCGATGGCGAAATACTCACCAAACCAAGATAACGCAATGAAGCTAATGACGTTTTTAACTGGAGATGTAGCACAAAAAATGTACGCTGAAGTGAACTATGAGTATCCAGTGAAGTCTGGTGTTCCAACGTCAGAATTAGTCGCATCATGGGGTGAGTTTACTGCGGATACACTACCGTTAGATGAAATTGCTGACCACCATTCGGCAGCGGTAACGTTATTGGATCAGGTGAAGTTTGATCTATAGCGAGCCTCGATGAAGGAAACATTTGTTAAGTGGCATTTAAGCAGCTTTCTGTTCGCAGGGCTGCTTATTCTTCCTATTGTTTCTATCTTTTATACCTCGATAGGGGAGAGCAATGAGCTTTTTTCTCATCTCTTGTCGACGGTATTGCCTACGTACATTACAAATACCATTGTGGTCACATTTAATGTCATTGTGATTTCTCTATTGCTTGGTGTTCCCACTGCATGGTTTGTTGCCATGTGTGACTTCCCGAGTAAAGCTGTCTTACAATGGGTCCTTGTGCTTCCATTAGCGATGCCGGGTTATGTTATCGGTTATATTTACACTGATTGGCTCGATTTTGCCGGCCCTATTCAAACGATGCTCAGAGCTTGGTTTGACCTTCAACCTGGTCAATATTGGTTTCCAGATATCCGTACTGTTTTCGGTGCCAGCATTGTTCTTTCCTTAGTGTTATACCCCTACGTTTACTTAATGTGTCGAGCAGCATTTATGGAACAGAGTGTGTCGCTGTTGCAGTCGGCTCGGTTGTTAAAGTGTTCACCTTGGCAAAGTTTCTATCGCGTATCATTACCTCTAGTTCGACCTGCATTAGCGGTGGGGGTGGCATTAGTGGCAATGGAAACGATTGGTGAGTTTGGGACCATGAGTTATTTTGCGGTTAATACACTGACTACGGCCATTTATGATACTTGGCTGGGCTATTCTAACATTCATGCTGCGGCGAAAATTTCAGCGATGATGTTGATGATTGTGCTGCTGCTTTTGAGCCTTGAACGCTATAGCCGAAGGCGAACTAAACTATTTCAAAATCAATTTTCTAGCCATGATGACTTTGTGTATAAATTAACGGGATGGCAGCGCTATGGAGTATTACTTTGGTGCTGGTCTCTTGTCGTTGTGGCGTTTTTACTCCCAATATTGCAGCTTGCGTATTACGGTGTGGTGTATTTTAGCCAAAGTTGGAGTGGGTCGTTTGGAGTATTGGCGTGGAACAGCTTCTATGTATCGATATTTGCGGCGATATTAGCGACACTAATTGCTCTTCTGATTAATTTTAATCATAGATTGAAGTCGAGCCGTTTAAATACCGCATATCTTCGCTTTGCATCAATGGGTTATGCAGTGCCCGGAACGGTATTGGCGATTGGTGTTATGGTTCCTGTTCTATTTCTTGATCATTCGATAAACGATATTGCGAAATGGTTTGATTGGCAGCGCCCCGGATTGCTTTTTTCTGGTTCTGTTTTTGCGATGATTTTTGCGTTGGTGGTTCGCTTTAGTGCGATTGCAATTGGTAGTATTGAAAGCGGTTTGAATAAGATTTCCCCTTCTCTCGATATGGCTGCTCGTACCATGGGAAGCAAGCCTGACGCCATGCTACGGCGCATTCATTTTCCATTAGTTCGTCGTGGAATTTTGGTGGCTTTATTGCTGGTATTTATCGAATCAATGAAAGAGTTAAATGCAGCGTTGTTGCTTCGACCGTTTAATTTTGAAACACTTGCCACTCATGTGTATAACTATGCATCTACCGAACAATTAGAACTTGCTGCCTTACCGGCAATTCTATTGGTACTTGTGGGGTTGGTGCCATTAGTTATGATTAACCGATCATTGGAGAACTCCCACTAATGTCGATAGCTTTATCCATTGAAGAACTCACAGTGGAATACGATAAAACACGGGTGCTCGAATCACTTTCATTTGACGTGAAATCAGGAGAAATCATTTGTCTTCTTGGTGCGAGTGGTTGTGGGAAAACGACATTGCTAAAAGCGATTGCGGGCTTAATTCCGCTTTCTGATGGTTGCCTAAAACTGAATAATAAAGTGATTGATGATGGCGAGCAGTGGTTAGTGCCTGAACAACGCAACATTGGGATGATCTTTCAAGATTATGCCTTGTTCCCACATTTAACAGTGGAAAAAAACATCGCATTCGGGCTGAGTCATTTAAGTCAGAAACAGCAGCGTGAACGCGTTATTGAAATGTTGGAATTAGTTCATCTACAAGGCTTAGAAAACCGCTATCCTCATCAATTATCTGGCGGGCAGCAACAGCGTGTCGCGATTGCGAGAGCTCTGGCGTACAGCCCAGACCTTTTATTGCTCGATGAGCCATTTTCCAATATCGACACTCAAGTTCGTCATGAGTTAATCAGTGAAATTAGGCAGTTGTTTAAGCAACAAGGAATTACCGCTATTTTTGTGACTCATTCGCGTGAAGAGGCGTTTGCATTTGCCGACAAAATGGCAGTAATGAATCAAGGAGTGATTGAGCAATATGGCAGTGCTTCCGAGCTTTACTATTCACCTTCAAGTCGGTTTGTTGCTGATTTCCTAGGAGGGGGCAGTTACTTAAAAGCGACTTGTGTAGCAAAACATCAGTATGACTCAGGATTGGGGCTGATTAAGGGCGGGGCTCCTGAAACAGAAGTGAACATCGGTGAATCCTGCCACCTGTTGTTTCGTCCTCAACACATTCAATTAATCCCAACTCAAGCAAGCCACATTCATGTTCTAGAATTGCAGTTTTTAGGCGATCATTGTCGTTATATTATTGACGTTAAAGGTGAACGGCTAGTCGCTACATCATCATTACCACTTGTCGTTGGTCAATCTGTGAATGTTGAAGTTGATGCTGAGAGTGTATTGGTGTTTGCACAATAAAAAAGCTGAAGCTTCAAAATGAAGCTTCAGCTCTAACTTTCAAGTTTGTTACGACATCTGTTTTTTTCTAAATACAGCAACAAGAAGTAACATTGCTAAGGCTATGCCTCCGGTACTGCCACCACTTGAACCACCGCCACTATAACTAGGGACTGGTGTTTGATACGCGGGTTGTTGTGTATCTGCCCTTGTTGGTTTTGGATCTCGAGTCTTTCTTAGTTCTCTCGCTTTCTGTTCTTTCTCAACACGTGTTTTGTTTGTTCTGTCGATAGCATTTTCGGCGAATACGTCCTCTTCAACGACAAGTAGCGAGGTGTAATCGGTTAACAGACCGTACTCTAGAGCTAATTCTTCGAGAGCTTGCTCGGTATCTGCATCCTTAACGCCTAGATAGTTCATGCTGGCTTCCATATCTTTTATCGCAGAGAATGCCCATAAACGTTCCAATTCGGGATTATCAGTTGATTGCTCTGGTAGTGCTATTGTCGTTGTGTATTCCTCAGTGTTACTTCCTATATCTGCTTTTAACGTTACTTTTACCTGACCTGGTTTAAAGTAGTGGCCAAATACAGATAATTGCTCGCCACGATATAGAGTACGGATTTCTTCTGGGGTTAAGTTCTTCACTTTTGTGCCATCGATATCAATTCTAACGTTGCGATAGGCTTGATGATTTAGCTTACTTGTCGCACTCATTAAATGTCCCATAATATCATCGGAATTAGAGATGCTTTGAGCGAAACCATTTGACACTTTGGTCATTGATTCAAGCAATGGACGATTGGCACTGTTACCCATAATAAAGGTAAATAAGCGGACATCGTATTGCTTCATGAGATCGATAAACTCTTCTTTTTGTGTCACACCTACGTTGGCTACACCATCGGTTACCAATATTAGGCCACTTGGGCGATCGTCATCGAGGTTGGACATACCTTCTTTGAGTCCTGCATACAAGTTCGTTCCGCCTCCTGTTCCAATATTTTCCACGGCGAGAAGGGCTTGTTGTACATTGTTTGGTGTTACGGCTTCATAACCTGATGTAACTTCAGTGACTCCTTGGTCGAAGACAACGATACGAAAGCGGTCATTGCTCGGTAATTGCCCCATTGCTTGTTTCACTCCTTCGACTAAGGTGGCGTATTTCGCGTTCATTGATCCTGATTTGTCTAGAATAAAGACCCAATCTCGCTGTGAGCTAATGGGAGAAAGATCATCACCTGGTGTAAAGGTCAGTTTAAAAGTCCCTTTTGAAGATTCTGAAGGATCTCTGTAAGTCACCATATCCAATCGGCCTGGGAGCCCTTCAGTTTGTCGCCAGTAAAAAACGATATCATTATCTAGGGTATAGACAGGATTCGCTGAGCTTTGGAGTGTAGGAGTTTCTTCGTCAGCATTATCGAAAGCTGCTTCACTGTTAACCGGTTGTACGTTACCAATGGTTGCTTGCCATTCTTGTGATGTAACCTGAGTAACATTGGCTTGAGGATGAGCGGGCAGGCGAACTCCGTCGACTGGGTATGACGAGCGCAAGTGCATATTGAATGAGAATTGAGATTTGACGTCATCATTTCTGCTCCAGAAAGAATCACGAGCTTCATCGACGCCTCCTTCTTCTAACGGATAAACATAGTGTCCAATGCCATGATCGATGAGCTCATTTTGAATATAGACGAGTTTCACTTTCACCGACTGTTTCGCTCGAACTGGGTATACACTAATATCAAATGTCTTGTAGTCATCTTTTTCGGTGATCGCCGTCGCTCTTCCTTGTGATTTTTGCTCTTCATAAATCTTGCGGGCTTGGTTTTTTTTCACGGCTTCCGCGATGACTGGATTACCATCGATCCAGTACATAAACTCTCCAACCACCGCGCCTTTAGGTACTGGAAATGAGTAAATTGCTTCGAGGTCAGTGTCGTTAGGGTTATAGAACTCTTGCTCAATACTGGTCGTGGCATAACTATCTTCTATCACAACATCCACATGATGCTGTTCAATTTCCAGATCTTGATATTGACTAGAAACAGGCTTTAAAAGGCCGCTTGCTGATGCGAATGGAGCCAATACTAATGCGGCGAGTGCGAGGGTAATCTTTTGTTTAAATCGGTTTAAGATTTTCATTCTAATCTCCTTTTCTTTAAGTCCCCACGGTTGGAAACTTAAGTCATTTGCTGTGCTTCACAAGCAAGATGCAGCGTTTGGTAAGGAAAGAAAAGAGATAGAAAAAAGGTCGCAATATATGCGACCTAAAGTTATATGGGGTACAACTTATTCTTTGTCAGCAATGTCTTCAAACTGGCTAAATTGCCAAGGCCGGATGGCGACAACAAGGGAAGTGCCGTGCCGTTTGTCCATTGGTAGAGTGCTGTCATCGCGGCACGCATCATAAAATTCGGCAACGAGCTTATCCATCAGTTTATGTAAACGAGGTGTACTGTGGAGAGAAAGTAATCCGGTTGCCATGCTGAGTTTTTCTCCTTCTTTAGTAAAAAAAGAACGGAAAAACTCATCTCTCACCCATTGTTGAAAGTAGGTTTGAATGGGGCCTCCTGGTAACCACTTAAAGTTGGGTGACACCATGAGCTTTATTTTATTTCCTGGCAGTAACTCAATGAGTTTTATTTTATCCAGCAGGGCTAATTTTTGGATAAGAGTGTGCTCAGGTAGTTTGTACTGAGAAGTAATATCTTCAAATGTGTACCCGTTGTGAGTACATACTGCGATAAGCAATAAAATGGGATCGGACACCACCATCTTTTCTTGCTCCATCGTTAATGATGATATTCGGGTATCACGGGAAGAGAAGTGAGCAAAGAGTTCATCCAACTCAATACTCATCATAGTACAAATACTTTCAAGCCGATCCAATGTGAGAGAGTTGCCACTGGTGAGTAGACGTTTGACTGAAGCTTCACTGAGTTCCAGTACCTGAGCAACATCTTTGTAGCTTTTCCCATGAAGCTTGAGTTGTCGCTTAAGTTCGGAAATTAACTGTTTGGTTTGAGACATGCTAATTCCTTTAAAAATCGTGGCATTGTTTGCGAGAAAATATGGCTACGCTTTTTGCGCTGAATAAATTTTAAACTTATTGGTTTTTGCATCGACATTACAGTGACCAAAATGACGCTCAATAATAGGTGGATACTGAAGGAAACTGTTAGCAACGATTATCAGTTGACCACCTCGAGTTAGGTAATCTGGAGCCTGTGCTAATAACGTTTCCGTAGAATCATAATGAGTCTCAAGGCCTGAGTGAAATGGCGGGTTACTCACGATGGCGTCGTATGTTTCATCGACACTTGAATACACATCTGAAGCAAATGCATTTGCGGTGATGTGATTGGCTTCTAACGTGGCTTTTGTTGAAGCGATAGCTAATGCGCTGACATCACATAACGACAGTTCGATGTCTGGATTCTTTTTCGCGATAACCGCACCAATCACTCCCGCACCACAGCCAAAATCCAATACTTTGCCCGAAAGTGTTGAGAGAGTATCTAACAGTAGTCGGCTGCCAATATCCAATTCACCATGACTAAAAACACCGGGAAGTGTTTTTACGATGACATCTTCATCAGCGACATTAATCGAGTAACTCTTGTACCACTCTTCAAGAATAAAAGGTGGGGGGGTGATAGAACATTGCCCCCAATAAAATGAGCAACGTCGAGCTGAATCGTATTTTTTAATTGAGCCATATGGAGCGAACATCTTTTCGATGCTACGCACACCAGAGCGATTTTCACCCACTACGACTACCTCGGTACCTTCTCCCAATTTCGCCATTAACATTGCCAATAGGTATTGCGCTTCTTGCTTGGCTTTTGGCCAGTAGAGTAGCAAAAGGTCTGCGTCACAAGGTACGTTGAGTTCTTCAGAAAATATCGAATTGATAGACGAGTGTTTTTTTAGGTTCGAGTAATAGCCATAGTGTGTCGTAAAGACAGTGACGCTTTCGCAACTAGCTTCGAGCTTTTTAGGAAAATCATCTTCGACTTCCCCCGCAACCAGTACCTTCTTTCCAGCAAAGTAAGCCAATTGACGTTCAGAAATTTGACTGGGCGCGGTTAAACTCGACATAACACAATGATATCCATAAAGGTGACTCAAAATTGGCGCGGATTGTCGCACATTGCTCGTAAAATATCAGCTATTGTCTTGCCGATTTAAGAAGTCTTTAAACTCTTCTTCGTAGATATTAAACAATACTAATGCAATGGCAAAAACCAATGGTCCGTAGATGATCCCCATTAAACCGTAATAGTTAATTCCGCCAAGCAAAGAGAAGAAAATCAGTAATGTGCTCATACCAGAGCTTCCTTGCATTAGCAGTGGGCGGAGAACATTATCAATTGAGCCTACAACGACGACACTCCATATTATAAGGAAAATGGCCCACCCAGTATCACCAGTTGCAAAGAGGTAGAATGCCGCAGGAAGCCAAATTAGAGCTGTTCCAACCATAGGGATAAACGAAGCGAAACCCATCATCGTTCCCCAAAATAATCCGGGGAAGCCAACAACCCACATACCGATGCCACCGGCGACTCCTTGAGCAATAGCCGTTAGAAATGACCCCAACACAGCCGACTTTGATACTGTCTCGATCTCATTGAGTAGACGATCTTCTTGGCTGCGTGATAACGGTAGAATGTGACGCAGGGAGTATATGATTTTGTCGTAGTCTCTCAATAGAAAAAAGAGCACAAATAACATAAGAAGAAAACTGGCCAAAAAGCCTGTGGCATTGCCTAGAAGCTTGGCACTGCTGCCGACCATTTTTGTTCCGAATTGGCTTATCAATTCACTTGCTTTTGCGCCAATGGTTGCAGGCGTTATATCGTCAAATGGAAGGTAGCTATTGGCAAACGCAAAGGCTTCGGTAACCCAATCTTGAGCCATCAAATGAGAAAAACCATCTTGCTCGATCCAGGTGTATGCGCTTTGGGAAAACTTTACCCCTTGTTGAGAGATCGCTCCAGCAACGAGGAGTAACGGTAAAACAATAATAAAGGTAAGAAGGAGGCACGAAAGCAGCGACGCTAGGTTTGGGTAAGTGGGCATTTTGTTCTCGATTCTCTGATGTATCGGATACATCAACATCATAATGATGAAGGCGAGTACAAGAATATGTACATAGGGTTCAATCAGTAAATAACAAAAGAGAGCAGCAACTAATAAGGCGGTAAGAATAACCCAGTGGTTTGAGGTTATTTTAATAGGGTTTGACATGAATAGTTACCATATGACACTAAGGAATTATGAGTATAATGACGGGTAATTCAACACTTTTCAATTAGGAGTGAAATATGGCTTGTTGTGGCGGTGGAAACTGTGACCAGTCAAAGCAAAAGCGAAAACAAAATATCCCTTGGTTTAAACTTGCGATTGGGATTTTGGTTATCCTAGTGGTAGTAAACTGGAAGTGATATTTAGAACTCACTTCCAGCTTATCATCGAATGTTATTTCATCTCTTTTGCAATAATGGCAAAACTGCGATCGGCTGCTTCTAGAGTCGCTTCAACTTCTTTTGGACCATGTGCTAATGAGGTGAAGCTGGCTTCAAACGCAGAAGGAGCTAGGTATACGCCATGCTCAAGCATTAGGTGGAAAAAACGTTTGAAACGCTCGGTATCACAAAGAGCGACATCTTCATAACAAGTCACACTGGTTTGTTCGGTGAAGAAAAAACCAAACATACCCCCCACTTGGTGAACAAGTAGTGGGATATTGTGTTTGTCGGCTAACATTTTGAAACCGTCAGCAATGCTCTTAGTCGTTTGTGCGATACGCTCTTCATTTCCTTTATTGCGCAGTACATTGAGGCAAGTATACCCAGCTGCCATGGCTACCGGGTTACCAGATAATGTTCCAGCCTGATAAACAGGGCCAGTAGGCGCAATATGCTGCATAACTTCTTTACGTCCGCCGAAGGCGCCGACCGGCATGCCGCCACCAATTATCTTACCAAGTGTCGTCAGGTCAGGTTTAATGTTGTAATGAGCTTGAGCACAACCTAAGGCAACGCGAAACCCTGTCATTACTTCATCAAAAATAAGTAATGCACCTTCTTGGTCACAAATTTCACGTAACCCTTCATGGAAACCTGGAATGGGTGGAATGCAATTCATATTGCCAGCAACAGGCTCAACGATAATGCAGGCAATTTCATTGGGGTTTGCGGCAAAAAGTGCTTTTACTGATTCGAGATCATTAAAGCGTGCTGTCAGTGTATATTTTGCAAAATCAGCAGGAACACCTGGTGAACTTGGCTGACCTAAGGTTAATGCGCCAGAACCAGCTTTAACCAGTAGGCTATCCGCATGGCCGTGATAACAGCCTTCAAATTTAATGATTTTATCTCGGTTGGTATAACCACGAGCTAAACGAATCGCACTCATGGTCGCCTCTGTACCTGAGCTTACCATTCTCAATTGTTCCATTGATGGCACTAACTCTGATACTAACTCGGCCATATTAATTTCAGTTTCGGTTGGGGCACCAAAACTTAGCCCACGCTGAGCAGCATCGACCACCGCATCTCTAATTAACGCATGGTTATGACCCAGAATCATTGGCCCCCATGAACCGACATAGTCGATATAAGCTTTGCCATCGACGTCGAAAAGAAACGCACCATCTGCTCGTTCAATGAAAAGTGGTGATCCGCCAACGCCATTAAAGGCTCTAACAGGAGAATTAACGCCACCAGGAATGAAGGCTTGAGCTTTTTGATACAAATCGGATGATTTGGTCATGGGGTATCCTCTAAAATTTAAATTTGGATCAATTTGTGAGCATTGTACTCTACCATTGGCGCAGGAAAACCCTTTTCATTCAATTAGTCAGATTTGTTGATATTTTTTTATTGATTGAAGAGAGGGTGAAAGAGTTGAGGCGAAATCACTAACAATACTTGAACGTCTCACTGAGGTATTAGATAATGGAAATACTTTATAAATAATTACTATATTCTAGGCTGATGTGAAGCGAGAATATTATATAAGTGAGGTCGTAGTGAGTGAGTTAAACGTGCCACTGTCTTTTACTGATGCTGCGGCAATTCGAGTAAAGACGCTAATCCAAGAAGAAGAAAATCCAGATCTTAAGTTGCGAGTATATATAACCGGTGGTGGTTGTAGTGGTTTTCAATATGGGTTTACCTTCGATGAGAAAGTGAACGAAGGCGACATGACAATTGAAAATAGTGGTGTGACTTTGGTTGTTGATCCGATGAGTCTCCAATATTTAATGGGTGGTCAGGTTGATTACACTGAAGGTTTGGAAGGCGCGCGTTTCTTTGTCGATAACCCAAATGCGACCACAACGTGCGGTTGTGGAGCATCATTTAGCGTATAACCGTTAATCATATTTATATTAAAAAAGCCCATAATTCGCGTAATTATGGGCTTTTTAATTTTGTTTATTCGTCGCTCTATTTTGAGTAGAGAAATTTAGCGTAACGTTCCAGTTTCTCTAAACGTATTTTTGCATTCGCTAAAAAGGTTGTCTTATTTTTTCCTGTGAGTGACTTAGACAAAGGAAGAGATACTGTTCTTGGGTTTTTATGTACGCCGTGTACTAAAAATTCATAATGAAGGTGTGGCCCAGTCACTCTGCCTGTGCCTCCTAACGTTCCGATGGTTTGACCTTGCTTCACACGCTGTCCAGTTTTCACAGAACGCCGGGTTAAATGAAGATATTTGGTGACATAGGTATTGCTGTGCTTAATAAACACATAGTTACCGTTAAATTGGTTTCTTGCTGACTTAAGAACCACACCATCACCCGCAGCCCAAATAGGAGTGCCGACGGGCGCGACATAATCTGTTCCACGGTGAGGTTTTACCTTACCAGTTACGGGATGTAAGCGCTTGGGGTTAAAGTTCGATGAAACACGTCGAAAATCGAGTGGGGAACGAAGGAAAGCTTTTTTCATCGCTCTGCCTTTATCATCGTAGTAATCACCGGTTTTATCATCAAGAATTGCAGTGAAGGTTGTCCCCTGATTTACAAAGACTGTTGCGATGATATCACCACGCTCAACTACCTCGCCTTCAACCACTTTTTCTTGGTAGAGTATTTTGAAGCTGTCGCCTTTACGAATATCCAGCGCAAAATCGATATCCCAACCAAAAATGCCTGCAAGTTGCATAATTTGGTTGGCCGTTAATCCAGCACTGCTTGCGGCATTCCAGAAATTAGACCGAATTTCAGATTGCGCGTAATTATATTGGTAGAGGATCTCTTTTTTATCGATTTTTGAGTGATATCCACCATCTTTATTTTTACTTATTACGATGCTTTCGTAGGGACTGACGACACGTCTTAGTTGAATTAAAGCGTTGTTAGAGTCAAACCCAAATTGCAATTTATCTCCGGGCTGCAGTCTAGATAGTTGTTTCTTTATTCCACTGCTGCTGGATGTTAAGTCGTGCAGTACTTTCGAAGAAATGCCCACTCTTTGGAACAAAATAGAAGCACTTTCACCGGATTTTACGCTATAGCTTTCCCAGCGAATGGTTGCTGTCGGAGGAATGGATATGCCAGGAGAGAGAGCTTCACTATTGATTGTTAATGGGTAATGACGCCCTGTTTCAAAATGACTCCCATCGGGATCGAGATCGCGAGGATCAGGCAGAAAAAAGAGCGCGATAATAATTAACGTGGTAAAAAAACCAATTAAGAGCCTATGAAGCAACGGAAGTGTAGACAAAATTGACAGCATATTTCGGTTTCATTCTACCAATATTAATAAAATCTTAGAAAGCATAGTCTAACTGGTTTCAAAATGCAGTGCTATTCAAGTAAACTGTCGCATTATCAAATTTATGCCAAATCTGCGGGAGTGAACAAGAATGGCGAATATTGAAACAGCGCTAGCTGAGATTAAGCGTGGTGTCGATGAACTGATTCCAGAAGAAGAGTTGATTGCAAAGCTTAAAGAGGGACGCCCACTTCGCATTAAGTTAGGCGCCGACCCTACAGCACCAGATATTCATCTTGGTCATACTGTGATTTTAAATAAATTACGAACTTTTCAAGATCTTGGTCATGAAGTTACATTTCTGATTGGAGACTTTACCGGCATGGTCGGTGATCCGACAGGGAAGAACACAACTCGTCCTCCGTTAACTCGTGAAGATGTTCTGCGAAATGCAGAGAGCTATAAAGAGCAAGTATTTAAAATTTTGGATCCAGCTAAAACTAAGATTCAGTTTAACTCCGAGTGGCTGTCAGAACTTGGTGCTGAAGGAATGATTCGTCTTGCAGCAAACCAAACGGTTGCTCGTATGTTAGAACGAGATGATTTCAAAAAGCGTTATGCAGGTGGGCAGCCTATTGCGATTCATGAATTCATGTACCCGTTACTTCAAGGTTATGACTCGGTTGCGATGGAAACTGACGTTGAGCTTGGTGGTACTGATCAGAAGTTTAATTTGTTGATGGGACGAGAGTTACAAAAATCAAATGGTCAGAAACCACAAGTTGTTTTGATGATGCCATTGTTGGTGGGATTAGACGGTGAGAAAAAAATGTCTAAGTCTGCTAATAACTATATTGGTGTCTCTGATGTCCCGACCGAAATGTTCGGTAAAATTATGTCTATTTCTGATGATTTAATGTGGAGTTACTACGAACTGCTGTCATTTCGTCCTTTGGCGCAAATTGATCAGTTTAAATCGGAAGTAGCAGCTGGAACGAATCCACGTGATATAAAAATCTTGTTAGCAAAAGAAATTATTGCTCGTTTCCATAGTGAAGCTGACGCTGATGCTGCTGAGCAAGAGTTCATTAATCGTTTCCAAAAAGGAGCGATTCCAGATGAGATGCCTGAGTTCAGTTACGACAATGGTATTGCGATATGCAATGTACTTAAAGAATCAGGGTTAGTTGGCTCAACATCAGATGCGATGCGAATGATTCGCCAAGGTGCGGCTAAAGCAGATGGTAATAAAGTAGAAGATACTAAATGGGTACCAGAAGCAGGGACTTACGTACTTCAAGTAGGTAAGCGTAAGTTTGCTCGCGTGACTATTGCATAGATATCATTGCTGTTTTAATGAAAGCCAGAGTCGTCGACTTTGGCTTTTTATTTAGAGCTTTTCACAATATATTGATAAAATTCCCTTTCAAATAGAGGGAGCTGTGATTTTTGCTTTTTGGTTTCTGGAAAATAATCAGTGACTAATTGGACGAATGCAGAACTTGGCTTCCCAGATTTGTCTAAACCAAATCCAGCCATATTATACGTTCCATAGAGCGATCCACTTTTGCCGATAATTGCGCCTTTCACTGGTGCCTTTCTCATGCTGGACCGATTACGAAGAGTGCCGCTTTCTCCCGCTTTTGCCATTGATGCGACAAGATGAAGTTTACTATCGTTTTCAGCGATGTATTCGAGGACGTCAACCAATTGTTTGGCACTGAGTCGATTACTGCGTGAAAGCCCACTCCCATCATAAATTTGAGCCGTATCTAAGTTAATGCCTTCTTTCCCCAATACTTCTTTCATGGCTAAAGCCGCATTGGAAAAACTACCCGGTTGGTTGTAAAACTTTGCGCCAATTGTTTTCGCGATGTTATTGGCTATCAAATTGTCCGATCTATGCAGCATTGTGGTGATCAAATCTGATAGTACTGGAGAACGTTTAATCGCGAGTAATTGCTTTTCTTTCTTGCTCGTAGGTGTGCCGATTTTTATGTCGCCATCAAGCTTGATTTTTAGTCTCTTCAAGATGGAAACGACTTGTTCTTTTGCATAAAGAGATGGAGCACGTACGGCAAATTTTAAAGGGAGAGGGTCGTTACGAAAAGCAAGGCAACCGTCGAGATGATAGTGGTTTTCTCTCGTGGAATATAAATCTAGAAAGCAGCGCTTTTTCTTTTGCTCTTCAAGAGATACAGCAACACTTGATGTTGTGGCGACAACAGGAAAGGCTTTAGGGACATAAACTCGGGTCGTACCATCATCATTTGTATAGATTGAGCCGTATACACAATTTCGGTCTAACGTTACAGCACTTGATGGCGCACTATAACATACCCCTAAGATATCCCAAGGCCAGCCAACTGCGGCTTCATACCCATCAAATTGACTATTATCAATCCAAATATCACCTTTAATTCTCTTAACACCACTGAAGGTCAATTTAGAGAGCAGTTGAGACAGATCTTTTGTCGTTAAGGTTGGGTCGCCACTAAATTTGATAATGATGTCGTTATTGGCTCGCAGTAATGATGTGGTGAAACTAAAACTGTCCCCTAAGACGAGCTTAGCAGCTGTGGCGGTTAGTAACTTTAATGTACTTGCTGGTGGAAACAGTTCATTTGATGCAGAACCAAATGTCTGCGTAGGGAAGCTAGGCTTTCCCACTGGAGATACTGTCGCAGTATAGCGAGCGGGCAATTGGATATTCTGTAAATTCTTGTAAGTCGATGGCTGCGCAGAATTAACCATCATAGGAGAAAGAGCAAGAAAAGGAATAATGTAAAAAAAACAACGAATAAACTTAGCCACAGAACCATCTTAGTTTAAGAATTATTTGTCTAGTATAACGTTAAAAAAAGTGAGTGCCATCAAGCCAGAGTGAAAAATTATAATGTTTAGTTTTAATCGAATGAGAAACACCGTTTTTGTCCGGTTTGGTGGTGATTATGTCCTATCGGCCAGAGTTTTTGTGATTATACTGGGTTCATCAAATACGATTGAAAGGTGCTTATGCTAGAACACCAAGTCATTAAAATTGCATTGATTGCTCATGATGGAGCGAATGCCGTCGATGTGTTCGGGCCATTGCAGGTCTTTTCCAGTGCCAATTATATTCTGCGTAAAATGCACCCTGAGCGCGATATCATTGGCTATCAAACTTGTCTCGTTAGCCTGACAGACTTTCAGTTTAAGCTTGATACTCAAACCCGTGTTATAGCTGATGCTTTGATTGATGAAATGGCAACAATAAAACCAGATACCTTAGTCATCGCAGGAGGGCACCAAGCTCCGGAGGTTGCCTCTCAGAGTCAAGTTATGGATACACTCATTCCACATATTCATCAGACTCGACGTGTCGCTTCGGTGTGCAGTGGTGCTTTTATATTGGCAGCCAGTGGAGTGCTAGATAACCGTCGAGCTACAACACATTGGGAACGCTTTCCGGTATTTTCTAAGCGCTTCCCCAAAGTGCGTTTAAAAATGGATGCTTTGTTTACAAAGGACGATAAGTATTATTGCTCTGCAGGTGTAACCTCGGGAATTGACCTTGCATTGAACTTGGTGCAGGAAGATTTCGGTCGTCGTGTTGCGTTAGAAACGTCCCGCGAGATGGTGGCATTTTATCATCGCCCTGGTGGACAAAATCAGTTTTCTAGTATTGATGGTATGAAACCGGCCAAAACTGAAATATTAATTAAGGTCCAGGATTGGATAGAACAACATCTTGATTCTAACTTGGAAGTTTCTCAATTGGCTGAAATTGCGGCGATGAGTGTGCGTAATTTCTCGCGCAAATTTACCCAAGAAACAGGTCTGTCACCATCACGTTACATTGCTATCGCTCGCTTGAACAAAGCTCGGCTAATGCTGGAAGAAAGCACTTATTCCATTAGTAGGGTGGCTCGTGTTTGTGGCTACCACAATAGTGAAACTCTACGTCGTTCATTTGCCCGAGAGCTGAATGTATCTCCTTCAGAATATCGTAAACGCTTTCATGTCAACGCTTAATTATTTCACGTTCACGCCTAACTATAGGAATGCATTATGCCACCAAAAATTATTATTCTAGCGGTTGCTCAGAGCTGCTACTGGTTCGCGGTGCTGATTGGTATCAGTTTATCTTCTATTATCGGTATTAAGTTAGCTCCCCACGCTTCTCTTGCGACATTGCCATTTGGGTTAGTAAGCTTGGGGGCATTGATAAGTACTTATGCGTTATCTGTACTGATGCAGCAGCGTGGACGTCGATTAGGATTGAGACTGGGAGCATTTTCTGGAGCTTGTTCTGCGTTTATATGTGCAGTATCAATTTATATTGAGAGCTTTTCTCTGTTTTGTTTGGGAAGTTTGTTGATGGGGGGGTATCAGGCTTCTTCGGTTTTTTACCGCTTGGCAGCCATGGACGAAGCGCCAGAATCTAAAAAAGGTAGCGTGATGGGGTGGGTGTTGTCAGGCAGTTTACTGGCGGCCGTTTTAGGCCCAACATTGGCTAACTATGCAAATCAATGGTTTAGTGAGCCACCTTACCTTGGCGCGTATTTGTTTGTTGGCATTTTTGCCGTGATTGCCTTTTTATTGCTTGGTGTGTTGAGTAACCCTGTGATCAATAACAACACGCCTGCGCATAATACCCGTCGCTTTTTACGCAATTCAACTTACCGTGTCGGAGTGATCAATACGGCTTTTGGACAGTTTGTGATGATGCTAATGATGGTCGTCACGCCGCTTGCGATGCACGCTCATGAATACTCAACAGATCAGGGTGTTTCTGTGATTGGTTGGCATATTATTGGTATGTTTTTTCCCTCCTTTTTCACCGGTAAATTGATTGATCGTTTTGGTACCAACGCGATAGTTTACGCTGGTTTAGTTATATTTTCTTTAAGCGCAATTTCTACCGTTTTCGGTATGGTATTGATGAACTTTTATGTCAGCTTGTTCCTACTTGGAGTAGGGTGGAACTTTTTATATATGTCTGGTACTGGCCAATATTCTTCGGCAATAGATGTAGATGAGAAAGGTAAAGGACAGGGCGTTGCTGAGCTGATTATTGCGTTTTCCAGTATTATCGCAGTGATTGGTGGAGGGGTGCTGATAAACTGGCTTGATTGGCAGCAGTTGAATTATGGTGTGTTGGTGTTATTACTCGGTATGGCAGCCTTGAATTTGTTCGCGCGTTATTAAGTTTAACTCATGCTCAAAAATTAAGTGCTTGGTGATTTTTGTCGTATCGAGAAGGCGGAATTTTAGGTTTTTAGGTATGTTTTGCCATGTAATGCAGATCTGAAATCAATGTACTGAAGTGAGTCAGTCATGATTCTAGCCAGTGATCATGGAGTAAAAGCGTGAAAGTTGTTTTAAATTCGAAAATTTTCTGAGCCATCTCTTGATTTCAAGTGATCTAATGCCCATGTTTGTTTACACTGAAATTAAGAAATTGATATTGAACTACCTAACCCCATCGGTTGGGTAGTTTTGTTTTGTCCAAAGTTGTTTGATCCAAAAGCAGTTTTGGCATAGAGGTATATTATGGAAAACGTTCCAATGACATTACGCGGTGCTGAACAACTGCGTGTTGAACTAGATAGATTACTAAAGCTTAGACCTAAAATTACTCAAGCTATTGCTGAAGCTCGTGAACTCGGTGACTTAAAAGAAAATGCCGAATACCATGCTGCTCGCGAAGAGCAGGGGATTTGCGAAGCTCAAATTCGAGATATCGAATATAAACTTTCAGTTGCTCAAATTATCGATGTAACCACGATGGAAAATACCGGTAAGGTTATTTTCGGTACTACGGTTACCTTGATCAATGTTGATACCGATGAAGAAAATCGTTATCAAATTGTTGGTGACGATGAAGCTGATATTAAAGCGAGCCGTATATCGGTTAGCTCTCCAATCGCTCGAGGAGTCATCGGTAAGGTCGAAGGCGACGAAGTTACCATCGTGACGCCAAGCGGTGAGAAAGTGTTTGAAATTGACAAAGTTGACTATATTTAATCAGCTAACTGAGCCACTTTTAAATGACAAAAGGTCGCTAATGATTAGCGACCTCTTTTGCGTAAACGATGATATAAATGTCATTTATTTACGTGGAAGTTCAATCTTACGTTGTTCAGACTGACGATAAAGCACGAGTGTTTTTCCGATAGTTTGAACTTTTTCTGCGCGCGTTTCGCGAATAATAGCATCGATAATTAATACTTTGGTTTCTCTATCTTCTGATGCTATTTTTACTTTTACTAGCTCATGATGATTGAGCGCGAGATCGATTTCCGCCAGAACAGCTTCAGTAAGCCCGTTTGCTCCAAGCATTACAACTGGTTTTAAGCTGTGTGCTAGGCCTTTAAGATGCTGCTTTTGTTTCGTACTTAGGTTCATTGTGCGGCCAATTTATTTTTGATTAGGGTTGAAAAGTCGCATTTTAACGCCATCTATGCAGGAAGACTATATTTTCTAGTCTACTTTCTTAAATAGACATGATTTTAATTAGGTCCTCGATGAGTAAACAAAAACATTCAGCAAGTTCTGGTCGTTGGTTAAAAGAACACTTCGATGACAAATATGTCAATGAGGCTAAGAAGAAAGGCTATCGTTCGCGTGCGATTTTCAAGATAGAAGAAATTCAGAATAAAGATAAGTTACTTAAGTCAGGAATGACGGTTGTCGATTTAGGGGCAGCTCCTGGCGGATGGTCTCAATATGCTGCTAATATCGTTGGAGGGGAAGGCCAAGTTATTGCTTGTGACATCCTACCTATGGATTCGATAGCCGGCGTAGCTTTTCTTCAAGGGGATTTCCGAGAAGATGCGGTTCTGGAAGCGCTTTTAGAAAGAATTGGACCAAATATGGTTGATGTTGTTATGTCAGACATGGCACCAAATATGGCTGGTAATTTATCAGTCGATCAGCCAAGAGCAATGTATTTAGTTGAACTGGCACTTGATATGTGTCGCCAAGTTCTGGGTCCAAATGGTTGTTTTGTTGTGAAAGTTTTTCAAGGCGAAGGCTTTGATCAATACATACAAGAAGTTCGAAATATGTTTAAAGCGGTAAAAATTCGCAAACCAGATTCTTCCCGTGCACGATCACGAGAAGTTTATGTTGTTGCGACTGGTTACAAAGGGTAACCATTTTATGGGGATAGGGCACTGAGAACACTATAGCGACAAGTTATAATCTGTAGTACCCTACCTTTAATTACAACTAGTTATCGAGAGGCTTGCACCTTGAGTGACATGGCAAAAAATTTAATCTTATGGCTTGTTATTGCTGTCGTTTTAATGTCTGTATTTCAGAGCTTTGGCCCTGGTGATGCAACAGGGAAATCGGTTGACTACACCACATTTGTTAGTGAAGTTGGGCAAGGGCAAATACAAGAAGCGCAATTCAAAGACAGTCAAATTACGTTCACTCGTCGTGGTAGCACCACTAGTAACGTTACGTATATGCCGGTTTATGACCAAAAACTGCTTGATGATTTGATCAATCAAAACGTGAAAGTAGAAGGCACTCCACCAGAAGAGCAAAGCTTATTAGGGACTATCTTTATTTCGTGGTTCCCAATGATACTTCTTGTTGGTGTTTGGATCTTCTTCATGCGCCAAATGCAAGGCGGTGGTGGTAAAGGTGCGATGTCATTTGGTAAGAGCAAAGCTCGAATGATGACAGAAGAGCAGATCAAAACTACTTTTGCTGATGTTGCTGGCTGTGATGAGGCCAAAGACGATGTGAAAGAGTTGGTTGATTACCTACGTGATCCAAGTCGTTTCCAAAAGCTGGGTGGTAAAATTCCAACAGGTGTTTTAATGGTTGGTCCTCCTGGTACGGGTAAAACCTTACTTGCAAAAGCAATTGCTGGTGAAGCGAAAGTACCATTTTTCACAATTTCTGGTTCTGACTTTGTTGAAATGTTCGTTGGTGTCGGTGCTTCGCGTGTTCGTGATATGTTTGAACAAGCCAAGAAAGCATCACCATGTATCATCTTTATCGATGAAATCGATGCAGTAGGTCGACAGCGTGGTGCTGGTGTTGGTGGTGGTCATGATGAGCGTGAGCAAACACTAAACCAGATGTTGGTTGAAATGGATGGTTTTGAAGGTAACGAAGGCGTTATTGTTATCGCTGCAACCAACCGTCCTGATGTACTTGACCCAGCATTACTTCGCCCCGGTCGTTTTGATAGACAAGTTGTTGTTGGTCTACCAGATGTTCGTGGACGTGAGCAAATTCTTAAAGTTCATATGCGTAAAGTTCCTTTGGCAGGTGACGTTGAACCTTCATTGATTGCTCGTGGTACACCAGGTTTCTCTGGTGCTGACTTAGCTAACTTAGTAAATGAAGCCGCACTATTTGCTGCTCGTGGAAACAAACGTAATGTCTCCATGGTTGAGTTTGAATTAGCAAAAGATAAGATCATGATGGGTGCTGAGCGTCGATCTATGGTTATGTCGGAAGAAGTCAAAGAATCAACGGCGTACCATGAAGCAGGCCATGCTATTGTTGGGCGTTTAGTTCCAGAGCATGACCCAGTTTACAAGGTTTCTATAATTCCTCGTGGCCGTGCACTTGGTGTGACGATGTACCTGCCTGAGCAAGATCGAGTAAGTATGTCTCGTCGACATTTGGAATCGATGCTTTCAAGCTTATATGGTGGTCGATTGGCTGAAGAGCTAATCTATGGCGCAGATCAAGTTTCAACTGGTGCTTCGAACGATATCGAACGTGCGACTGATATTGCGAATAAAATGGTTACTAAATGGGGTTTCTCTGAAACTTTAGGACCGCTTTTATATACTGAAGAGGAAGGTGAAGTTTTCCTAGGACGCAGTTCAGGCAAATCTAAGCATATGTCTGATGACACAGCTAAAGCCATTGATATAGAAATTAGAACCTTAATCGATCGCAACTATCTTCGAGCTAAAAAGATACTTGAAGAAAATATGGATATTATGCATGCAATGAAAGATGCATTAATGAAATATGAAACAATCGATGCTGGTCAAATCGATGATTTGATGGAACGTAAGTCAGAGATTCGTGAACCTGCCGGTTGGGTTGAGCAAGATAAAGCTGCGCAAGAAAAGCGAGATGCAGCTGAAGAAGATAAAAAAGTAGATTCAACTGTCGAAAATTCTGAAGAAAAAAAACCAGAAGAAACGAAGGAAGAATCGAAAAAAGACCAAAACGAAGAATAAAGTTTTGGAGAGAATGAAGCCCTGAGTTTACTCGGGGCTTTTTATTAGCTAAAGCAAAAGAGATGGAACACGTTTAGATAGGAAAGTAATGCAAATATCCACATCAACCAAGACGCTAGATCTATCATCCCCTCAAGTCATGGGTATTTTAAATACGACACCTGATTCATTTTCTGATGGTGGCCAATTTACATCTGTTACTCGAGCTTTAAAACAAGCTGAATGTATGATTGCCTCGGGGGTATCGATTATTGATATCGGAGGAGAATCTACACGACCGGGAGCTCCTGATGTTGAGTTAAACGAAGAGTTATCTAGAGTTATTCCTGTTATCAAAGCGATACGTGAACAACATGATGTTTGGATTTCGATTGATACCAGTAAACCGGAAGTTATGAAACAGGCTATTGCGGCTGGAGCTGACATTATTAACGATGTCCGTGCACTACAAGAGCCGGGAGCGCTGGAAGTCGCCGCAAAAGCTCAAGTTCCGGTTTGTATCATGCATATGAAAGGTCAGCCAAGAACAATGCAACACAATCCAGAATATTCCGATGTTATGGATGAGGTTCGCATTTTTTTACAGCAACGAATCGCAGCTTGTGAAGAGTCAGGTATAAAGAAAGAAAATATTATTATCGATCCTGGGTTTGGGTTCGGTAAAACAGAATCTCACAACTATCATTTACTCGCGCATCTGAATGAATTACATGCTTTTGGTCTGCCGATACTGGCTGGAATGTCACGTAAATCAATGTTATATAAGCCTCTAAATAAGTCGCCATCTAATTGCTTAGCTGGCAGTTTAACGGTTGCATTAACCGCTTATGAAAAAGGTGCTCAGATTCTTCGAGTCCATGATTTTGAAGAAACCTTAGATGCATTAACTATTGCGAAGTTAATTCACAATAATCGTTAGGCAACGATAGCGATAAAACAATAAAACGAAAGGTACAATATGTCTGAGAAAAGACGTTACTTCGGCACTGATGGTGTTCGAGGAAAAGTAGGGCAATTTCCGATCACTCCCGATTTTATATTAAAACTTGGCTGGGCCGCAGGGCGTGTACTTGCTAAACAAGGCACTAAGAAAGTTATTATCGGTAAAGATACTCGAATATCTGGCTATATGTTGGAGTCGGCGTTAGAAGCTGGACTTGCAGCTGCTGGGTTAAAAGCAATTTTCACCGGGCCAATGCCGACACCTGCGGTAGCATATTTAACACGAACATTCCGTGCTGAGGCAGGAATTGTTATCTCAGCATCGCACAACCCTTATTACGATAATGGTATTAAGTTCTTTTCTGCGGAAGGGACCAAATTGCCTGATGAGGTTGAACTAGCCATTGAAAAAGAACTCGATAAAGATATTGAATGCGTTCCGTCTTCTGAGCTTGGTAAAGCAGCGCGCTTAACCGATGCAGCAGGACGTTATATTGAATTTTGTAAGAGTACGTTTCCATCACATCATGGTTTAGAAAAGTTAAAAATCGTTGTCGATTGTGCGCATGGTGCAACTTATCACATTGCTCCAAGTGTCTTTAAGGAGCTTGGTGCTGAAGTTATTTCAATTGGTGTTGAACCTAATGGCACCAATATTAATGATAAAGTTGGGGCAACAGACGTTAAATTATTGCAACAGCGAGTGCTTGAAGAAAAAGCGGACATAGGACTAGCTTTTGATGGTGATGGCGACCGTATTATTTTAGTTGATGCACTGGGTCATGAAGTCGATGGCGACCAGATTGCATACATCATTGCACGGGATTTACTGCGTAAAGGTGAATTGAAAGGTGGGGTTGTCGGTACTTTAATGACCAACTTAGGAATGGAAGTTGGATTGAAACAACTCGGTATTCCATTTGTCCGTGCTGCAGTGGGCGACCGCTACGTGATGGAAAAGCTAATAGAAAAAAATTGGAAAATTGGCGCCGAAAATTCAGGTCATGTGATATTACTGGATAAAGTGACCACAGGAGATGCGATCGTCGCGGCGTTGCAAGTGTTGTCGTCTATGATTGATAGCGATATGTCACTTCACGACTTAGCAAAAGGCATGACACTCTATCCTCAAGTATTAGAGAATGTACGATTTAGCGGTGATAGTAATCCTTTGGAAGCCGAAGCTGTTCTTGAAGCCGTCGCAAAAGTTGAAAAGAACTTAGGAAGTAACGGACGTGTGTTACTTAGAAAATCAGGTACCGAACCTTTATTGCGTGTCATGGTTGAAGGTCAAGACTCAGAATTAGTTCAACGTTCGGCCCATGACATTGCGGATGCAATCAAAGCCAATTGCTAGATCAAATTGCATTTATTTTCGGGATTATGCTGATTAATTTGCTTATTGGTTAGAGCTTTGTCCTTTTTTTAACCATGTGAAGCATTAAACAGAAAAAAAGTGAATTCTTCACTTGTCAGTTTTGTAAGCTTTCGATAGTATTGCGTCCTCCCTCAATGAGGGTCGCGCTAGCTATGTTTTTTCGAAAGAATAACGGCACTGGCTCAACAATTTTGACATAGGTGGAAAACATGTTTTCAGTTCTACTTGTGATTTACCTGTTGGCAGCGTTGGCTATTATCGGCTTAGTGCTGATTCAACAAGGTAAAGGCGCAGATATGGGAGCTTCATTCGGAGCTGGTGCATCAAATACAGTATTTGGCGCTGGTGGCTCAGGCAATTTCTTGTCTCGAATGACCGCAGTTTTTGCGACAGTATTTTTAATCGCTTGTTTGGTGTTGGGTAACCTCTCAACTCACAAAACAGATTCTCAATGGCTTGACCTTGAGGCTCCAGTAGCGACTGAGCAAACTGATGTTGTAAAAGCAGTGGATGATATCCCAGTTGAACCAACTGGCGATGATATCCCAGAGTAATTTATAGAATAAATCGAATATAGCCGAGATGGTGAAATTGGTAGACACGCTAGCATGAGGTGCTAGTGCCTTAGGTGTGAGGGTTCGAGTCCCTCTCTCGGCACCATTGTTTGAGAAGCTTGTAATATAACATTGACGGCGTATAATAGCCGCAATCGGACGCGGGGTGGAGCAGCTTGGTAGCTCGTCGGGCTCATAACCCGAAGGTCGTAGGTTCAAATCCTGCCCCCGCAACCAATCTTAATATTCTGATTGGTAGCAAGTTTCTGCAGTGTAAACCTCACTGCAATTGAAGTGATTTTTATAATCAATTCAATGTTTCAGGGTCCAGCATCTTTAAACCCCGATTATCGGGGTTTTTTGTTATCTGAATGTTTTATGTGATGATATTTATCTATAAAAATCAGATGCTTGCATGGAGTGGTTGATGGGCTCTGAGCCCTTTTTTTGTTTCTGGAGTGGTTTAATGACTGGTTTAGAGAAACAACTGACTGATTTATTAGAATCAGCAGTCGTTGCATCGGGCTACGAATTAGTTGGGTTAGAGTTTATTCGTGCTGGAGCGCATTCTACATTGCGTATCTATATTGACCATGAGAATGGTATCAATGTCGATGATTGTGCAGAAGTGAGTCGCCAAGTTGGTGCTGTACTTGATGTTGAAGACCCAATTTCGGTGGTTTATAACCTTGAAGTATCATCACCGGGATTAGAAAGACCACTTTTTAAAGTAGAGCACTACGAGCAATTTATTGGTCATGAGGTCAGCATCGTTTTAAATATGGCTGTAGGTAATCGCCGTAAATGGAAAGGGACTATCCATTCTATTGAAGGTGAAACGATTACTCTTATTGTTGATAAGCAAGAAGAGCAATTTGTACTTAGCAATATATCGAAAGCTAACCTGATCCCTAAATTTTAAAGTCTTAGAGGCTAGAAGTAATGAGTAAAGAGATTTTAGCGGTAGTCGAGGCGGTTTCTAATGAGAAAGCTGTCCCTCGTGAGCGTATTTTTGAAGCGCTTGAAGTTGCCTTGGCAACTTCGTCTAAAAAGAAGCACAACATCGAAATTGAAGTTCGCGTAGAAATTGACCGAAAATCCGGTGAGTTTACGACATTTCGTCGTTGGTTGGTGGTTGAAGAAGTTGAGTTCCCAACCAAGGAAATATCTTATGAAGCGGCAGTTTATGATGATGAGTCTATTGAATTAGGCGGCTATATCGAAGATGAAATCGAGTCAGTTAAATTTGACCGAATCACCACTCAAACTGCGAAGCAAGTTATCGTACAAAAAGTTCGTGAAGCAGAGCGTGCCCAAATAGTTGAACAATTTATTGATAACGAAGGTGAACTGGTCACTGGTGTTGTTAAAAAAGTGAATCGTGATGCAATCGTTCTTGATCTAGGTAACAACGCTGAAGCTGTTATTCTTCGTGAAGATCAACTTCCACGAGAGAATTTCCGTTCAGGTGATCGTGTTCGTGGATTGCTTTATGCAGTTAAACCTGATGCTCGAGGTTTCCAATTATTCGTTACTCGCTCTAAGCCTGAAATGTTAGTTGAATTGTTTCGTGTAGAAGTGCCAGAAATTGGCGAAGAGCTAATTGAGCTTAAAGCGGCAGCGCGTGATCCGGGTTCTCGTGCAAAAATTGCAGTGAAAACTAACGATCGCCGAATTGACCCAGTTGGTGCATGTGTCGGTATGAGAGGTGCTCGAGTTCAGGCTGTTTCAGGTGAACTTGGTGGTGAACGTATTGATATCGTCCTTTGGGATGATAACCCAGCACAATTTGTTATCAATGCAATGGCTCCTGCAGATGTGGCTTCAATCATTATGGATGAAGATGCAAACTCAATGGATATTGCAGTAGAAGCAGATAACTTGGCTCAAGCTATCGGTCGTAATGGTCAGAATGTTCGTTTAGCCTCTCAACTGTCTGGTTGGGAATTGAACGTAATGACAGTTGAAGATTTACAAAATAAACATCAACAAGAATCGATTCAATCAATCGAACAGTTTATGAAGTACCTCGATATTGAGCAGGACTTTGCAGAGCTTTTGGTTGAGGAAGGGTTCTCGACACTTGAAGAAGTTGCTTATGTTCCAGTAAATGAGTTGCTTGAAGTTGATGGTATGGATGAAGATATTGTGGAAGAGCTTCGCTCTCGTGCGAAAGATGCACTAACCACAATGGCATTAGCAAAAGAAGAGTCTTACGGCGACGTAGAGCCAGCAGCGGATTTGCTAGCTCTTGAAGGGTTGGAGCGTGATCTTGCATTCCAACTGGCGGCGAAGGGTGTAATTACATTAGAAGATTTAGCTGATCAAGGTATCGACGATCTTGAAGGGATCGATGGATTAACAGAAGAGCGTGCAGGAGAGCTAATTATGGCTGCGCGTAATATCTGTTGGTTCGGTGACGATGCGTAATTTTTCAGCAGGGGAGGAAGCGGCATGACACAACTAACAGTTAAAGCACTCAGTGAAGATATTGGTACTCCGGTTGACCGCTTAATTGAACAACTTGCTGATGCAGGCATGACAAAAACGAGTTCAGATAGTGTTACCGATGATGAAAAGCAGCAGTTGCTTTCACATTTACGTAAAGAGCATGGTGATAAGTCATCAGATGGCGAGCCAACTCGTTTAACGTTACAACGCAAAACTCGTAGCACATTAAGTGTGAATGCGGGTGGTGGTAAGAGTAAGAATGTTCAGGTAGAAGTACGTAAAAAGCGCACTTATGTTAAGCGCAGTGCTGTCGATGAAGAAGCACAACGTGAAGCGGAAGAGCTAGCTGCTCGTGAAGCTGAAGCGAAACGTGAAGCAGAAGAACAAGCAAAACGCGAAGCCGAAGCGAAACGTGCAGAAGAAGCAAAACGTGAAGCAGAAGAAAAAGCGAAACGTGAAGCGGAAGAAAAAGCGAAAAAAGAAGCCGCTAAAGCAGCAAAACAACCTGCAATTAGTGATGAAGAAAAATTGAAGCAAGAAGCAGCGCGTAAAGAAGTTGAAGAACTTAGACGTCGTCAAGAAGAAGAAGCACTGCGCAAAGCTGAAGAAGAAAGCCAACGTCAAATTGAACTCGCTCGTGAAATGGCCGAGAAGAATAAAGAGCGTTGGTCTGCTGAAGAAGCGAAAAAAGATACTATGGAATCACAAGATGCCGATTATCATTTAACGACTTCAGCAACTGCGCGTGCAGCTGAAGATGAAGCCGATAATAGCGTTGAAGAAGCACCTCGACGAGTGGCTAAACCAGCGAAACGTAAAGCGACTGAACGCCAAGAGCGCGATACAAAGCCTCGTGGAAAAGCAGGAAAAGCTGGTAAAGGCAACCGTGCTCGCAAAGGTAAGTTAGCTAAACCGACTTCAATGCAACATGGCTTTGATAAAAATGCGACGCATACCAAGCCAGACATTATCATTGGCGAAACGATCGTTGTCTCTGAGTTAGCTCAGAAAATGGCTGTTAAAGCGACTCAGGTTATTAAATCTATGATGTCGTTGGGTGCTATGGTTACGATCAACCAAGTCATCGATCAAGAAACAGCTCAGCTTGTTTGTGAAGAGATGGGTTATAAAGTTATCTTGCGTAAAGAGAACGAACTTGAAGAAGCAGTAATGCAAGATCGTGATCATTCTGCAGATGCACTGCCACGAGCTCCTGTTGTTACTATCATGGGTCACGTAGACCATGGTAAAACATCGACTCTTGATTATATTCGACGTGCACACGTTGCATCAGGCGAAGCCGGCGGAATTACCCAGCATATTGGTGCTTACCACGTAGAAACTGATAACGGTATGATCACTTTCCTTGATACTCCTGGACACGCAGCGTTTACAGCAATGCGTGCTCGTGGTGCTCAGGCGACAGATATCGTTGTTCTTGTTGTTGCTGCAGATGATGGCGTAATGCCACAGACAATTGAAGCGATTCAACACTCTAAAGCGGCTGGTGTACCTCTTATCGTTGCGGTAAACAAAATCGATAAAGAAGATGCAAACCCAGACAACGTTAAGACTGAGTTAGCGCAGCATGATGTTATTCCTGAAGAGTGGGGTGGAGACAATATCTTTGTTCATATCTCTGCTAAACAAGGAACAAATATCGAAGGTCTTCTAGAATCTATTCTACTGCAAGCAGAAGTTCTTGAATTGACAGCTATTTCAGATGGTATGGCATCTGGTGTTGTGGTTGAATCTCGTCTTGATAAAGGTCGTGGTCCTGTTGCGACGATTCTTGTTCAATCAGGAACATTGCGTAAAGGCGATATCTTATTATGTGGTCGTGAATACGGTCGAGTTCGTGCTATGCGTGATGAAACTGGTAAAGAAATTCTTGAAGCAGGTCCATCTATTCCTGTTGAAGTATTAGGCCTTTCTGGGGTTCCTTCAGCCGGTGATGAAGCGACAGTCGTACGTGACGAGCGTAAAGCTCGTGAAGTTGCGAACTACCGTCAAGGTAAGATCCGTGATGTGAAACTTGCTCGCCAACAGAAATCGAAATTAGAGAATATGTTCTCGAACATGGATTCTGGTGAAGTATCTGAGTTGAACGTAGTTCTGAAAGCGGATGTACAAGGTTCGGTTGAAGCAATTGCTGATGCATTGGTGAAACTCTCTACTGATGAAGTGAAAGTGAATATTGTTGGCTCTGGTGTTGGTGGTATCACTGAGACTGATGCAACATTAGCAGCAGCATCAAACGCTATCGTACTTGGCTTTAACGTTCGTGCAGATGCATCTGCTCGTCGTACCGTCGAAGCTGAAAGCCTAGACTTACGTTACTACTCAATCATTTATCAATTGATTGATGAAGTTAAGTCGGCAATGAGCGGTATGTTAGCTCCAGAATTTAGACAAGATATTATTGGTCTTGCTGAAGTTCGTGATGTCTTCAAATCACCTAAACTTGGCGCAATCGCTGGTTGTATGGTTACTGAAGGGCTTATCAAACGTAACAACCCAATCCGCGTTTTGCGCGAGAATGTTGTTATCTATGAAGGTGAGCTAGAATCCCTACGCCGCTTCAAAGACGACGTACAAGAAGTTAAAAATGGTTACGAGTGTGGTATTGGCGTTAAGAACTACAACGATGTTCGCGTTGGCGACCAAATCGAAGTATTCGAAATTGTTGAAATTAAACGTACCATTGATTAATCGACTATGATGGCAACTTCATGCTCTATTAATAGCAGCATGAGGTATATCACTATCGGTTGTTGAATACACCATGGGGGGTTGGACATTATCCATCCCCCCATTCTTTCTATCTATGTGAGAGAAATATAAGATGGCGAAAGAATTTAGTCGTACGCAGCGAGTATCGCAACAGCTGCAAAAAGAAATTGCGATGATAATACAGCGAGAAGTTCGTGACTCTCGCCTTGGTATGGTAACGATCTCTGATGTCGAAGTTTCTCGAGATCTCGCTTATGCTAAGGTTTTTGTTACCTTTTTATGTGTTGGAGAGCAAACACCAGAAAGCTCTTTAGCGGCATTGCGTGAGCATGAAGTGTCGATTAGGATGACGTTAGGTAAACGAATTCGTTTGCGCTTAACCCCTGAGATTCGCTTTTACTATGACAGCACGCTTGTTGAAGGGATGCGCATGTCTAACTTAGTCTCTGATACTGTAGCAAAAGACAATGAGCGTAAAGCTGAAGCAGGTCGTGGAGAAGAAGAATAATGGCTCGTCGTCGTAAGGGAAGACCTATTGATGGTGTGTTATTACTCGACAAGCCTACGGGAATCTCATCTAACGATGCTCTACAAAAAGTAAAGCGTATCTTCTTTGCAGAAAAAGCAGGGCATACTGGAGCTCTTGATCCTTTGGCGACAGGAATGCTTCCAATCTGTTTGGGAGAAGCGACTAAGTTTTCACAGTTCTTGCTTGATTCCGATAAGAAATATCGTGTTATTGCTAAGCTTGGCGAGCGGACCAATACATCTGACTCCGATGGTGAAGTGGTTGAAACTCGTGACGTAAATGTCGATCAAACTGATTTATTAGCAAAGATAGAAACCTTTCGTGGCGAAACCGATCAGGTTCCTTCGATGTTTTCAGCATTGAAGTTTGAAGGCCGACCGCTATATGAATACGCCCGTGAAGGGATTGATATTCCTCGTGAGCCGCGAAAAATTACCGTATACGATATCAATTTGCTGCGCTTTGAAGGCGTTGAAGTCGAAATGGAAGTGCATTGCTCAAAAGGCACTTATATCAGAACCATTGTTGATGACTTGGGCGAAATGCTAGGTTGCGGTGCACATGTGATTGATTTACGGCGAACTGAAGTTGCCAATTACCCTTACGAACAAATGGTGAGTTTAGAGCAACTTAATCAATTGCTTGAGCAAGCAAAAGAGCAAGATATTGCACCGAAAGAGCTTTTAGATCCACTACTACTGTCGATGGACACCGCCGTTCAAGACCTCGTAGAAGTGAACGTGATACCAGAGCTAGCTGATCATGTATTACACGGTCAACCAGTACAAGTATTTGGAGCACCTACATCTGGGCAAGTCCGAATTACCGCCGGTGATGAGCGTTTGTTTCTTGGTGTTGGCATTATTGATAATGATGGCAAAGTGGCACCGAAACGTTTAGTTGTATTTCGAGACGAAGAGGCTTGATCTTAATTACTTTAAATACTCAATATGCTAGTTGCTATATTGAGGGGAATTCCCTATAATCCCGCTTCCTCGTGTAGGCTGAATCAGAGATTGGCTTACACAAACTTTAAACTTTAACTCTCAGGAGAGAATTATGTCTCTGAATGCAGAAACTAAAGCAGCTATCGTAGCAGATTACGCACGTGGCGAAGGCGACACTGGTTCACCAGAAGTACAAGTAGCACTACTTACAGCTTCTATTAACCACCTACAAGGTCACTTCAAAGAGCACAAAGGCGATCACCATAGCCGTCGTGGTCTTTTACGCATGGTTTCAAGCCGTCGTAAACTTCTAGATTACCTTAAAGGTAAAGATCTAGATCGTTACCACACTCTAATCCAACGTCTTGGCTTACGTCGCTAAGAACTGGATTTTAATAAAAAAGGGGCTTAATGCCCCTTTTTTAATGCCTAAACTTGGCACATTTACTGGTTAGTAGTTTATACTAGCCAGCGTCTTTATTTGTTTTTAAATCAAGACAATTAGGCTCAAACATTACAGTCACCGAAGTCGGCCAGCAGGTCGCGACTACTCAAAAGGGTTTTAATTAAAATAGACTCTTTTTATTAGTCGCGATTAGTAGTGTTTGGAGTATTGATAATAAATATCTAGGAACTCCTAGAAAAGGAAATATTAATGTTCGAAAAACCAGTCGTTAAGACATTTCAATACGGTAACCATACCGTAACGTTAGAAACTGGTGTGATTGCTCGTCAAGCAACCGCTGGTGTTATGGTTACAATGGATGATACTTCTGTTTTTGTATCAGTTGTTGGTAAGAAAAATGCGGTACAAGGACAAGATTTCTTCCCGCTAACGGTTAACTACCAAGAACGTACTTACGCAGCAGGTAAAATCCCTGGTGGTTTCTTCAAGCGTGAAGGACGTCCATCAGAAGGCGAAACCTTAACTTCTCGCCTGATTGACCGCCCAGTTCGCCCACTGTTCCCAGAAGGGTTCACTAACGAAGTTCAAATCATCGCGACCGTTATGGCAGTTAACCCAGACGTTCAACCTGATATTCCAGCATTGATTGGTACTTCTGCTGCATTGAGCATTTCTGGCCTACCATTCAATGGCCCAATCGGCGCAGCTCGTGTTGGTCATATTGATGGTCAGTTAGTACTAAACCCAAGCCAAACTGAGCTAGCTGAGTCTCGCTTGGATCTTGTTGTCGCTGGTACGCAAAATGCCGTATTAATGGTTGAATCTGAAGCTGATATCCTAACGGAAGAAGAAATGCTTGCTGCAGTTGTTTACGGCCATGATCAACAACAAGCTGTAATCAATGCAATCAATGAGTTTGCTGCTGAAGTTGCAACACCATCTTGGGATTGGGTTGCACCAGTTGAAAATGTTGAGCTAAAAGCAAAAATAGCAGAACTTGCCGAAACTGGCTTGGTTGAAGCTTACCAAATTACAGATAAAATGGCTCGTTACGACCAAGTTGCCGTAATTCGTGATCAAGTTGTTGAAACATTAGTCGCTCAAGATGAGAGCATCGATACTGCTGAAGTGAAAGATATCTTCCACTCACTGGAAAAAACAGTTGTACGCGGTCGCATTATTTCTGGTGCTCCACGTATTGATGGTCGTGAGAAAGACATGGTTCGCGCACTTGACGTACGTACAGGCGTACTTCCACGTGTTCACGGTTCGTCTTTGTTCACTCGTGGCGAAACTCAGGCTATCGTTACCGCAACACTTGGTACACAGCGTGATGCGCAAATCATTGATGAGTTAACGGGTGAGCGTAAAGATCACTTCTTGCTTCACTATAACTTCCCTCCATACTGTGTTGGTGAAACTGGATTTGTTGGCTCGCCTAAGCGTCGTGAAATCGGCCATGGTCGTCTAGCAAAACGTGGTATCGCAGCGGTAATGCCAACTCCAGAAGAGTTCCCGTACACCGTTCGTGTTGTTTCTGAGATTACTGAATCAAACGGTTCATCTTCGATGGCTTCGGTTTGTGGTACTTCTCTAGCACTTATGGACGCAGGTGTTCCAATTAAAGCATCTGTTGCGGGTATCGCAATGGGTCTTGTGAAAGAAGGCGATGACTTCGTTGTTCTTTCTGACATTCTTGGCGATGAAGATCACCTAGGTGACATGGACTTTAAAGTAGCAGGTAGCTCTAACGGTGTTACTGCACTTCAAATGGACATTAAGATCGAAGGTATCACCAAAGAAATTATGCAAATGGCGTTGAACCAAGCAAAAGGTGCTCGCTTACACATTCTTTCTGTTATGGATGAAGCTCTTTCTAGCTCACGCGAAGAAATCTCTGAGTTCGCTCCTCGTATCTACACGATGAAGATCAGCTCTGAGAAAATCAAAGATGTTATCGGTAAAGGCGGTGCAGTTATTCGTTCTTTGACTGAAGAAACAGGCACTACAATCGAAATCGGTGATGATGGCACCATTAAGATTGCAGCCACTGAAGGCGCAGCTGCAAAAGAAGCGATTCGTCGTATCGAAGAGATCACTGCTGAAGTAGAAGTTGGTCGTATCTACACGGGTAAAGTTGCACGTCTTGCTGATTTCGGCGCATTTGTGACAATTCTTCCTGGTAAAGATGGTCTCGTACACATTTCTCAAATTGCAGATAAGCGTGTTGAGAAAGTCTCTGACTACTTAGCTGAAGGTCAAGAAGTTCAAGTTAAAGTACTTGAAATCGACCGTCAAGGTCGTGTACGTCTTAGCATGAAAGAGGCCGTTGAAAAGCCAGCTGAAGGTGCTGAAAAGCCAGCAGCTGATGCCGAGTAAATGATTCAACAATAAAGTATCTAAAGGGAGCCATTGGCTCCCTTTTTTTATGTAGGTTTCTTATGATTAGTAGCCTATATTCAATATGTTAATATCGCAATTATTGATACTTTTGTATCAGTAGTTTTAATAGAACGATGCTATAGTTACTAATATGATTAGTGAAAAACTGTAATGCAGTGGAATTACGTAGGAGTTTGAATTGAATTGGATTAAAGCGGTTGTGCTGAGCTTAACTGTATTGCTTGCAGTCGGTTGTTCCTCAACACCACCATCATCATCTTGGGTATTTCCTCCTATGGCACGTCCCCTTCAAGCGCCAGTTGACAAAGAAGTACAGCTTGTTCGTCTTAGCCAATTACTCCAGCGTGACGACCTTTCGGACGATTTGCGAGCTAAAATCTATTTTGAACGTGGTAATAATTACGATCTTCTTGGTCTGAGAAATTTAGCACGTTTCGATTTTGAACAATCTCTACGTTACAATCCGGCTCAGTCACAAGTGTTTAATATGCTTGGCGTATATTTTACTCAGGTTGGAGACTTCGATTCCGCGTATGAAGCATTTGGTTCAAGTTTAGAGCTGGATGAAAACAATGTGTTTACAATGCGTAATCAAGCTATCGCCCTTTATTATGGTCATCGCCCTACGATTGCTTTAGAAGAAATCAATAAGTTAAAAAATGCCCAGGTCGATGACCCATTCGCCTTTATATGGTACTACTTGATAGAATTTGAAACTGACCCTGTTGATGCCCATAAAAACTTGAATCAAGCTTACGTTAATTATGGAAATGATGAAGAGTGGGGATGGAACATTGTCGCCATGATGTTGGGTAATTTGTCAGCGACTGATTTATTCAATGAAACATTGGAAGGCACTCGAGATAATCAAGTATTGGCCGAGCGATTAACCGAGGTGTACTTTTACCTAGGAAAGCGAGATGCATTGATAGGAAAGTATGCAAGTGCCATTTCTCTATTTAAATTAGCGATGGCATTTAATGTATACGAGTATGTCGAGCATCGGTATGCGTCACTTGAATTAGAAGGTATTTACTTCCAATTGCAGCAGCTTGACGAATTACCGGTGGAATGAGAATAAGACTCAAAAATTCTGCTTCGTTTGAGGTTGGCTAAAACGTTTCTTAACATAGCGATATTGCACTCCTGATGCAGTATCGCTATTTTATTTCTATTGCGATTTTGACTGTCGCTATTTGGAACTAGCTGTTGCAGGTTTCTAGTCCCGCTAACTGATGCCAATATCCATTGCATTCATAGTTATTCAGCTTTTCTGGATGTAAGCCAGCTTCGTTAGCTTTGAATTTATCTAATCGACTAAAGGTTTCGACTCCCAAAGGACTTAATCGAACTACATCGACAATCCCTTTCATACTTGGTAGGTCATTGATTAAATTGTAGCAATATCCAGACTGAGTTTGGATCCCATTTAGATTAAATACCGCTTGCCCTTCTTGGCTGTTCACTTGAATACCGGTTGGGTAATTGATGCAGCATTTTTCACATTTATCCTTGGGTTTATCTTCTGCGCGAGCAGTAAAGCAACGAGCAGAATAAGCCAGAGGCAGGTAACCGTGGCTGAACAGCTCTATTTCGAACTTGTTCTTTATTCCAAGTTCATCACACCCGGCTAGCGTGTTGATCAGCCAATCACGCGATAACTCTACCGGCATACACCAACGTATCATTCCTTGTTTTAAAAATAGTGCTAAGGTTTGAGCGTTGTAGACATTGACGGCGGGGCCGACGACAAAAGGGACCTTTGCCTGTTGAGCAAGTTGTATCGCAGAAATATCATTGGCTTCAATAATAAACTCACCGTTATCAATATATTGCTTCATCACACTGAGTTCACTTCGTGACTCGAGTAAAGCCATTGTGGATAGCACAACTTGTTTGCCATTGTCAGCAAGAGTTCTCGCGGTACTAAGCCAATCTTCAGGTTTGAACTCTCTACGCTTAGAACACACTGTTTCACCGAGGTAAATAATATCAGCTTGTGACTCATTTGCTTTGTTGTAAAACGCTTCGGTATCCTGTTTCGACCAAAAATAGAGTAAAGGGCCAAGTGCATATTTCATTAAATTAACTTCCTTTTATTGCCATTGACGATGATAGGCGCCAAGCGTAGTTTGCGTCCCTTCAGACAAGTTGGCTAAGGTTGAATTCCAAGTATCAGACACCTGGTAGGTTTGTGGGTTGGCGAGATAGGTATCAATTGCAGCGCGCCATGTTCTTGTCACTTGTTCAACATAAGCAGGACTACGCTGGCGACCTTCTATTTTTACCGATGCGACGTTAGCGGCGAAAAGCTCAGGTAACAGCGATAATGTATTAAGGCTTGTGGGCTCTTCAAGAGCATGATACGGCTTAGTTTGATTATCTAATTCAGCAACAAAACGCCCTTTACATAAAGTTGGATACCCCGCATTTTCCCCCTGGGCATACTTATCGATTAGGATTTCATTGAGGCGCGACTCTAAGCCTTCTGGCTTTTCTTGCCAGCGGACGTACTTAGCTGGGGAGCAGGCTCCCACAGTATTCGGAGATTCACCTGTCATATAGGAAGATAGGTAGCATCGACCTTCAGACATAATGCACAAGCTACCAAAGGCAAAAACCTCCAAATCGACCCCATGTGGTATCGATTGAGACAATTGTCTAACCTGATGAATGGAGAGTACTCTCGGTAATACGACGCGTTTTACGTTAAATTGTTGTTTATAGAACTCAATTGCAGCACTGTTAGTTGCGGATGCCTGTACCGATAAATGGAGTTCAAGATCTGGGTAACGGTTTGCCGCGTATTCTAAAAGTGCTATATCAGCGATAATTAATGCATCGACACCAAGGTCTGCTGCGTTGTCAACGGCTTGAGTCCACCGATTAAAGCGTTCAGGGTGGGCAAATGTATTTAATGCGACATGAATTTTTTTGTCACGATCATGGACGTATTGAACGGCTTTATCGAGTTTTTTTCCAGTAAAGTTTAAGCCAGCAAAATGACGTGCATTCGTTTCGTCTTTGAAGCCGATATAAACGGCATCGGCCCCACAATCGATAGCGGTTTTAAGAGCTGGCAAGTTGCCAGCAGGGCAGAGTAGTTCCATGAAAGTCTGTACCAATATGCAGGAAATATATGTATTTTATGGAAAAAATACATATATGATTTTGACATAAGGCAGGTTTGCGTAAATCTATGTGTGGTTATATTCGATCACTGCTTTTTTGCTCGGCGGTTCTTTGCAAAGAGAGCTTCTATCTCATGTTTCGGCTGAGGTCGGTGGAAATGAAACCCCTGAATAGAGTTGCACTTCATACTCGATAGCAACATTGCCTGTTGCTTCGTTTCGACACCTTCTGCAACGACAAGTAAGTCTAAAGAGCGGCCTAAGTTGATGATATTTTCAATAACCGTTACTTGCTTTGGCAGAACATCAAGCTCGGTAATAAATGAGCGGTCTATTTTTAGCTCATCAATTGGGAAACGTGCAAGATACGCTAATGATGAATAGCCAGTCCCAAAGTCGTCGATTGAGAGGGAAAAACCTAACTTTTTAATTGAGTTAAGCATCTGTAAAGTATGCTCACCATTACTCATAACAGCACTTTCGGTCAGTTCAAAAGTGATATAATTCGCATCAACTTGAGTAGTTTTTAGCAACTTCTCCATATATTCAATCAATTTGGCGTTACAAAATTGTTCTGGAGATAGGTTAATCGCAACTCGTCCAGGCAAGATCCCTTGACGTTTCCAACGCTTAATCGTGGTAAAGACTTCGCGCATTACAACTCGACCTAGGTGCTCTATGAGGCCGGCTTTTTCTGCGACAGGGATAAATGCTGCAGGGCTAATATAGCCTTCAACAGGGTGTTTCCATCGAACTAAAGCTTCAGCACCGCTGATACTAAAGTCTCTTGCATCAACTTTAGGCTGATACCAAACTTCTAATCCACTTTGCTGTAGTGCTTTTTGCAGCTCGATTTCTAGCCATAAGCGAGTTCGTGCTTCTTTATTCATTTGATCGTCAAAATGAATCAGTCTATTACGCCCGCGAGCTTTGGCTTCGTACATTGCAGTATCGGCATTCTGCAATAGAATTCGAGCATCATTGCCATCTCCAGGGTAGTTAACACTGCCAATTGAACAAGAAAGTCGCTTACTAAAGTAATTTAAATCAAAAGGTTGATTTATTACGGAGATTACTCGGTCAGAGAGTTGCTCTGCGACATTTTTTGAGTCTGGAGAAGGTATAATGATGCCAAATTCATCGGCACCAAGATGCCCCAATATTGCAGACTTTGGAATTAACCGTTTGAGGCGATTCGCCACTTCACAGATAACTTTATCACCAATGTGATGTCCCAAAGAGTCGTTAATATTTTTAAAATTATCAATATCTAGGTAGAGCAAGATACACGGGGTATCACTGCTGATTATCTTATCTAACCTTTTGGTAAACCCAGTACGATTATAAAGTGCAGTAAGTGGATCAACCATTGGGTCAGACGCAATTATTTGATTGTTATCCGATACACATTCTAATGGAGCATTAATCAAAACTAACGTTGCCTCAGAGCCCAATATCAACGTTTTTTTTGCGACTAGGCTGACCGCACGCTCAGTTAGACATGTAGTGCTTAATAAGCAGTCAGTAGGAGTGTCAGATAACAACTCAATAAATGGAGCCTTAAAAGCGGTTTGAGTTTGAGGATCAACAAAAAGATCATCAATTTTTTCGCCAAGAAAATCTTTCGAGTTATTGAACCCAAGGATTGTCCCCGCTGCAGGGTTCGCGGTGATCACTATATCGTTCTCAACAAGTAGGTAACCTTCGTGGAGCGAGTGGGTTAGTGTGGCATACTTGCTTTCCGATTCTTGTAGCGATTTTATTAATATTTGTTTTTCAGACGTATCAAATGCTTGAAAGGTGATTAATGGCGAGCCTTCTCCAACGAGTAACGGAGCTACGGAAATGTGCAATGTCGTTTCAACATTTTGATCGGGTATTGTCACCTCACTTTCAACCAACTCACCTCGAATTGCACGAGCATAATAAGGAGCAAGGTGTTGGTAAATATTTTCACCTAACACTTTACTGTCATTCATTCCAATTAACGCATCATTACTTAAGCCAGCAATATCCATATAGCGTTGGTTGACCGCAACATAATTATGCTGTGAGTCTAGAATCGCAAAGAAAAAAGGACTATGCGATGTGAATTTAGCGAACCAATCTTTGATATCTTGTTTAACCATATTCGATACTATCAATGCTCCGAAGGCGTCGCCTTTATTATCTCCCACTATTTAGTATTCAATGGCTTAGCATCAAATAATCAGCGAGCATCACTCTTGTGATGAGTATAGGTTTTAGAAAGTCGTCTACTTAGTATGATCTATTTTTTGATAAAAGACAGGTTTGAACGTAATCTCTTTCAGTATGATAGGAAATATTCGCTAACAACCTAATGGATAATAGAGCGTGATTAATAAGATACATAGTGGAATCGTTAAAAATGCAGCGACACTTTTGAAATCTCCAGTCCAGTTATTACCAAAATTTGTTCATCGGTTAACCATGCTTGAAGCGCTACGGATGGTATTTAAAGAAGCACTTGAAGATGGGGATTTTGAGTTTCTTGATAGCAAATGGTTAAGAGTTGAAGTGACTGATTTGGATTTACATTGGTATATCGGTTTTAATGATGAACAATTAGTAGTATCTGAGCAGGAGCAAATAGCTGATGTGTGCTTTAGTGGCACGCTAAATGACTTGGTGTTGATTGCTGGGCGAAAAGAAGATCCTGATACACTTTTCTTTCAACGCCGCTTGTCGATTGAAGGAGATACCGAACTTGGTCTCGAAGTGAAAAACCTTATGGACAGTATTGATCTTGACGCCTTACCGAAAACCTTAACAATAATGTTAAATCAGCTAGCCGAATTTGTGCATAAAGGATTACAATCTCCTCAATCCCATAATGAGGTTACCAATGCTTATTCGAACTGAAGCACCTGCTGATATTCTCGCCGTCGACCGCTTATTAAAGCGTACATTTCCCACTGATCAAGAAGCTAAATTGGTCATGGCATTGCGAGAAAATTCAAATCTTACCCTGGCCCTTGTGGCATGTGATGATAATGGGGCATTAATTGGCCACATTATGTTTAGTCCTGTCACTGTAGAGGGGGTTGATACACATTGGCAGGGCCTAGCGCCACTTGCCGTTGATCCTGAACATCAACATCAAGGGATTGGAAAGCAACTGGTCACTCAAGGGCTGGAATTTCTTACCGATTTTAGTTATCCAGCGTGTGTTGTATTGGGTGATGGGGATTTTTATAGTCAATTTGGTTTTCAAGCGGCAGAAAATATCGGTCTTCGATGCCCATGGGATGTACCAAAAGGCGCATTTCAATTTTGCGAGTTAACGCAAGATGCATCAGATGGAATTCACGGATTGGTAGAATATAGTCCTGAGTTTAATTTGGTCATTTAGCGAGCTCTCAAAGCAAATTAATACTCAAATGGATACAAGTTAGCTTGTATCCATTTTTCGTTTTTGAGTATTAGTAATGATGACATGCACTGGCTTTTGATGGCGATGGTGGTCTTAAGTTGAACAAAAAAGCATCAAAAAATCATTATTTTTCTATGCCAAACGATTACATTTTTTATTTTACTAGGGTTGTATAGATAAAGTCGTTACTCTAATCCTATTGTTATAGGTACAAATTGAGTTGTGAGAAACAGCACTCGGAGAACAGCGATGGAAAAGTTACAAATGGTAGCGCAACAAGCGTTAACTTTAATGGATTTAACCACTTTAAATTCTGATGATACTGACGAAAGAGTTATTGCATTGTGTCAGTCAGCCAAAACACCCTATGGTACTACAGCCGCAATCTGTATTTATCCGCAATTTATTGAAGTTGCAAAAGCGGCACTAGCAGAGCTTGGCTCTGTCGATATTAAGATAGCAACCGTCACCAACTTTCCTCACGGAAACGCAGACGTAGATGTTGCTGTTGCGGAAACGACTGCGGCAGTAAAAGCGGGTGCAGATGAAGTCGATGTTGTTTTCCCTTACCGAGCGCTGATTGCGGGAGATAAAGATATTGGTTTTGAATTGGTGAGCCAATGTAAGAAAGCCTGTGGTGACAATGTTCAATTGAAAGTCATTATCGAAGTGGGTGAATTGAAAACTGAAGCATTAGTTAAGCAAGCGTCTCGAATTTCAATTGAAGCTGGCGCGGACTTTATTAAAACTTCTACTGGCAAAGTAGCGGTAAACGCAACGCCCGAATTTGCTCGGATGATGTTGGAAGTGATCAGTGAATATCGTGATACTCATACTGTTGGTTTTAAGGCGGCAGGTGGTGTTAAAAGTGCCGAAGATGCGCGTATCTATATGGATATGGCACAAGAGCTGATGGGGAAAGAGTTTGTTGTTCCACGCTTCTTCCGTTTCGGTGCATCGAGCCTATTAAATAATCTTCTGATCACGTTAGGGGAAGATGTGGTGGCTTCAGATTCTAAATATTAACCACTAAGGATAGTTCATGTTGCTACCTCAAGAGATTATTCGAAAGAAACGAGATGGTTTGGTGTTAAACCAAGCTGAAATATCACAGTTTGTTCAAGGGATTACTGATAATTCAGTCTCGGAAGGGCAAATTGCTGCGTTTGCTATGGCGGTATATTTTCAAAATATGACGATGGATGAACGTGTCGCTTTGACTTGTGCGATGAGAGATTCTGGCACTGTGGTTGATTGGTCAGCATTTGATTTTGATGGCCCTATTTTGGATAAGCATTCGACCGGTGGAGTGGGTGATGTGGTTTCACTGATGCTTGGCCCATTGGTTGCCGCATGTGGCGGGTATGTTCCAATGATTTCAGGAAGAGGGCTGGGACACACGGGTGGAACACTGGATAAGTTTTCTGCAATTCCTGGCTATCAAGTTATGCCTAGCTATGACCTGTTCCGAAAAGTGACTCATGAGGTGGGAGTAGCGATTATTGGCCAGACCGGTGATTTAGCTCCCGCAGACAAGCGCTTTTACGCGACACGAGATATTACCGCAACCGTTGAGAGTATTTCATTAATTACCGCATCGATACTGTCCAAGAAGTTAGCTGCGGGGCTAGATGGTTTAGTTATGGATGTAAAGGTTGGCTCAGGTGCGTTTATGCCAACCTATGAGAAGTCACAGCAGTTAGCGGAATCGATCGTTGCAGTAGGTAATGGCGCTGGTACCGCAACCTCTGCAATCTTAACTGATATGAACCAAGTGTTAGCCAGTTCTGCCGGTAATAGCGTTGAAGTACGTGAAGCCGTTCGTTTCCTTACTGGTGACTATCAAAATCCTCGCCTGAAGAGCGTTACGATGGAGCTGGCGGCGGAAATGCTACAATTGGGGCGTCTATCGACATCAAAAAATGACGCAATGATTAAGCTTGAGCGAGCATTAGATAGTGGTGCGGCTGCAGAAAAGTTCTCACTGATGGTTGGCAGACTCGGTGGTCCAACGGATTTTGTTGAACATTATGATCGCTACTTAAAACCTGCCGCAATTAGTAAACCACTGATGGCATCATCAGCAGGCGCTGTAAACCGAATGGACACTTATGCCATTGGTATGGCTGTGGTTGAACTTGGTGGTGGTCGCCAACGTGCAGAGGATAATATTGACTATGCGGTTGGGTTTGATCAAATCGTTCAATTAGGAGAGCAAGTCGATACCGCAACACCTATTGCAATGATTCATGCACAAAGCGAAGAGGCTTGGAACAGAGCAGCAGAACGATTAACTCAAGCAATCACAATTGGAGAGCAAGAAACTGTTGCTCCTACCATATACGATTACATTCGAAACGATTAAATAAACATAGAAATTAACATAGAAATTAACATAGATATTAATAAAGGAATAAATCATGGCTACTCCACATATTAACGCAGAGATGGGCGATTTTGCCGACGTAGTTTTAATGCCTGGCGATCCCTTACGTGCTAAATATATCGCCGAGACTTTTCTTGAAGATGCAAAACAAGTGTGCGATGTGCGCAGTATGCTTGGATTTACGGGAACTTACCAAGGTCGTAAAGTCTCTGTCATGGGGCATGGTATGGGAATTCCATCATGTTCTATTTACGTAACCGAGTTGTTCAAAGACTATGGCGTAAAGAAAGTGATTCGAGTTGGAAGTTGTGGTGCAGTCAGTGACGATATTAAATTGCGTGATGTTGTTATTGGAATGGGCGCATGCACGGATTCTAAAGTGAACCGTATGCGGTTTAAAGACCATGACTTCGCCGCAATTGCTGATTATAAAATGGTGAAAGCGGCTGAGATGGCGGCAGAAAAGCGTGGTATTGATGTGAAAGTTGGGAATTTATTTTCGGCTGAACTTTTCTATACTCCAGATCCATCTATGTTTGATGTACTCGATAAGTACGGCATCGTTGGTGTTGAGATGGAAGCTGCTGGGATCTATGGTGTGGCGGCAGAGTATGGAGCAAAAGCACTGGCGATTTGTACGGTTTCTGACCATATTAAACGTGGTGAGCAGACAACTTCTCAAGAGCGTCAAACAACATTTAATGAAATGATTGAAATAGCACTTGATTCAATTATTTTGGGTGATAGTTGGGAGTAACGATACTGTCGTTATTCGGCAATGAGATAGTGAGATACTATCTCATTGCTATTTTGCTTTACTGTTTTAGAAATAAGTTTTCTTGTTTACTGTCGTTTTTCGATTTGCTGATGATGAGTACGGTAAGTAATATTCCACTGATAAAACTGACCAAAATCATTAAATACATATAGCGGTCACTTTTACGGTAATGATGGTCGGAAATTGCGGTCACTTTACCTGTCTCAAAGGTAATTCGAATAAACCCGATGACTCGATTATCCAATAAAATAGGATCGAGAAGTTGCTGCCTCCCAATTCTTGCCGTTTCTAATGGCGTATCAATACCTAATATATCTCTTACTGAGCGAGCTGAGTCACTTGCGGCTAATGGTACGCCTTCAACATCATAAATTGTGGCATCAAAAACAAGGCGATCTTCTGCTAATTGATTGGTTAGAGTAAACAAACGTTCTTGATCTAAATTGGCGAGAGGCTCACTTGCGCTATGTGAGGCTTGAGAAATGAGCAGTTTGGTTAAAGTTTCTAATTGATTGGTCTGGATTCGCTCGTTACCCTTAGTGATCATTACGCTATTTTGCACAGTAAAGAAAAAGATCAGAGAAACCAAGAGAACCGCAATCCCTCGAATTACTACGCGAAATGAGAAAAGAGAACCATCCATACAGCACCAAATGTAAAGAATTTCAGATTTTGTCCATATTGAGACTTGCGTTTGTAAATTGCAATAGGGTAACGTCTGGATAAATTAAACAAGGGTTATCTACATGGACGCATTGAAAACACTGTCGATTAAAAAACATACGACATTATTACAGAGAATCTCACTTGAACGTTTTGTTGTCAAAACGGGCAAAACAGAAGGTGGCTGGATTTTATTTGGTGATATTTTGATGGAAGATCAATTTGAACAGATTGACTTCTACACCGGTATTGAAAACACCATCGTTGCTGCATGGAAAGTAGGACACTATGAAGTTGCTCTTATGTCAGGGATACTGACAGAACAACATTTGGAAATTATTGATGCGTTAGAGCTAGATGCCGCTTCAACCGCTGATTTACCGGATTTGACCAAGCCTGGTCTTGTGTTAATGGATATGGATTCAACGGCGATTCAAATTGAATGTATTGATGAGATCGCTAAATTGGCCGGTGTAGGCGAAGAAGTTTCTGAAGTTACTGAAAGAGCAATGCAAGGTGAATTGGACTTTGAACAAAGTTTACGTCAACGAGTTGGAAAGTTGGCTGGTGCCGATGAATCTATTCTTGAGGAAGTACGTAGTACCTTGCCATTAATGCCAGATTTACCGGAATTGGTTGGAACACTAAAGCAGCTAGGCTGGAAAGCGGCGATTGCTTCCGGTGGATTTACCTACTTTTCCGGTCATTTACAGCAAACCCTTGGTTTAGATCATGCAGAATCAAATACCCTTGAAATTATTGATGGTACATTGACTGGGAAGGTGCTGGGTGATGTTGTTTCTGCTCAGACTAAAGCCGATATTTTACTTAAGTTAGCAAATGAATACCAATTGGATATTGCGAATACTGTTGCCGTTGGTGATGGTGCAAATGACTTAGTGATGATGTCTGCTGCTGGGCTAGGGGTGGCTTTTCATGCAAAACCAAAAGTTCAGCAACAAGCGCAAACCGCGGTTAAATATGCTGGGTTGGGTGGAGTACTATGTATCTTGTCAGCCAGTCTGGCATTGCAAAATAAGCTATCTTGGTTAGACCGCAGCTAATTTAGATAGATCCATGATGAAAGCTGGGAAGAAATGTTGCCCGGCTTTCATGTTAGTTTTTAACGAGCAAGCTCTAAACGTATTAATACTTCATCGGTAATATCGATGATTTCCCCATACCCTGTAATCGTAGACATCTCTTTCTCAATTGTTCTTGCATGATAACTACTAATATTGCTTAGTTCAGCTAAGTCCTGCTTGAGTAGTGATGTTATTGGGTCGAAAACAGGGGTTCCACTCATTCTAATAACAAAAACATCTCCAAGCAGTTTAGAATCTTCAATGAACGCTATACGCTCTCGCACATTAACAAACTCACTATGTAATTTGACATTAACAGAGCGAACTCGGTCACCAAATTTCCGAACGGCAATATAAATCTCATTATATTGAGGGTGAGCATCATCAATATGCTTCATCGGAAGAGCTAAAAGACTACTAGTATGTCCTTTGAAAATAGGTTCAAGTGAAATTCGCTCGTTACGGCCTAGTTTTGCAAACATCATCATACAAGAATCTAACGGGTAATTGACGCCGATAGCCTTCGTTTGCAAATTTGTTCGTTTTCGTTCAACAAAAAGTGGAGAGCACATTACACGAGCAAGTAAAATATGGTGTAAAGCTTCAAGTAACTTGTCGCTCGGTAACATTTCTTGGCATATCGTTAGCTTATCTAAATTAATATCGATGAGGCGATTGAAGAAGTTAATTATTTTTAACGACCATGGTGTGTCTAAAATAACTAATTGAACTTCTTTACCATTTGACCCAACGCGGACTATTTTGTATTCCACCCGATGTAGTGGGAGTTTTTTGTTATATAGTTTTAATTCTTTAAAATCGATTAGGGCTGTCGTCCCAATTTTAGAACTTATTGGCTCATCGAGTTTTAAACACAACCCCCGTTTTGAAATGTCCACAGATAATCCATTTATTTCTCTGTCATCCAATGAAAATAAGATCGGAGAATGTAAGGTATAGCGAGGTTCTTTACGCTGTGGGCGAGCGTCAAAGTAAACGGACATTGGAGTCGCAGTGACGGCTCGCGATTGACGAAACGGTGCGAGAGCTTTGCTGGTAAGATTTGGTTTATCGACGAGCTGGTAATCATTGGCCGTAGATGGCCCACCAATTTCCTGCAATAACCCAAAATGAGTGAGCGAAGCTAAATCTTCAGTCAACTCAGGTTGTTCAGTTTCAAGGCTTAGTCGTTCTTTCTCAGAAAGTTCAAATATTGAGACTTTAAATACGCGCCACGATGGTCTTTTAGCACCTAAATGCCAAAATAGCTTACGAATCTCAGGAGAGGCCTCGGGCATCATCATAGAAAAAAATAACGTTTTAGTATCATGCTCATGTTTAAAACTATAAATGGTATTGCTGCTTCCCTTTACACCAGGTTTAGCAAGTAACGCCATTCTTTCTTGGTTAAACATGGCACTTAAGGTCTGTTGGTTTCTTTCGTCTTTCCAGTATTGCCAAATATCATGATTGCTTTCTGTCAGCAATACAGCCTTGAGCTCGTTGTTGCTGAAAAAAACCGGCAGTTGGCACGCATGCTTAAGAAACATATGTTCAAACGCACGAGTGCGGGCTCGAATGATTTTATCTTGATTGTCATGGCGTGCGCGTTGAGCTTCATTTTTTAACGATAAATCAATGATTTGTGTAACCAAAGAAGAGTCGTTTACCTGTATTGCGCGTAAGTACTTTACGGAGTCAGTTTCATCTATATCATCAATACCTAGAATACGATACGAGACAGGATCTTGATGGCCGTAAATACCAAGCTTTTTAATGAACTCACTAAATTCAACGTCAATAATGTCGCCTAATCCATATTCAAAGGTGCTTGGGACTTTGAATCGAGCACCAGAGGGCGATATGTCAGAGGTAGCACCGTAAATTTTCTGGTTTCTTGAGAGTTTAATTTCAACTTGGGAGTGAATTTTAAGACGATTTTCTTTGCGTTTTAAGTCGTAGCCAAGATGAATTGCTTCAACTTCAAAGGGGAGTGTTTCTTCTTCTTGACTGAATTGCTCTTCTGTTCCTCGCTCACGCATAACACGAAGGTTATTACGGGTATTATAGAGAGATTCCCATACACCGTCCGTATATGAACCAAATTTTTTATAATTGCGATGGTAATCGTTAAATGCAACATCATCGAGCCAATGCGTAATTCCATTTAAATGGTATTCATGACACTCTCCCGCAACTCGGCCTCGCAAATCAACGTTGCGATTACACGGTGTCATGAGTCGATTAAGCTCCATTTTTACCAGTAACTTAAGAGAAGGAGATTTCCCCGATGTCATTTGATCAAGTATGCCTTCAAAATCGTCGGAGTGGTAAACAGGAATTAATCGTTCAGCTATTGATAGAATTTCAGTCGATTGCATAGTTCTTTGTTAAGATGTACCGGTTAGATATACTATCGGCATTGAGAAAATTATCTTTAGTGGCTTGTTTCTATTATTCATTATAGTAGCCTCGAAAGTATGTTTGTTAGTAAATTGTCGAGTCAAATTAGAGTAAAAGAGGCGAAATGGCGACTAAAGTAAAACGCGCGTATGTCTGTAATGATTGTGGAGCAGACTTCCCTCGCTGGCAAGGACAATGCAGTGCTTGTGGGGCATGGAACACCATTTCAGAAGTTAGACTGGCAGCTCAACCAAAAGGTGGCCTAAAAGATAGGCATTCTGGATATGCTGGCGCGGTAGGTGAGAATAAAGTTCAAACCCTAGATGATATTGACCTTCAAGAAGTCCCCCGTTTTAGCAGTGGATTCGCTGAATTTGATCGCGTGCTTGGTGGTGGTATTGTACCTGGCGCTGCGATATTAATTGGTGGTAGTCCAGGAGCTGGTAAGTCGACATTGCTCTTGCAAACCATGTGTTATCTCGCTGAGAACATGCCGACACTATATGTCACCGGTGAAGAATCATTGCAGCAAGTCGCCATGCGAGCGGTTCGTCTTGGCTTACCTAATGATAAGTTAAAGATATTCTCTGAAACCAATGTCGATAATATTTGTATTGTTGCTGATAAAGAACAGCCGAAGATTATGGTCATTGACTCGATTCAAGTCATGCATGTTTCTGATGTTCAATCTTCTCCCGGTACGGTATCGCAAGTAAGAGAGTCAGCCAGTGCATTAACTCGATACGCCAAACAGAATAATGTTGCTGTGTTTATTGTTGGCCATGTTACTAAAGATGGAACGCTTGCTGGCCCTAAAGTACTCGAACATATTATTGATTGCTCAGTTTTGTTGGATGGCAGTATTGATAGCCGCTTTAGAACCATGCGCAGTCATAAAAACCGTTTCGGAGCCGTGAATGAGCTTGGCGTTTTTGCCATGACAGAGCAGGGGATGCGTGAAGTAAAAAATCCATCAGCTATATTCTTAACTCGAGGTGACGAAGAAACCTCAGGCAGTTCTGTAATGGTCATTTGGGAAGGGACTCGCCCACTACTTGTCGAAATCCAAGCGTTGGTCGATTACTCCCAACTTGCGAATCCACGTCGTGTTGCAGTCGGGTTAGAACAAAATAGGCTTTCTATGTTATTGGCCGTTTTGCATAAACATGGTGGCTTGCAAATGGCTGATCAAGACGTATTTGTCAATGTCGTTGGTGGAGTGAAAGTCACCGAAACAGGAGCAGATTTGGCGCTATTAATGGCGTTACTCTCTAGTTTTAAAGGAAAACCTCTGGCAAAAGATGTGGTGGTTTTCGGTGAAGTCGGACTGGCTGGAGAGATTCGTCCAGTCCCAAGTGGGCAAGAACGTTTAAATGAAGCCTTTAAGCATGGCTTCAGAAAGGCTATTATTCCCGCAACCAATATGCCCAAGGGTGGTATTGAAGGAATGCAAATTCATGCGGTGAAGAAGCTTTCGGATGCAATTAGTGCATTTGATGAGCTATAAATTGCAGAAAGAGTAAACAAATAGGTGAAAGATCGCTACGCTTATTACGTACTCAAAAGAATGTAAAAGTGTCCCTGAATCATGATAGGATTCGGGTGAAAATAATTTAATCCAAAGTGCTCGTGGGACTACCAGTCTGAAAAGATTGTGGTATACTCTGCGCGCACTTTATACCTTATTAACAGAGTAAGACAATGACTGACTTATCAAAATACAGAAACATTGGTATTTTCGCGCACGTAGACGCGGGTAAAACTACCACTACTGAGCGTATCCTAAAGCTGACTGGTATGATCCATAAAACTGGTGAAGTACATGATGGCGAATCAACTACAGACTTCATGGAACAGGAAGCTGAGCGCGGTATTACAATCCAATCTGCTGCGGTAAGTTGCTTCTGGGATAATCACCGTTTTAACGTAATCGACACCCCTGGACACGTAGACTTTACAGTTGAAGTATATCGTTCACTGAAAGTTCTAGATGGCGGTATCGGTGTATTCTGTGGTTCAGGCGGCGTAGAGCCTCAGTCTGAAACTAACTGGCGTTATGCGAATGACTCTGAAGTTGCTCGTGTTATCTTCGTTAACAAATTAGACCGTATGGGTGCAGACTTCTACCGTGTTGTAGAGCAAGTGAAAAAAGTACTTGGCGCTAACCCAATGGTAATGACACTTCCAATCGGTATCGAAGATGATTTCGTAGGTGTAGTTGACGTATTAAGCCGTAAAGCTTACGTTTGGGATGACACAGGTCTTCCAGAAAACTACACAGTTGAAGATGTTCCTGCAGATATGGTTGACGATGTTGAGCAATATCGTGAAGAACTAATCGAAATGGCAGTAGAACAAGACGACGATCTTATGATGGCATACATGGAAGGTGAAGAACCTTCACTGGAAGACATCAAACGTTGTATCCGTAAAGGTACTCGCGACCTAGCGTTCTTCCCAACTTACTGTGGTTCAGCGTTTAAAAACAAAGGTATTCAATTAGTTCTTGATGCTGTTGTTGATTACTTACCTGCTCCGACAGAAGTTGATCCTCAGCCTCTTATGGACGAAACCGGTGCAGAGACTGGCGAGCATGCAATTGTATCTGCTGATGAAACCTTTAAAGCACTAGCATTCAAAATCATGGATGACCGTTTCGGTGCGTTAACTTTCGTACGTATTTACTCTGGTAAATTAAACAAGGGTGACACCATCCTTAACTCATTTACAGGTAAAACTGAGCGTGTTGGCCGTATGGTTGAAATGCAAGCTGATGATCGTAAAGAACTTACTAGCGCGCAAGCGGGTGACATCATTGCGATTGTGGGCATGAAAAATGTTCAGACAGGTCACACTCTATGTGATCCTAAAGATCAAGTAACTCTAGAGCCAATGGTATTCCCAACACCAGTAATCGAAATCGCAGTTAAGCCTAAAGATAAAGGTTCAACTGAGAAAATGGGTATCGCTATCGGTAAAATGGTTGCAGAAGATCCATCTTTCCAAGTTGAAACTGATGAAGATTCAGGTGAAACCATCCTTAAAGGTATGGGTGAATTACACCTAGACATTAAAGTTGATATCTTGAAGCGTACTTACGGTGTTGATCTAGAAGTAGGTAAACCTCAAGTAGCTTACCGTGAAACTATCACGAAAGAGATCGAAGATAGCTACACGCATAAGAAACAGTCTGGTGGTTCTGGTCAGTTCGGTAAGATCGATTACCGTATCAAACCAGGTGAAGCTAACTCTGGCTTTACTTTTACCTCTACAGTTGTTGGTGGTAATGTACCTAAAGAATTCTGGCCTGCAGTTGAAAAAGGCTTTGGTTCAATGATGGAAGAAGGTGTTCTTGCTGGATTCCCAACGTTAGACGTTGAAGTTGAACTGTACGATGGTGCTTTCCACGCAGTCGATTCATCTGCAATCGCATTTGAAATCGCAGCGAAAGGTGCATTCCGTCAATCTATGCCTAAAGCAGGCGCTCAGTTGCTTGAACCTATCATGAAAGTTGATGTGTTCACTCCTGATGATCACGTTGGTGACGTTATCGGTGACTTGAACCGTCGTCGTGGCATGATTAAAGACCAAGAAGCTGGTTTGACTGGCGTCCGTATTAAAGCAGATGTACCTCTTTCAGAAATGTTTGGTTATATCGGTTCACTACGTACAATGACATCTGGTCGTGGTCAGTTCTCTATGGAGTTCTCACACTACTCAGCATGTCCAACAAACGTTGCTGAAACTATCATCGCTGAAGCGAAAGAGCGTAAAGAAGCTAAATAATATTTAGAATTTCTTTTTCGTAATTGAAAGCCTCGATTTATCGGGGCTTTTTTGCGTTTAAATTTTGGTATTTAGATCGAAATTTATTGAAGTGATAGGTCCGGTTTTGAATAAATAAGAAGCGTGTTTGTTGAGTAACTAAAATGTATCTCACAGTTTTTATATGAGATTTGTGGAAACGTTTACACCTTGGGCCTATGGTCACAAAAGTGATAAATAGGCCTTGTTAGAATGGATCTCAATTGGCAATGACAAACCTACAGAACGTTATGTCTATTAGGTTTTCTGCCTTGAACTTAGTAATGGCTGTTTAGAGAAAAAGCATGAACGAATTTGATCCAGTTGAACATCCACATCGTCGGTTTAACCCATTAACAGGACAATGGGTTTTAGTTTCACCGCACCGAGCGAAACGCCCTTGGAGTGGTCAAGATGAAAAGCCAGCGGTTGGTTATCTTCCTTCGTATGAGAAAGAGTGCTTTCTTTGTCCAACCAATACCCGAGTTTCTGGAGATAAAAACCCAGACTATAAGGGAACGTATGTGTTTTCTAATGACTTTGGTGCTTTGATGCCAAATACGCCGGATGCTCCTAAGTCTGATAATGAATTGTTTAGAAGTGAAGGTGCTCAAGGCTTAAGTCGAGTTATGTGCTTTTCGCCTGATCACAGTAAAACATTGCCAGAATTGCCGGTTGACTCTATCTATCAAGTGATCGAAACATGGTGTGAGCAGCTCGTAGAATTAAGAGATAAATACCTCTGGGTTCAATTGTTCGAAAATAAAGGTGAGACGATGGGGTGTTCACAACCACATCCTCATGGCCAAATTTGGGCTAATAGCTTTTTACCCAATGAGATCGCTCGCAAAGAAGAAAACCTTAAAACTTACTTCTCTGATCATGGGAAAAATTTACTGCTTGAATATGCGTTAGCGGAAAGTGTAGATGGTGCACGTACCGTCGTTGAAACCGATGATTGGATTGCTGTTGTTCCCTATTGGGCTGCTTGGCCGTTTGAAACCATGCTTCTACCGAAATTTGCAGTAACACGAATGGAACAACTTACCGAAGCGCAAAAATACAGCTTAGCCGTTACGATGAAAAAGTTAACAAGTCGATATGACAATCTCTTTGAATGTTCTTTTCCTTACTCAATGGGATGGCATTATGCACCTTACTTTTCGCAAGGAGAGGCAACAGAACACTGGCAGCTTCACGCTCTCTTTTATCCGCCGTTACTTCGTAGCGCAACGGTCCGTAAGTTTATGGTTGGGTATGAGATGCTTGCTGAAACTCAGCGAGATTTAACCGCAGAACAAGCCGCTGAGCGTCTAAGAGCTGTAAGCGATATCCACTATAAAGAAGCGTAGCCAGATACCATAAAATTAATGTGAAATAATTTAGGAAATAGAGTCATGAAACAGCTTGTCGAAGCGGTAAAGAATTCATTTTTAGAGCGATTTGGTTCAGCTCCTCACTCTTTTATTCAAGCTCCAGGCCGGGTGAATTTAATTGGAGAGCATACCGATTACAATGATGGCTTTGTCTTGCCTTGTGCGATTAATTATCAAGCTGTGGTCGCCGCTTCTCGCCGAGCAGATTCTATCGTTCGTGTCGTTGCGGTCGATTATGATAATGAAGTCGATCAATTCGATATCTCGCAGCCTATCACCTTCGTGGAAGGAAAGTTATGGGCCAATTACATCCGCGGTGTCGTGAAGTTTTTACTCGCTCGTGGCTACTCATTTAACGGTGCAGATATCGCGGTCAGTGGTAATGTGCCTCAAGGTGCGGGGCTTAGTTCATCAGCGGCACTTGAAGTTGTTATCGGCCAAACCTTTAAAGAGCTCTACACCCTGCCAATTAGCCAAGCTGATATTGCGCTTAATGGCCAGCAAGCTGAAAATGAATTTGTTGGTTGTAACTGTGGGATTATGGATCAACTTATCTCTGCTCAAGGGCAAGAAAATCATGCATTGTTGATCGATTGTCGTAGCCTTGAAACCGAAGCGGTCTCAATGCCAAATAACCTTTCTGTGGTCATTATTAATTCGAATAAAAAGCGTGGCCTAGTGGACAGTGAATACAATACACGCCGTGAACAGTGTGAAGAGGCCGCTAAAATATTTGGCGTTAAAGCATTGCGAGATGTCAATATGGCACAGTTTTCAGAGTGTAGAAATGAGCTAAGTGATGTTGTTGCTATGCGATCTCGACATGTTATTAGTGAAAATGAACGCACTGTAAGAGCCGCAAAGGCACTGCGCGAAGGTAATATTGCATTGTTAAGTGAGTTGATGGAGCAATCGCATATTTCAATGCGAGATGATTTCGAAATAACCGTAAAGGAAATTGATTTCATTGTAGATTTAGTTAAGTCAGTGGTTGGTGTTGAAGGTGGAGTACGTATGACGGGGGGCGGGTTTGGTGGCTGCGTGGTATCCGTTGTTCCTCCTCATTTGGTGGACGCCGTTAAAAACATTATTGAAGAAAAATACCATGCTGAAACCGGTTTGCACGCTTCAATTTACGTTTGTCATGCAACGCCGGGCGCTGGCTTAGTCGAGGAAGTATAAAAATGAGTTCTCCACTGTTTCAATCAATGACTTTAACCCCTGCTTCTGATGGAAATATGGCAAATATTGTGGAGCTTACCAATAGTCAAGGAAGCTCGATTGTTGTCATGGACATTGGTGCAACCTGGCTAAGTTGTTCGCTGGCTTTAAAATCTGGCGAGCGTCGAGAGGTGCTACTTGGCATCGCAACCATGGAGCAGTTTCTCTCTCAAGGTGCTTATTTAGGGGCGAGTGTTGGTCGCTATGCGAATCGGATTAAACAAGGCCGCTTTTCAATTGCTGAACAGGCGTATCAACTTTCAGTAAATCTAGGTGGAAACACCTTACATGGTGGTGAAGTCGGTTTTGATAAGCAGCGCTGGGACATTATTGAGCAAGCTGACAACACAGTCACAATGACGTTTACATCGCCAGATGGTGATCAGGGTTTTCCTGGAAACCTAGAGGCTAAAGTCTCTTATACCTTAACCGAAGAGAACCGCGTTGAAATAGAATACAGCGCTCAGTGCGATAAAGCATGCCCAGTGAATTTAACCAATCATGCTTATTTTAACTTACTGGGCACTGATTCCGACCAGTTGTGTTTGGAGCATACCTTGAAGCTTGAGTCGAAGTCTTTTCTGCCAATCAATGATGTGGGGATTCCGTTGGGAATCAATGAATCGGTTGAAGGTAATGGTTTTGATTTTCGTCAGCCTAAGCAAATAGCGAAAGAGTTTCTGTTGGATGAGCAACAAAAAAGCGTGAATGGTTACGATCATAGTTTTATTTTACCTCAGACAAATTCGCTTTATTCTCCAGCGGCAACACTGACGTCACCTGATAATGAAGTGACGATGACAATGTTTACTGATAAGCCTGCGATTCAACTTTATACTGGGAACTTCTTAGGCGGTACACCTAGGCGTGAAGGTGGAGTGTATGCAGATCATGCGGGTGTTGCGCTTGAAACACAGTACTTGCCAGATTCTCCCAATCATCCAGAATGGTCACATTCCAATTCGATCTTAGAACCCGGTGACGAGTACTGTTTTACAACAGTATATCAATTTGACGTTTCTTAATGAGTGAACGTCAAATCATGTAAATTAAATGCTATTCGCAAGCTCGAATGGCTTTTTATAATGGAGAAACAGAATCGCGTTGAACTAAGCTTGGTGTGAACTGAAGCTGGTCGCTATCGGGAGCTTCTCCTCTGGCGAGCTCTAACGCAAGGGTTGTCGCCTTCTCAGCCATTTCTTGAATAGGATAAAGAATAGTTGTTAACCGAGGTCTGACATAGCGAGCAATCGTCGCATCGTCAAATCCAATAACCGACATAGCATCCGGAAGAGCCACATTGTGTTCCTCCAATACAGAAATTGCTCCAGCAGCCATATTATCGTTGTAAGCGACTACTGCACTGATATCAATTGACTTGCAAAGCAGGTCAGACATCGCTTTTTCTCCCCCTTCTGAATTAGGTTCAGCACTTTCGATATAATCAGAATTTAACACAATTCCGTGCGCCTTGAGGGCAGCTAAATAGCCATTGATTCGTTGCTGAGCATCTTCAATATGGTGGGTCGATGCAATACAAGCGATGTTCCGATGTCCTTGCTGAATTAGGTATTCCGTCGCAATATATGCACCTTTTTCATTGTCCAAAGAAATACAACGATCGGCGATTTCGGGGATATGACGGTTGATCAGAACCAAAGAGGGGATCTCTTTAGAGAAACTGATTAACTCTTGATCTGAAAGGCGTTTCGAATGAATCACCAGTGCATCACAACGATTGTTGATTAGCAGTTCGATGACTTTACGTTCTTTATCTGCTTCATGATAACCATTGCCAATAAGAATTTGCTTACCATTTTCTTGAGCAACATTGTCAACGGCTTTAACCAGTGAGCCGAAAAATGGATCGGAAACGTCACTCACTAAGATACCAATCGTATTACTGCTTTGGCTGACCAATGCTCGAGCAGCGGCATTAGGGCGATAGCCTAACGATTTCATTGCGACCGTTACAGAATCTATCGATGACTGACTTGCTTTCGGTGAGTGGTTAATGACTCGTGAAACCGTTGCAACAGATACTCCAGCGAGTCGTGCGACATCTTTAATGGTTGCCATAGCAGTTTAATCCGTAAACAATTCTTTAAATGTAATGGCTATTTAACGTAATGAAAAATAAAGCCATACATTTAAGGATGAAGTAAGAACAATACCTTATAGAATAAGGCGTTGATCTTAGTGTAAACGTTTTTAGTAAACTAAATGAGGTTTAGAGTCTAGAAATGTTTGTTACTACACGGTTTGGTTAAAAATAGAGAAACTCACGTACATTTTTAGAGTCTCTTTAAGCCTGTACAATGAATTAACGATTTCCCGTTATGGGTTGGAGTAGTCTGTCGATCATCGCTAACTTAGTCTGGTTAACGCCGGCATAATTGATATAAAGCGGGCTACTACGATCGTTCGCAATAGGGTGTTGCCAACCAATTGTATTATCGATAAAAAATTGAGCAAAAGATTCTGAAACTTCCAAACACCCTTCCAATACGGTATCCACATAAGTTTGTAATATTGGTGTTTTTTCACATGGTGGGAGTGGTTTATTTTTGATATAAACCCACACCAAATCATCGTCTTTCAATATTTTATTAGGTTTGCTTGTACCGAGAGGTTGTGTATTGAAGTTGATGGTTTTTGGGTCAATTTTGTGGCGATGGTATCCATGTTCACGTTTATCAAAGTTCGCTAGTTCATCGTGGTTAATTTCAAGTAACACACCGTTCACTTGTCCTTCACCGATATCGACGACTAAAGGCGAAGCTACTAACGTGGTATCAATTTTCCCCCAATGACGAACTAATCCTTGCACAATGACTGGTAGGGCATGCCTAGTTTGTCCTGTTAGTTGGCGTGATGATGAGTTCATTAGGCTTCCATAACCAAAGATATAATTTGCCACATTTTCTCCTATTTATCATTCCAGTATGGGTTAGTTAGATTAGAGGCTTTGTATGTAATATCAAGCCTGTTTTGGGTTTTCCTCTTTCTGATAGGTTTGTAATTTTGTGTCCATTAAACATTAAGTAGTCATTTTAACTTTCTATTGTTGTGTTGAAAAGACTCAAATTAGATTTATTTTATTGTTAATCGATTGATATATATTAAGTTTTTATCTGGATTGATTTTTGCATTAATGAATTATTATTTTTATGGTTACGGTTATTTTTGGGAAGGTAGAGATGGTCAATATCGTTGATCGCAAGCAAGAGTTATTAATTCCACCATTGTTTCGGCTAGGATTTCGTCCTTTTTTTCTGTTGGGAAGTGTTTATGCAGTGATTGCCATTATTTTGTGGGTTGTCATGCTTCATTTAGGTCAACCAGAGCAACTTCAAGTGCCTGCGTTATGGTGGCATGTACATGAAATGCTCTTTGGTTTTGCCTTTGCTATCGTAGTGGGATTTTTATTAACCGCAGTGCAAAATTGGACGGGTATTAATGGTACTAAGCACTATTTTCTTATCTTGCTTTCATCGCTGTGGCTGTTGGTTCGAGTGTTGTTCTGGGTTGATATTCCAGTTGCTTGGGTTTTGTCGCTTGAACTTGTGTTTATTGCGTTGTGTGGATACGAAATTGGCTGGCGAGTTATTCGTGCCAAACGTTGGAACAACCTTATTTTTATTGGTTTATTCATACTTGCGTTTATTGCCGATATTGCCAGTTTTAGAACACTAGCAGAAGATGCTCCTTTTAGTTCATCAGATGTGTGGATGGCAATGCTATGGTGGTTTACATTATTGCTATCAGTGATGGGGGCTCGAGTCATCCCTTTCTTTACCGCTCGTCGTTTTCAGTTTGAGAAACCGCAAAACAGTAAATGGCTTGATATTTTATCAAATGCTCCACTGATCATTTTATTCGGTAGCAGCTTTATTACGACACAGCATAATACTCTCGTGGCAGTATTGATGCTGATTTCTGGTGTTGCTCAGTTAGTTCGTTTGTGGCGTTGGCAACCATTGAAAACATTCTCTGAACCTCTAGTTTGGTCACTACATTTGGGGTATTTGTGTATTCCCTTGTCGTTAATACTGCGAGCGGGTTTGGGAGACAGTTTCCTTTCTCACAATCTACTTCATCTATTTGTTATTGGTGCTTTGGGTGGGATTATTTTATCTATGATAAGTCGTGTTACTCTGGGTCATACGGGAAGGAACGTATACGCCGGACCCAATATGAAGTGGGCATTTGTACTGCTCTTTAGTGCTGCGATTATTCGGAGTTTCGCCTTACCACTTTTCCCGCAGTTTTATTTTGCAATCATTGATATAACAGCGACGGTATGGATAGCGGCATTTGGGATCTTTATTTTCAAGTTTGCGCCAATGTTGGTTCAAACTCGGGCTGATGGTAACCCCGGTTAATTTAGGTTGAGTTCTTATTTTATCGGCAAATAAAAAGGCTAGCACATCGTGTGCTAGCCTAATTAATTTATTGATTTATCGTATAATTTTAGTCGTCGAACTAGTTATTGCTGTGCAACTCAGAATTAAGTTCAACAGCAGATTTATTTGCTAGACATTCAACCTGACCTGTCATTGAGTTACGACGGAAAAGAAGGTCAGAAACACCGGCTAGGTCACGAGCTTTAACGGTTTCCAGTTTATTTCCTTCTTTATCTAACATCTGAACTTTTGTACCAGCTGTAACATATAGACCAGACTCTAGGGTACAACGATCGCCTAGAGGGAAACCTAAACCGGCATTTGCGCCAAGTAGAGAGTTTTCACCGATAGAAACCACCACAGTACCACCGCCAGATAGTGTACCCATAATAGAAGCACCGCCACCGATATCTGAACCATTGCCAACTAGAACGCCTGCTGATATACGACCTTCAACCATGCTCACGCCAGTTGTTCCAGCATTGAAGTTTATGAAGCCTTCGTGCATCACTGTCGTACCTTCACCCACATGTGCGCCCAAGCGAACACGAGAAGTATCAGCAATACGGATACCTGCAGGAACAATGTAATCCACCATTTTCGGGAATTTGTCGACACAATCAACGCTAAGAGTACGGCCAGCTAAGCGAGCTTCAATTTGACGCTCAGCAAGTTCTGGAAGGTCGATTGGGCCTTCATTTGTCCATGCGATGTTGTGCAGTAAGCCAAAGATTCCATCAAGTACTGTGCCGTGTGGTTGAACAAGGCGATGAGAGATCAGTTGAAGCTTTAAGAAGCCTTCAGCTACAGACTGTGGCTTTTCATCTGTGCTCAGGATAACAATCACTAACGATTGATCCGATTGAGCAGCTTTCTCTGCAAATGCCGCAGTATCAGTTTGACCGTTTGCCGCGAATGCTTGAGCAATATCAGCACATTGGCTAGGAGTAATTTCGATTGCTTTGTTGCCATCGGTATAGCCAACAAGAACGGCTAGACCTGTAATTAAAGCATCACTAGGATTTAGGATAGGTGCTGGGAAGAAAGCTTCGATAATTTTTCCATCACGATTCTTTGTGGTGGTTCCGAGAGCAAGTGCGAAGTTGGCCATTATTTTCTCCAATTATTTTTTCATTGAGTACCGATGCGTCATCGACACTAAAACTATTATGTGGGACATGATAAAGAGCATGTCTTTCTCTGGAAAGCTTTCTATATGATAAAGTCTGCTAAACGATATGTTTTGTCGTTTTAGATATATATATCTTCACTAAGAAATTATCAAATCTAAAAAAGGAGCCGATGAGCTCCTGATTTTTTTCGTTCTGGGTTTTCAGGTTATTCGAACTACGCTGCTTGATCAGAATCTGGCTTAGCGTTAGTTTCAGCATCTGAAATTTTTTCGACTTTGGTGTTCTTTGGGCTTGGGCGACGTTTTGCTCCTAACGCAAAGAGAACTTCGTCTTTATTTTGAGCTAAGTGAAGAGCAAGCTTCTCTTGAATATCTTCGTCTGGTAACAGTTCACTCTTACTCAGTAGTACAAAGAGCTCATCTGCCATATCTAACATTTTGTCATAGGCATCAGCTTCGGCTTTTGAGGTGAATGTCATCTTCTCTTCTCCGTTACGCTCAACCACGTACTTGACGATTACAGCCATGGTAGTTCCTCTAGTTTTTAAAATTAAATACTGGTTTTTTATACAGCCTTGAATGGCAAATGTCTAGTTGATTTCGAACGGTAACGATTATTCAACCGTGTAGGGAAATAAGATATTATGGCAGTAGCAGAATTTTGTTCAAATCTCCCTTTAAAAACAGTGATGTGCTAATCTAATTCTCCATTTATCGTAATCGGTTGGGATCGTATTGTTCTCTGTATTTCACTCGAATCAGCTAGAAACCTTAAAAATTATCTTAGTCCACTTAATCAAAGCGGACCCGCTCGATAATCCTTTCACGCCGGAAACCATATTGGTTCAAAGTCCTGGCATGTCACAATGGCTAAAAATGGAACTGGCCAACGAGTTTGGCGTCGCGGCGAATATCGACTTTCCATTGCCCGCGACGTTTATTTGGGACATGTTTAGCCAAGTGCTTCCTGATGTTCCCAAGCGCAGTGCTTTCAATAAAGAAGCTATGACCTGGAAGTTAGTGACGATCATTCCCACCTTATTGGAGTTGGATGAATTTTCCCCGCTAAAACAGTATTTGTCCCGTGACGATTCTGCATTACGATTGTTTCAATTAGCAGGAAAAATTGCTGATATCTTCGATGGCTATTTGGTGTATCGACCTGACTGGATTGACTTATGGCAGAAAGATATCCCCGTTTTGGAGATTGAAGATGAGCATCCTTGGCAGCCGATTCTTTGGCGACATCTCTATCAGGAAACACTCGCGTTAGATCAGTCCCATTATCATCGTGGCAATTTGTATCAAGCATTTATTGACGCTATTGAAAAAGGCGAGATAGACACCAGCCGCCTGCCGAAACGATTGTTTATTTTTGGTATTACCGCATTGCCTCCACGCTACCTTGATGCGCTAAAAGCCTTGGGTAACTATATTGATATCTCATTGATGTTTGCGAATCCTTGTCAGCATTATTGGGGTGAAATCAGAGACCAAAAATACTTAGCTTCACTGCAACGCAAACAAATCATGCTTGATCGAGAACGGTTGGCGATATCTGGAGAAGTGAGTATCGTCAAACCACAAACCTTATCCGAAATTGAGCATGATTCTCTGCACGTTGAACAGCAAATGGGGAATTCACTACTGGCTTCAATGGGGAAATTGGGGCGAGATAATCTTTACTTGTTATCGCAACTTGAGCTTGAAGAGCATGAGTATTTTATCGCTCCTCAAGATACTAACCTGTTGCATCAAATTCAAAGTGATATTTTAAATCTTGATGAGCGTGCCAATGATCAAGCGTTAGAAATAAGCGAGCATAAAGCTCAGATAGAAGATACGGATTCAAGCGTATCACTGCACTCATGTCACAGCCCGATTCGAGAAGTTGAAGTGTTATACGACATGATTCTGTCGTGGTTCGATCAAGACCCAACGCTTCAAGCTCGCGATATTATTGTGATGGTCGCCGATATCAATAGCTATAGTGCGGCGATTGAAGCGGTATTTGGTAATGCGCCTTATGAACGTTATATTCCTTACTCCATCTCCGATCGCACAACGGATCACGAAAGTCCAATTTTAACCGCATTTCTCCAACTACTCGCCCTACCACAATCGCGTTGTTTGGCAAGTGAGCTACTGGCATTGCTTGAAACACCGGCAATTCTACGTCGTTTCGGCATCGCACAAGATGAGTTTGAATTAGCACGACGTTGGGTCGAAAAAACAGGCATTCGCTGGGGTTTGAATCATCAATCAGGTGAAGAGTTTGGCTTTCAAATTAGCGAGAAAAATACTTGGCAAAGTGGCATCGAAAGATTGCTTGTTGGGTATTCTATGGCAGAAAATGTTGAAATAGTGTCTCTAGGTACAGAGCAATTCGCACCCTTTAACGATGTTCAAGGAATGGGGGCAGAACTGGCGGGTAAACTCGCGCACTACATTGAAATAATTAGTCATTATCGATCGGCGCTGTCTAAGACTCATTCTATCGATGATTGGCGTACGCTACTTGCGACTATGCTTGATGATTTCTTTACGATCGATTTAGAAGATGATGTCGCGTTGAATATGGTTCGCGAAACGGTTCACCAACTAGAACAACAACTGTCTGATGCTCAATATGAAGAGTTACTTGATCCGGATGTTGTTCGCTATTACCTGCAAACAAAGTTATCGACGACGCGTGTGAGTCAGCGCTTTTTGGCTGGGCAAGTAAACTTCTGTACCTTAATGCCGATGCGTTCGATTCCTTTTAAAGTCGTTTGCTTATTGGGGATGAATGAAGGAACTTACCCAAGAGCCAATCAAGTTGATGGCTTTGACTTAATGCATGGTCGCAGTCGTATTGGGGATCGATCACGCCGAGATGATGAACGTTATCTATTTTTAGAAGCATTGTTGTCGGCTCGACAGCGTTTTTATGTCAGTTACATTGGTCAGTCGATTAAGGACAACAGCGAGCGGCTGCCTTCTATTTTTGTTTCAGAGTTGCTTGAGTATTGCCAACAAAATTACTGTGTATCTGGTGATGAACAAAATAACAGTGACGACTCAGCTCAACGTTTGGAATCTTTTTTAACCCATCACCATCCGATGGTTCCCTACAGTCCTCAAGCATTTACTGGCGTGTCGCCAAGTTACGCGCAAGAATGGTTTCCTGTGGCCAAACGAATTGAACCAGAATCTAAACAAGAAGGTTCAATGGAATTACGAGACTACTTGCTGGAACTTGAATCGCCCATAGGCATCGACTTAACGGAGCTTCAGGCCTTTTGGCGAAACCCAGCAAAGTTCTTTTTCAACCGGCGTCTAAATGTGGCCTATGAAGATTATTCCATCATTGTAGAAGATATCGAGCCGTTTAGTTTTGACTCACTAACCAGCTTTGGCTTACGTGCCGAGGTGATAGAGCATCTAGTTACTCGCCAAAATGAGGATATTGAAACACTTAAACAGGTCAAGCGAGCTCAAGGCTTACTGCCAAAGAATGCATTTGGGGAGATAGAATTTGAGTCGCATCTTGTGCAAGCAACACCAGTGGCTGAGAAAGTGACGCAGTTAACGCAAACTCCTTTAGATGATGTAGAGCTGACTCTAGAGTTTTATCCTTTCGATGATGAGCGCTCTGTTCAGGTCAATGGTTGGCTAACTCAGAGGTATGAAATGGGTATGCTGCGTTACCGAGCGGGTGCTATTCGATCAGCAGATAAGCTGCAAGGGTGGGTAGATCATTTGCTGTTGAATCTTGCTGGATATGCTCAATCAACTCACCTTATTGGTTTTGATAAGAAAAAAGGGATTGAACAGATCACCTTTACTCCCATCGATGTCGATGTGGCGCGACATTATATCGAACGACTACTAGGGTATTTCTTTAGTGGTATGAATCAGCCCCTCGCTTATTTTCCTAAAACCGCGTTGGTGGGTGTCGAAGCTCAACGAGCACAGGAAGATGACGTTAAGCTCAGTAAAAAAATGGCTGATGCGTATAACGGGAGTCAAATGATCTCAGGGGAAGGAAATAACCCCTACTATTCTCGATTGTGGCCAGAACTTACCCCAAACATTGAAGCCCGTTTGCTTGAGATCGGCAATGACGTATTAGCCCCAATTTGTGTGGCGCTAGCTGAGCAAGAGCAATCATGAATGGGGTGTGTAACCATTGGCAAAAGAAAAAGATGATTTCATCAAAAGGTGAAGAAAAATAAGAAAGGGCGGCCGCCAGTAAATCTAGTTATGTGTAGGGCGTTTGCTGTGCGGCCATGGTCAGAGGGACCGTTGTTTGTTTGCAATATCCGTTTGGATAGATAAGTTAAAGATGCTTACCAATTGCGAGCCAAGATAGTAGTGAGTTTTACGTGCTTCTACCGTGAGTAAGGTCTCACTCTTTTCGTCAATAGTTGGTTTGAGTCACACTTATAATCAAAATTTAAATCGCAGGTTGTATAAATGGGTAATCAGAGCTTCGAACATGACGTAACACTGTTGCAGCCAATGACGTTTCCACTTTTTGGCGCAAGGCTGATTGAGGCCTCTGCAGGGACAGGAAAAACCTATACAATCGCGAGCCTATATATTCGCTTGCTACTTGGACACGGTGGAGACCAATATGGCCACGGTAAGCCATTAAGTGTCGAACAAATTCTAGTGGTGACATTTACTGAAGCCGCAACCGCTGAGCTTAAAGGGCGTATTCGTCAGAGAATTCATGCTTCACGTCTTGCCTTCCTCAGAGGCTCTAGTCATGATGCCGTGATACAAGAGTTACTCGATCAAGTCGATGATCATCAAATGGCTGCCATGTTGTTGTTGAACGCTGAACGCGAAATGGATGCTGCAGCGATCTTCACCATTCATGGTTTTTGTCAGAGAATGTTGGTGCAGAATGCGTTTGAATCCGGTGCTCGATTTGAAAATGAATTTATTACCGATGAAACACGAATAAAATCTCAAGTCGTGGCTGATTATTGGCGAAGTCAGTTTTACCCTTTGCCTATGTCAGTAGCAAAGCTCATTCGCAGCTATTGGCCAACACCTAATGAACTGTATAGCAAGATTAGTGGTTATTTAGGTGGTAAAGCAATCCGGCTTTCCGTTCCAGCGTTGGATACTGACTTGGAGACGGCGCATCAACAAAACTTGAACCGTATTGAAGCTCTTAAACAACAATGGCGAGAAGAGAGTTGTGTTGCGTTGGAACAGCTTCAACAAGCACTTGATAATAAAGTTATCGACCGTCGTAGCTACACGAAGAAAAATTATCCTAACTGGTGTAATCGGGTCTCCGATTGGGCCAATAGCGCTACAGAAGATTATGCGTTTCCTGATGCATTGCAGCGTTTTAGTGAATCGATGCTGATCGAAAAAACACGCTCAGGAGAAGAAACCCCATCTCACGCTTTGTTTACCGCGATCGAGACCTTTTTAGCAGAGCCTATTTCTCTTGAGCCTTCATTACTTGCTCATGCAATTTCTACTTGTCGCGACTTACTCGAACAAGCGAAACAACAGAAGCAATGGCTTTCGTTTGATGACTTATTGTTGCAGCTATCGAATGCACTCGATGTTGATCAACAAGAACAGTTAACCAGTCGAATTCGCGAGTTATTTCCCGTCGCATTAATTGATGAATTTCAAGATACTGACCCTCTGCAATACAGCATATTTAGTCGTATATATTTGCCTGACCCGAGTTGTGGTTTGTTTATGATCGGCGACCCTAAACAAGCGATTTATGCCTTTCGTGGCGCCGATATCTTTACTTACATTCAAGCCCGTAATCAGGTAGTGAATCACTATACATTGGGTAAAAATTGGCGTTCAAGTGCAGAGGTGATTGACGGTATCAATCAGCTCTTCGCTCGTTGCAGTGCACCATTTATTTATCAGCAAGACATTCCTTTTTATTCGGTAGAGAGTGCGACTAAACCCAGTGAGCGAGAATGGCTAGTTGAGGGCGATATTCAACCTGCGGTAACGTTTTGGTGCTCGCAGCAAGATCTGTTAGTTTCTCGCTCTGATTACAACCTTAGAATGGCTGAGGCAACCGCAGCTCAGATTCAATCTCTACTCACTGCAAGCGACCAAGGTCAGGTTCAGCTAAAATGTTCCAGTGGTGAAAAAGCGATCGCCCCTAATAATATTGCGGTACTGGTGAGAACCGGGTACGAAGGTCAAATGGTTAAGCACGCTCTGACCAAACAAGGAATTGCTAGTGTATATCTTTCAAATCAAGAGAGTGTCTTTCGCGTCCCGATTGCAGTGGACGTGCTGCGTTTGCTGCAAGCGGTTCATCTTCCTGACGATGAACGTTTAGTTCGTTCGGCACTTGCGTCAGCATCCCTCGATTTACCCTTGACCTATATCGACGAACTCAACTACGACGAATCGTTGTGGGAAAGCGTCAATCTCGAATTTCGTCAATATCGAGAATTATGGGAACAACGTGGCGTATTACCGATGTTGAGGGCGATACTTAATCAGCGTCAATTGGCGCAACAATGGTTGGCCCAAGATGAGGGAGAGCGCTTATTAACAGATTACCTCCATTTGGGAGAGTTGCTGCAAAATGCCAGCGTAGAATTTGAAAGTGATGTGGCATTGATACGATGGTTTTCCCAGTCGATAGAAGATTCTCACAGTGGATTAGGCCGCGGCGACGAACAAATTTTACGTTTGGAGTCGGAAGATAAATTGGTCCAAATTGTCACGATTCATAAATCAAAAGGTCTAGAGTACGACATTGTATTTTTGCCATTTGCGATGAACTACCGAGAAGCGAGCGAAGCGAAATATCACGACAGCGATCACAATGAAACCATATTAGATTTAAATGCGACTTCAGAAAGCAGAGAGCAGGCAGAAAAAGAGCGGCTAGCAGAGGATTTGAGGTTACTTTATGTGGCTGTTACTCGAGCGGTATATGCATGTTACATTGGCGTCGAAGCCACACTGAAACCTCATGCGAGAAAGCAAGATGGGGAAAGTTCTGTTCATCGTTGTGCGCTCGGATATTTATTACAAGATGGTCAAGCAGGAAAAGCAGATGTGCTGCACCACGCTCTAAATGAGTTTGTAAATACGGTGGATCATGTCGCGCTCGTTGCACCTCCTGAGTTAACCTCTCAACGCTATGTTGCAACCAATTCAACTCCTGAAGTGTTGGATTATTCTCGACTGAATCGAGCCATCTCACGTAACTGGAGAATGACAAGTTATTCCAACTTGGTAAAACAGCATTCTCATGGTTCATCGATTTCTGCTGAGTTTGAGTTACCCGGATTGGATGTAGATTCGGCTGCTGAAAGTGATGAGTTGACTCTCGTGTCTGACGAAAAAACGATCTTTAGCTTTCCTAAAGGCGCGCGCCCGGGCACTTTTCTTCATGCTTTGTTTGAAGAGATCGAATTTACGTTACCGGCTAATTCAGATCACAATCGATCTGTTATCGAAGAGTTGATGCTTCAGGAGCAACTTGACCCCGAATGGTTTGATGTTCTTGCGGTGATGATCGATGAGGTGATGTCAACACCGCTTGATGGTAAACGGCTAAAACTGGGAGGGTTGGCACCTTCACAGCGCTTAGTTGAGATGGAATTTCTATTACCGATCGAATTGTTGGATTCCCCTCAGTTGAATCGCGTTATCTCTCGATATGACTCTCTTTCGCAACGTGCTAATGAACTTGGTTTTGTACCGGTACAAGGTATGTTGAAAGGTTTCATTGATTTGGTTTTTGAGTATCAAGGCCGTTATTACATTCTTGACTGGAAATCGAATCACTTGGGAAATCACTGTGAGGATTATGAACAAGCTCATCTTGATCATGCCATGATTGATCATCGTTATGATTTGCAGTATCAGCTTTATACACTCGCTCTGCATCGCTTTTTAGCCAGTCGTATTATTGATTACGATTATGAAACTCATTTTGGTGGCGTCTATTATCTCTTTTTACGAGGTGTGACTGGTGGATCATCAAATGGTATTTTTTCTGCGCGCCCGAAGCAAGGCTTGATTAATGAGTTAGATGCTTGGCTTGAAGGTAGAACCTTTTTAGATGAGAGCAAAGGCCAACTGGAGTTAGGGCTATGAGCGAGTTAGAAAATATGGATCTGTTAGTTGACCTAGATACATTACTTAATCATGGCATCATTCGTCAGATTGATCGGCAAAGTGCACGGTTCTTTTCAAATATCGAATCGACAGAATCAGAAGCGATTGCTTGGTTAACGGCACTATTGAGTCGAGAACTTGGGCTAGGGCATAGTTGTATTCAATTAATTGATCATAACAACAAATTCGATTTTCAGCTTCTTACCTTTGGCTTAAATCTTCACGAATTTGTCGGATTAAAAGAAAAAGTGGTTGCGATTGATTGGTTGAGTGTATTAACCCAGAGTGATGTCATTGGCAAAGAAGGGGAAGATAAACCCTTAGTGTTTGATGGTGAAAGGCTCTATTTTCATCGCTATTGGCACTATGAAACTAGCCTAATGAATCATTTACATCATTTTGGCTCACCAATCGATTTAGACGACAATAATATTCACAAGTTATCGCTTATGCTCGATCGCCTTTTTGGTCGAGAATATGGTTATCTTCATCAAGCTCTGAGTCAGTATCAGAGTAAAAACCACTACCAGGAACGTCAAAGTTTAGTATGTGACGTTTTGGATGTGGTCAATCAAAACGGAATTAATTGGGAGTTGGTCGATGCTCAGTTAATGAAGGCAAACACCAGTGATGATCTTCAATTTTTGGATAAAACTATTCCTCAAAGTAATTGTTTAAATTGGCAAAAAGTAGCAGCTGCGGTGGCACTCTCCCGTCGTTTTACTGTTATTTCTGGTGGGCCAGGAACGGGAAAAACCACCACAGTAGCCAAGCTCCTTGCAGCATTAGTGCTACAGGAAAAAACAGAGCAGCAATGTCCTAATATTTGTTTGGTAGCTCCAACGGGCAAAGCTGCCGCTCGTTTGACAGAATCGATTGGCAACGCGATTGGACGGTTGCCAATCGACAGTGAAACGAAAAGTCAGATACCAGTTAAAGCAAGCACAATTCATCGTTTACTCGGTAGTATTCCGAACTCCACTCAATTTCGTCATAATTCGAACAATAAGCTCCACCTTGATATCTTGGTGGTTGATGAAGCCTCGATGGTTGATCTCCCAATGATGACGAAACTGTTTGATGCGTTACCTTCCCATGCTCGAGTCATTTTACTGGGAGACAAAGATCAACTCGCATCGGTTGAAGCTGGAGCTGTTCTTGGGGATATTTGTTCGTTCTTAAGTGTTGGTTACAGTGCAAAACAATCCACGCTGTTATCGACACTTACGGGGTTTTCGATTGAGCCGGAAAAAGCCTTGGTCATGACGCCACAGGTGTGTGATAGCTTATGTATGTTGCGCAAGAGCTACCGTTTTGATCAGTATTCAGGTATTGGGCAGTTGGCAAAGGCTGTCAATCTAGGTGATGCAGCGTCTGCAGAGGCTGTTTTTGATCGAGAGTTTGAAGACATCACGATGAATGGTTTGACGGGAGAAGGGCTCTCTTCGCTGCTCAGTTTACTCCACCAAGAATATCGATGTTATTTAGAACTTGCTCACCAACTTCCGTTATCAAATGCAAATACAACATTAGCGGCGCAAGAACTCTTGATAAAACCAATACTTAAAGCCTTTAATCAATGCCGATTACTGTGCGCGGTGCGGGAGGGAGAGTATGGTGTAATGCGTTTTAATCAACAGATAGAGCGAGTGTTAGTTAAGCATCGTTTAATCTCTCCAAGTGATGACATTTGGTATATTGGCCGGCCGATTATGATCTTAAAAAATGATTATAACCTCGGGCTTTATAATGGCGATATTGGCGTTTGTCTACCGGATTTAACCAGTAATGAACCTCGTTTGAAAGTCTACTTTGAGCTACCTGATGGAACTGTAAAAGGAATTTTACCTAGCCGTATTCCACAGCATGAATTGGCGTATGCTATGACCATTCATAAATCCCAAGGAAGTGAATTCGCAACGACACTAATGGTACTGCCAAAAAATTTCTCGCCGGTGTTAACTCGTGAATTGGTTTATACCGGAATTACGCGGGCAAAATCAGAGCTTTACCTTTACACCGATATGGGTGTGTTTCGTAGAGCGGTTGGAATAAAAACTGAACGAGTAAGCGGTTTAACGGATCGGCTTGAGAAATGTATTTTGGCTGAATGAGTTAAGGGACCAGTAGAGATCCCTTAACTTTGCAAATACTACTTCGAAAAATTTACAACGCTAGGGTTAAAATTTTAGAGCGACGTTGATAATTATATAAGCTCTGTTTTGCCATAGGCAGTGCTTCAACGCCAACCTCTATAAAGCCTTGCTCTCGGAACCAGTGCACACTGTGGGTGGTTAACACGAAAAGGTTTTCAATACCCTGACGTCTCGCGATTTGCTTCATGTGTTTCAGTAAAATTAAGCCGCGATTCCCATCTCTGTATTCGGGGTGAATTGCCACACAGGCCATTTCAGCCATTTTTTCTTCAGGATAAGGATATAATGCCGCGCAACCAATCAACAGGCTGTCTTTTTCGATAATGGTGAAACGGTGAATCTCTTGTTCAAGCTGTTCACGCGATCGTCTTACCAGAATACCTGATTCCTCTAAAGGACGGATAAGTTCAAAAACACCACCGATATCATCAATGCTGGCTTGTTTAACTTGTTCAGAGCTTGCCACTCCAACTTGAGTTCCGATCCCATCAAAAGAGAATAGTTCTTGAATAAGAGCACCATCTTCTATGTAGCTAATCAAATGACTACGAGGTACACCGGCAAGACAGGCGGTAAGAGAGGAGCGCAGGAAGCGTATCTTTTCCATGCTGACAGGATTCTCTGTATCGGCTGCTAGTTCTTTTAGGATGCCTTCAATATCAGACGGAAAAACCTCGGGAATGGAGTTGCCATCTTCGTCAATCAGTCCTTGGTCAGAGCAAAAACCAATCAGCTTTTCCGCTTTTAGTCTTATAGCCACTTGAGTCGCTACTTCCTCAGCCAACAAGTTAAAACACTCACCTGTGACTGAACTGGCGACAGGACCAAGCAGTACGATTGAACCATGTTCAAGAGAGCGGTTGATGCCATCAATATCGATACGTCTAATTTTACCACTGTGGCAATAATCAAGACCATCCTCAACGCCTAAAGGCTGAGAGATAACATAGTTTCCACTCGCAACATTGAGTTCCGTTCCCGCCATTGGGGTATTGTTTAAACTGAGTGATAAACGAGCTGTGATCGCTAACTGAAGTTGCCCTGCTGCTTGCATAACCAGCGGTAGTGCTTTTTCGTGTGTAACTCGGATACCTTTGTGATATGGCGTTTCGATTTGATTCTCTGCAAGAATGTCATTTATTTGCGGACGAGCGCCATAAACCAGCACGAGCTTGACACCTAAGCTATGCAGAAGTGCGATATCACTAATGATATTCCCAAAGTTTTTGTCGGCAATAGCCTCACCGCCTAACATAATCACCATGGTTTTACCGCGATGAGCATTGACATAAGGGGCTGATTGGCGAAAGCCTTTAACAAGAGCAGTACTACGAATTTTCACAATAGAAACTCATCTGTTTAATTATGTCCAAATGATGACTTTTTATTCACTTTTAGACAAGTGATTTTTTCATTTTCTTACAAAGAAAACCCTATTCCATAATAGTACCGGATGAAATATAACCGTTCTTTAGCGGGGTATTTGAAATATTCAAATCTCACCTCGATTTGACCGACAAACGATTGCGCTTTGACGATGAGTTTGAGATGCTCAATTCATTATAACGCTAACTTGGAATTAACTGTGAAGAAGGCCATTTCTCTCGTCGCGATGACCGTATTACTTGCTGCTTGTACTCAACCTACGGAGCGCGCTCAGCAATATTTAGATGGCACAATGGAGTCGGGGTTAAACCAACGCAACTCTATCGAATCAAATGTTCCGCGCGATTATAGTGAATTTAGCAAACAAAGTGAGCTTGTTATTGAGCAATCACCACGTTATGAAGAGACGTTTCAACCTTTGTATGAGCAACTTAATCAATGGGTTATGGCAAGTGGCGACCCTAAACAATTAAGTCAATTTGGTATTCAATCAGCTCAACTTGGTGGTGCGGATACGAAAGGAAATGTTCTTTTTACCGGATATTTCTCTCCTGTGATTGAGCTGCGACACCAAGCGGATGATATTTTTCGCTATCCTGTGTACGCCAAGCCTGAATGTATCGAGGAGTGTCCAACTCGAGCTCAAATCAATCAAGGTGCATTGAATGGGTTAGGGCTTGAACTTGGCTATGCGGCAAATCAGATAGATCCTTTTATTATGGAAGTTCAAGGTAGTGGATTTGTGCATTTTGAAGATGATACCTTAGAGTATTTTGCATACGCAGGTAAAAATGACCATCCATACGTCAGTATTGGCAAAATCCTAATTGAACGCGACCAAGTACCGAGAGAGAAAATGTCTCTTAAGGCGATCAAGGAGTGGGTGCTAGAGCAAGATGAAGCCACAGTACGAGAACTGCTTGAGCAAAATACGTCATATGTATTTTTTGAGCCGAAAGATGCTGCGCCAGTTACCGGCTCTGCAGGGGTTCCTTTGTTGCCGATGGCCTCGGTGGCAGGAGATAAACGTCTGTTTCCAATGGGAACTCCAATTCTAGCGGAAGTTCCACTATTAAACGCCGATGGCAGTTGGAGTGGGGCTCATCAACTCAGGTTGTTGATTGTGTTGGATACTGGTGGAGCGGTGACTGATGGTCATCTTGACCTTTATCATGGGATTGGACCAAGAGCAGGAATTGAGGCAGGGCATTATCGTCATTTTGGACGAGTATGGAAGCTTGGACTCGAAGGCTCAGCAACGCAGTTACCTTGGGTTATTCCTCCAGAAAAACTCGACTAGTTGGCTAGACTTTTTATTCAAGAGTGCGTATAAAACGCACTCTTTGTTTATCTGCGCTCACGCAAAGTATTAACCTACTTAAATTGGATCTTTTATGCGTCAACTTGATACTCCAGCATCAGACAATTACGACCAGCGATTTGGCGGCACGAGACGACTTTACGGGCAACAACCTGTTGAAATCTTACGTGCTGCTCATATATGCGTTATCGGAATTGGAGGCGTTGGGTCATGGGCTGCTGAAGCGTTGGCAAGAACGGGTATTGGCCAATTTACCTTGATTGATATGGATGATGTGTGTGTCACTAATATTAATCGTCAAATCCATGCATTGACCACAACTGTAGGGCAAAGCAAAGCCGAGGTTATGGCGGAGAGAATTCACGCAATTAACCCTGAATGTAAGGTTAATATTATTGATGATTTTATCTCTGCTGAAAATCAAGATCGGTATCTGAGTAAAGAGTTCGATTACGTTATCGATGCGATTGATAGCATTCAAGCTAAGGCGGCTTTGTTAGCCTATTGTCGTAGTAATAAGATTAAGGTGATAACCATTGGTGGAGCCGGGGGACAGATCGATCCTACCCAAATTAAAGTCGCCGACTTGACGAAAACGATACAAGATCCTCTCGCCAAGAAGTTGAAAGATCGGTTACGTCGAGACCATAATTTTCCTACCAACCCAGCACGAAAATTTGGTATTGAATGTGTGTTTTCGACTGAACAATTGAAATACCCACAAGCGGATGGTTCTGTTTGTGCAGCTAAAGGCACAGCAGAAGGACCGAAAAAAATGGATTGCGCAACAGGTTTTGGCGCTGCAACTATGGTGACGGCTAGCTTTGGTTTTGTCGCTGCAGCACGAGTGGTTGATAAGCTGATTAAAAAACATTCTTTGTAGTCCATAGTTGTAATAAATAGTCGTAGTAAGAGATAGAGCAATGACCCAATTTATAGCTTCACAGTTTGGTGTAGAGGTTACAGCCGCACAGGTTGTCAGTACGATGAGTCAATTTAACAGTTGGGAAGATCGTTATCGCCAAGTGATTATCTGGGGTAAACAGTTGGAACCGATGCCTGAAGATCTAAAGTCGGAAACTGTCTTAGTATCAGGATGTGAAAGTCAGGTCTGGTTGTGTGCAGAACAGGTCGATGGCGTTATATTATTGAGTGGTGACTCTGATGCGCGAATTGTGAAGGGGTTAATTGCCATTGTTTTCGCAGCGCTAAATCATAAAAGCGCTCAAGAGATTGAACAGTTCGATATCGATAATTATTTTGAACAATTAGGACTCATTAGTCATTTAAGCCCTTCTCGTGGAAATGGTTTAAAGGCGATTGTCAGCCATATAAAAAACCTATCCAAATAAACTCGCTATCATCATAACCATCGACATAAAAAGTCATTGAACCCTAGTCAGGACGATGACTTGGAACACTAAAGAAGAGACAGAGTTTTTTCTAAGGCTTGGATAAACAGCTCAACATCCTCTTGAGTATTATAAATTGCAAACGAGACTCGAACCGTTCCATTTAGTCCTAACGCCTTCATTAATGGATGAGCACAATGGTGGCCAGAACGAATGGCAACGCCTTGCTGATCCAGTAAAGTAGCGATGTCTTGATGGTGAATATCTTCAACCACAAAGCTGAGTAAGCTTGCACTTTTCTGATAACCAATCACTTTTACGCCTTCTAGCTCAATTAACTTTTGATAGGCGTATTGCTGCAACTTGATTATGTGCTGTTCGATTTGGTCGATAGGCCATTGCTGATACCACTCAATGGCGCTTGCAAGTGCTATTGCTCCGGCTATATTGGGAGTACCTGCTTCAAATTTACTTGGGGCTTGGGCAAAGTGGGTCTCTTCAAATGAAACGCTTTCAACCATCTTTCCGCCGCCTTGCCAGGGAGACATAGCTTCGAGTAGATTTGCTTTCCCATAAAGCGCGCCAATGCCCGTAGGTGAAAACAGTTTATGACCAGAAAATAGATAGAAATCGGCATTGAGTTTCACTACATCCACTTCTTCATGGACAACTCCTTGAGCGCCATCAACAACGACAGCCGCCCCAAAACGGTGAGCAAATTCAATGGCATCTTCAATCGGTTGGCGACATCCAGTAACATTCGTGACATGGGCCAGAGCAACGATCTTCACTTTATCGGAAAGTAGATCGACATATTCTGACCAGATTAATTCACCATTAGAGTCGACAGGGATTTTCTTTACTATTGCTTGGGTCTGTTCTGCAATTAATTGCCACGGAACAATATTGGCATGATGTTCGGCTTCGCCTACCAAAATAATATCGTGTGGTTGAAGGGATAAAGCACCATAAGAATGCGCGATAAGGTTAATTGCTTCTGTTGAACCTCGAGTCCAAATAATGTTCTCTGAGCTGGGAGAGTTGATAAATTGGGCTACAACTCCACGAGCTCGTTCAAACTCAGTGGTTGCCGTTGCCGTTAGTTGATGGTTACCGCGATGTACATTGGCATTTTGTTCGCGGTAATAGCGGGTTAAAGCATTAATGACATATTCTGGCTTTTGTGAGGTTGCCGCACTGTCTAGATACACCAGAGGTGATGCTGCATTATTGAGTATTGGAAACTGCGAGCGGATGGCTGAAATATCAAACATTTTTACTGCTCATTTGCTGATAATTCAACGCTGGCATTGTCACCATAGGCTCGGCAATCGACCATGCATGCTCTTTACCGGAAAGCAAAATTACAATCTCCATAGCAAATTCCAATGCGGTGCCCGGCCCTTGGCTTGTCAAAAGATTATGGATAATGTCATAGGTAACACGTCTTTGTCGCCATAGCGTTTCTGGTATTTGATCTTGAAAACTTGGATGACACGTCATCAGTGCTTCAGGGTAGATATCATGATGCTGAAGCACGACAGCAGGTGAGGCACAAATTGCGGCAACAAGCTTGCCATCATTTTTCTGTTGCTTCACGACTTCAACAAGTAATGTACTGTCACGGAAATTCTCTGCGCCAAGAACTCCACCGGGAAGAACGACGACATCAAACTCATCGTCAGCCACATCAATTAAGCGATAATCGGCGGTTAATGTCACTCCGCGAGATGCTTTCATTGTTAAACAGCCATCTTCATTAGCACTCGCAACGATGACCTCGTATCCCGCTCGCACTAAGATATCGATGATTGTGATCGCTTCCATCTCTTCAACACCAGTCGCGATGGGAACTAAGATTCGTTTTTTCATGATAATGTCCTTGGTTCAATCTGCTTAATTTGTTGATAGAGGTGTCTGTTTTCTGGAATCGAAATTTGATGCCTGTCAGCACATTTAAGCAAATATCCGGTAATAAAGTCGATCTCTGTTTTTCTTTTATAATAGATATCTTGATGCATGGAAGAGCGGTTTTCAGCAGTCGAGGAAATGACTTGATAAATTTGGGCTGTTATCGTTTCAACCTCAAAGTCGATGCCTTCAGCTTGAGCAACAGAAACTAGCTCTCTGACCAGTTTATCAATAACTAGAGTAAATCGATCATCGTTTAACGCGCCATTCTTACATTGTTCTAATGCCGTTAAAGGGTTGATAACACAGTTAATAATTAGCTTGAGCCAAAGAGCATTATTGATTTCAGAGTTCCAAGTTACATCTGGAAGAGTGTGTTGTAAAACCTCTTCGAGAAAGGAGCACTGTTTCCCTTTTTCATTTAAAGCACCGATTTGAGTACTTCCTATTCCGGTGTGATTGATCTTGGTGCCTTCTTTTTTTGCTCCGTGTGTTGTTGTCGCAATTAAAAAAGGGAAGGTGGCAAGTTCGGTTTGTAACTCGTCTACAACACCCATTCCATTGTGCATTAACAGAATGATGGTATCGGAAGACAAGTAAGGAATTATAGGGGATAAAGCACTTTTAACTTGCCAAACTTTTGTTGTGACCAAGACAAGATCGGCGTTTTCTAAGTCGTTTCGATTGTTATGTGGTAAAGGCAGTTTTGGATGATCATCCAATTGCACGATGAATTGAGGTTCAGGTTGACGTAGCCACACCGATACTGAGTGACCCGCTTGGCTAAGATGAAATGCCCAGAGTGATCCAATCGCCCCTGGGCCAACGATAACAATATTCATGCTTTATTCACTTAACTGATCACAAATTAATTATTGGTCTGCGCGCTCAGCCCGTGCTTTATCCAGTAGTCGTGTAAAGTAGCCACTTAAAGACACTAGCATTATCAAGCTAGGGATCACCATTACTGCGGTTAAGATAAAGAAAAGAGACCAATTATTAAGCATGTCGGCAAGTTCACCACTAAAGGAGGCTAGGGTCGTTCTGCCAAAGTTTCCTAATGATGCCAGCAATGCATATTGAGTCGCCGAAAACGCTTGCCCAGTTAATAGAGTCAAGAATGAAACAAATGCGACCGTTGAAAACGCTGTGGTAAAGTTGTCGACAATAATTGTCGCAAGGAATATATGCTCGTTAGGTCCAACGTGAGCGATCCAAGCAAACATTAAATTACTGGCAGCCATCGCTATCCCGCCAATCAGTAATCCTTTGACGATACCAAATCGAACATTAAACATGCTACCGACAAAGGTAAACAACATGGTAGCCCCCCAGCCGATGAGCTTGGAGTAATAGCCAATTTGTTCGTTACTGAAACCAATTTCTTTGTAAAATGTAATCGACATTCTTCCAAGAAAGGCTTCGCCTATTTTGAATAAGAACACGAATAATAGAAGAGTCACAGCGACCTGTACGCCATTGCGACGGAAGAAGTCGTAAAAAGGCTCGAGCAGGGTTACCGATATCCATGCTATGAACCTAGAACCAACCACTTTACCATGACGCTTTTCAGCTTCTTGTTGCAGTGCTTCACGTTCTGTTTGAGGTTCACCGGTGAATAGGGTGAATATCATCAGAAGTACCACCACTCCAGCCATGCCGTAGTAAACACCATCCCAGCCATATTGGTCTGCGTTGGTAAAGGCTAAAAATCCAGGAAGTGAGTACCCAGTCCACCATCCAATTACTGCCATTGCTGAAGCTTGAGGTAGCTTAGAGGCTTCACTTTTTTTGAATGAATCAATGCGAAAAGCGTCGATAGCAATATCTTGTGTAGCTGATGCAATCGCAATCATTAATGCAATTAATGATGTTAGCATCAAATTTATCTCAGGATTTATACCCGCAATACATAAGGTGGCGACAAAAATAACCAATTGGCAAGAAAGAACCCAACTTCTTCTTTGCCCTAAACGCTTGGTTAGAAACGGGATTTGTACTCGATCGACTAATGGTGCCCAAAGGAAATTGATCGCATACACGGAAAAGACGCTACCAAAATACCCAATTGCCGCTCGGGTTAGACCGGCATCTGTCAGCCAGCCTGACATATTTGAACCGATCAACACCCACGGAAAACCACTTGAGCAGCCCAGCATAAAAACCCAAGCTAATCGACGATCAGCATAACTTTTTATTGTTTCTTTCCATGAATCACTGGGCGTTGCCATTTATATTCCTTAATAAATCCGTTACCTTTCGGAAGTATGACTACTATCTATGAGTCTTACCCAGAGCTTCAAGAGCTTGCGCATTTTTCTCAAGCGTTTCTTGAATCGCTTGGTACATAACTCTTTCTTCTTCGGTCATTTCTGATAGATCGATTTCTGCTTTATTAATTCTCTGCTGAGTTACTGCAGGATCTTCAACTTGAGCTTTGATATTTGGTGCAATTGTCGATTCGATATTTTTCACTCTCAAAACTCGATTTGCCCTTGCCTCAGCGGCAGCTTGTGCCTCAGCTGCGGCTTGTGCTTCAGCAGCAGCTTGTGCCTCAGCGGCTGCTTGTGCTTCAGCGGCAGCTTGTGCTTCAGCGGCGGCTTGTGCTTCAGCGGCAGCTTGTGCTTCAGCGGCAGCTTGTGCTTCAGCAGCGGCTTGTGCTTCGGCGGCTTGTGCTTCAGCAGCGGCTTGTGCTTCGGCGGCTTGTGCTTCAGCAGCGGCTTGTGCTTCAGCTGCAGCTTGTTCTTCTTCAGCAGCTTTCACTATTTCGGCAAATTGGGCTTCTTCAGCGGCTTGTGCTTCAGCGGCGGCTTGTGCTTCAGCAGCGGCTTGTGCTTCAGCAGCGGCTTGTGCTTCAGCGGCGGCTTGTGCTTCGGCAGCGGCTTGTGCTTCAGCTGCAGCTTGTGCTTCAGCGGCGGCTTGTGCTTCAGCGGCAGCTTGTGCTTCAGCGGCAGCTTGTGCTTCGGCGGCGGCTTTTGCTTCAGCGGCAGCTTGTGCTTCAGCGGCAGCTTGTGCTTCGGCAGCGGCTTTTGCTTCAGCGGCGGCTTTTTCTTCAGCAGCGGCTTTTGCTTCGGCAGCGGCTTTTGCTTCGGCAGCGGCTTTTGCTTCGGCAGCGGCTTTTGCTTCGGCAGCGGCTTGTGCTTCAGCGGCGGCTTTTGCTTCGGCAGCAGCTTTTGCTTCGGCAGCAGCTTTTGCTTCGGCAGCAGCTTTTGCTTCGGCAGCAGCTTTTGCTTCGGCAGCCATTATTGCTTCTTCGGCGGCCTTTGCTTCGGCAGCGGCTTGTGCTTCAGCGGCAGCTTTTGCTTCAGCAGCGGCTTGTGCTTCAGCAGCGGCTTTTGCTTCGGCAGCAGCTTTTGCTTCGGCAGCAGCTTTTGCTTCGGCAGCCATTATTGCTTCTTCGGCGGCCTT
>NZ_JBTAMQ010000006.1:0-66141 GCF_054404255.1 Vibrio phycocola
TGCTTCGGCAGCGGCTTGTGCTTCAGCAGCGGCTTGTGCTTCGGCAGCGGCTTTTGCTTCAGCAGCGGCTTTTTCTTCAGCAGCGGCTTGTGCTTCGGCAGCGGCTTTTGCTTCAGCAGCGGCTTTTGCTTCGGCAGCGGCTTTTGCTTCAGCAGCGGCTTTTGCTTCAGCAGCGGCTTGTGCTTCGGCAGCGGCTTTTGCTTCAGCAGCAGCTTTTGCTTCAGCAGCGGCTTGTGCTTCAGCAGCGGCTTTTGCTTCGGCGGCGGCTTTTGCTTCGGCGGCGGCTTTTGCTTCGGCAGCAGCTTGTGCTTCAGCATCACTGCTATTTAAAGCGCTACTTACGATATCGCTTGCAACAGACGCAGCTCCAGCACTGGTAGTTGCTATAATTGCTGCGCTGTCTTTTGATCCTTCTGACGCTGCGATAGATGCGACATCACCAAGAGTTTCACTGAGTATGCCTTGACCATCTGTATCTTCTTCAATTGCTGCGACATCCTGAGCTGGAATATACGTAACATTAGTAATTAGAATTGGCTCTACGGGTACATTTTTCATAAACCCAACTTTCTCAGTTGGTTGTTCAGCCATTTGTTGGATAACTTCAAAACCTTCATTAACTTTACCGAAAACAGCGTACCCCGGTGGTCTTTCACCATAGTCGAGAAAATTGTTGTCGACTAAGTTAATGAAAAACTGACGAGTAGCCGAATCTGGTGCTTGAGTTCGAGCCATTGAAACAGTGGCAGTCAAATTCGTTAGACCATTGTTGGATTCGTTTTTGATGGGTGAATACGTGTCTAACTTGGTTAACCCTTCGTTGAAACCCCCACCTTGAACCATAAAGTCTGGGATAATCCGATGGAATATCGTTCCAACATAACTACCATCTTCAACGTAACGAATAAAGTTTTCGACACTGACTGGTGCTTTCTCTTCATTCAGTTCAATCGTAAAGTTGCCTAATGAGGTTTCAAATTCAACACTAGGCCCAGTCGATGCCCAAGAGCCGAAGCTAACTAATGCAACTAAAGATGCAGTCCAACAAGTTTTCATCTTAAAAACGCTCCGCCATATAGGTTTGAAGTTCTTGATCATTTGCTATTTTTTCTAATACGAGGTTTAAAACATCATTCAACACGAGTTGAATATCATCATTGGATGCGCTTAATGCACCAGTTTTCTTTGCGGTGCCAGTATACGTGCGAACCAATTTACTAATTGGTGTTTCAGCAATAACATTTAAGACGACAGAGGCATTGATCTCATTCTTCATCACCGAATGATTCACCGTAACCAATGTTTCATCAATTGATAAAGTGACTGCATTATTATTACTGGTAACAATCGAAAAACCTTGAGATTCAAACTGCTGAGCTAAAATGTTTTCTAGGGTTAATCGTAAATTTTGTTTTGCGTGTATCGGTTCTACTCGCGAGTGTCCACTATCAACGATGGCCACATATTGTGCGAGTCGAACATCTTTGCTGGTTAATATGAATGATTTATTTCTAACAATATCGCTATTGCTTAACGTTGCTTGTGGCATCAGGTCGATTTGTGCTTGTTCAGTTGAAGCACAAGCAGTCAATAGAAATATTGACATAATAACGAGCAATTTCTTCATATTAGATTCCTTTTCGTATCAAGGTATAAACAGCAATGTACGACAAAGTCGACGCTAGTTCTCTAAGCTAAGTTAATCGAGAACCAGACTTAACTTTTTATGGCTTGTAAGATAGCAAATTTATGATTCTTAGTGATAGTTTTTACTTGCGCTTTACCAAACAATTTGATGAGTTTTGTCTCATAACCGAGATGGCGGTTGCCTATCATCAATAAACGCCCACCGACTTGTAGAACATATTTGGCATCATTAAACATTTGCCAAGCAATATGATCAGTAATGGCATTTTGTTGATGAAACGGTGGATTACAGAGAATTAAATCAGCCGATTTTTCTGAGATGTTATCTAAGCAATTGTTTACCATGCAATTAAACCTAGATTCATCGCTTTTAATATTGTTTTTTAGGTTATCCCTAGCAGAAGCAACGGCCATATAGCTCTCGTCTATAGCTGTAATTTTGGCATTTGGGTTCAACTTTGCAGCTTTGACTGATAAAACACCATTGCCGCACCCAAGATCGATGATATGTTTTATTTTTGGATCGGCGGGAATGTTGGGCATAAAAAAGCGGGCTCCAATATCCAAGCTTTCCCCAGAGAACACATTCGCACGATTACTTATTTCAATTTCTTCATCTTCAATGTTCCAGCTTATCTCGTTGGGTACTTGCTCAGTTATATTAATATCAGGAGTGGTGAATACCAGTCGATGCTTCTTCCATGCTAGAGAAGTCGTTGTTGTACCGAGGTAACGTTCAAATAATTTTAATGTCGATGTGTGTATATCTTTGGCCTTATTAACGGCAATTACGGTGCAATGAGATGTTATCTGTTGTCGTAATTGTGTTAGTTGCCAACTTAAATAGCGATTACTTTTCGGAATCTGAATTAAGACCAGATCAATATCTTGAGGAATTGGATCTATACTCGAAAGGAATTCAATCTTTTGGCATTTATTAAGGCTAGCATTTTGCTTCATTCCCATCATAGAAACATAAGAGTCATTCATCGAGATGACTTGATGCTTCTGGCTGAACCAGATTGCCAAAGCTCCGAATTGATCATTTAACACTAAGATTCGCTGATTTGGAGGAAGCTCAAGAGATTCTACGTGTTTAATTATGTATTCGTCCCCAGCATCCCATGCCTGAAACGTTTCATTACTGCGTTTAGGGTAGCGGTGAAGGGTTAATTTTTTATCGAAATGTGTCAGTTCTGTGTGTGGCATCAGTTATTGTCTTGACCTATTAATGCATGTAAATTATCACGAATACAACAAAGGAGGGACTATAACCTCCTGCACATCATTCAACAATGATACGGATTTTATATTTTTTTGTAGTCCAATATAAAAGACAACAATCAATGAGTCAGAGTACTTAAAGGAAATTCTATGAAGCCAAGCACTATTGTTCAATCAACAATTACAACAAAGTTAGAAACGGCTTTGAATCTTGAATATTTGCAGGTGCTGAATGAAAGCCATATGCATAATGTTCCCGAAGGCTCTGAAAGTCATTTTAAAGTGATTGTGGTGAGCGATGACTTTGTCGATATGCGATTAATTGGAAGGCATCGCTTAATTAATCAAACTTTAGCCGATGAACTTGAGAATCATATTCATGCATTGGCAATTCATACCTATACTGTTCAAGAATGGTCAGATATTCAAAGTGCGCCAAGTAGTCCTCAATGTATGGGCGGAAGCAAGGGAGAACTTGGTTAGTTAACGTTTTGTGTTAATTGAAACTCTAAAATTATTAACATATTTCAATCTGTTCTTTCGTTGTATCTGTTGGTAACGGAATATTAATTGTTAAAAATAAAATGTAATGTTGTTAAATGTGCGGTAGTTCAAACTTATGTTTATTAGTTGGGTAAACCTAGACTTTTGTTCATAAATTATGCTGCCCTCGATAGTGATTGGCCATGGCATCATTTTGTCAAACAGGCTACACTATCGACCTTAAAAATCCTCTCATGTAATTATATATAAGAGAATTTAAAATGAATGTTGCGATTTTGTTTAGGACAAAGTCGGGCACCAATGTCGTGTCTAGGACATCTTTCGTATTACATAACTTTTAATCAAGATATGTTGAAAGCTTCCTTACATTTACGCAATTTATAGAATCTTTTTTCCCGATAAAGTAGTGCAAGTGCGTATGATTATAATAAAAAAGGGATTGGACCTACCTATAGCAGGAGCTCCTTCCCAGGTGATAAATGATGGTAACCCCATCACTAAAGTCGCCTTGCTTGGCGAAGAGTATGTTGGCATGCGTCCAACTATGCATATTCGTGTAGGCGATGAAGTAAAGAAAGCCCAGATTCTTTTTGAAGATAAAAAGAACCCAGGTGTGAAATATACTTCTCCGATATGTGGCAAAGTTGTCGAAGTGAATCGTGGTGCAAAACGAGTTCTTCAATCTGTTGTGATTGAAGCTTCTGGTGATGACCAAGTGACTTTTGATAAATTTGAAGCGAGTCAACTGTCCGGTCTTGACCGTGAATCGATTAAAGCTCAATTAATTGATTCCGGTTTGTGGACTGCGTTACGTACTCGTCCATTTAGCAAGGTTCCAGCAATTGATTCAACGACTAAGGCTATCTTCGTTACCGCGATAGATACTAATCCTTTAGCCGCTGATCCTAAAATAGTTATCAATGAACAGGCAGACGCATTCTCCGCAGGCCTCGATATACTTTCGGCTCTTAGTGAAGAGAAAGTATTCGTGTGTAAAACGGAAGAGAGCCTACCTCGTTCTACACAGGATAATATAGAGGAGCATGTATTTGGTGGACCACACCCAGCTGGGTTGGTGGGAACACATATGCATTATCTCTATCCTGTTAATCAAGAGACTGTTGCTTGGTCTATCGATTATCAAGATGTTATCGCATTTGGTAAGTTATTTCTTACTGGTGAGTTGTACAACGAACGAGTAGTAGCGCTAGCTGGGCCTGTTGTGAATAAGCCTCGTTTAGTGCGCACGACACTCGGTGCGAACCTTGATGAACTGGTCGAAAACGAAATTATGCCTGGAGATGTACGTGTTATTTCTGGTTCTGTTTTAACAGGAACGCACGCTACTGGTCCTCATGCCTATCTTGGTCGTTATCACAGTCAAGTATCTGCGTTACGTGAAGGTCGTGATAAGGATTTCCTTGGTTGGGCAATGCCAGGTAAGAACAAGTTCTCAATTACTCGTTCTTTCTTAGGTCATTTATTCAAAGGTCAACTGTTTAATATGACTACGTCAACAAATGGTAGTGATCGTTCCATGGTGCCAATCGGTAACTATGAGAAAGTAATGCCATTAGACATGGAACCAACATTACTGCTTCGCGATCTTTGTGCTGGTGATTCAGATAACGCAATCCGCCTCGGTGTACTCGAGTTATCTGAAGACGATCTAGCACTATGTACCTTTGTATGTCCCGGCAAATACGATTATGGGCAACTGCTTCGTGAATGTCTCGACAAGATAGAGAAGGAAGGGTAATTGCCATGAATCTTAAAAAGTTTCTTGAGGACATCGAACCTCATTTTGAGCCTGGTGGTAAGCATGAGAAGTGGTTCGCTTTATATGAAGCAGCTGCAACACTTTTCTATACTCCTGGTTTAGTTACAAAAAAAAGCTCTCACGTCCGTGATAGTGTTGATTTAAAACGTATCATGATTATGGTTTGGCTTGCGGTATTCCCAGCAATGTTTTGGGGTATGTACAACGCAGGTGGCCAAGCTGTGATGGCATTGAACCATTTATATGCTGGCGCTCAACTTGCTGGTGTGATTGATGGTAACTGGCATTATTGGTTAGTCGAAGCCCTTGGGGGAACGCTATCTAGTGATGCAGGGGTTGGCAGCAAAATGTTGCTAGGTGCGACGTATTTCTTACCAATCTATGCAACGGTCTTTATCGTTGGTGGTTTCTGGGAAGTACTGTTTTGTATGGTTCGTAAACACGAAGTTAATGAAGGATTCTTCGTCACTTCAATCTTGTTTGCATTAATCGTACCTCCTACGCTACCTCTTTGGCAGGCGGCTCTAGGTATCACATTTGGTGTTGTTATTGCAAAAGAAGTATTTGGTGGTACTGGGCGTAACTTCCTTAACCCAGCACTTGCTGGCCGTGCTTTCCTTTTCTTTGCTTACCCAGCTCAAATCTCAGGTGATGCGGTATGGACTGCTGCTGATGGCTTCTCTGGAGCAACGGCACTTAGCCAATGGTCTCAAGGTGGAAGTGGTGCATTGATTCATAATGTTACTGGTGAAGCAATTTCTTGGATGGATGCTTTTGTTGGTAATATTCCTGGATCAATGGGTGAAGTTTCTACTTTAGCACTAGCAGTTGGAGCTCTTTTCATTGTTTACATGGGCATCGCTTCATGGCGAATTATTGCTGGTGTCATGATTGGTATGGTTGTGCTGTCGACATTGTTCAACATGATCGGCTCTGACACTAATGCAATGTTTAATATGCCTTGGCATTGGCATCTAGTTTTAGGTGGTTTTGCATTCGGTATGTTCTTTATGGCAACCGATCCGGTATCGGCATCATTTACCAATAATGGTAAGTGGGCATACGGTATTTTGATTGGCGCAATGTGTGTATTAATTCGAGTTGTTAACCCAGCTTACCCAGAAGGGATGATGCTGGCGATACTATTTGCTAATTTGTTTGCACCATTGTTTGATTACATTGTTGTTGAGAAGAACATCAAACGGAGATTATCACGCTATGGCAAGTAATAACGATAGCATTAAAAAAACGCTGTTTGTTGTTATCGCATTGAGCTTAGTGTGCTCAATCATTGTATCGGCGGCGGCCGTTGGCCTTCGTCCACAACAACAAATTAATGCGGCCTTAGATAAACAGTCGAAAATTTTGGACGTTTCTGGCATTGATATGTCTCAAGGAACGGTACCAGAGCTTTACGAACAGTTCATCGAACCTAAGTTAGTGGATTTCTCCACCGGTGAGTTAGTTGACCAAACTGAAAGTGGCGTATTGGCGCAAGATTATGATCAACGTGCTGCTGCGAAAAACCCAAATAGTTCAATCAAGCTAGACGCTGATGTTGACCCAGGGAAAATTTTCAATCGAGCTAATTACGGCTTAGTTTACCTAGTGAAATCTGGCGATCAATTAGAGCGCATGATTTTACCTATCCATGGTAATGGCCTTTGGTCGATGATGTACGCATTTGTTGCAGTTAAAACCGATGGGAACACCGTAGATGGGATTGTTTACTACGAGCAAGGAGAAACTCCTGGCCTTGGTGGTGAAGTTGAAAACCCAAATTGGCGTGCTCAATTTGTGGGTAAAAAGTTGTTTGATGACAACTTTAAACCGGCAATCGAAATTGTCAAAGGTGGAGCCCCTGCGGGTTCAGAGCACGGTGTTGATGGCCTTTCAGGGGCAACATTAACCGGTGTTGGCGTACAAAACCAATTCAACTTTTGGCTTGGGGATTATGGCTATGGCCCGTTCCTAGCAAAAGTTCGTAATGGAGGCTTGAACTAATGTCTAGCGTAAAAGAACTTAAGAAAAGTCTGGTCGCGCCAGTATTGGATAACAACCCAATTGCACTTCAAGTTCTTGGTGTATGTTCGGCTCTCGCTGTAACAACCAAACTTGAAACGGCCTTTGTTATGACACTTGCAGTAATTTTCGTAACTGCATTGTCTAACTTCTTTGTATCTGTTATTCGTAACCATATTCCTAATAGCGTACGTATCATTGTTCAAATGGCAATTATTGCTTCATTAGTAATTGTTGTTGACCAAATTTTGAAAGCGTACCTATACGAAATCTCTAAGCAACTTTCGGTGTTTGTTGGTCTGATTATTACGAATTGTATCGTAATGGGACGAGCGGAAGCATTTGCAATGAAATCATCACCGCTTCCATCATTTATTGATGGAATAGCAAATGGTCTAGGGTATGGTTTCGTATTGATTTCGGTTGGCTTCTTCCGTGAACTACTTGGTTCCGGTAAGATTTTTGGTTTGGAAGTATTACCTCTTGTTAATAATGGCGGGTGGTATCAGCCTAACGGACTAATGTTATTAGCTCCGTCAGCCTTCTTCCTCATTGGTCTGCTTATTTGGGTTATTCGTACCATCAAGCCTGAACAAGTCGAAGCAAAGGAGTAAGGACGTCATGGAACATTATATTAGCTTATTAGTGAGATCCATTTTCCTAGAAAATATGGCCCTCTCGTTCTTTTTGGGAATGTGTACTTTCCTTGCTGTATCCAAAAAAGTAAAAACGTCTTTTGGTCTGGGCGTAGCGGTTGTCGTTGTTTTAACGATAGCGGTTCCGGTGAACAACCTTGTTTACAACCTGATCTTAAAAGATGGAGCTCTTGTTGGCGGTGTGGACTTAACCTTCCTTAGCTTTATTACCTTTATCGGTGTTATTGCTGCATTGGTTCAGATTCTTGAAATGATTTTGGATCGATTCTTTCCACCTTTGTACAACGCGTTAGGTATCTTTTTACCTTTGATTACCGTGAACTGTGCAATCTTTGGTGGTGTTTCGTTCATGGTGCAACGAGATTACAATTTCGTTGAATCTATTGTCTATGGTTTTGGCTCTGGTGTTGGCTGGCTATTGGCGATTGTTGCACTTGCAGGTATCCGTGAGAAGATGAAGTATTCTGATGTACCTCCAGGTTTGCGTGGTTTAGGTATCACCTTTATCACTACTGGTTTAATGGCGTTAGGCTTTATGTCTTTCTCTGGTGTTCAACTGTAAGTCGGGTAAACCGCAGCAAAAAGGAATAGTCAATGGACATAATTCTTGGTGTAGTGATGTTTACTCTGATTGTACTCGCTCTTGTTTTGGTGATCTTATTCGCTAAATCTAAGTTAGTACCAACAGGTGACATTACAATTTCAGTAAATGGCGATGCTGATAAAGCAATCGTTACTCAGCCAGGCAGTAAGCTACTTAGCGCGCTTTCAGGATCTGGTGTATTTGTATCTTCTGCTTGTGGTGGCGGTGGCTCATGTGGTCAATGTCGCGTTAAAGTAAAATCAGGTGGTGGTGATATCTTACCAACCGAGCTTGATCATATTTCAAAAGGTGAAGCTCGTGAAGGTGAACGTTTAGCCTGCCAAGTGGCGGTCAAAACGGACATGGATATTGAGCTTCCTGAAGAAATCTTTGGTGTTAAAAAATGGGAATGTGAAGTTATCTCTAATGATAATAAAGCGACCTTTATTAAAGAGCTTAAACTTCAAATTCCTGATGGTGAATCTGTTCCATTCCGTGCGGGTGGATATATTCAGATTGAAGCCCCGGCTCACCATATTAAATATTCAGATTTCGACGTACCTGAAGAATATCGTGAAGATTGGGATAAATTTAATTTATTCCGTTACGAGTCTAAAGTAGACGAAGATATCATTCGTGCTTATTCAATGGCTAACTACCCAGAAGAATTCGGTATTATTATGTTGAATGTGCGTATCGCTACGCCGCCACCAAATAATCCAGATGTCGCTCCTGGTCAAATGTCTTCATTTATCTGGTCTCTTAAAGAGGGTGATAAATGTGTGATATCTGGGCCATTTGGTGAGTTCTTTGCAAAAGATACTGATGCAGAAATGGTGTTTGTAGGTGGTGGTGCCGGTATGGCTCCAATGCGCTCGCACATCTTTGATCAGCTCAAACGTCTTAAGTCTAAGCGTAAGATGTCTTTCTGGTACGGTGCTCGTTCTAAACGTGAAATGTTCTACGAAGAAGATTTCGATATGTTGCAAGATCAGAATGATAACTTTAAGTGGCATGTGGCTTTATCTGATCCAATTCCTGAAGATAATTGGGATGGGTATACCGGATTTATTCACAATGTGCTTTATGAAAACTACTTAAAAGATCATGATGCTCCAGAAGATTGTGAGTACTACATGTGTGGTCCACCAATGATGAATGCTGCAGTTATTAACATGCTAAGAGAACTTGGCGTTGAAGAAGAAAACATTCTTCTTGATGACTTTGGCGGTTAAGATTCATTTGTTGAACTAAGATGGCTGGCTTTTATAGCCAGCCATTATTTTTTATTACGATAGTCAATATCAAATGTATTCGTGTGAAACAGGTTTGTCAGAACATTTGATATTGATTTTTGGGAGTGGTTTTAATGAAAGTTTTGGTATTGTTGTTTGTTACCATTTTTAGCTTAGTCGGCTGTGAACAGTCGATTGACCAAGTGCACTTAAGTGGGCCGACAATGGGTACGACATACAACGTTAAGTACTTAGATGATACCGAGCAAGCCCTTGAGGCTGGTAGGATACAAACTGAAATTGATCGTCTACTTGAACAAGTAAATGATCAAATGTCGACCTACCGTAAAAGCTCGGAATTAAGTTTATTCAATCAATACAAAGGTAGTGAGCCATACGAAGTATCACCAGAGATGGTTTTGGTGGTTCAGGAGGCTATTCGCCTGAATCACTTAACTCAAGGTGCGCTAGACGTTACCGTTGGCCCTTTAGTTAACTTGTGGGGGTTTGGTCCAGAAGCTAGACCTGATGTTATTCCAACTGACGAAGATTTAACTCAGATACGAAAGAGTGTAGGCATAGAGCACTTGCAAGTGAATAGTACGTCGCTAAGTAAAGATATACCAGATTTGTATGTCGACTTGTCAACGATCGCGAAAGGGTGGGGAGTTGACGTAGTTGCTCAATACCTCCAATCGTTAGGCTTGAAAAATTATATGGTTGAAATTGGCGGAGAAATTCGGTTGAGAGGTAAGAATCAACAAGGTGTTGGTTGGAGAATCGCAATTGAAAAGCCAGTTACGAATGAACGAGCTATTCAAGAAATCATTGAACCCGGTAATATGGGGCTTGCCACGTCGGGTGATTATCGTAATTATTTTGAAGAGAATGGTATTCGATATTCTCATATTATTGACCCTAAAACAGGTCGTCCAATTAGTCACAAAGTAGTCTCAGTCACTGTATTGGATAGTTCAACAATGACAGCAGATGGCCTAGCTACTGGTATCATGGTTATGGGAGAGGTTGATGGTATGGCTTTAGCCGAAGAGAATGATATCCCAGTCTTTATGGTGGTAAAAACTCAAGATGGTTATAAAGAGTTATCTTCAAGCCGTTTTAAACCGTATTTAAATAAATAGAGAAGGAGTAACAATGAATACTTTTTTAATTACTTTCGGCGTATTCCTTTTGGTCATTACTGCAATGGCTGTGGGGTATATCTTTCAACGTAAATTGGTAAAAGGAAGTTGTGGTGGATTGGATGCCGTTGGTATCGACAAAGTCTGCAATTGCCCTGAGCCTTGTGATGCAAGAAAGAAGCGTGAAGCTCGCGAAGCTTTACGCGCACAAAAATTAGCGGAATGGAATAAAGATCGAATTGCATAAGTTGTTTTAGTTCGTAGTTCAATCAACCTGCGTACTAGATAAAGATGATCACGATATCGCAAATGCTAAAGTCTATTCGTGGTGTATATTAACTGCTATACTGTGTTTATATACAGCAATAGGGTTTATCTGCGTTGAGAATATTTGATCATATCTAAATCGAGTAAACGAAATTGTGTTTCAGAGGTATTCTATAAACATAATTTTGTATTCACTTTTATGCTTTAGATGAATGATTATTTATTTTGAATTTGATCATTCATTATGAGAAAAATTATCCACATTGATCTCGATTGCTATTACGCTGCGGTTGAATCAAGAGATCATCCAGAATTAAAACACATCCCCTTGGCGATAGGAGGCTCTCAATATCGCCGAGGTGTTATTGCAACGTGTAATTACATCGCTCGTGAATATGGTGTCCGTTCAGCAATGTCCACTGCTCATGCTTTAAAACGGTGTCCAAATTTAACCGTAATTCCGGGTAATATGGAAAAATACAAAGCCGTTTCAAGACAAATCCACTCAATATTTTCTCGCTATACTGATCTCATCGAGCCGCTTTCTCTCGATGAAGCCTATTTAGACGTAACCGACTATCCGAACTTTCATGGTTCAGCAACCTTGATTGCTCAAGATATTTGTCGATCCATAGAGTCAGAACTGCAACTGACGGCGAGTGCCGGTGTTGCCCCTATTAAATTTGTTGCAAAGGTGGCTTCTAACATTAACAAGCCAAATGGAATTTTTGTCGTCGCCCCCAATGATATTCAAGGGTTTATCGATAAGCTCGATCTTAAAGAAATCCCCGGTGTAGGCAAGGTGACTTTAAATAAGCTACACAGGTTAGGATTTTATAAAGGAGCGGACATTAAACACACTGACCAGCATTATTTAATGTCACATTTTGGCAAGTTTGGAGGACTTTTGTGGGAGCGTTGTCATGGCATCGACGAACGAGAGATTACGTCTGACCGAGAGCGAAAATCCGTTGGTGTTGAACGTACTTTTGATCACGATATATATACCGAGGAAGAGTGTTTGTCGGCGATAGCCCCATTATTCGAAGAACTTGCTACCCGGTTTGGTAAGCTGTCTAATGAGAAAAAAATAGTCAGGCTAGGAGTTAAATTAAAGTTTGACGATTTTAAACAAACTTCGGTCGAGCATAGGTACACTGATGCGGAGAAGGAGTATTTTGCTCTTTTATTAAAGAAAGGGTTAGAGCGCCAATGCGGAAGAGGTGTTCGTTTAATCGGATTAAACCTTGGTATCGAAGCTAAGAGAGACGACAGCGAGCATCAGCTAAGCTTTGAATGGTAACTCCTATTATTATAAACACAATCTACTTCTCAAATAGAGCACTTCTGCCAGTATTCATGTGTCGCACCAACTTATCGAACGGTTTGATCATACGTATTTCTTAATAGTCAATCCCTCCTTATTTCATTTATATATTTCTTTTAATATTATTCTTGCTGGTAAAATTAGCATGTGCTAATGTTTGTTACTTTGCATATGCTAATTTATCTGAAAGTGTTTAACAAGCTCTGATGGGGTAGTGGTTAACTGGTATTTAAGGAAGACTTCAATGAATAAGAAAAAAATTGTTGTTATCGGCGGGTCGGCAGCGGGTCCTAAAACAGCTGCAAAGGCAAGAAGGTTAGATGAACACGCCGAGATTATTTTGTTGCAAAAAGACAAAGATCTCTCAATGGCTTCTTGTGGTTACCCTTATTATGTAGGTGGTGTATTTGATAACCGCAATGCTTTAATTAGTACCCCAACCGGTGTTGTTAGAGACCCTAAGTTTTTTTTAAATGCGAAAGGGATTGATGCTCGTACCGGTACAGAAGTAACTTCTATTGACAAAGAAACGAAGCAGTTAACATGTAAAAATGTTAAGAGTGGGGAAGTTGAATCTATTGATTACGACAAATTGGTGATATGTACGGGTGCACAGCCGATTATACCGCCGATTCCAGGTACTGATTTACAAGGGATCACCACGCTTCAATCAATGAAAGATGCCGATTTCCTTCGTAGCGTTAGAGATGAGAAGAAGATTAAGAAAGCGATTGTTATTGGCGGTGGACTTATTGGTATCGAAACCTGTGAAGCTTTGCAACTTGCTGGTATCGATATTACTGTTGTAGAACTTGCACCACAGTTATTAACTTTCCTCGATTGGGAAATGGCAGAAATTGTAGAAAATCACGTTCGAGCAAAGGGAGCGAATGTTATCACCAATAATGGAGTTGCTTCATTCTTAGGTGAGGATGGTGTATTGACTGGCGTTAAGCTCGCGAATGGTACTGAATTACCGTGTGAACTTGCGGTTGTCGCTATCGGCGTTCGTCCTAATTCAGCTCTTGCTCAGCAAGCTGGTATTAAGGTCGGCAGGACAGGTGGAATTGTTGTCAACGAATATATGCAGACTTCTGATCCATTTATCTATGCAGCAGGAGATTGTGTTGAATCTACCAATTTATTGACCAACCAAAAAGTTCACGCCCCTATGGGAGATTTAGCCAATTTACAAGGGCGAGTTGCAGGTGAAAATGTGATTGAAGGCAATAACGTCAGATTCCCGGGAGTACTTCAGACCGGAATTTGTAAGGTCTTCGACTTTTCTGCAGGCTCAACCGGATTATCAGAAGCAACTGCGAAACAACTTGGTTATGACACCTTTGAGACCGTGATCAACACTAGCCCAGACAAACCTGGATTTATGGGTGCTAAGCTGCTGATTAGTAAAATGTTGGCGGATAAAAAAACGGGCAAAGTACTAGGGCTGCAATGTGTTGGTAGTGGAGATGTAAGCAAGCAGATTGCTTCTGCAGCCATGGCACTAAAAGGCGGTTTTACGGTAGAGGATTTGATTAATCTCGATTTGCCTTATGCTCCGCCGTTTTCTTTGGCAATAGATCACTTTGTGGCGACTTCACACCTCATGCAGAATAAACTCAAGAATCGTCTGAAAGGCATTTCTTCCATCGAACTTAAGAAAAAGCTTGAGCAGCAGGATCCGTTATTTATCATTGATACTAGAGGCCCAGATGAATTTGAAGAGATGCGCTTAGGTATTGGTGAAACACTTATCCCTCTTGGAATGGTAAGAAAGCGTTTGGATGAGTTACCAGAAGACAAAAATACCGAAATCATCTGTTTCTGTAAGATTTCCCTTCGAGGTTACGAAGTGGCGTTGATTCTCGAAGCTAATGGGTGGAAGAATGTTAAAGTGTTGGAAGGTGGTGTAATGGCATGGCCATATAAGCGCGAGAAGTAGAGAAGTATTTCTGACCAAGCTCTTTATAAAGCGCTTTAGTTCGACCGGTTGGCGTATGCTTACCGGTTTTGTTTTTCTTACTCTGTTGCCATTTGTGGCTATTTTCTCTTTATATTATGATGTGAAGTAAATGAATAGAAGAGTTCCTAGGCGATTACAGTCTTGAGTAGCAAATCGTTTTGATTAAGGTGTGTTTTTATGAAAGTAATACTTTCTTTATTGTTAGTGATCGTTTCCTATTCAGTGAGCGCAGAGCAGTGTGATGTCTCGGTAGAGCGTGATATTAAGTCCAATGATGGTTGGTTACTTTTTCACTTAGAAGATGGAACCAACGTTGAAATTAATGATGAGAGCCAAGTATTGATTGGAGGAGATGTTGTCGAGCTCACTCCAGAGCAACTTCAAGCTGTACAACAATATCGTCAATCGGTTACTCATCATATGGAAAGTCTTGCAGATTATGCGGCAAGCAATGCACAGTTCCTTGACCATGTTATTGATGATATCGCTGCTTCGTTGGGAGCTCCTGGTGCCTTTGATGAGCTAAAAGAAGAGTTAGACCAGTTTTGGGGTGCTGCCTCTGAAGCATACCTTAATACTGATACGGTCATTTTACCAGCAGGGACTTTTGATTCGCTGAGTGAGACGTGGAAATCTCATGCATTGAAAGCTAAGGCTTTGTTTGATGAAGAATTTATTGAGCAAGTGTGGCAAGTGTTATTGAGTAAGATCCAAGAAGAGGGGGGAATTAGTTTATCGGCAATGGGCGGATTGCTTCTTGAGTTGGAGGCGAATATATCTGAACGTTTAGAAACACACAGCAAAGAATTGGATGTACAAGAGAACAAAATGTGTGAATCGTTGCATGAAATTGTCGATCAAGAAGATGATATGCGCAATCAAATCCCAGAGTTACAAGATTATAGAATCTTTACTATTTAGCCAAATGAATGACACATGATCGAACAGTAAAAAAGAGAGCACTGTGCTCTCTTTTTATATTTTTGAACAACTTAATTAATACTTGGAATATTTTTAAGTAACATGACCATTTGTTGCCAAAACTGACCAACTGTATCGATTTTAACTTTTTCGTCAGGAGAGTGGGGGAACTTGATTGTAGGCCCAAATGAAATCATATCCATCTGAGGGTAAGGTTGTTTGAACAATCCACATTCTAACCCAGCGTGAATGACCATAATATTGGGCTTTGCACCATAGACCTCTTGATATTTATCTCGGAATATAGCCATGACTTCGGATTCTGTATCTGGTTTCCACCCAGGGTAAGCATCATAGAAACGAACATCGGCACCCGCTAGTTGGGCAATAGAAGTCACCATACTCTCAGTATATTCTCGACCACTATCGATCAAACTTCGAACTAATATTAAAACAGACAGTTTTTCAAACTCTGTCGATACGATGCCTATATTGAGCGAGGTTTCAACAATACCTGGCACATCATTGCTCATACTTATCACGCCATTAGGCGTTGCATTGAGTGTATTGATGATGGTGTTCGTACTGGTTAATGTTATTGGATCAAGAGCATGCTCGGTCAACACGTCTGTTTTAGCGACAATATTGGGTTCAACCTGAATTAACTCTTTTTTAATTAAGGTGACGAACTGTTCGTACGCAACGATAATGTCCTGAGTTTGGCTTTTTGGACATTGAATGGTGACAGAGCCTTCTCGAGGAATCGCATTTCTTAACGTTCCTCCGGAAAAATCGATGAGTTGAATTTTATGTTTCTTATCAATTTCCGCTAAGAAACGAGACAGAAGTTTATTGGCATTCCCCCGACCGAGGTGAATATCGACACCAGAGTGTCCCCCTTTCAAACCCTTGAGCTCCAATTTTATTATCTGTGAGTCGCCTTTGGCCGGTTCACGAGTAATTGGTAGCTCTAGCAGACCATTGATCCCTCCGGCACAGCCAACATACACTTCGCCTTCTTGTTCTGAGTCGGTATTTAGTAAAATGTCAGCATCGAGCCATCCTGCCTCTAATCCAAATGCGCCTTCCATTCCCGCTTCTTCATTGATGGTGAGAAGAACTTCAAGTGGACCATGCTCAATATTCGTTGATGCTAACACGGCCAAGCACGTAGCCATACCAATCCCATTGTCAGCACCCAATGTTGTGCCATCAGCCGTGACCCACTCGCCATCGATATAGGGACGAATCGGATCGGTCGTAAAGTCGTGTTCTGTGTCTTCATTTTTTTGAGGAACCATATCGAGATGAGCTTGAAGGACAACAGTTTTGCGTTTCTCCATTCCACTCGTTGCGGACTTTTTGATAAATATATTTCCGATTTTATCGCGCTTAACATCGAGCTTGAGCTCTTGGGCCCAATTTACGATGTAGTTTGCTAATGCTTCTTCATGATAAGAAGGGTGAGGAATAGAGCAAATTTTATCGAATATCTCCCATACATTACTTGGAGATAAAAGAGCGATTTCTGAGTGATGTTGTGACATAGATAATTCCTCCCATGTTGAAAATGGGTTGATGATGAATAGACGTAAGCTATGAATACAAATGTAAGCTTTATATACAAAAAGACGCATTAAAGAATATCACTGATTGTGACAGGAGAGTAGTAACAAGGCTAACCTAGCTAACCGATGATATTGGTAAACGTTCATCGCTTACATATTGATGGAGCTTCAGTACGTAAAAAATATATTCTTGTAATTTAATTACCTAAATGTGTTATTAATTAATCACTTTTAAATGTTTTTTTATATTTAAAGTTGTTATGTTGTAATTTATTTTCTTTATGGTATTCTATTTATCAATCGATGAATGACTGCTTGGTTATTTTGATTGATTTATCATCAAGGCGCAGCTTGAGTTTATCCTGATTTCAATCTGTTCTGTTTTGATAGTCGCAATGATTGGTTGCTCTTTTGCATTGCGACAAATGTAAGACTAGTTTACTGGACTTGCATCTGAACATTTTTGTTCACCCCAAATTATTATTGGACTGTAAAGCCCCAAATGGTTAATAACTATCCATCGCCATCTTATATAATTTAAGATGGCGTTTTTTTGTCTGCAATACGGCTTATAGTGTTTCGTATATTGCTCTTTAGCGCTGATGGAATCTTGATCTAGAGGGGGCTTTTAGCGCCTTTTTACTATCATTTTTAACCCTAAATCTCTATAATCGCCCGGGCTGTGGCGAGTCTTGTTTTACGTATTTTTGTGACGTGAATATCCATAAGTTTGATTTGCTTTTAAGCACACCATTTCATCGTATAATAAGCTACGTTTGTTCTCTTTTACGTAAGATAGACCACCGTTTAGCGAATTTAGTGTCAATAACATTGGGATAGACTAATGAGTAAAAAATTTCTTATCACTTGGGACAATATGCAGATGTATTGTCGTCAACTTGCCGAACTCCAAATGCCAGCTGAACAATGGCGTGGTATCTTAGGGGTTAGTCGTGGTGGTCTCGTTCCTGCAGCAATTTTAGCTCGTGAATTAGGTATTCGTTATGTCGATACGATTTGTATAGCGAGTTACGATCACGACCACCAACGTGATATGAATGTAATAAAAGCACCAGATCATGATGGTGAAGGATTTTTAATTGTTGATGATCTTGTTGATAGTGGAGACACTGCAAGAAAAATTCGCGAAATGTACCCAAAAGCTAAACTTATCACTGTGTGTGCTAAGCCTTCAGGTAAAGATCTTGTCGATGAATATATTGTCGACATTGCTCAAGATACGTGGATTGAACAGCCGTGGGATACATCGGTCGTTTATATTGAACCGATAAACCGGAAGTTGAAGTAAAGCCGCGTATTGAATTTTGATTAATGGTCCTGTTTAGGGCCTTTTTTTCCGTTACCATTTTAAAAACGCCAAACTGCTGGGGATGTTATGTCTGCCAATTCCATTAAATCAAGTGAGAGTGCCAACTTATCTGAGAAGCTATTTGCCAATCACCGCCAGGCAAAAGAGACATCTTCTCTTACTCAATATATGCCCAGTAGTGCTCAGTTTATAGCAGACAAGATAGATGATCCTAATAACTCATGGTATCGAACACTATCTCGTATGCAGTGGATATGGCAAGGCATTGATCCTATTGATCAAGAAGAAGTATTAGCTCGAATCGCCTCTTCAACTCATTCGCGAACTCACGATGCTTGGTTAGATACGGTGATGGGCTATCATAGTGGAAATTGGGCCTATGAGTGGACTAAGCTAGGCAGTCGTTATCAGCAGCAAGCGAAACTACTTGAAGGCGAAAAAGCAGCAAACAAACTATTTTCTGCTTCTTTGTGCTTTAGTATTGCCGGGTACCCTCATCTGAAAAATGATAATTTATCCGTTCAAGCCCAAGCATTAGCCAGCTCGACTTATCATGAGGCGACAGAGAAAACAGCCTATGTGGTAAAACGATTAGAGTTTCCCTATAAAAATAAAAAAATAGTGGCTCATTTACATCTTTCTCACACTGAAAAACCCCAACCCGTAGTTATGATTTCGGCAGGATTAGACAGTCTACAAACTGATATGTGGCGGATTTTTCGGGATTACTTAGCGAAACGAAATATTGCGATGTTAACCATTGATATGCCATCGATTGGGACAAATTCGCATTGGCCTCTGACAGAAGATTGCTCTGTGTTACACCAAGAAGTACTCAACCAATTACCCACATTGCCATGGGTCGACCATCATAGTGTTGGGCTCTTTGGCTTTCGCTTTGGTGGAAACGCAATGATTCGACTTTCATTTCTTGCGCCAGAAAAAATTAAAGCGTGCGTAGCGATTGGTGCGCCACTTCACGATGTATTATCGTCACCACAGAAAGTAAAAAATATGCCAAAAATGTATTTAGATGTATTGGCGTCTCGGCTAGAAAAAGGAATGGTTGATGTGGATAGTTTATCTCGTCAACTTCGAGCTTGGTCACTAAAAGAGCAAGGTTTTCTCGCAGGAAGAAAAACAAAAGTGCCTATCTTAGCGCTGTCTCTTCAAGGGGACCAATTATCTCCTTTGAAGGACAATAAGCTTGTCGAAATATACAGTTCAGGTGGAAAAGCGAAGGAAATTAATTCGAAATCCATCTCTCATGGATATGATCAGTCACTTGATTTAGCAATTAATTGGCTAGAAGATGAACTAATTTAGTGACAAGTGGCTTTGAATTAGTTACAAACATATAATTAATAGACTATTGAAATCAATAATATAGCAAGTACAACTAAACGTTAGTGATTATGACAGGGAGTATAACAATGCCACATGAGGTTAAAATTCCGACGTATCATAGGCTATTGAGTGCATTCAAAGCGGTTGGTCCATATCTACGTCAAGAAAAATGCGAGCCAGAAATTTACTTTTTTGATTGCTTATCAGTATGTGTCGATGATACTCAATCTCCCGAAACACGTGAATTTTGGGGATGGTGGATGTTATTAATTGATACTGACAACGGCTTTCAAGCTAATTACCAATATGGCCGTTTTGATGTTGAAGGAAACTGGGTTAAAGAAGATTTAAAAGAAGCTGATGTTGCAGAAATTGAGCGCACTCGCAGTGTGTTTCATGACAAATTAACAGCAATGCTCGCTAAGGATTTTGAACTTAGTGTTGAATTAGACGAAAGTGAACTTGTGACCGTTTAACTTAAAAAGCGAAATAAAGATTCAATCTCGTTGAAAAGGTGCTTATTAGCGCCTTTTTTACTTGTTAAACTAACGCTAGATTGTTAAAACATCGTCTCAAATATTATTAGCTTAACCATAGATAAAAGATAGCTCATGACTACAAAGAAAAGCGAACAACTGCAGCATCCTCAAACGGTGATTGTAAAGTTAGGAACAAGTGTGCTTACTGGTGGAACACTTGCTTTAGATCGCGCCCATATGGTTGAGTTGGTGCGTCAGTGTGCTGAGTTAAAGAAGCTAGGTCACTCAGTTGTTCTGGTTTCATCTGGAGCCATCGCAGCGGGAAGAGAGCACTTAGACTTTCCTGCATTACCTTCTACGATGGCAAGCAAACAACTTTTAGCTGCTGTTGGGCAGAGTCAGTTGATTCAAGCTTGGGAGTCGTTATTTTCGATCTATGGTATTAAGATTGGTCAAATACTATTAACTCGTGCCGATCTTGAAGATCGTGAACGCTTTTTGAATGCGCGCGATACGATTAATGCGTTGGTTGATGGTGGAATTATTCCTGTTGTGAATGAAAATGATGCGGTAGCGACCACCGAAATTAAAGTCGGTGACAACGATAACCTATCAGCATTGGTTGGTATTTTGTGTGGCGCGGACAAATTACTGCTGCTAACGGATCAAAAAGGGTTATTTACTGCTGACCCTCGTAAAGATCCCAATGCTGAGCTAATCAAAGAAGTCACCCGAATTGATGATACCTTGCGCGAAATTGCCGGTGGAAGTGGCACCACGCTCGGTACTGGTGGTATGGCAACGAAGTTACAAGCCGCGGATATTGCTCGTCGTGCTGGTATTGAAGTCATCATCGCAGCCGGAAGAGCAACTAACGTTATATTCGATTCTTTAGGGGACTCACCTCAAGGAACTCGCTTTTTGCCATTGGAAGAATCGTTAGAAAACCGTAAACGTTGGATATTGGCGGGGCCTACAGCATCGGCCGACATTATGATTGACCAAGGTGCCGCTAACGCGGTGACAACCAATGGAAGCAGCTTGTTAGCTAAAGGGGTTATACGAGTTCGTGGTCGATTAGCACGTGGTGAAGTTGCTCGTGTTATTGATAAATCTGGTAAGATTGTCGCTAAAGGCATTAGCGCTTATTCAAGTCAGGATTTGGAAAAAATTCTCGGTAAGCACAGTAAAGATATTCTGGCCATTCTAGGATATGATTTTGGTGCCGAGGTGATACACCGTGATGACATGGTGGTCATTCAAGAATAGATAGGAGTACATCGTGGATTTAACTCTAATGGGGAAAGCGGGCAAAGAAGCGGCTTTTCAACTTGCAACCGCGTCGACCGCTCAAAAAAATCGAGCGTTATCATTGATTGCTGATGAATTGGAAGCACGTTCAGAAGCGATTCTGGCTGCTAATGCAATCGATATTGAACTGGGTCGAGAGGCTGGTTTAACGGAAGCCTTATTGGACCGTTTATTATTGAACGACTCGCGTCTCAAAGGTATTGCTTCTGATGTTCGTAACGTCATTAACCTCAATGACCCCGTTGGAAGTGAAATCGATAGCCGTGTACTCGAAAATGGTATGAGCCTCGCTAAGCGACGTGTCCCTCTTGGTGTGGTGGGGGTGATCTATGAAGCTCGCCCTAATGTCACGATTGATATTGCTGCATTGTGTTTAAAAACCGGAAACGCGAGTATTCTTCGTGGTGGCAAAGAAACGTTCAACTCTAATATGGAATTGGTTAACGTTATCCAAGCTGCATTAGAAAAGGCCGGTTTGCCAGCCGCTTCTGTTCAGTATATAGAAAAGCCAGATCGTGAGCTTGTTGGGCAATTGCTTAAGCTCGATCAGTTCGTCGATATGATCATTCCTCGTGGTGGTGCTGGACTACATAAAATGTGTCAGGAAAATAGCACAATCCCAGTCATTATAGGTGGTTTTGGTATTAGCCATATTTATGTTGATGCGAATGCGGATCTTGAGCGCTCACTTGATGTGGTTGAAAACTCGAAAGTTCAGCGTCCGTCTGCGTGTAATTCGTTGGATACGTTACTGGTGCATCAGGATATTGCAGAGTCATTTTTGACAAAACTCGCAGTACGACTAAACGATCAAGTCTCATTCGTTGCGACACCAGAAGCAAAAGAGTTAATGCCGATGGCGAAAGAGATCCGCGATGTAAAAGACGGCGATTTCGATACTGAATGGTTAAGTTATACTCTTGGTGTCAAAGTTGTTGCCGATGTGAATGAAGCCATTGATCATATGCGTGAACATAATGCGAGTCACTCTGATGCCATTATGACGAATGACTTAAACAATGCAGAACTGTTTATTAATTCCGCTGGTTCTGCTGCGGTATATGTTAATGCATCTACCCGCTTTACCGATGGCGCGCAATTTGGCCTTGGTGCCGAAGTTGCGGTCTCAACTCAAAAGCTGCATGCTCGTGGTCCGATGGGATTAGAAGAGCTCACCAGCTATAAATGGGTAGGAAAAGCAAACTATCTTGTTCGTTCTTAGTTTTATCTCGTGATCTAACATGCAAAGGGGCTATTTAGCCCCTTTTTGCATTTCTTCCGTTTTCCATTTCCGCTACACTCGTCTTATTCATGTGGAGGTTATATGCATTGTCCTTTTTGTTCTGAAACTGATACTAAAGTAATCGATTCCCGCTTGGTTGCCGATGGGCATCAGGTACGTCGTCGGCGTGAGTGTGTGGCGTGTCATGAGCGCTTTACCACGTTCGAAACAGCGGAATTAGTGATGCCTCGGATTATTAAATCTAATGGTAACCGAGAACCATTTAATGAAGAAAAAATGATGGGTGGGATTTTACGAGCACTAGAAAAGCGCCCTGTTAGTGCCGATGCTATCGATATTTCGTTAAGTTTGATTAAGTCGCAACTGCGGGCGACAGGTGAACGTGAAGTGCCGAGTGATTTAGTTGGAAATCTTGTCATGGAACAATTAAAAGAGTTAGATAAAGTTGCATATATCCGTTTTGCTTCCGTTTATCGTAGTTTTGAAGATGTGCGAGAATTTGGTGAAGAGATTGCCAAACTACAAGACTAGAGACGATAACAATAGAAGCGAGTTGGTTTAATGTCAGAGTTTTCGTTGTTCGATTATAAGATGATGAATCGCGCGATTCATCTCGCTAAACAAGGACGCTTTACCACAGCTCCTAATCCTAATGTCGGATGCGTTATCACCAACGATGAACATATTGTTGGTGAAGGTTACCACGCAAAAGCAGGGGAGCCTCATGCTGAAGTTCATGCTCTACGACAGGCTGGGGCAAAAGCCAAGGGCGCGACAGCTTACGTAACATTAGAACCTTGCTCTCACTATGGGCGAACACCGCCTTGTGCGGAAGGGTTAATTAAAGCTGGAATCGTAAAAGTGGTCTGTGCCATGAGTGATCCCAATCCTTTGGTTGCTGGGAACGGCTTTCAAATGCTTCGAAACGCCGGAATCGATGTGGCTATTGGTTTACTTGAATCCGATGCCGCCGCGTTGAATCCCGGATTTATTAAAAAGATGAGTTCGGGATTGCCTTATGTTCAACTAAAAATGGCAGCAACCTTGGATGGTCAAACCGCTTTAGCCAATGGTAAAAGCCAATGGATCACTTCAGCAGCAGCTCGCCAAGATGTTCAAGCTTATCGAGCGATAGCTGGGGCGATATTGTCGACCAGTCAAACGGTTATTGCTGATAACGCTTCTTTAGCGGTGCGTTGGCATGAATTACCGGATTCAATTCAAGCGAATTACCCTGAATCACAATTACGTCAGCCCCTTCGCGTTATTCTCGACCGCCAACAGAAGCTTACTCCGGATTTACGGATTTTTAATGACGGTAGTCCCCCGATTATGACGGTGGCTGAAAAGTCAGGAGATATCATTGTAGATGTTGATTCTCAAAAACAGTTAAACCTTGAAACTCTATTGAAAACACTCGCGACCGAGCAGCAAGTTAATCATGTTTGGGTAGAGGCTGGTGCGACACTAGCAGGATGCATGATTCGTCAAAATCTGGTTGATGAAATTGTGCTCTATTTAGCGCCTAAATTGATAGGCAGTGATGGGCGAGGGTTGTTTGGAGAGTTAGGATTAACAGAAATGAGCGACGTCATTGATTTAGAGATTCAAGAACTCACTAAAGTCGGGCCTGATATTAGAATCGTTGTCCGACCACAATATAAGAATTAATTAAATATGTTTACAGGTATTGTAGAAGCCGTTGGATCCCTAGCTGCGTTGACAGCAAAAGGTGAAGATATCAGCATTCGAGTGAATGCGGGTGTATTGGATATGAGTGATGTAAAGCTTGGTGATAGCATCGCAACCAATGGGGTGTGTTTGACTGTTGTTGCGATGACATCGACCAGTTATACCGCCGACTTATCCGTTGAAACACTAAATAAAACTGGATTTGCTCACTATAAGGTGGGCGACGATGTGAATTTAGAAAAAGCGATGTTGCCGACAACACGGTTTGGTGGGCATATTGTCTCGGGGCACGTGGATGGTGTTGGAACAATAATTGAGCGAAATAGTGTTGGACGGGCCATTGAGTTTTGGGTTGAAATGCCAAGCTCGCTTAGTAAATATGTTGCTGAAAAAGGGTCCATTACTGTTGATGGAATAAGCTTAACAGTGAATGATTTACGTAAAAACGCCTTCAAATTAACCATTGTGCCACACACATCATCAGAGACTACAATCAATGATTTTCAAGTGGGACGCAAAGTAAATTTGGAAGTCGATGTAATGGCTCGTTATTTAGAGCGATTAATTGGAGCGAAACAAGAAGCAGAGCCTGATTCCGTACTGACGATGGACTTTTTGCAAAAACACGGCTTTGCTTAGGTTTTCGTTGCAATAACTCGCTATAGTAAAGGTTAATTAGCAATAGATATTGCTCGTCGAATTGTGCTAGAATCCGGCGATTCTCATGGGTGAACAGAGTTTGAAGGAAAGTTTATGAAAGTGATCGAGGGTGGTTTTCCAGCACCAAATGCAAAAATAGCTATCGTTATATCTCGTTTTAATAGTTTTATTAACGACAGGCTTCTTGAAGGTGCAATCGATACTTTAAAGCGTCATGGGCAAGTTGCTGATGATAATATTACTATCGTTCGCTGTCCTGGAGCTGTAGAGCTTCCGCTTACGGCCAAAAAAGTGGCTATGACCAATAAATTTGATGCCATTATTTCTCTTGGCTCTGTTATTCGTGGAGGCACGCCACATTTTGATTATGTATGTAGCGAATGCAATAAAGGTTTAGCGCAGGTTTCAATGCAGTATGACCTTCCTGTTGCCTTTGGTGTATTGACGGTTGATACCATCGATCAAGCTATCGAACGAGCAGGTACTAAAGCTGGAAATAAAGGCGAAGAAGCGGCACTTAGCGCGCTAGAAATGATTAACGTTCTTGCAGAGATTGAACTCTAATGGGTGCACGTGTGAAACCACTTTCGCGTCGTAACGCTCGCCAGTTTGCATTACAGGCTATCTATTCATGGCAAATTACCAAGGATGATGTTGCAAATATCGAAGCGCAATTTCTTTCAAATGGTAAATATGACGATGAAGAGCACAGCGCTCAAGAACCTTCGTTGCAGGCACCTGAAACAGATGTTGAATATTTCCGTAATTTGCTTACTGGAGTCGTGCTAAACGTTACTGCTTTGGATGCAAAGATTCGTCCATATACGTCTCGTCCAATGCAAGACCTCGATATGATGGAGCTCGCTTTGTTACGTTTGTCCATGTACGAAATGACACAGCGTGATGATGTGCCGTACAAAGTAGTGATTAACGAAGCAATCGAACTTGCTAAAGTGTTTGCAGCAGAAGATAGTCATAAGTTTGTAAATGGTGTGCTTGATAAAGCGGCACCACATGTACGAAAGAAATAGTCGTAAATTTTAAAGAAAGGCCAGCCAATGCTGGCCTTTTTTCTATGTGTTAAACCTGTTTGGCTAGGAAAAGAGATGTCTGGGGAATTTAGTTTAATTAATCGCTATTTTATAAAGAAGCAGTCCGAGCGCAAAGATGTCCACCTTGATATCGGTGATGATTGTGCCATCGTTAAAGTCCCTGAAAACAGTCGTTTGGCGATTACGACTGATACCATGGTTGCTGGAACTCATTTCTTGCCTGACGCCAACCCTAAATGGATTGCTCATAAAGCATTAGCTTCAAATATTAGTGACTTAGCTGCGATGGGAGCAAGGCCTGCATGGTGCTCGTTAGCGATTTCTCTGCCAGATATAGATGATGCGTGGCTTGAAAGTTTTAGCGCTGCTTTTTTTGAGTTAGCCGATTACTATAATGTAAAACTTATTGGCGGTGATACAACAAAAGGGCCTCTTAGTATCACGTTGACACTTCATGGTTTTTTGCCTAATGACTATGCATTGACGCGGCATAATGCAAAAGCTGGAGATTGGATATATGTCACAGGAACACTTGGAGATAGCAAAGCTGGGTTGGATGTTATCCTAGATAACGCTCTCCGTTCTCAACCTTCTTCTGATGTACTTGAACAGAGACATTACCTTTCTACACCAAGGGTATTATTGGGGCAAGCTTTGCTCAATGTGGCCAGTTGTGCAATTGATATTTCTGATGGGTTGGTTTCAGATATTCAGCACATCCTGACTAGCTCAAATGTTGGCGCGACACTCAATGTTGAACATTTACCTATTTCTGATGAACTGGTTGGTTTTCTCAATAACGATCGTGACAAAGCACTGCAATATGCATTAACAAGTGGAGAAGAGTATGAACTTTGCTTTATCGTATCTCCATATAATATTGAAGCTCTAGAAAGCCATCTTAGTCATTGCAACACACCTTACCAATGCATTGGCCAAATTCGTGGCAAAGAAGGTCTAGAGTTGCATTCAGATGGGCAAGCTTTAACATGGCAACTATCTGGCTTTGATCACTTTGGAATATCAGTATGAATAACCCTAAACAGCTTCTTCGCTTATCAAATCCATGGCATCTTCTTGCTGTGGGGTTTGGCAGTGGGTTGTCTCCCTGGATCCCAGGAACAATGGGGACACTTGCCGCGGTTGTTCCATACCTAGCGCTAGCTCATTTACCTTTCTGGGCTTATATTGTTGTGTGCATTGTGGGCTCATGGGTTGGAATTACAATTTGCCAGAAAACTTCTGATGATATGGGCGTACATGACCATGGCTCTATTGTCTGGGATGAGTTTATTGGGTTGTGGATCACTATGTTAATTGTGCCTATTTATGGGCTTAACCCTTATGAATGGCAGTGGCTTATTGCCGGGTTCATCTTATTTCGCTTTTTCGACATGCTGAAGCCTTGGCCAATTAGTTGGCTTGATAAAAGAGTGCATGGCGGGTTTGGAATTATGATAGATGATATTGTTGCTGGGATTATCTCTGCGATTTGCTTAGCAGGACTAGGGCATTATTTAGCTTGGATTTAAAAGATCTCGTTGAATGAGATCTCTATGTTCTAACTGGCTTTTGATGAAAACTATTGGTATTTTTTCCAATCAAACTCTAGCGAGTTCAGTACTTCCTGTATTTCCTCGGTTTGGAGTGTGTGTTTTTCTCTATTTTTAGGTGAACAGCGTACACTATCTATTTTTCCATTATTTGGAAGTGTTACTTTATCAAAATGGAAATGATCACAAATTTTATCGATTACTCGTTGTGGTTCGAGTTGTAACGATTCATAACAAAGAATGAGTACTAGTTCAGGGTTTTTCTGTTCTAATTCACTCCACTTTTTATAGTATTGATCCCACTCTAATAAATATTTCTCTTTCCAATCTGGATCAGAGAGCGATGACCAGTCTTGCTTTTTTCCCCAAGAGTACACACTTTCAAGCCAACTCTCAGGTGTTTTAAATAACACAATGTGGGGATGATCATCTGGATATTTACACAAGTAATTTAATTCATGAATGGAGTTCACTTGGTAATAGTTAAGAAAAGATTCTCTATCCATGAAGATAGAGGATTTATCGTCCATTAATCGAAAGTGCTTGTGTGCCGGATGGTTTCTATAAGGGTCATAGGCATTTGAAACGTTGATAGATGTTTGTTTCAGTAATTGACATAAGTAGTTGGTCCCCGAGCGCTGTATTCCACTATGAGACAAGTCTGTACGATTTAAGTTTTTATACTTAAATTTGAGCATAGACAGGTTATCAGCTAACACTCGCCTCATGGACAATCCTTTCATTGAAACCGTTTCCTTTAAAATAGAATACCGTACTTTAAACGTACCACTACATATAAGATAGCTCAGTATATTTAATAATAGAAAAATATTTATGTGGCGAAATGTTAATTGGGCAATATTTCAGATACGTTTTCTATTATCATTTTGCTGAGAGATTGCTCTTGCTCTTCCGTTAGTCTTGTGTAGTCTTTGTTCGTTAATATAAATAGATCTTCAGCTCTCTCCCCCAACGTTGAAATTTTTGCTCCATGAAGAACGAAATTATTTTCAGCAAACGTTGCCGCGACAGTTGCAAGTAACCCTGGCATATCAAGGGCGACAAGTTCCACCAATGTGTGTTTTTTTGTTTTCGTTGGTAAAAAATCTACTTTGGTTCTTACTTTAAAGTGTTGAAGGTTGCTAGGTGCACGGCGCGTTTTATTCAGAATCGGTTCTCCTTTTAGGATTGCCGATTCAATGTGTTCGATCAGTAAACTATGACGTTCAAGATCGATCGCTTCACCATGTTGGTCGAGGACCATAAAAGTATCGAGAACAAAGCCGTCTTTACTTGTCATAATTTGCGCATCGTGAACGTTAAGACCTCGACGATCTAGTTCAGCCACGATAGCGGCAAATAGTGCTCGTTGATCTTTGGTATAAACGAACACTTCGGTTCCACCACGCGTTGCTCTTTTACTCATTAAAATTAATGGTTTGTTATGGTCATCGTGATTAAGTATATGAATACAATGCCAAGCAATTTGCTGGTGAGTGTGGCGAAGAAAGTAGTCGGCTTTAAATCGTTGCCATAACACTTCGATTTCACGAGCAGTAAACCCTTCTTTTCTTAATAAAGCAGAAGCAAGTTGCTGGTTATGACGAATTCGTTCGCGGACATCAACAGGGTTCTCCAACCCGCGTCGAAGTGCGCGTTTAGTCGAATAGAATAATTCTGCTAGCAGTGTCCGTTTCCAACTGTTCCAAAGCTCAGGATTTGTTGCGCAAATATCAGATACGGTCAAGCAAACAAGACATTCCAAATACTCTTCATCACGAACAGTTTTAGCAAATTCTATGATGACTTCTGGATCGTATATATCGCGCCGTTGTGCTGTTACAGACATGAGAAGGTGATTTTTAACAAGCCATGACACTAGCTTCGCTTCTGGCTTTGATAAACCGTGTTGAATACAGAAGGTGTATGCTTCTAGTGCGCCGATCTCAGAGTGATCACCCCCTCTGCCTTTTCCAATATCATGAAATATTGCGGCTAAAATGAGTAAATCGCGACGTTTTAGCTTTGGAAATAATTCACAACAAATTGGGTGTTTTTCGTTGTTTGCAGGATCTGAGAAAACGTGCAGATTATTAAGTACTCGAATACTGTGTTCATCGACTGTGTAGACATGGAAAAGGTCAAACTGCATTTGACCAACAATATGACTCCATTGAGGTAAATAAGCTGCTAACACGCCATGACGATGCATTAAGTCAAGAGCTTTAGTCAAACAGTTAGGGTGACGAATAAGCTCAATGAATTTGTCTCTTGCTTCAGGAATCGCACAAAGAAACTTAGTTAGGCGACGTCGAGCTGACCTTAGTTCACGCATGGTAGATGGCGTGATGCCCGTAATTGATGAGTCGTCAGCAATATGAATGAACATATCGAGAATTGTTTCTGGGTGGTCATTAAATAAATTATCAATTCGGCAGTCTATCAGCGCGCCACTACGCTGAAATTGGTCATTGATAATTTCAATATCCAAATCGTCTTCATCATGTAAGATCGCAAGGTCAAATAACTTAATGAGCATTTTATTGAGTTCGGCGACGCGACCTAAGGTACGATAGAACTCTTTCATCATTTTTTCGACAGCTTGGTTTCCTTCCCCAATAAACCCTAGGCGTCGAGCGACGGGTTCTTGGTGTAAGAAGGTTAACCGGTTGTCATAGCGTTTTAATTCGAGATGAAGGGCAAAGCGCACTCGCCATAGGAAATCCTGACATTCACTTAATTCGCGGTACTCAGCATCGGTAAGAAAACCATATTTACTCATTTCAATCAGTGACGTGGCACCGAAATGACGACGTGCAATCCAACTTAGAGTGTGTATATCTCGTAAGCCGCCGGGGGTTGATTTAATATCCGGTTCTAGGTTGTAAGTTGTATCGTGAAAGCGAGAGTGGCGTAAACGCTGTTCTTCGACTTTAGCCTGAAAAAACGTTTCTGTTGGCCAAAACGATTCAGATAATATCATTAAAGTCATTTTATGAAAGTTGCTTTCACTACCGACAATAAAACGTGCTTCTTGAAGGTTGGTTGCTACCGACAGATCTTCTCTGCCAATTTCAGAGCATTGATTAATCGTGCGGACAGCATGGCCAATTTCAAGTCTCAAATCCCACAAGAAAGTGATAAAATCGCTCACCTTACTTTGTATTTCAGGCGCTATTTCTTCTTTTGATAATATAAGAATGTCAATATCGGAAAGCGGGTGAAGTTCTTTACGTCCATAGCCACCAACGGCTACCAGACTGATATCTTCAACGGTATCGAACCCAAAAAAACGCCATAAACGTATCAATATTTGGTCTATATATTCTGCACGACCATAAACTAAATCAGTAACCGATTGTCGGTTAGAGAACAGGTCCTTCTGATGCTCTCCAAATTTGTCGAGCTCGTCTTTGAGTTTAGAGGTTGTGATGTCAGCATCAGGTATAGTCGACGGCGTTTGATAAAGCATGATTCGAGTCCGTAGATGAGTAAAAAACTAAGTGAGTAACTTATCAAAGATAGCACTAAAAAAAAATCCCTGCTCAATCAGGGATTTTTTATGTCATCGTTAATTAAGAATTTTTCATTATCCGCGGGATAGTTTCGTCTTTTCGTAAAGTGAGTACTTCACACCCTGTCGCAGTGACTAATAACGTATGTTCCCATTGAGCGGAGTTTTTTCCATCAGCGGTATAGACTGTCCAGTTATCTTCATCATCTAAACGACAACCGAATTTTCCTGCGTTAATCATAGGCTCAATAGTAAATGTCATGCCTTCCCTAAGAACGGTTTTATCTCCGTTACGGTAATGCACAACTTGTGGTTCCTCGTGAAATTTATCTCCGATACCGTGGCCGCAATAATCCTTAACAATAGAAAACTTAGTGCGAGGGTTATTTTTATTGTTAGTTTTTATGTATTTTTCTATTGCAGTACCGATTTCTCCAAGTTTGGCTCCGGGTTTTACTTGTTTCATCCCAATATAAAGAGCTTCTTGTGCAACAATGGAGAGACGTTTATCTTCTGGCGACACTTCGCCAATGAGAAACATGCGAGAAGTATCGCCATGATAACCATCTTTAATCACAGTAATATCAATGTTGAGGATATCGCCATCTTTTAATACGGCAGGGCGACTAATTTGACCAAAGGTCGAGTCTTTTGTTGCCGGTATTCCATGACAAATAATGTGATTAATCGAGGTGCAAATCGATTTTGGGAAACCATGATAATCCAAAGGAGCAGGAATTGCGCCTTGAACTTCTGTAATATATTTATGACAGATTTGATCAAGTTCCTCTGTTGTTACGCCAGCTTTAACGTAGGGTTCGATCATTTCTAGTACGTCAGCGGCAAGTTTGCCTGCAACACGCATTTTTTCGATCTCTTGGGCTGTTTTTATTTTAACTGACATAGGTATTCTCTAATTTTTCGGGGACACTTAAAGTGCAAACTGATGTATTGTAGCAATCGACCGAATGATCGCAACAAATCTAATGTGAATATAGCAAATATCAGCAGTTGCTAACCTTATGTTTCGCTATTTTTTACTAGCCAAAATGCTGTGAAATATGATATAAAGCGCGCCGGAATAGATTGCGTATCTCTAATGTGCGTTACGTGATTTTTCCACACACACTAATTGTAAATCACACACATTTCGTCACGTGTTCCGGGGTGCTCTCAATTTAGAGGGTCGGATGCATGGGAAATGTGGAGGCCTAACCCCATAGAGGATTTTAAAATGGCAACTGTATCAATGCGCGATATGCTTAAAGCTGGTGTTCACTTCGGTCACCAAACTCGTTACTGGAACCCAAAGATGAAACCATTCATTTTTGGTGCTCGTAGCAAAGTTCATATCATCAACCTAGAACAAACTGTACCAATGTTTAACGACGCTCTTGCTGAGCTTGCTAAAATCGGCGAGAAAAAAGGTAAAGTTTTATTTGTAGGTACTAAACGCGCAGCATCTGAAGCTGTTAAAGAAGCAGCTATTGCGAGCAACCAATACTACGTTAACAACCGCTGGTTAGGTGGTATGTTGACTAACTGGAAAACTGTTCGTCAGTCAATCAAACGTCTTAAAGAACTAGAAGCTCAGTCTTCTGATGGTACTTTTGATAAGCTAACTAAGAAAGAAGCTCTAATGCGTACTCGCGAAATGGAGAAGCTTGAGAAGTCTCTTGGTGGTATCAAAGATATGGGTGGTCTACCTGACGCTCTATTTATCATCGACGCAGATCACGAGCACATCGCGATTAAAGAAGCGAACAATCTAGGCATTCCAGTAATTTCTGTTGTAGATACCAACTCTAACCCAGATGGTGTTGACTTCATTATTCCTGGTAACGATGATGCTATCCGCGCTGTTCAACTATACTTGAATGCTGCAGCAGCATCTATCAGCGAAGGTCGTAACAAAGACGTCGTAGCAGTAGCTGACAAAGATGGTTTCGTTGAAGCTGAATAATTAGCGGCTCTGAATCATACTTTATTTTTGTTTATTTTTAGCATTAATAAGGTAAAAGTTAGTATTGGGGGCCATAAGATCGGCCCCTGATTTTTATCTCATCCAGAATTTAGTCGAGGAATATAGAATGGCTGTAACTGCTGCTCTAGTTAAAGAACTGCGCGACCGTACCGGCGCGGGCATGATGGAATGTAAGAAAGCGCTTGTTGAAACTGAAGGTAATGTTGAACTAGCGATTGAAAACATGCGTAAAAGTGGTGCTGCAAAAGCTGCTAAAAAAGCAGGTAATACAGCGGCTGAAGGTACTATCATCATCAAACAAGGTGAAGGCGTTGCTGCTCTTGTAGAAGTAAACTGTCAAACAGACTTTGTTGCTAAAGATGGTAGCTTTGTTGCATTCGCAAATGAAGTTGCTGACGCTGCGTTAGCGGGCAAAGCATCAATCGAAGAGCTACAAGCTCAATTCGAAGATGCTCGTATCGCACTTGTTGCGAAAATTGGTGAAAACATCAATGTTCGTCGTGTAGAGTATGTTGAAGGCGAAGCTATCGCAACTTACCGTCACGGTGAGCGTATCGGTGTTGTTGTTGCTGGTACTGCAAGTGACGAAGAAACGCTTAAGCACATTGCTATGCACGTTGCTGCATCACGTCCAGAATATGTTAACCCTTCTGACGTTCCAGCTGAAGTTGTCGCTAAAGAGCGTGCAGTTCAAGTTGATATTGCAATGAACGAAGGTAAGCCACAAGCGATCGCTGAGAAAATGGTTGAAGGCCGTATGAAGAAATTCACTGGTGAAGTTTCTCTGACTGGTCAACCATTTGTTATGGAACCAAAGAAATCTGTTGGTGATGTTCTGAAAGAGAAAGGTGCAACTGTAAGCACTTTTGTTCGCCTAGAAGTAGGTGAAGGAATTCAGAAAGACGAAGGCATGAGCTTTGCTGAAGAAGTAGCAATGGTAACAAAAGGCTAATTGTAGTCATTGCGTATAAATTAGAGACCGTAGCCTAGAGCTGCGGTCTTTTTACGACTAACGTAGTCAGATGTTAATCGTGATGCATCGAATTTTGTTTAATCGAGCGTTGTCTCTTGGCAATTTGTTCGCAGTACTAAAAATTCAATCCATGACGGTTAATAACAACTCTCTTAATTGAAGGTAAACTCCATGACGACGAATCCTAAACCCACATATCAACGTATTTTATTAAAACTTAGTGGCGAAGCATTACAAGGCGACGAAGGTTTTGGTATTGATCCAACTATATTGGATCGTATGGCACAGGAAGTTAAAGAACTGGTTGAACTTGGTGTTCAAGTCGGTGTGGTGATTGGTGGCGGAAATCTATTCCGTGGTGCCGGCCTAGCACAAGCTGGTATGAACCGTGTTGTTGGCGACCATATGGGTATGCTTGCAACAGTTATGAATGGTCTAGCAATGCGAGATGCGTTACATCGTGCCTATGTGAATGCTCGTGTTATGTCAGCGATTCAACTTAAAGGTGTATGTGATGACTACAACTGGGCCGATGCTATTAGTCAGTTGCGTCAAGGTCGTGTTGTTATTTTCTCTGCCGGGACTGGTAATCCATTTTTCACGACAGACTCAGCGGCTTGTTTACGTGGTATCGAAATAGAAGCGGATATTGTTTTAAAGGCAACTAAAGTTGATGGTGTTTACACCGCAGATCCTGTTGCTAACCCTGATGCCGTTTTGTGTGATAAGCTGAGTTATAATGAAGTTCTTGATAAAGAATTGAAAGTTATGGATTTAGCTGCTTTCACTCTAGCTCGTGACCATAATATGCCGATTCGAGTTTTTAATATGAATAAACCAGGTGCGTTACGTCGAGTCGTTATGGGTGAGGCTGAAGGCACTTTGATTGCTGAGTAATTAACACTCTGTGATCAGTAAGAGCGCGACAGCATAAGCAAGAAATAGATATAAGATAAAGGTGACATAGTGATTAATGAGATAAAAAATGATGCACAAGAACGCATGGATAAAAGCGTCGATGCTCTGAAAAACAGCTTGTCGAAAGTTCGAACTGGCCGTGCGCATCCAAGTCTTCTAGCGGGTATTTCAGTTGAATACTACGGTGCTTCTACACCTCTAAACCAAGTTGCAAACGTTATGGCAGAAGATGCACGTACATTAACGATTACCGTTTTTGATAGCGAGCTTACGCCAAAAGTAGAAAAAGCGATTATGGCATCAGATTTAGGTTTAAATCCAATGTCGGCCGGTACCGTTATTCGTGTTCCAATTCCTGCGCTAACTGAAGAACGTCGTAAAGACCTTGTTAAAATTGTTCGTGGCGAAGCTGAAAGTGGCCGAGTTGCTGTACGTAACATACGTCGTGATGCGAACGGTGACTTTAAAGCGTTACTTAAAGAAAAAGAAATTTCTGAAGATGAAGATCGCAGAGCGCAAGAGGAAATTCAAAAATTAACCGATATCGCGGTTAAGAAAATCGATGACGCCTTAAGTGCAAAAGAAAAAGAGCTAATGGAAATTTAGTTCATTTTTAATATGAGGCAGCGCTGGTATAAACAACTCAGCGCTGTTTTACTATTCCATTCAATCTATTCAAAAGTCCCTTATGCAAAACGTTCAATCGTTACCTGATGATGCTATTCCCAAACACATTGCCGTTATTATGGATGGTAATGGGCGTTGGGCGAAAGAAAAAGGTAAACCTCGTGTCTTTGGCCATAAAAATGGTGTTAGAGCGGTTCGTAAAACCATCGCTTCTTCTGCGAGGCTTGGAGTTCAAGCTGTAACTCTATTTGCGTTTAGCAGCGAAAATTGGCGACGACCACAAGATGAAGTGGGCGTATTGATGGAGCTGTTTCTTTCCGTCCTTGCGAGCGAAGTGAAAAAGCTCCATAAAAATAACCTTCGTTTGAGAGTTATAGGTAATACATCTCGGTTTAGTGACAAGCTTCAAGCTAAGATAGCCCAAGCAGAGCAAATGACGAGTGACAATACTGGGATGGTTGTGAATATCGCTGCAAATTACGGTGGTAAGTGGGATATTACCTCGGCCACACAGCAAATTGCCGCTCTTGTCAGTGATGGGAAGATACAGCCATCGGAAATAAGTGAAGAGTTGGTACAACAGTTCTTAACGATGAGCGATCTACCAGAAGTCGATTTACTTATTCGTACTGGTGGAGAGCGTCGGATCAGTAACTTTATGCTTTGGCAAATGGCCTATGCTGAACTCTACTTTACAGATGTTTATTGGCCTGATTTTGATGAAGATAATTTGGTTGAAGCGGTGACTTGGTTTGTCAATCGAGAGAGGCGTTTTGGTTGCACTGGTGACCAAGTAAAAGCATTAATGGATAAAAAATAAAGGTTTAGGATTTGAAACAACGAATAATTACCGCCTTGGTTCTTGCTCCTCTTATAATCTTGGGGATTTTTAAACTGCCTTTTGTCGCTTTTGTCGCCTTTATTGCAGCAATAACTTTGATAGGGTTTTGGGAGTGGTCGCAGTTTGTTGGTGGTTCTTCAAGAAAAGTGGCGATGATTCCTGGTGCTGCCTTGGGATTGATACTTGTTATTTTTGCTTATCCCCAACTCTCTTTTTCTCATTCAATTTCCGCTTTCCATCAAGTACTTCTTACTATTGGTGTTATTTGGTGGATTTGGGCAAGCTATGCAGCATTAAATTTTCCTAGCTCCTCTCGATGTTGGGAGAAGAAAATAACGCTTAAGCATTTATTTGGGCTTCTCACTCTATTGCCCTTTTTCTGGAGTGTTGTTTTGCTACGTTCAGAAGGTTTGGACAATGACCCATCTCATGGTGCCAAACTTGTTTTGTTCGTTTGCTTAGTTGTTTGGACTGCTGATAGCGCTGCTTATTTTACTGGTCGCCGATTTGGTAAACGTAAAATGGCACCGAATGTCAGCCCTAATAAAACTATCGAAGGCCTAATTGGTGGAGTTGTCGCTGCGGTCTTCATTGGCTGGATTGTTGCTCATTGGTTTGATATCCATTTTTCAAATTACCTTGTTATGGTTATAACGATTCTAATGACTGTTGTTTTATCGGTATTAGGTGATTTGGTTGAAAGCATGTTCAAACGAGTTTCTGGAATTAAAGACAGCGGTTCTTTGATTCCTGGCCATGGCGGTATATTGGATAGAATCGATAGCTTAACATCTGCTTTCCCAGTATTTGCTTTCCTTTATTTCCTGCTTAGCTAACTGAACCGAGAGTATTATGCGTCGAATTACAATCCTTGGAGCAACAGGGTCTATTGGTGCTAGCACATTAAGAGTGATAGCAAAAAACCCAGAACAGTACAAAGTTGAAGCACTGGTTGCTGGTAACAATGTTGATAAAATGGTTGAGCTTTGTGCCGCTTGGTCTCCTAAGTACGCGGTAATGTCGAATGAACTGGCCGCAAAACAGCTAACCCATAAACTCGCGCATTTGTCGCTGTCGACTGACGTTCTTTTTGGCTCTCAAGCAATGTGTGATGTAGCGGCGTTAGATAACGTTGATATGGTGATGTCTGCCATTGTAGGTGCGGCGGGCTTATTGCCAACTATGGCCGCGGTAAAAGCAGGAAAACGAGTATTGCTCGCGAATAAAGAAGCATTGGTAATGTCCGGACAACTCTTTATTGATGCTGTTGAAAAATATGACGCGCAACTGCTTCCCGTTGATAGCGAACACAACGCGATATTCCAGTGCTTGCCTTCAGAAATTCAACAAACACTTGGCCGTTGTCAACTCGCGCAGCATGGTATTTCTAATATATTACTCACAGGCTCTGGTGGCCCATTCCGCTATAGCGATATTGAAGAGTTGACCAGTGTCACTCCGGCCCAAGCTATCGCTCATCCAAACTGGTCTATGGGCCCAAAAATTTCAGTTGATTCGGCAACTATGATGAATAAGGGCCTGGAGTTTATTGAAGCAAAATGGCTTTTCAATACAAGCCAAGAACAGTTGAAAGTATTAATTCATCCTCAATCCGTTATTCACTCTATGGTTCAGTATCGAGATGGTTCTGTGATCGCACAAATGGGAGAGCCAGATATGGCTACTCCGATTGCATTGACTATGTCATATCCAGAAAGAATCGATGCAGGTGTAAAGGCTCTCGATTTCACTCAATTAAGCGAACTGACGTTTATGGATATTGACGACAAACGTTACCCTTGTTTAAAACTCGCTATGGAAGCGTGTTTTGTCGGGCAACATGCTACGACAAGCCTTAATGCCGCGAATGAAGTTGCTGTCGATGCGTTTCTCAAAGGGAAAATTCGTTTTACCGATATTGCAACTATTAGTGAAGTTGTGTTGTCGAAAGTTCACGGACATAAAAATGTTGATGTAACATCATTGGAAAGTTTGATAGCACTGGACAATGAAAGTCGATCATTGGCCCATTTGGTTGTAAAAGAGCGAGCACTATGAGCAGTATAATTTGGAACTTTGCATCGTTTATTGTCGCCCTTGGTATATTAGTTACTGTACATGAGTTCGGACACTATTGGGTTGCCCGTAAATGTGGAGTGAAGGTCGAGCGTTTTTCTATTGGTTTTGGTAAGTCACTTTGGCGTCGAATAGGTAAAGATGGTACTGAGTATACCATCGCTTTAATTCCATTAGGTGGTTACGTCAAGATGCTTGATGGTCGTGTAGATGATGTGCCAGAAGAACTCTCTGACTCAGCTTTTGATCGTAAACCTTTGTGGAAACGAGCTGCTATTGTGGCGGCAGGACCTGCCTTTAATTTCTTGTTTGCTATCTTCGTACTTTGGCTGGTTTATTTGATCGGTATTTCGACGGTGAAACCCGTCATCGGTGAAGTCACACCTCAATCTATTGTTGCTCAAGCTGGTTTAGAGCCAAAGATGGAACTAAAGGCAATTTCAGGCGTCAGAACACCGGACTGGGAATCGGTTAACATGGAAATTATTTCTCACATTGGTGAGAGAGAGCTCAGTTTAACTGTGTCATCAGATGATTTGATAGGAACAGAACAAGAGATAAAAGTAAACTTGTCGGATTGGGAATTCGACCCTGAAACCGAATCTCCAATGACAACCTTAGGTTTTACTCCATTTAGCCCTGAAATATTTACTGAGCTTGGGCTTGTTAGTGATGATGGCGCTGCTCATCTTGCTGGTTTGTTAGAGAGCGATATTATTCGCTCTATTGATGGTGTGGAAATTAAGACATGGCAAGAAATTGTCGATATCGTCAGAGGTAGTCCTGAAAAACCATTAAGTTTGATTGTTGAACGAGATGGGCAGAGTAGAACATTACTACTCACTCCAGGAGCCCGAACACTGTCAAATGGTGATGTGATAGGCTTTGCTGGCATTGCACCAAAAATGGCAGAGTGGCCAGAAGAGTATAAAATTGATTTGAAATTTGGACCGCTTGAGTCGATGTATAAAGCTGTTCAAAGAACGGGGCAGCTAATTGATTTGACCGCGACAATGTTGGGTAAGCTAATCTCGGGTGATATTGGGCTAAATAATTTAAGCGGACCTATTTCTATTGCGAAAGGCGCTGGTACAACTGCTGGGTTCGGCGTCGTCTATTTTCTCAGCTTTTTAGCCTTAATTAGTGTTAATTTGGGAATTATTAATTTAGTACCTTTACCTATGCTAGATGGCGGGCATTTAATGTTCTTCGCTATTGAAGCAGTAATAAAGAAACCTGTTTCAGAACGCATTCAGGAAATGGGGTATCGTGTCGGTGGCGCAATTATCTTTTCGATGATGGCGATTGCGATTTTTAACGATTTTGCACGACTTTAATAACATTACAACACCTATGTTGTATAACGGAACAATAAGAATAACGATGACGATAAAGAAGCTACTTTTGGCCACATTGCTTTTTAGCAGCCTCCCAACAAGTCTTTCAGCCTATGGTGCAGAGGCTTTTGTGGTTAAGGATATTCAATTCGATGGTTTACAGCGCGTTACCTTAGGTGCGGCATTATTGAAAATTCCTGTCCGGATTGGCGATACTATGGATTCTCAGGATGTTGCCAATACCATTCGTGCACTTTATGGCTCTGGGAATTTTGAGTCAGTTGATGTTTATCGTGATGAAGGCGTGTTATTGGTTCGAGTACAGGAACGCCCAACAATTTCTGATGTAACCTTTTCTGGGAATAAGGCAATCCAGGATGAGCAATTACAGCAGAATCTAGAAGCTTCTAATGTTAAAGTTGGCGAAGCACTTGATCGCACTGCACTTAGCAATATTGAAAAGGCACTAGAAGATTTTTATTACAGTGTTGGTAAATATAACGCAACAGTTAAGGCTGTTGTGACCCCTCTACCTCGTAATCGTGCTGATTTAAAGTTTGTATTTTCTGAAGGTGTATCAGCAAAAATACAACAAATTAACTTCATTGGTAATCAAGTCTTTAGTGATGATAAGTTGCTAGATTTATTCGATTTGAATTCCGATGTCGCGTGGTGGAATATTTTATCAAATGAAAAGTACCAAAAGCAGGTGCTCGCAGCGGATCTAGAAAAATTAAAGTCTTATTATTTAGACCGCGGGTATCTTAAGTTTAACGTAACCTCAACCCAAGTCTCAGTCTCCCCTGATAAAAAAGGTGTTTACATCACCCTTGCTATTGACGAAGGCAAGCCTTACACGGTGAAAAATGTATCATTCAATGGTGAACTGATAGGTAAACAGCGTGAGCTCTCGGAGTTGGTCCCGTTTGAAAGTAATGATATTTACCAAGGGTACAAGGTTACAGCACTCGAAGAAGATATCAAACGGATGCTCGGAGAGGCAGGGTATGCATTTCCGAAGGTTCATACTCAACCTGAATTTAATGATGATACACAAGAGGTTTCGTTAGCGGTTAATCTGGATGCAGGTGATCGAATCTATGTACGCGAAATTCGTTTTATGGGTAACACTAACACCAAAGATGAAGTTTTACGTCGTGAAATGCGTCAGATGGAAGGCACGTGGCTAAATGCAAAAGCCATTGAAACAGGTAAAACGAGACTTAACAGACTTGGTTATTTTGAAACTGTGAATGTTCAGACTCAAAGAGTTGCTGGCTCGAGTGACCAAGTTGATATTATTTACAGCGTTAAGGAAACCGAATCAGGAAGTCTTAACTTTGGTATCGGATATGGTACTGAGTCTGGTGTTAGTTTCCAGGTCGGGATTAGCCAAGATAACTATTTAGGATCCGGAAACAGTGTCGGCATTAGTGCTACGACCAATGATTATCAGCAAAACATATCGTTAAATTATACAGATCCATACTGGACTATTGACGGAGTAAGTTTGGGCGGAAAAGTCTTTTTCAATGATTTTGAAGCATCTGAAGCCGGTATCGTGGATTATAATAACCAAAGTTATGGCGTAAGTTTAACGTGGGGTTTTCCATTTGATGAACTTAATCGGTTCTCGTTTGGTTTGGGTTATACACACAATAAAATTGGTAACTTATCGCCTTACGTTCAGGTTGAGAACTTTCTTGTCGCACAAGAAAGTAACATTAATAGTGATGGTGATTTAGTTACCAATGATTTTACAATCAGTGCCAATTGGACGCGAAATAACCTTAATAGAGGCTACTTTCCTACGGAAGGTAATTACCAAAGAGCCTCTTATAGTATGACCACTCCAGGGTCCGACACTGCATACTTTAAGCTTCAATATGATGTTCGTCAGTACTTCCCGTTGACGGAAGAACACAATTTTGCTTTATTGCTACGCAGTCGATTGGGATATGGCAATGGGTATGGTCAAACGGATGGACAAGATAATTTGCTGCCATTCTATGAGAACTATTATGCTGGAGGTTTTAGCACATTGCGTGGCTTTGGCTCCAATTCTGTGGGCCCTCGAGCGGTATATCAAAGTTATGCGGACAGCAATAATGGTTCAATTTATGTAAGTGATGACTCTGTCGGAGGTAATGCCGTTGTCAACGCTAGCATCGAATTGATCGTACCAACACCATTTGCGTCTGAAGAAGCTCAAAGTCAAATTCGTACGAGCGTATTTTTTGATGCGGCAAGCGTGTGGGATACCGAATACGATTACTCATCTATTAGTGCCAATTATGGTGATGAGTATTATTATGACTTTTCTGACCCAACAAATTACCGTTCATCGGTTGGTGTCGCTTTGCAATGGATATCTCCAATGGGACCTTTAGTATTCTCTATAGCTGAGCCTATTAAGAAGTACACTGGTGATGACGAAGAATTCTTCTCATTTACTATTGGTAAAACGTTCTAAAATCAATAAGGGTATAATTTTGAACAAATCAATTAAAGCACTAGTCATCGGGCTATCATTAGCCTCTGCTTCACTTTCATCAATGGCTGTTGAAGCGGCTCAAAAGATTGGCTACGTCAATACAGCTAAAGTATTTCAAGCCCTGCCTCAGCGTGAAATTGCTCTGCAAAAAATTCAAGCAGAATTTAAAGATCGTGCACAAGAGCTAAAAAATATTGAAAATGACATTAAGACAAAGGCTGAAAAGCTAAAGCGTGATAGTTCATTGATGAGCCGTGAAGAAGTGGATCAATTACGCATTGAGTTGGGACAACTTGATAGTAGCTATAAGATTAAAGGTCAGGCTTTTAAACAAGCATCTGCTAAGCGCGAAGCTGAAGAAAACCAGAAGTTAGCGAAGATTATTGGTGAAGCGGTCAATAAAGTCGCTGATAAAGAAAAATTTGACCTAATCATTGATGCTCAAGCCGTTCGTTACGCTAAGTCTGAGTTTGATATCTCAGACAAAGTGATTAAAGCTATAAAATAACGCAAAGTAGACTCCAATGAAGAAAATTACGCTAGCAGAAATTGCCACATTAACCGGTGGTCAGTTATTTGGGGATCATGAATTAGAAGTTCATGCAGTCGCTCCGATGGATAAAGCAGGTGAGGGAGAAGTGACATTTTTGTCTAACCCTCGTTATGCTAAATTTTTGGCGCAGTGTAATGCATCGCTGATTATGGTTAAAGAGCAACAAAAAGATCTCTGCCTCGGCAACACTTTAGTGGTTTCAGATCCTTATGTGGCTTTTGCTAAACTTGCTCAAGCTTTGGATACTACACCTTCAATGGCGAGTGATGGCGTTCATTCGTCGGCGGTAATTGCAGGAGACGTATCTATTGGTGCGAATGTATCTATTGGAGCGAATAGTGTTATTGAGTCTGGTGTTTCACTTGCAGATGATGTTGTCATTGGCGCAGGTTGTGTGATTGGAAAAAATGCAGTGCTTGGCCGTGGAACCCGCTTATGGGCAAATGTAACGGTTTACCATAATGTTGATATTGGACATTCGTGCTTAGTTCAATCAGGTACGGTTATCGGCTCTGATGGCTTTGGTTACGCAAACGAAAAAGGTGAGTGGATAAAAATACCTCAGCTTGGATCCGTTAAAATCGGTAATCGAGTCGAGATCGGTGCAGGAACAACGATTGACCGTGGCGCACTAGAAGATACGATTATTGAAGACAATGTTATTATCGATAATCAAATCCAGATAGCTCACAATGTTCAAATAGGATATGGCTGTGCAATGGCTGGTGGAACCATTGTTGCCGGCAGTACCAAAATTGGTAAATATTGTATTATTGGCGGTGGCGCGGTGATTAATGGCCATATTGATATAGTTGATGGTGTAACTATTACAGGAATGAGTATGGTTATGCGTAGCATAGAGGAAAAGGGCGTATATTCCTCTGGTGTGCCAGTTCAAACTAATAAAGAGTGGCGAAAAATGGCGGCTCGGGTGCATCGAATTGACGAAATGCATAAGCAGTTAAAAGTAATACAAAAAGAGTTCGATAAAGAAGAATAGATAAAAATTTCTTTATCATTAAAAAGGTTCGCGAATTGCGAGCTTTTTTTGTTTATAATGTTAAATAATATTGTATTGAAGTGTATAGGAAAATGACTTTGACTACTGAAAAAAAGACCATGAACGTAACTGAAATTCGTTCTTTATTACCGCACCGTTATCCATTCTTATTGATTGATCGTGTAACTGATTACGAAGAAAGTAAGTATCTAATTGGTTTAAAAAATGTTTCAGTAAATGAACCCCAATTTACAGGTCATTTCCCGCAGCTCCCTATTTTCCCTGGTGTGCTAATTTTAGAAGCGATGGCGCAGGCAACAGGGCTCCTTGCGTTTAAATCTTTTGGAGCTCCATCTGAAAACGAGCTTTATTACTTTGCTAGTATTGATAATGCTAAATTTAGAAAACCAGTGGTACCAGGCGATCAGCTATTTATCAAAGTAGAATTTCTAAAAGAGCGTCGTGGGATCGCTTTATTTAATGGTGTGGCTACGGTCGATGGCGAAGTCGTCTGCTCAGCTGAATTGAAATGTGCCCGTAGAGAATTCTAATTATGATCCATGAAAGTGCGCAAATTCACCCTACCGCAGTTGTCGAAGATGGCGCTGTAATCGGGGCGAATGTTAAGATAGGTCCATTTTGTCTGGTCGATAGTAAAGTTGAAATTGGTGACGGTACTGAGTTACTGTCTCATGTGGTCGTAAAAGGCCCAACAACGATAGGTAAAGACAATCGTATTTTTCAGTTCGCCTCAATTGGTGAGCAGTGCCAAGACCTAAAATACAAAGGTGAAGATACGAAACTTATCATTGGCGATAGAAACACGATTCGCGAAAGTGTCACTATGCACAGAGGCACGATACAAGACTCTGGTGTTACCCAAGTCGGTAATGACAACTTGTTCATGATTAATGTTCATATCGCACACGATTGTATCGTCGGTGACCGCTGTATTTTTGCTAACAATGCTGCGATAGCTGGTCACGTAATAGTCGGTAACCAAGCTATTGTTGGTGGTATGAGTGCAGTGCATCAATTCTGTCAAATAGGCGATCATGCTATGTTAGGTGGTGGTTCTATCGTTGTTCAAGATGTTCCTCCATATGTTATGGCTCAAGGAAATCACTGTGCACCTTTTGGTATCAATATCGAAGGCTTGAAGCGTCGAGGTTTCGAAAAGCCGGAAATTCATGCTATTCGACGAGCTTATAAGTCTCTATATCGAAATGGATTAACCTTTGAAGCGGCAAAAGATGAAATTGCAGTAGAAGCAAAAGTGTATCCATCAGTTCAAATATTTTTAGATTTTCTAGAGCAATCTAAGCGCGGAATTATACGTTAATCGTGCTTGGTACTGTTTTTTATAAAGATCGTTATCTTTGATGGCGGTCTTTTGTTATTTTTACGCCTATATAAGCGTGATAAATACGAACCGTTACAGACGATATAGATACTTAGAGTTCTGACTGTCGACGATATATTCCTGGGTATACAGATGAATCAAACAGAAGTAATTAAAATTGGCATCGTCGCTGGAGAGCTCTCTGGTGATGTATTGGGAGAAGGGTTAATTCGTTCGATCAAACAGCGATATCCAAATGCTGAATTTGTTGGTATCGGAGGGCCTAAGATGATGGCTCAAGGATGCAAATCTCTATTCGACATGGAAGAATTGTCGGTCATGGGGTTAGTAGAAGTTCTCGGGCGAATTCGTCGTTTGTTTAAAGTGAAAGCGGACTTAATTGAACATTTTACTCAGAATCCTCCCGATTTATTTATAGGGATTGATGCGCCTGATTTTAATTTGAGATTAGAGCGAGACCTTAAAGATTCAGGTATAAAAACGGTGCATTATGTGAGTCCTTCAGTATGGGCTTGGCGCCAAAAGCGTATTTATAAAATAGCCAAGGCGACAGATTTAGTTCTGGCTTTCCTACCCTTTGAAAAAGCGTTTTATGACCGTTTTCAAGTACCGTGTGAGTTTATCGGTCACACGTTAGCTGATGCCATTCCATTGCATTCAGATCAGAAAGAAGCTCAAGATGCGCTTAACCTTGATTCTAGTAAGCGCTGGCTTGCTGTCCTCCCGGGAAGCCGTGGCAGCGAGTTGAAAATGCTGAGTGAACCGTTTATTAAAACATGTCAGCAATTACACCAACAGCACCCAGACTTAGGGTTTGTCGTCGCTTTGGTGAATCAAAAACGCCGAGAACAGTTTGAACTTGCATGGAAAACCTTTGCCCCGGAACTTGAATTTACCTTAGTAAATGATACTGCTCGCACGGTAATTACAGCATCTGATGTTGTGTTATTGGCTTCCGGAACCGTCGCGCTTGAATGTATGTTGGTGAATCGTCCGATGGTTGTTGGCTATAAAGTGAACGCGGTTACGGCCTTTCTTGCTAAACGTTTAGTCAAAACTAAGTTTGTGTCATTGCCGAATATTTTAGCCGACGAAGAGTTAGTCAAAGAATACCTTTTGGAAGAGTGCACAGTTGATAATCTCAGTTCTGAGGTGAGTCGTCTATTAACCAACGACAATCAACAGTTGCAGACTAAGTTTACTGAATTGCATCAATTGATTCGTAAAGATGCCGATCAACAAGCCGCACAAGCTGTTCTCAAATTAATAGGGAAATAACCGTGGCGAAAGTAACGATAGACTATCCGCCTTTTGAGTATCCACCAGCCTACCAACAATTTGCAGGTGTCGATGAAGTAGGGCGTGGACCTTTAGTGGGAGACGTGGTCACAGCTGCTGTGATTCTTGATCCGTTGAACCCGATTCTAGGATTAACGGACTCAAAAAAATTGTCTGAGAAGAAACGTTTGGCGTTGTTTCCTGAAATACAAGAAAAAGCGATTGCTTGGGCGATTGGGCGTTGCTCTCCACAAGAAATTGATGAGTTGAATATTCTCCAAGCAACGATGGTGGCAATGGAGCGGGCCGTAGAAGGGTTAAGCGTTCAACCTGATTATGTGTTGGTTGATGGAAATAGAACACCAAAATGGCAATATCGCAGTCAAGCTGTGGTAAAAGGGGACTTACGCGTTGCTGAAATAAGTGCGGCTTCTATTATAGCAAAAGTCGTGCGCGACCAAGAAATGGAAGCGTTAGATAAGTTATATCCGCAATTTGGGTTTGCAGCGCATAAAGGTTACCCAACAAAAGTGCACTTTGCAGCTATAGAACAGTATGGTGTTATCGATCAACATCGTAAAAGTTTTAAGCCAGTTAAAAGAGCGCTTGGTCTTATCGACTAAGCGTTAAGGGTTCGAGAAATAAGGGGAGTCCCTTGCTTTTTGACTTGATCGTAATTCGAACCAAAAGTTATTTGATCCGAAAGCAATTTGATCCGAAAGGAAAAGTGTTACATGTCAGAACCAAAATTTGTCCACCTTAGAGTACATAGTGATTACTCCATGGTCGATGGTTTGTCTAAAGTACCGCCGCTGGTAAAGAAAGTTGCTGAGCTCGGTATGCCCGCTATGGCGTTAACGGATTTTACTAATCTTTGTGGGTTGGTGAAATTTTACAGCACCGCTCATGGGTGTGGGGTTAAGCCAATCATTGGTGCTGACTTTTTAATGCAGTCGGAAGAGTTTGGCGATGAATTGACGCGTTTAACCGTGTTGGCTGCCGATAATATTGGGTATAAGAATCTCACACTTCTTATATCAAAAGCCTATTTACGTGGTCATGTTCAGCATCAACCTGTGATTGATAAATCTTGGTTAGGCGAGCTTTCCGAAGGATTGATCTTATTAAGCGGCGGTCGTCAAGGTGAGGTTGGCCGAGCATTGTTAAAAGGTAACCATAGCCTAGTCGAGCGCTGTGTTCAGTTTTACCAACAGCACTTTCCAAATCGGTTTTATCTTGAACTGATACGTACGGGGCGACAAGATGAAGAATCGTATCTTCATTTTGCGATCGAGTTAGCTGAGCAGCGAGATCTGCCTGTTGTTGCGACTAATGAAGTCGTTTTTCTTAACGATGAACTTTTTGAGGCTCATGAGATCCGCGTGGCGATTCATGATGGCTTTACGATGGAAGATCCCCGTCGTCCTAAAAATTACAGTTCACAGCAATATCTTCGTACTGAAGAGGAAATGTGTGAATTATTTTCAGACATTCCCGAAGCACTGCAAAACTCAGTTGAAATCGCTAAACGTTGTAATGTTACCGTTCGTTTAGGTGAATACTTCCTCCCCAATTTCCCGACAGAGGGGATGAAGATAGAAGACTTTCTGGTTAAGAAGTCTCAAGAAGGCTTAGAAGATCGCCTTGAATTTCTTTTTCCTGATGCAAAAGTCAGAGAAGAACGTCGTCCTGAATATGATGAACGTTTAGATATCGAGCTTAATGTTATTAACCAAATGGGGTTCCCTGGCTACTTTTTGATTGTTATGGAGTTTATCCAATGGTCAAAAGATAATGATATTCCTGTTGGACCCGGTCGAGGTTCAGGTGCGGGATCACTCGTGGCCTATGCTTTGAAGATTACTGACCTTGACCCTCTTGAATATGATCTTCTATTTGAACGATTCTTAAACCCAGAGCGGGTATCTATGCCCGATTTCGACGTCGACTTCTGTATGGATAAACGTGATCAAGTGATTGACCATGTTGCTGAACTCTACGGCCGTGATGCGGTATCTCAGATCATTACTTTCGGAACAATGGCCGCCAAAGCCGTTATTCGAGATGTGGGACGAGTGTTAGGACATCCCTTTGGTTTTGTTGACCGCATCTCCAAAATGATTCCGCCAGATCCCGGTATGACGTTGGAAAAAGCATTCAAAGCTGAACCCGCTTTACCAGAGCTTTATAATAACGACGAAGAAGTAAAAGAGCTCATCGATAAATGTCGTATTTTGGAAGGTTGCACTCGAAATGCTGGTAAACATGCCGGTGGGGTTGTGATTTCTCCCACCACGATTACCGACTTTGCACCGATTTACGCTGATGCTGAAGGTAACTTCCCCGTAACTCAATTTGACAAGAATGACGTTGAATATGCTGGGTTGGTGAAGTTTGACTTCTTAGGCTTAAGAACCCTGACCATTATTGACTGGGCACTAGGATTAATTAATCCAAGACTGCTTAAAGAAGGTAAGGAGTCGATTCAAATTGAGTCGATTCCACTTGATTGTGCCCGTTCATTTAGAACATTACAAAACTCAGAAACTACCGCGGTATTCCAGCTTGAATCTCGTGGCATGAAGGATCTGATCAAACGCCTACAACCCGATTGCTTTGAAGATATTATCGCATTGGTGGCACTGTTTAGACCCGGTCCATTGCAATCGGGCATGGTTGACAACTTTATCGACCGTAAGCATGGTCGAGAGCCAATTTCTTACCCTGATGAGACGTGGCAACATGAATCGTTAAAAGAAACGTTGGATCCAACTTACGGTATCATTTTATACCAAGAGCAGGTCATGCAAATTGCACAAATACTATCGGGTTATACCTTAGGTGGTGCCGATATGCTTCGTCGTGCAATGGGTAAGAAGAAACCTGAAGAAATGGCAAAACAGCGAAGTATTTTCGAACAGGGTGCGATCGACAATGGAGTCGATGGCGAGCTATCGATGAAGATTTTCGACTTGGTTGAAAAGTTTGCCGGTTACGGGTTTAACAAATCTCACTCAGCCGCTTATGCTTTGGTGTCTTACCAAACACTGTGGCTGAAGACGCATTATCCAGCAGAGTTCATGGCCGCAGTAATGACTGCTGATATGGACAACACAGAAAAAGTGGTTGGCTTGGTCGATGAGTGCTTGCGCATGAATCTAAAAGTTTTACCACCAGATGTTAACGCCGGCTTATACCGATTTAATGTCGATGAAAGTGGGGCAATTGTTTATGGTATTGGCGCGATAAAAGGGGTTGGCGAAGCACCCATTGATGCCATATTGGAAGCACGAAAAGATGGGCATTTTAAGGATTTGTTTGATTTTTGTGCTCGTGTTGATCTTAAGCGAATAAACAAGCGTGTTATTGAAAAACTGATTTATGCAGGAGCACTAGATAAACTAGGACCTCATCGTGCTGCAATGATGGCTTCATTAAATGATGCGGTAAAAGCAGCGAGTCAATTTCACCAAGCGGAATCGTTTGGTCAATCGGATATGTTTGGGGTATTAACCGAAGCGCCGGAAGCGGTTGAGCAGAAATATACGCAAGTACCTGCATGGCCTGAAAAAGTTTGGCTTGAAGGTGAACGTGATACCTTGGGGCTCTATTTAACCGGTCACCCTATTAGTGCCTATATTAAAGAACTAAATCATTACATTAGTTTCCGACTAAAAGACGCAACTCCAACTCGAAGAGATCAAACAGTAACACTGGCAGGATTGGTAATTTCTGCTAAAGTGATGACCACAAAAAGAGGATCGCGTATTGGAATCATCAGTTTAGATGATCGCTCTGGTCGAATGGAGGCGATGTTGTTTTCTGATGTACTTGAAAAGTACGCCGATATGCTTGAAAAAGATAAAATTCTTATCGTTTCGGGACAGGTCAGCTTTGATGACTTCAATGGCGGACTTAAAATGACCGTTCGTGAGATTATGGCATTAGGGACAGCACGAGAAAAGTACGCCCGTAGCCTATCGGTATCACTGTCAGAAAACCAAGTCAGTGATACATTTTTTGAGCGTTTTAGCCAAATTATGGAACCTCATAAAGCCGGAATTGTTCCGGTCAATATATACTATCAGCGCGAAGATGCTCGTGCACGGTTAACACTAGGAACAGAGTGGAGAGTCACGCCCAGTGATGTTCTGCTCGATGAATTAAAGCAACTGCTTGGCCAAGACCAAGTGGAATTAGAATTTAACTAAAATTCAGCCACATAATAATGACTGAGAAAAGGGATCGATAATGAGCCTCAACTTTTTAGAGTTTGAAAAACCAATTGCAGAACTTGAAGCTAAAATTCAAGCACTTCGTGAAGTTTCAATTCATGGTGGTGATACTTCTGTCGATCTGGCAAAAGAGATAGAACAGTTGGAGAAGAAAAGTATTGAGCTCAAGCATAAAATTTTTAGTAACTTAGGTGCTTGGCAAGTTGCTCAATTGGCGCGACATCCACAGCGTCCGTACACTCTCGATTATATCGAACATATTTTTACTGATTTCGATGAGTTATGTGGTGATCGTGCTTATGCCGATGATAAAGCGATAGTTGGTGGCATTGCGCGTTTAAATGATCGCCCAGTAATGATCATTGGCCATCAGAAAGGACGAGAAACACGTGAGAAAGTGCGTCGTAATTTTGGTATGCCTAAACCAGAAGGTTACCGTAAAGCTCTTCGTTTAATGCGTATGGCAGAACGTTTTAATATGCCGATTATTACATTTATCGATACAGCTGGCGCTTACCCAGGAGTTGGTGCTGAAGAGCGCGGTCAGTCTGAAGCGATTGCTCAGAACTTGAAAGTTATGTCTTCTTTGAAAGTGCCAGTGATCTGTAATGTTGTCGGTGAAGGTGGTTCAGGTGGTGCTCTAGCCATCGGCGTTGGTGACTATGTCAACATGCTACAATATTCAACTTATTCGGTTATTTCACCGGAAGGGTGTGCATCGATTTTATGGCGAGATTCGGATAAAGCATCACAAGCGGCGGAAGCGATGGGATTAACGGCACAACGTTTAAAAGAGCTTGAATTGATTGATTCTATTGTTGAAGAGCCATTAGGTGGTGCTCATAGCGATCATGTTCAAACCGCATACAATATGAAAGAAACATTGATAAAACAGTTAGACGAAATTAGTGGGCTCGACAGCGAGCAGTTACTTGAGCGTCGTTACGAACGTTTAATGTCGTACGGATACTGTTAACTAGCTATTAGTTATAGAAAAATGAAGGGTTGAGCCAATGCTCAACCCTTTTTCTTTGTGTGATATATTTTAAGCTGTAAACTCAAATCAGATGAACTAAGAGAGAATGGGATAACTATGTTACTGGGTGAGGTTGAGTCGATATTACAGCCATATCTAAAGGAACCGAGACAGATAGTCTTAGCACTAAGTGGCGGTATCGATTCTAGGGTATTACTTGATGTACTGATTCAATTACGTCATCAAACCCCGTTTCTATTGAAAGCAGTTCATGTGCATCATGGCTTGAGTCAGAATGCCGACGATTGGGCAGAGCAATGTAAAGGCTGGTGTGAAAAGCATGATGTCGACTTTGCGTTAGAGCGAGTTACGCTCGATTGTGATAGTGGCAACAGTATCGAAAGTATGGCACGTACGGCTAGATATGAAGCGCTCGAAAAACACCTTCAGCCTCAAGGTATTCTCCTTACCGCTCAACATAATGATGATCAGGTAGAAACATTTTTACTCGCATTGAAACGTGGTAGTGGCCCCAAAGGGCTATCGGCTATGGCGTTAGCAAGGCCTTTCCAACAAGGTTTTTTAGTTCGCCCCTTACTCAAAAGCCGTCGTTTTCTGATAGAACAGTACGCAGAGGAACACGGACTGACATGGGTTGAGGATGAAAGTAATCAAGATACTCGGTTTGATCGCAATTTTATTCGCCATCAAGTTGCGCCCGTACTTAGTCAGCGGTGGCCCCATTTCCCTTCGGCTATACAGCGTTCAGCTGAGCTATGTGCACAACAAGAGCGCCTATTAGATGAGCTACTTGAGGAGCGACTTAATACTAGTCTTGCGCCTGATATGAGCTTATCGATCACATCTTTAAATTTTATGAGTGAGGATGTGCGATATAGGGTATTGCGGATGTGGCTATCAAAGTTTGATGTACTCATGCCCAGTCAGGTTCGCCTGAAATTGCTTTGGTCCGATGTCGCAATGGCTAGGATAGATGCAAATCCGAAGTTTCAGTTTAAAGAACACGAAATACGTCGTTATCAACAGCATCTATTTTGCATTCCGAAAATGCAGGATGTTGGACATTGGCACAGATCACTAACCATAAATCAACCATTAGAGCTTCCGAGCTTTTTAGGGAAAGTGACATTATTTGACACAATAAGTACCGGAAAAGGTTTAGCTTTAAGTAGTATGGTTTTAAAAGGAAAACTGGAGATTACATTTCGCTCCGAGGGACTCAGTGCTCACCCTGAAGGGAAAGTAGGTCACAAAACGTTGAAGAAATGGTATCAGGAGTTTGGAGTACCGAGTTGGCAACGTCGAAGAACACCTATTTTGTTGTGTGACGAAAAGGTAGTCGCTGTTGCTGACTTATACGTCGATCGTCAATTTTGTGGCGGAGAATGTGAATTCATCTGGGAATAACCTTATGGGTTGTGCCAGAATTAACAAGAGGATTATTATAAAACTAACTTAGGAGCAATTATGAAAAGAGGAATGCTAGCAATAATGTTATTCGCAGCTTCAGTTTCAGTTCAGGCGGGAGATATAGAAGCTGGGAAGGCAAGATCAATTGTATGTGCTGCCTGTCATGGGCAGGATGGTATTGCAACAATCGACGGCTATCCAAATCTACGCGGACAAAATGAAAAGTACCTAATATCATCATTGAAAGCATACAAAGATAAAAGCCGAAGTAGTGGCAATGCCGCGGTGATGCAACCACAAGCGAGTATATTAAGTGACTCAGATATTGAGAACTTAGCCGCTTACTATGCTAGTTTGAAGTGAGTCAAAGGGTTGTAAATTTTGGCATACTGATTGCTTAGTTAATAGCATCTGTGTGTAAGTGATAGTTTTATGTCGTTGATTTCTATGATCAGTGATTAAGAAATGTTTAAGGGATCTAAATGAAAAAAATAGAAGCAATAATTAAGCCTTTTAAGCTAGATGATGTACGCGAAGCACTTGGTGATGTTGGCGTTACAGGTATGACTGTGTCAGAAGTCAAAGGGTTTGGTCGTCAAAAAGGCCATACGGAACTTTATCGTGGCGCTGAATATATGGTGGATTTTTTGCCTAAAGTGAAACTGGAGATAGTAGTTTCTGGTGATGTGGTTGATAAATGTATCGATGCGATTATTGAAACGGCTCAAACTGGAAAGATTGGTGATGGTAAGATCTTTGTCACAGATGTTGGACGAGTTATCCGAATTCGTACTGGTGAAGAAGACGAAGATGCAATTTAATTCGTTGATTATAATAAATAATTAACGAGCATTTTATTTCATGAAAATAAGAATAGCTCTATTTGCGGTATTCGGTATTTCGCTAATTATTTTAGCAAGCTTTTTGGTTATGTTTAAAAACACCAATTCAATTGAATTGATGACCATAGCGAAACCGGATACACGCATTAGCAGCCAGCTATCAGTGTCTCTGCCTAGTTCTTGCATTATGCAGCCAGGTAAAAAGGCAATCGATAATAACGGTGAACTAAACTTATTGGTGTGGAATATACATAAGCAACAAGACTCTTATTGGATTCGTGATCTTTCCGATTATAGTGAAGGGTTACAGTTGTTGATGATACAAGAAAGTATTTTAACTCCAATGTTGGCAAGTTGGATTAAGCTGAGACAGTTAACGTCAACTCAAGTGAATGCATTTTTGTTTCGTGGCGAGTCGGTTGGTGTGATGACCATTGCCACAGAAGAGCCATCATCGAGCTGTGGGTATATCGAACTTGAGCCGTTTATTCGGCTCAATAAATCGTCATTAGTGAGTTATTACCCGCTGAGTAATGGAAAAACACTCGCCATAGCTAATCTACATAGCATTAATTTTACGCTGACAGTATATGAATATAAGCGTCAGATTAAGAGCATCATTATGCAACTTTATGATCATAAAGGTCCAGTAATTGTTGCTGGTGATTTTAATGATTGGAGCGCAGAGCGCAAAGCAGTCGTTCGAGATATGGTTGAGTCGTTGGAGTTAGTTGAAGCGGATTATGCTCCTGATAATCGTACTATTTTTGCCTATGGTGATGGTACACCCGTTGATCACTTATTTTACCGTCAATTAGAGTTAGATAGTGCGATAGTATCGTTTTCACGCTCCTCTGATCATAACCCCATAATCGCAAGTTTTAGTATCAACTAATTTATTTCCTCAAGTTCGTTAGCTGACTGGTTTGAAAAAGAAGTTACTCTTTCTAGACAGCACAAGCAGGATCCCCTTTACGTATTTTCTTTCACATAAAGTGTTAGAGTTTGGCCTATTTGTAATACTGCACGTTGAGAAAGTTTATTCCATTTCATGATATCGCGGCTTGCTAAGTTAAACCTCATAGCAATAGCACTAAGGGTATCTCCAGATTTTACTTTATAGTTAACCGCTTTTTGAATTGGAGCGCCGCTGTTTTCTTTTAGGATCAGGGTTTGACCTATTTGCAAAACTGAACGACTAGATAATTTATTCCACTTCATAATATTGCGGCTAGTTGTATTAAACTTCATCGCGATATCACTAAGTGTATCTCCAGACTTTACCTTGTATTTCGTTGTCTTTTGAGTTGGTACGGATTTGACATCTTTAAGGGTTAAGGTCTGGCCGATTTGCAAAACTGAACGACTTGATAACTTATTCCACTTCATAATATCGCGACTTGCCAAATCATATTTCATCGCGATACCACCCAGTGTATCTCCGGACTTAACTGTGTACTTAACGGTACTTTGAGTTGGAGCACTTGTCCCTTGTCTAATTTTTAGGTTTTGTCCAATTTTTAGCGGTGTTGAAGATTTTATATTATTTAACCGAGCAATAGCTTGATGAGAGACATTGTACAGCTTGGCGATATCCCACAAATTATCACCACTCTTCACCTTGTGGTTAATGGTTTGAGATGAGGGCGAGGTCGAGTTGCTATTGTCTAATTGTGCGATTGTTTGATTGCTAGCTTTCGGTGAGCTAGATCCAGAAGCACTAGGGACCAAGATGGTTTGACCAACGCGAATAAGCGAGCGCTTGAGGTTATTGGTTTCTTTTAAACTGGTCGTTGGAATATTGTTTCGTGCGGCTATGGTACTGAGTGTATCGCCTCTCTTTACGGTATAACGTGCAAATCTAACACCCTTACCACGGTTTTTTTCCAACATATTATTGAACTGGTCAACGTGGCTTAATGGTATCAATAACTGTTGAACGCCTTTAGGTGACGTTGCCCATTGGTTGTAAGCCGGATTTAGGTTGTTCATGGTATCGAAATCAATACCAGCATAATTCGCTGCAATTCTTAAATCCATCTGTTCTTTAGGATCGACTAATTTCAAATAGGGCTTGTTGGCTATTTGAGGAATTGAGATACCATACTTTTCTTGGTTAGAAAGCACGTCGGCAAGTGCAAGCAGTTTTGGTACGTATTGGCTCGTTTCTTTGGGTAACGATAACGAGAAAAAGTCAGTGGGTTTATTCGCTTTTTTATTTCTTTTAATCGATCGTGCAACACGTCCTTCACCGCTGTTGTATGCGGCGATCGCGTGATACCAGTTACCATCAAAGAATTTATTTAGATACGCTAAATAGTCTAGAGCCGCATCCGTTGCCGCATAAACATCTCTACGGCCATCGTACCAAAAGCTTTGCTCTAAACCATAGATCTTTCCAGTACCAGAAAGAAACTGCCAAAGGCCAGAAGCGTTACCGTGAGAGTAGGCTCGGACATCAAATGAGCTTTCTACAATTGGGAGTAAAGCCAGTTCGAGTGGAAAACCTCGTTCTTCAACCTTTTCTGTAATTAAATACAAAAATGGGGTCGCACGTTTCGCAACCTTTTCGAGGTGTTGTGGATGCTTTATAAACCACTTACGGTGCTGCTCTATCGCTTTATGATCAGGTACCTCAATTGAAAATTGCATACTAATACGTCGCCACAAATCTTCTTGAGACTGTGGTGTACTTTTACTCACCGATAATGTTGCCTTATCGGTGACTTCGCCGTACTCAGATATAATTTGATCGGCACTTCTTAGTGGACCTTCCAACTCCGATGTTGCTGTCTCACTGATAACTTGCGTTGTTTCTTCATTGTTTGGGGTATGAGTTGATGGCGCTTGAATTGATTGACAACCTGTCAATAATAACAGGGACAAACTTAACCTAAACTTCATATCTCATAACCTTTTTCAATGCGAGCGGGTGATAGTATTGTCACCTCAATGAGAAGACAAGAAGGAAATTGTTAAAATTGATTTTTCCAATCTCTTAATGCAGAAAAAATGGCGAGAGGATCACATTGTGGCGAGGTATTCGCTACCGCTTTTATCACACTGGGCTCTTGTGTTCTCAAGAAAGGATTGATCTGTTTTTCTTGTCCGATCGTTGTTGGTATGGTTGCTTGATTATTCGCTCGCAAGCGATTGACAGTATCGCGATATTGATGAAGCTCTTTGTTTTCCGGTTCAACAGCCATTGCAAACGCGACATTTGCCGCTGTGTACTCATGCGCACAGTATACCTGAGTCGTATCATCAAGTGCCGCGAGCTTATTCAGCGCACCAAACATTTCTTCGTAACTGCCTTCAAAGACTCGTCCACACCCAGCAGAGAACAGTACATCACCGCAAAAAAGAGCATTTTCGGTTGTGTAGCCTATATGTCCTTTAGTATGTCCAGCAAGGGAGAGCACATTAAATTCTTGATCGAGTAATGTGAACTTATCACCTTCATCCACACTTAGGGATAACCCCATTACTGGATCGTTCTTCGGACCAATAACGCTAATGTTTGGATACTCACGTGTTAGTTCTACAATTCCACCTGTATGGTCCGCATGATGATGAGTAATGAGAATGGCCTTTAAAGTCAGATCGTGGTCTTGAAGGTACTTTAATACTGGTTGAGCATCACCCGGATCGACCACAATACAATGTTGATTAATTTGAATTAGCCAGATGTAATTGTCATTAAATGCAGGTATGCTTTTTATTTCTATCATGATTTTTTCTCCAATTACCTTGTATATGAGTTGCTATGGAACCAGCACGCAGCAAAAAAGCACTCGCAAAACCACACTCTTGGGCGCAACTAAAGCATGGGCAGTGGGTTCAAGAATCGATACAGCATCGATTGGATGAATGGTGCCCAAAACTATTTGGTTATCACATGCTAAAGCTGGGTGGGTTGAGTTGTGAGCTTGCCAGTTGTACATGCAATATTCAACACCAAGTCAACATTGATATTGAAAATCCTCTGCATACTGTTATTGCTGATACTTACGAACTCCCTTTTTTAAAAAAGAGTGTCGATGTCGTAATCATGGCTCATCAACTTGATTACAACAATGACCCTCATCGAATGCTACGAGAGGTTGATCGAGTCCTTGTCGATGATGGGTACCTTATTATTACAGGGTTTAATCCAATAAGCTTAATGGGAATATCTAGTTTATTGCCTTGGCGGAAAAACTATTTGCCTTGGAGTGGGCGTATGTTTACTCCAAATCGAGTTAAAGATTGGCTAGGCCTGCTGAATTACCAAGTGATTGAGTGCGACCGATACGCACTGTTTCCCCGTGGAAGTCGTTGTGTGTTTGATACGTGGCTGGAAAACAATACCAGTGATTGGACTGGATCAATAAGTAGTCTTTATTTTATCGTCGCGAGAAAGCGCACTGTACCTCTGAAACCAATTAAGCCTCATTGGAACTTTAAACGCGCACTTTCACCGCTTGGTGTTAACTGTACGCGAAAAAGTGAGCACAAAGACGACGCTATTTAAGTCGTCGACGCTTAATTTGCTTGGTAACCAACATCTTCTTCTGTTGGATTTTCCGCAGCTAAACGTGCTATTTCATCACAAATTTCATTTTCGCGATGACCAGTGTGCCCTTTTACCCAGCGCCATTCAATTTCGTGGCGTTGAGTTTCAGTATCAAGTTGTTGCCATAAGTCGGCATTCTTGACCGGTTTATTGGCAGATGTTTTCCAATTTCGTTTTTTCCAGTTATGTATCCACTGGGTAATGCCTTGGCGCACGTATTGACTGTCTGTGGTGAGAATTATTTTGCATGGTTCTTTTACGCTACGCAAAGCAACGACTGCAGCCATCATTTCCATTCGGTTATTCGTGGTTAAATGATACCCTTTGGCGAGTTGTTTCTCGTTTTCTTTATAGCGAAGTACAATACCGTAGCCACCTGGCCCGGGATTACCGAGGCAAGATCCATCTGTGAAAATTTCCACTTGTTTTGTCATGATTTGATACTATATAGGGAGATTTTTAATTACACATAGTCTGACATAGATACGCGAATGAATACTAGTAACAATTCTGAACATCAACGAATCATCGTTCTCGATACTGAAACGACGGGGATGAACCAAGAAGGTGGGCCTCATTATGAAGGTCACCGGATTATCGAAATCGGTGCGGTAGAGATCGTTAATCGAAAATTGACTGGACGCCACTTTCATGTCTATTTAAAACCTGATCGCGCCATTCAAGAAGAAGCCATTAATGTTCACGGTATTACAGATGAATTTCTTCTAGACAAACCCGACTATGCGGATGTCCACTCTGAGTTTATCGATTTTATCAAAGACGCAGAGTTGGTTGCACACAACGCGCCCTTTGACGTCGGCTTTATGGATTATGAGTTCTCTAAGCTTTCGGGAAATACTCTGAAAACAGAACAAATTTGTCAGGTGACCGATACGTTAGCAATGGCTAAGCGTATCTTCCCCGGTAAACGTAATAACCTAGACATTTTGTGTGATCGTTATGGAATAGATAATTCGCATCGGACGTTGCACGGCGCATTACTCGATGCGGAAATTCTCGCCGATGTCTATTTGTTGATGACTGGTGGGCAAACCGCGCTCCAGTTCACTTCGGCAAATCAATCTTCTGATGGTAGTGGGGGAGAAACAATAAAACGCTTGGTCAGTGGTCGAAAAGCATTAAAGGTTTTGCCTGCATCAGCCGATGAATTACAAGCACATCAAGAACGTTTGGATTTGGTTGAAAAAAATGGCAGCTGTTTGTGGCGCCAATAGGAGTAGAACTATGCTACGTACCATAGTGATCATTGTTGGACTTATGACGAGCCTATGGAGCGTTGCCGCCTCAGAATCTACGCTTTCTCTTCTCGATAACCGCTTTAGAGTTGATCCAACGATAGAGCAAATCACTTTTATGATATATCGCAGTAAACCGTCTAAATCGGTGGTGTTAGTGCGTCCTGATGGTGCTAAATATTATGCGAGGCGTCACCCTGATAATGTACGCTGGTATCAAGAATCGTCGATGGATATTATTTCTATCGACTCTCCGATGCCGGGACCTTGGCAAGCTGTTGGTAAAGTCACACCTAAAAACAACATTACATTAATTTCCAATTTAAAATTGACGTCAGATCAATTGCCCAAACGAATGTATCAGGGTGAAGAAGTTAAATTTACTGCCCGTTTAACTTCCGATGGAAAACCTTTGGAATTAAGGGATTTTTTAGATCGCGTCAATTTGAGAATAACATTTACTAAGTATGTAGAAGACGAAGAGTTATTGGTCAAAGAAGCTCGTCCAGAATCAATTTTGGTGGGAGAGTTTCTTGACGATGGCACTGGGTTTGATGAGTATCCAGGCGATGGAATATTTACCGTCGGGATTAAAGTGGTGGCTGAACCCGGAAAGTATAGGGTGAGGATTCTATCGGGAAATGGCGTTTTTTTGAGATCGGTAGAACAGGTCGTTTTGGTCTATCCAACACCGGTTTCAACCAGTTTTATCCAAGCTCGAGTTGAAACTAACGATCATCATGTGGTTTTTACGGGTGACGAAGGAACAATAAAGCCCGGCAGCCTAATGGCTCACATAGAACATTCTAATGCCTTTAATGATACTGAATATATTGAAGATCAAGCTTCTGAAGAAGGAAGAACCATCAACCTTGCAATTCCTAACTCCGGGAAACTGGGGAACTACAAATGGTCTGGACATATCTATGCCACAGAACTGCCTTCCGAGCGTCCACTCTCTTTTGCGACTCCGGAATACTCTTATAGTGTGGTTAAAGAAGTTGACTTAGAGCAAGCGCGCAAATTAAAAGAGGAAGCTCTAGAGCGACAGCGCCTGCTTGACGAAGAAGAGGCGATGATCCGCGCTCGAGAAGAGGAGCGTAAAAAACGATTAATTTATATTGGTGTTGGCAATGTTGTTGTCATTATTCTTGGTCTCATTATTTGGTTTGTGATCCGTAAAATCAAAGCGAAAAAAGCCAAAAAAGTCGAAGAGCCAGAAATGCAACTGAATGTCCCCGATGAATAAACTCGTAAGAATTTTTAATTGCTTATACAACTTAACGTAAGTTTGTAATCAGACTGGAAAATATCACATTTCCCCCCTCGACAGACAAGGTGTTTAAGGTAAACTCACTACTCTTAAACATCTTGTATTTCCAATCGCTAATGATTTAAAGAGAAAAGACTCATGTATCAAGATCTCATAAAAAAAGAGCTTTCCGAAGCGGCAGAAGTGTTAAATCAATTCTTGAGTGACGAAAAAAATATTGCCCAAATTGAAGCGGCAGCTAAAGTGTTGGCCGATTCATTTAAGAAAGGTGGAAAAGTACTTTCTTGCGGTAATGGTGGTTCACACTGTGACGCGATGCATTTTGCTGAAGAGCTCACAGGGCGGTATCGTGAGAATCGTCCAGGGTATGCCGGTATTGCTATTTCTGATCCTAGCCACCTATCTTGTGTTAGTAATGACTTTGGTTATGATTTTGTTTTCTCTCGTTATATAGAAGCAGTAGGAAAAGAAGGCGACGTTTTATTTGGACTTTCGACCTCGGGCAATTCAAGCAATATTCTGAGAGCGATAGAAACGGCGAAAGCTCAAGGGATGAAAACCATTGCCTTAACAGGGAAAGATGGTGGGAAAATGGCTGGTACGGCTGATGTGGAAATTCGAGTGCCGCATTTTGGGTACGCCGATCGCATTCAAGAAGTCCATATTAAAATTATCCATATTTTGATCATGTTAGTTGAAAAAGAGATGGCTTAGCATGTTCATTGATCGATTAAAACAAGAGGTAGTAACGCGTGTGTGAATTGCTTGGTATGAGTGCTAATGTGCCAACCGATATCTGTTTTAGCTTTACTGGGTTGATGCAGCGAGGTGGTCGCACAGGGCCTCATCGTGATGGATGGGGTATTACTTTCTACGAAGGGAAGGGATACCGTACATTTATCGATCCAGAACCAAGCTGTCAATCTAAAGTCGCTGAACTGGTTCAAGCTTACCCGATCAAAAGTTGTTCTGTTATTAGTCATATTCGTCAGGCCAATCGTGGTGGAGTCTCTCTCGAAAACACGCATCCGTTTACACGGGAGTTATGGGGGAAATATTGGACGTTTGCTCACAATGGGCAATTAACTGGATATGATTCTCTCGATACTGGCCATTATCGTCCCGTTGGCACGACAGACAGTGAACTTGCGTTTTGTTGGTTATTAAAAAAACTTAATGAGCGTTTTCCTGAGCCGCCTGAAAGCATGGTGCCTGTTTTTGAGTATATTGCTCAATGCTGCGGTGAACTAAAGCAAATGGGAGTGTTTAATATGCTCCTATCAAATTGTGAGTATGTAATGACGTTTTGTACCAATCATCTTTATTGGATTACAAGACGAGCGCCGTTTGGTAAAGCGGTTTTACTTGATGAAGATGTTGAAGTTAATTTCCAAGAAGAAACCAGTCCGAATGATGTTGTTACCGTAATTGCAACTCAGCCTCTTACTGCAAACGAAGAGTGGCACCGAATGCGCCCCGGTGAGTTTAACTTGTTTCACTTTGGTGAGTTGGTAAATACGAATAGTGATCAATTGCAGCATGTGCCATTTGCTGAGAAAAAGCCGGGAAATCAAGCTCCTCAAGCACCTTTAGAATAGCCGATAGACTGAATCTAGATAGGTCTTGGAAAAATGATTAGAAATAAAAAAGGGTTGATATGATATCAACCCTTTATTTAGAGAATATTAAATTTTATTCCTCGCCCAAATAACCATGCATGCCTAACTCGATTCCATCAAGAAAGGCTTTTCCTTCGTGCATCGCAAGTCGGTCTTCTACAAACCATTTCGTTATGAGTGGATAAATTCGATGCTCTTCTGCTTGTACTCGAGGAGTTAAGCTCTCAACGGTATCGTCATCTAAAATAGGCACTCGAGCTTGAAAGATCACAGGTCCACCATCGAGCTGCTCGGTAACGAAATGAACACTGGTACCATGTTCTTCATCACCAGCATGAATTGCACGTTGGTAGGTATTTAGTCCAGGATATTTTGGCAATAATGATGGATGAATATTAATCATGCGACCTAAGTAGTGGCGAACGAACTCACCACTTAAGATTCGCATATAACCTGCTAGGATGATTAAGTCAGGAGCGTATTCATCGATTTGTTGCATGAGTGAATGATCGAACGCATCACGAGTTTCAAATGAATTTGGATCTACAAACACGGCAGCAGCGCCAGATTTCTTGGCTCGTTCTAAGCCATATGCCTCTGCTTTATTCGAGAACACCGCCGTGACTTTTCCAGTTGTAATCGTAGATTCACAAGCATCTAAGATAGCCTGTAAGTTCGAACCATTTCCAGAAATCAGTACAACAATACTTTTCATTACTTATTTGATCTCTACTTGCTCTTCATCATTTTGTGCATTTGCGATAGAGCCAATTACCCACGCATTTTCACCTTCAGATTTGAGTAACTCAACGGCTGCATCAGCTTGGTCTTGAGGAAGCGCAATGACTAAGCCAACACCACAGTTAAATGTGCGATACATTTCGTGAGTGGTGACGTTTCCTTTTTCTTGTAACCAACTGAAGATGGCAGGCCATTCCCAGCTACTTCCATCAATAACGGCTTTAGTGCCTTGAGGAAGTACGCGAGGGATATTTTCCCAGAAACCGCCACCTGTAATATGAGAGATAGCGTGAACATCGTGCTCAGCTGCTAATTTCAAACCCGATTTAATGTAAATCTTAGTCGGCTCAAGTAGATGCTCACCAACCGCTTTACCGTTTAGCAATTCATTTTTATCAGCACCAGAGACTTCTAAGATTTTACGAATCAATGAATAGCCATTTGAATGTGGGCCACTTGAGCCTACAGCAATAATCGCATCGCCAGCGGCAACTTTTGTTCCATCGATAATATCTTCTTTTTCAACAACACCAACACAGAAGCCAGCGACATCGTAGTCTTCGCCTTCGTACATGCCTGGCATTTCTGCTGTTTCTCCACCAATAAGAGAACAACCCGCTTGAAGACAACCTTCAGCAATTCCAGTTACAACTTCTGCTGCAGTATCAATATCAAGTTTGCCTGTCGCGTAATAATCCAAGAAGAATAATGGCTCAGCACCTTGAACAATTAAGTCGTTTACACACATCGCTACAAGGTCAATACCAATGGTATCGTGCTTCTTCATATCCAATGCGAGTCGTAATTTAGTACCAACACCATCAGTGCCGGAAACTAGAACGGGTTGTTTATAGTTCGTTGGTAGCTCACATAGTGCGCCGAAACCACCGATACCACCCATAACTTCTGGGCGACGAGTTTTTTTAACTGCACCTTTGATGCGTTCAACTAGTGCGTTACCTGCGTCGATATCTACGCCAGCGTCTTTGTAGCTTAGGGAAGTGTTATTGCCACTCACGGGGAAATCCTCGTTTGTTAATGGATATGAAAACGGCGCTATTCTACAGGGGAAAAAAAGAAAAGGAAAACGTTTGCGTCGCTTTTTTAATTGATTCAGTTTCCTGAAATGCGCGCAAGAAGTAGGTATAATCCTAACCAACTAGTCAGATGTTGTCGGAGAATAGAATGAAAGTCGTTGAAGTCAAACACCCATTGGTAAAACACAAGATAGGATTGATGCGTGAAGGCGATATTAGCACAAAGCGTTTTCGTGAATTAGCGACAGAAGTAGGCAGCTTGCTTACTTATGAAGCTACAGCAGATTTAGAAACGGAAAAAGTCACGATTACTGGTTGGAATGGTCCGGTAGAAGTTGACCAAATCAAAGGTAAAAAAGTCACTGTTGTACCCATTCTTCGTGCTGGTTTGGGGATGATGGACGGCGTACTTGAGCATATTCCAAGTGCTAGAATTAGTGTTGTTGGTATCTATCGCGATGAAGAGACATTAGAGCCAGTTCCTTATTTTAATAAGATCGCTTCTCATATCGATGAGCGTATTGCGCTAGTTGTTGACCCAATGCTGGCAACTGGGGGGTCTATGATTTCGACCATCGATCTTCTAAAACAGAAAGGGTGTACACAATTAAAAGTATTGGTTTTAGTTGCTGCACCAGAAGGGATTGCTGCGTTAGAAAAAGCCCACCCAGATGTTGAGTTGTACACGGCTGCTATTGATGAAAAGCTAAATGAACAAGGCTACATCATTCCAGGCTTAGGCGATGCTGGTGACAAGATTTTTGGAACGAAATAGCAACTTATAAAACAAAGGTGAGTTGTTGTTTCTCTTTGTTTTTTTAAGCTTTGAGTAGGCAGATTACGGACGACGTTTTTGATGACGTTCTCGGTTTTCTGCCTTTTTTTCTGGGCTTTTACGCAACATAACGTAAAGAGCGCCACTTCCACCGTGGAATTGCTGAGCGGTGTGTGCGCATTGAATATCTTCTATTTGTGTCATCCAATGGGAAACGTAACTTTTCATTAGTGCAGGAGGGGTCGAACGTTCACCTTTTCCGTGAACGATAACAACGCTACGAATGTCCATTCGAATACACTGTTTAAGAAATCGAACGATTTCATCACGGGCTTGCGTTAGAGTTCTCCGATGTAAATCAAGACGGGCTTGAATGGGGTATTTACCTAAGCGTAATTTTCGGTAAACGCCATCTTGAACACCACTACGTTTAAATTCAAAGTGCTCATCAGGTTTGAGCATTGGAGCATTATCTAACGATAAATAGTCGGGGTCTTGCTCAGATAGCATGGTAGCGGCAGCACGTTTAGCGAGTTGAGCTGGCGTAACGTCACTCCGATGTATATGTGCAGTTGTATCTTGGGCCAGTGGTTTTACATCGCCAAGCATTTGTTGGAATAATTCCATATCGTCGTGGGACATACTCGCGTACCTGAGTTGAAATGGATATCCAGATTATATCAAGCAAAAATAGAAGTGTTCAAATTTAACGGTATTGACCCAAATATTTGCTTTCACTGTGTGTTATTTAGGCATTTGACAAGCTTTTATGATAAATATTGTAAATAGCTATTGCGTCTTGTCAGAGAATGAGTAAGATACGCTCCGTTCTCACGCGATAATACTCGTGGAAAACAATCTCGGTGAATAGCGCAGCTTGGTAGCGCATCTGGTTTGGGACCAGAGGGTCGGGGGTTCGAATCCCTCTTCACCGACC
>NZ_JBTAMQ010000007.1:0-326618 GCF_054404255.1 Vibrio phycocola
GTCGTTTGATGAAAATGACGAACCATATATCTATAATCAAGAGCGTTGGACTTTAGGTGAAAGTACCTTATAACAAGTCACTTAAGTAGGACAAAAAACAGCTGGTTTTTGCTCGTGCCTCGCTAATTTTAACCAGCTATTTTATTGCCTCTTAATGAGGCGTTATGCATAAAAAGGAATCTAAATGTTTGTAACTCAATCATATATCGGTTCATCAGACCCTAGAGCCAATATTCATATCTATTACATATTTCAAGCATACGATGAGCAAAACGAATTCTCTCGTAATGTCCAGCTTGAATTGGAAAAGCTTGGCGAAATGTACGAAGAGAAAGTGGCGCTATATATGCCAAATCCAAGGAGTGCAAATAAGATAGCTGGTCAAATATTGGGTGTGTGTTTAAAACTAGAAAACAGCTTTCCAGGCCTTCTCATCACAAAAGACCCAATTGATCAGATTGAAGAGTCGTCAGATGACTGTATTTATATTCCATTTGATAGTGAAACTGCTGAAACTGCTGCTTCAATAATTTCTCAAGTTAGAACTTTGTGCTGGGAACAGCTTAGCTGGGATCATAGCCAACCTAAAAAGGTAGTGAAAATGGGTGTTATCGCTAGGTTAGGAGACGCAATGGAAGTAAAGCCAGGAGTATTTGGGATAAGGCTGGACTTGAAAAAGTTTTTCAATAAAAAATGAGCATAACAAGGCCAAGCAGTCGGACTGCTTTTCCGTTGCTTGGTTTATGTGCTTTGACGCTACGCTAGCGCACACCAATCAACTACAAGGCAGCCGCTGTTGGCGGCGTTATGTGAATATGGAGAGTTTATGTCAATCGCTAAAGATGCGTTCAATTTTGCTATATCTGATTCTGAAGAATTAATTTCATGCTACGACGCTATGAATGCGGGCGGTTGTACTGACCAACCACCGGAAGTACTAAAACGAGCAACATTAATAATGACCTTAACTGCATGGGAAACGTATGTTGAAGATGTCGCAAGTGAGTTAATTGAAGCTAAGTACGGCATGGTTATGGGATCACAAGTTGGCAATATCATTAACAATAGGCTTCGAGACCATTTAAAAATTTTTAATAATCCTGATTCTAAAAAAACAAAAGACCTATTTTTAGAGTTTTTCGGAATTGACGTAACAGAGAGCTGGATTTGGGGTAATTACCAAACAGCAAAGGATGCCAGAACAGCATTGAATTCTTGGTTAAAGAAAAGAGGCGAAGCTGTTCATCGAGCTCAAACTGACAAACAATCTACGCATATTGTTAAACGTGATGAACTTGATAAATGTATTCGTTTTTTTCGAGAGTTAGTTGATGTAACCGACCGTACATTGATGGCTTTATAATTCACATAACAGATAAGGATAGATGTCGCGCAGCCGGCATCTTATCTGGGTGTTGAACAAGCCCGAAGCCACTCTTTATAGTAAATTGTACGATTGGATTTTATGGGTGACTTAACCTTGGTTCTTTTCTCAAGGCGAGCGGTATCAAGATAAGGTTACGAAGGTAACTTTATCAATGGGTTAGCATTATTTTTTGCTTGTTAGTGTTGTGCTGACTCCTTTCGTTCTAGTGAATGCCATTATCCTTATAAGGTTTGCCTTTCGGCTAAGTCGGTCGGCTGATTCCGACACAGTTCATCTCGTGCTGACAGCACGGGCAGGCTCTGGTTGGTTTGCTCCTTACCTGCGTGGCTTTAGTCGGTATTTGATAAAACAGCGGCAGCAATAACATTTGTATCCGTTGTCGCAGCGTTTTGGCATTTCCTCGTAAAAACCCGTAATCTCTCACTCGCTGAAGCCCTTTTTTTAACACATGCTGCAAGATAAGGATCAAGAACTTGAATGGGGGCAAAGTTCGTGTCTACCATAATTTGGTTTGGCTGTCTTTATAGCGGAAGTTGACAGTGTTGGTATTGGGATACTTGGATTGAAATTGCCGAGCAAATTTTGTTATGGATGCTTTCGCACTAGAAACTCTGCCGTAATGAACTGGAAGTGCTCCACGTTATTCTTCGATATAAGCGATTTCAACAAATTCTTTATGGGCATCAAGGACGATGAAAAGTATGTTATGTTTTGACATGCTGATCTCCAATTTTTAGTTTCATTTACAAAAACTATTATGGCTCTAGCGTTCAGCTAATCCACGATTGATTGGAGATGGGGAGTAATTATGTCTATGAGTAAAGGATTAGCATGTCGATAACTAATGAAGAAAATAGTCTTTTTGGTGAATGGAAAGGAAATCGAAAAGGTTTTGTTTCTGATGGCTTAGTTTCGGAACAGGATTACTTAAATTCCGAGAAAAAAATATGCATAGTATTAAAAGAAGTTAATGATCCCGATGGAGGTGGTTGGGATTTAAGAGGATTTCTAGCTGAAGGGGCTAGATCTCAGACATGGAATAATGTTACCCGCTGGGTAAAGGGAATCAGGAGTATAAATCGCGATATACCCTGGAAAGAGTTTGATGAAATTAATGAAATAGACAGACAGACTTCTTTAAAATCAATATGTGCAATGAATTTAAAAAAATCACCAGGTACGCACACCACAGATAAAGCTTCTCTTAATAAAGTAGCTAATGAAGACCGTAACTTTATTGAGCAACAGTTTTCTCTTTATAATCCCGATATAACAATATGTGGAGGTACAGGTGACCTGTTTAAGGATACTTCAGGGCATAATGAATATGAATGGAAGAGGACTAATCGCGGAATTTGGTGGTATGAGAGAGCACCAAGGAAGTATGTCATTGCATATTGCCACCCAGAAGCACGAGTAGATAACCCACTAATTGTATACGGCTTAATTGATGCCATACGAGAAATTTACTCATAACAAGAATCTAAAATCGCAACAAAAACATCGGGCTATGTTTCGTGCCTCAATAAATTTTAGCCCACAATTTTTGTCCAATTAAGTGGGCGTTAGTTTCTATACGGAGTATCAATGTCAATTATAATACGCAAAGCAAAGAGAGAAGATTCAACTCTAATCCTTCGGTTTGTTAAAGAACTCGCAAGATATGAAAAAGCTGAACATGAGGTTTTAGCTACAGAATCTTCAATTGAAAACTCAATTTTTGGTAAAGATTCGTCTACTAAAGCCATCATTTGCGAAAAAGATGGTGAGCCTATTGGTTTTGCCGTCTACTTTTTCAATTATTCTACTTGGTTAGGTAAAAACGGTCTTTATCTTGAAGACTTGTATGTCAGTCACTCTGAACGAGGTAGTGGTGCGGGGAAACTACTTTTAAAACATTTAGCAAAGATTGCGGTAGAAAAAGACTGTGGCAGATTTGAATGGAGTGTGCTTGATTGGAATGAACCAGCAATTAAATTTTATGAATCCTTGGGCGCTAAACCCAAAAGTGAATGGCTAGGTTATCAATTAACAGGAGCAAACTTGCAAGCTTTTGCAGAGTCTTAAACATCAAGCCGGATTCGTCACAGTTGGCTCGAATTCACTTCGTTCAAAAAGTTTAGTCAACTGCTTCTCACCTTTTAACGCGCGTCAAACTCAAGGAGAATAAATGGGACTCATAATCGGGCCAGTCGTGATCTTTTGGATTGTTTCTTTCTTTTATACTTGGCGTATGGGATACGTTTTGTTTACAGGTAAGGCATTCTTCCCCTATATATTATCAGTAATCTTCATTGGGTTGCTCGGAGCATTAATATATGTCTTTGGCGGCTTGTCTACGTTTATAGGCCGCAGTGAGCTTTGGGCTTTTGAGATTCCTTGGTTCTTTCTTTTGAATAAGTATGCGTTTATTGGGTTTGCTGTCTCTATGCTGAGCTACTTTTTTGGAGGCAGTATCTTTAGTGGGGACATATCCAAGGCAGTCATTTTTATTCTTGCATTTTCAATATCATTAGGAAGTTTAGTCGGGTGTTTTAGTTCTAGTGCATTTATGCAAAAGTACGATATATCTGAGACGTACTAATAAATTTAACCAACCCACCTCCGAATAAAAACAAAAAGCGAACCAAATGGCTCGCTTCTATGTCTATCGATAACCTTACCACAAACAGTATCGTGGCTATACCAATCTCTACTCTTCGTAACTCTCAATACTCGGGGATGAACAAATCAAATTACGGTCACCGTAGACATTATCGACACGGTTCACGGTTGGCCAGTACTTCGACGCCTTGGTTTGTTTGGTTCAGCGATCAGATCTCTCGACTAAAAAACCCGCTATTCGTAAACTTGTTACTTATATTGCCATGTCGATGACGTTTGTAAGGCTTTGTAACCTAATTCGGTTATAAAGATTAACCTCTAAGAAGCAATTTATTTTCATTCTGATTACACTCCTGCCCATTATTCTTTTAAATTTTAGTAATAAAATTCAATAATATAGACTAAATCCTAACTAGTAAGTCTAGATATATAAACAAAGCAAAACCCAATATATTAGTAATTAATATTATAGATATTAGCCACTTAGCCCTATTAAAAGTATGGTTTTAAAGCTTGATTTATCTATGGATTTGATGAACTAACCTGTCATAATATAGAGTAGAGTTAATTAATTTAATTAAATGTCCATTAAAAACATTTTAAGTACCTGGACGCCCATAAACACTACGCATTGTTAACAAATAGTTTACACAGTGTTAAATATGTTAAATCGGAGAGGCAATGAAAATAAGGGTTAGCAAGAAAACAGCGCTGGCACTGGTGGCTTTAGCCATAGTTGGCTTTTTTCTTATATTGTTCAGTAGTCACATGGTGCTATTTGACCCTAAAGGAAGCACTGGAGAAGCGCAAAGCGATCTGATAATCACGTCGGTTTTGCTTATGGGTATTATTATTGTTCCAGTGATATTTATGGTGTTTTATTTTCCTTACAAATATCGCCATAGCAATACAGATGCAGAATATAAGCCCGACTGGGAGCATTCGACTTCGATTGAAATCGTTGTTTGGACCGTACCATGTCTAATCATTCTTGCATTGGGTTGGGTGACTTACAAAACATCTTATTCTTTAGATCCCCGACAAACAATCGAATCTGAAAAGCCGCCATTGACCATTCAGGTTGTTGCGATGAATTGGAAATGGTTGTTTATTTATCCAGAGCAAAATATTGCTACGGTAAACGAAGTCGCGTTTCCTGTTGACCGACCGGTAGAATTTTTAATTACCTCTGACGCCACCATGAATTCATTCTTCATACCTCAATTAGGTAGTCAGGTTTATGCCATGGCAGGTATGGAAAACCGCCTCAATCTGATGGCGTCGGAAATCGGTGTCTACCGAGGTATTTCTGCAAACTACAGTGGTTTTGGGTTCGCAAACATGCGCTTCCAAGCTCACGTAAAAGACAATTCTTCATTTAATCAATGGGTTGAGAACATTCAGTCCACAGAGAATATTTTAGACGATACAACGTACGCTGCGTTGGAGGCGAACTCGAAAGAGCAGATTAAGACGCCTCACCCCGTAACGTACTATCAATCCATTGAACCGCTTAGATTCAAGGACATCATCGAGAAACATTCAGGAGTAATCAATGGCTTATAAAGGTGATGTTTATGCTGCACCCGATCCGATCTTCGGTAAGCTAAACTGGGACGTCATTCCCTACACAGATCCCGTTATTTTACCAGTAATGATAATTGCTGTTTTAGGCGGAATAGGTCTATTCGGCCTCATTACCTATCTAGGTAAATGGAAGTATTTATGGAGCGAGTGGTTTACCTCAGTTGACCACAAGAAAATCGGCGTGATGTATATGATCGTGGCATTGGTAATGATGCTACGGGGATTTGCTGATGCCTTTATGATGCGAACCCAACAAGCGGCCGCGACTGTTGATGCCTCATATTTACCGCCGGAACATTACGATCAAATTTTCACCGCTCATGGTGTAATTATGATTTTCTTCGTCGCGATGCCTTTAGTTGTTGGTCTGATGAATGTCATCGTTCCACTGCAAATTGGTGCGCGAGATGTTGCCTTTCCGTTTTTAAACTCATTGAGTTTCTGGCTATTCGTCGTTGGTGCCATATTAATTAATGCATCACTTTTCATCGGTGAATTTGCAGCAACTGGATGGTTGGCTTATCCGCCACTTTCAGGAATGGAGTATAGCCCCTGGGTTGGTGTCGATTATTGGCTCTGGTCATTGCAGATATCCGGTATTGGTACTTTGCTAACTGGTGTTAACTTTGTCGTTACCATCATTAGAATGCGTGCTCCAGGCATGAAATTGATGCAAATGCCGGTGTTCACTTGGACATCACTTTGTGCAAACGCATTGATCGTTTTAGCCTTCCCAATCCTAACGGTAACCTTGGTGTTACTAACTTTAGATCGTTACATCGGCACCCATTTCTTTACCAATGATATGGGCGGTAATCAGATGATGTACGTGAATCTGATTTGGGCTTGGGGTCACCCTGAAGTTTACATTCTGATCTTGCCGGCATTCGGTATTTTCTCCGAGATTACCGCTACCTTCTCACGTAAACGCCTATTTGGTTACACCTCTCTGGTTTGGGCGACTGCCGTTATTATGGTGCTGTCGTTTATCGTGTGGCTTCATCACTTCTTTACGATGGGGGCAGGAGCAAGTGTAAACGCGTTCTTTGGTATTGCGACCATGATTATTTCGATACCCACCGGGGTTAAAATATTCAACTGGTTGTTCACCATGTACAAAGGGCGAGTCGAATTTACCGCCAGCATGTGGTGGACCATTTCGTTCCTATTCACCTTTACTATCGGTGGTATGACGGGCGTAATGTTAGCCGTACCTGCAGCCAACTTCTTACTGCACAACAGCTTATTCGTTATTGCCCATTTCCATAACGTTATTATTGGTGGCGCAGTATTTGGATACTTTGCCGGTTTCACTTACTGGTTCCCTAAAGCGACTGGCTTTAAGTTAAACGAAAAGTGGGGAAAAATCTCGTGTTCATTATGGACACTCGGTTTCTTTGTTACCTTCATGCCGATCTACGTACTTGGTTTCAGTGGTATGACTCGTCGATTAAACGTCGCTGATAACCCTGATTGGGCGCCTCTATTATGGTTGTCTGCACTCGGTGTAATGATCATTGCTTCAGGCATCGCCTCACAGGTGTATCAGGTGTATATCAGTATTCGAGATAGAAAACAGAACCTCGATACCACTGGCGACCCATGGAATGCGCGTACTTTAGAGTGGGCGACCTCGTCACCACCTCCATTTTACAACTTTGCTGTGTTACCAAAAATTCATGATCGCGATGAGCACTTTTACCAAAAAGAGAACGGCACTGCTTATCAAAAACCAGAACGCTATAAGCGTATCCACATGCCGAAAAATACTTGGGCAGGTGTTGTGATTAGTTTGTTTTCCTTAACACTTGGTTTTGGCTTTGTTTGGTACATATGGTGGTTGGTAGCCGTTAGTTTTGTCGGAATTTTAGCGTCTTGGATAATCTACAGCTTCCAACGTAGTAAAGACTATTACGTGGAAATTGCCGAAGTTGAAGAAATTGAAGGTCGCCACTTAGAGCGTGTTGCTCAAGCAAAACAAGAAGCCAGCGATTCTGAAGAAAAAAACAACTCGGGTAATACCGATGCCTTCAATACCGCTAAGGAGGGAGTATAGATGACCGTTACAAATGAATTACTCGATACTGACTCGGTAAACACTCAACAAGACAGTCATGATGATCACGATCATCATGACTATGCTGGAGACACCCTGTTTGGCTTTTGGATTTATATCCTGAGCGACTGTCTTCTATTTGGAACACTTTTCGCGACTTTTGCTGTGTTTTCTAACAGCTTCGCGGGTCAAGTCGATCCGCAAACGCTATTTAACTTGCCATTTGTCATGGCAGAAACCGCACTGTTGCTTGCGAGTAGCTTTACCTTTGGCATCGCGATGTTGAAAGCAAACGCTGAAGATATGCGCGGTCTCGTAAAATGGTTACTGATTACGTTTGCGCTCGGCTTTGCTTTCTTAGTCATGGAACTCTATGAGTTTTATCACTTTAGCCATGAAGGGGCGACTTTCCACAGTAGCGCTTACTGGTCTTCTTTCTATACGCTAGTGGGTACGCACGGACTCCACGTCTTAGCGGGCCTAGTATGGATGTTAGTACTGTTTGCTCACTTTAAACGTGATGGTTTTACAACCGAAAACAAAACCCGCTTGGCTTGTTTAAGCTTATTCTGGCACTTCTTAGATGTTATCTGGATTTGTGTCTTTAGCGTTGTTTACCTGATGGGGGTCATCTAATGAGTCAATCTTCTGAACAGCACCATGGCGGTCAAGCACATGGTAGCGTTAAAGAGTATAAGATGGGACTAATTCTGTCCGTCATACTCACCCTAATTCCATTTATTCTGGTTGGAGCTGAATTAGGTTCTCCACAGTTCCTAATTCCTGTCATTCTAGTGTGTGCTGTGGCCCAAATACTTGTACAACTAGTGTTCTTTCTTCATATGAACACATCATCTGATCAGATGTGGAACACCACTTCTGCTGTATTTGTTGTGGTTATTGTTGCCATTATTCTGATCGGTTCACTTTGGATCATGCAGCATTTGAATCACAACATGTTGATGGGACACTAAACGGATGTTCTCTATGTGGAAACACTATATAAGCTTGACGAAACCCGGCATTATTCGTGGCAATTTAATTGCCACTGCTGGCGGGTTTTTCTTAGCTTCACAGGGACATATTGACTGGCAACTGTTTCTTGCAGTTTCAATCGGTGTGGTTTGTATCGTCGCATCAGGCTGTGTGTTCAATAATTATATTGACCAAGACATTGACGCGCTGATGAAGCGAACGTGCGAACGTGAGTTAGTACAGAAAATTGTTCCAGCATCGCACGCTCTAATCTATGCCGTAATACTCGGTATTATTGGTTTTGCTGTACTGTCAATTTATACCACACCATTAGCAATTGTCTTCGGTGTATTAGGAGTGCTAATTTACGTAGGGTTTTATTCGCTCTACTACAAACGTCATTCTGTTCATGGCACCTTGATTGGTGGTTTATCTGGAGCGTGTCCACCAGTCATTGGTTATTGTGCGGTAAGTAATCAGTTTGATGCTGGTGCGGCAATCCTGTTTTTGACATTCTGTATTTGGCAAGTTCCTCACTCATATGCCATTGCGATATATCGATTCAATGACTACAAAGCTGCTTCGATTCCTGTATTACCGATTCAATCTGGAATCTTGAAAGCACGCACACATATCATTGCTTATATTGTCGCCTTTGCACTTGCAGCAATGGCACTCACCTATATGGGGTATGTCGGTAGCTGGTACGCATTAGGAATGGGTTTGGTTAGTCTTTATTGGCTCTATATTGCAAAAGTACGGTTCGAGAAAATGCCTGCTCAACAATGGGGTAAGCAATTAACGATTTTTTCTATCGTCAGTATTTTTGTATTTTGTATCTTAATCTCGCTCGATTTTTCAACATTAAATAGTGTCGAACAAACTGTGGCAAGCTTGGTGCAACCAATTCCTACTGGAAACAGCTAATGAGCATGAACCCTTCACGTTGGGCGATAGCCGTTGGTTTGCTCATATTGTTAGGCTTATTGTCTTTGTATTTCAACAATACGACGGTTCCCATCGGCGAAACACCAAGGTCTATCGATGAGCTTGGTGGTCGGTTTGAACTAACCAGTCTAAATGGTCCCGTTGATTCAGATGATTATAAAGGTCAAACCGTCGTCCTTTATTTCGGATTTCTAAATTGCAGCGAAGTCTGTCCTTCTTCAATGGGTGTTATGTCTGCGGCATTTAGTTTACTTAAACCAAGTAGTTATGAACAAGTCCAAGGCTTTTTTATCAGTGTTGACCCTAGCCGGGATGATTATGAATCCCTATATCAATTCTCTCAGTATTTTGACAAACGGATACTCGGGTTAACTGGCACTCAGGAAGAAGTTGATGTGGTAACTGATAATTATGGGGTCTATGTTGATATCGTAAGTATGGAATCATCAGTACTCGATTATACAGTTGATCACTCTTCACGCTTTTTTGTGCTCGATCCAAATGGCGGGCTAGTTGATGCAATGAGTCACAGTACTACTCCTACTGAGTTAGCCTCCCGTATTGAAAGAGTCGTTAAACAGTACACGGTTTCAAAAGGAAACGAATAATGAAATCCATGGTTCTTAGCTTCGCTATTGTATTTGGATCTATCCACTTTCCGGTCATTGCGGATGACCATTCAGCGCATCATGCTCATGAGCCCACGACAACCAAGTCGATGGTAGCCACTCACAATACGACTAGTGAAGTCAGATCAGGTTTAGCGATTAGCCATGTGGTGGCAAAACCGACCATTCCCGGTGTAAAAGTCAGTTCTGGTTATTTGAGGATCACCAATGAAAGCAAAGCACCAATACGATTGGTCGGTGCGGAAACTCCAGTAGCCAGCCATACTGAGCTTCATCGAATGTTTATGAGAGAGAACAAAATGGCAATGCGTAAGGTCGACGTCATTGAATTGGCCCCTAATGAGTCGCTTGAATTCGGTCCTCATGGCTACCATTTAATGTTTATATCTATAAAAGAACCCTTCAAGGAAGGACAGTCTTTTCCTTTAGCATTGATAAGTGAAGATGGCGCCCGTTATGAGACAATCATGAAAGTGGCTCCAACGCCTTCTCATTAATAATTAAAGACGATAGCTCTAATTCAAGATATCGTCTCTCTCCTAATGGTGTTACGCTCGTTGTTTATTTGGAGCTAGTATGAAAACAAAATCTACTTCCTTGGTATGTTTGCTCTCGATCGGTTTTTCTACGCTCACATACGCTCAAGAAACCTCGATGGAGCATATTGCTGCTGAGCAGGCTATCCCGTGTTCTGAAGAGTTAATAGATCTTGCTCGAGTCAGCCTTAAAGAAAACCCTCATCGGATGCTAGAGCAGAAAACTGGTATTGATGATGTTCACCTATTTAATGCTCTAGCGGTGACCAGTTATCGCGATCGAGATAGCCATGTTACCTTTCATGGTGTTCGAAATTCACTGGGAAAATGCGATACGTCGGTAACAGAAAGTTACGTACTGCAAACTCCCTGCTCGGATGCCAGACATGAAGCGTTCAGTAAGTGGACATTTGAAGGCAAGTTAAACGAGCGCACCGTCGTACTAGAGAGTAAAAGAACGCCCGGGAAAGAAGCCTTTTTAACCGATCAGTTTTCGACATTGTGCTTGGTTACAACTCGGCAAGTTGTGAACAACTAACGATTGATTAACGGATACTATTCATGTTGTAAACAAGTGTCCCAAAACAAAGATGAATCTATATGAATAGTGAACCCAAACTCGCCTCAAAACCCGAAAGTAATGGTTGGGCAGCAAAGCTCAAAACCAAGTGGGGAGTCGAAAGTCACCTTCAATTTTGTATTATTTTAATTGTATTTTCGATTACCGGATCCGTTACTGGTTGGTGCGTCGTTCAGTACTTTTCCTGGTTTGGGATTGAGAGTGAGTCGCACACACTTTTAAAAGTAATCCCGTATGTTTTGGGCTTTTTCACCTATCAATTACTGCTGCTGATTTTTGGGTCTATTAGTGGTCAGTTTCGTTTTTTCTGGAAGTTTCAAAAAAAAACAATTGGCCGTATCGCTCAACTCGTCTTGCGCTTTAAAAGAAAATAATAGGGGAGTGCTCGCTAGCTAGCGACACACTTGCAAACCAAACGGTTCGCTTTTATGTCTATCGCTAGTCTCACCACACCGTGTTGTGGCGTTACTGATCACAGATAACTAAGATTTAAACTTGCTAACTTTCTGTATCAATCGTTTGGAAATCACGTTAAGGATAACCAAGTTGGAAACTTTTGGTAATTTGGGTATCTGGTTGAACTTCGTAGCGATAACTAAAATGGAAACTAAGAGGGAGTAGTGATTAGTCTGTTTTAGCTTCCATACAGCGAAACCGACACTGTTTGATATAGTTAAGTTAATGAGAACATTATTGAGAATTGGCCTGCTAGAGTTTCACTTTTTGTGGCACTCTCTTTCAAACCACTTATTCTGATGTTTTTCGCAAACTAGCTTCTTAATCTGATACTTTTCCCTTTAGCTACATTTACTCTGATGTTTTTCTCAGGTAAGCGCAGAAAGATTTATCAGTATGGCATGGGAACTAGAGTTTACTATCTGCTCATTGATAACTGAGCATACATCAGAGGGCTACTTGGATGTGTGTAGAGACCGAGCTAAGAGTAGAGGCATAGATGTCTTTAATCTGAACTTTAATGAGTATGAATCCCCCCTAGCTGCTTTCGCAGCAGAAGAGAATCGAGAACTGGTTGCTACTTTGGAAGGTTGTAGACGCAAGACACTTGTCATCTTTGAAGGAGCTGACGCGCTGGCACCTTTGGAGTGTAATGAAACATTTTGGTTAAGATCTTTACTGATCAATAGTAATGTTATTGGGCTTGTTGTTGTTTTCTTGGTTACGAATGAGGGGAAGGTAAGGTTATTTCAGAATAGTGAGGGAGCGTTCTATCTAGATTGCCTGCACTTGGACTAGAAATCGCTCTTGTAGATCTATCCAATCGAAGCGGATGAAAGTTACGCATATTGATGTGTAGTAATTTGATTTATGAGAAGAACACATTCTTACTTTATACATCTGTATGCATTAACAAATAGACTTATCAAATATAAGGGATAAAATGAGTCAAACTGGTAAATGACAGCAGAATACCTTTATGTATCAGATGGATGAGAATAATGGCGGTGGAGTCGGGGCTAAGAAAGGTTTTTTCTTTCAAGACTACGTAGCAACTTTGTTTGCTTCGGAGATGCTCCTTGATAATCGAATTAGTGGAGTTGGCTGTGAAGTCGGAGATGACATAGAACTTTTTCACCCAAAGAACATTGTCACACACGTACAGGTAAAAACAGGTACTGTAGACAACGGGTGGAATTTGAAAGAGTTAAAAGAGTGTCGCAACTTCACTCAAGATAAGAAACCAAAACGTTACTCATCTGTATTACACAAGAGCTTGGAGCTAGACAAAGATACTAACCTAGTAAGCAAGTTTATGATGGTCACTGATCGTGTAGTAAAAGGGCCTTTAAGCTTTTTAGAGATACCTTTAGAGAACAGAGCGGCTAAGACTGGGCGGGAACAATTAGTTAAGTCAATCAACTCAGCATTAGGAAAAAACTTTACCTCTAAGAATGGTAATAGAGGTGATTATTGGGTTGATAACACGGTATGGCGCGTATTTTGTTCTACAGAGCTGGTTGTCCTGCAAGTTGAGCACAATTTACGAGCTGCAAGTGAAGAGTTATTAAACTGCGTACTTACAAATGAATCAGTGAGACAACTCGGTGAAATCTTATGCAATAGAATTTATGGAAAGAGTCAATTGTGTAAGAAAACTTGTTCAGTCCAAGATAAGACTCTATCTCGAAATGAGGCTATCGACTTATTACGCGATTTTGCTTTGAAGAATGCTTTATTACCCAAAGCTTATCCTGACATCGACTTGCCAGATATAGTTACTCCGTTGTTTGATGAACGTGTTGAGAATCGAAGAAAGCGAGGATTCGTACAAGGATTCAATTTTAATGCATATAGGTATGACCATGTGGTAGACATGCTTGTCGATTGGGTTGACGAAGTATTTCTCAGGCCGTCGGAACTTACGGCTAATTCTCAAGCAATAAGCAAGTCGATTGATCTTCGCTCTAGGATTGCGCAGTTCGATTTAAAAGTCGTTACGTCTAGAACAATCTTGAACAGCATTATGAGAAAGCAGCATGTCTCACAGCCAATACCCATGGTGATGTTTGCTGCAAATAATGCTAAATGCCTGAAGTTTGACTCTGTACATATAGTGCGTGGAAATGATAACAACCATGAACTGTGGATAGGCGTCACTGAATTTATAGAGAATAGCGATGACATTTTTGAAGTCATCGAACGATTGTGTGAGAAGATGAATGAACTAGTGTTTATTGATATGGACAAAGACCGACAAATAATTTTGGAAGGTAAAGATGATAAGTATCTGTTTAAGCATGATATTGATACCATTCTAGATACTTCAAATAGTTTCTCTTCTCATCTAGAACGATTCAAGTTTGTTGTTTTTATTTCTTACAGGTTGCCTTCATATGACTACACAACTAGTGAGGGCGATTTAACCCAAGAAATAAAAGACAAAATCAAATATATGTATGATTCAATGATTTCCAAGAATGCTTTCTTCAATCAAATTCGTCTAGGGTTCTATGTTTTCCCGACCCCGTGTAACGATACGATATTAAGCAAATTGAAAGGCAAGATATCTTCATGAGCATTGATGTTAAAGATAGTATCAACCCAATTGTTTACCTAAAAACTGCTTCAGAGCTCCTATCTAATCCAATAAGTACTGCAAGTGGCCGTGATATGGTGATAAGAGCCTTAGATGAGAGGAAGAAGTATCACCGCTACGACTCAATTCTTAAGCATCTAGTTAAGAAAGCAGGATTGTTTCCTTACCTTCAGAGTGAATTTGATGAGCATGATCTTGAAGACATTGTAACAATCGAAGCAAACAAACCTGTAGCAGGGAATGATATTGTGTTTCATGCTACTCAGACACGGGTTTTCAATCAGTTGCGTGATGGTAAAAACGTTGTGCTGAGTGCTCCTACAAGTATGGGTAAAAGTGAAATACTAGCAAATATGCTCAGTAATGATAGATATCATACGGTTGTTCTAATAGTCCCTACTATTGCGCTCATTGATGAGACAAGAAAAAAGTTGGCAACCTCATTGGATGGTCTATATCGGATTATTCACCATAACAGTCAACACTATGATGATACCGTACCTACAATTTTCGTTCTGACTCAGGAGAGAGCCAACCAAAGGGGTGATATCGAGAATGTGGATCTTTTCATCATTGATGAGTTCTATAAGTTGGGCTTTAAGTACAATAGTGAAGGCTTTCTGAAGTATGACGAACGAGCCATATCTCTAAATATTTCTCTGTCTCAGCTACTTAAGAAGTCTAAGCAGTGGTTCTTTATTGGGCCTAATATAACGAACGTTAGAGGCTTATCGCGTTTAGTTGGAGACTTTACTTTTATTTGTAGCGACTTTCGGACTGTGTCAGTGGATGTTAAGGACTATGATATTGCTGCAAGCGATGCCGAAATGAAGAAAAAAGTACTGCTACAGATTTTAAAAGAGTGCGAGGGAGAAAAGACGATAGTCTACTGCCGTTCTCCAAAATCCGCCAATAAACTAGCTCAGTTATTGATGACTGAAGGAGAATTTGAAGAACAGTTCGAGGGTGAGTTTATCGATTGGTTGTCGAAAACTTATGACTCTAGATGGAACTATTGTAAAGCTCTGAAGCATGGAGTTGTATTACATCATGGTGTATTGCCACGAGCGTTGCAGCACTTCTCTGTTGATATTTTTAATCGGTCAAGAAGGCACAATGTCTTAATCTGCACTTCAACAATAATAGAAGGAGTAAACACCCGAGCTAAGAATGTTGTTATATACGAAAACTATAACGGGCTTGAGAGCATAGATAAATTTACGCATAACAACATCAAAGGCAGAGCTGGGAGGATGTATAAGCATTTTGTGGGTAGAGTTTATTGTCTGCAATCTCAACCAGACGATGACGCCTCTGACGAGTTGGTTATTCCAATTGGAGATGAGGACAGTGAATGCCCGTTGAACTTATTGGGTTCAATAGATCGTGAGCACTTATCTTCTGGAGGTTTAGAAGCATGGGAACGTTTCAGTCAAGAAACCGATATTCCTACAGAGATAATCCGCAACAATTCTTCATTTGAGGTAGAGAAGATAGAGTGCTTGTTAAGGGCTATAGAGAATGTTCAGCTCTCTGATTTTGAACTGTATAAGCAGTTGAATTTTTTTAAGCTACCAACCACAGATGCTTTGTACTTTATTATGGAACAGTTTATTGAAGCTAGGAAAAAAGTACTTACAAGGAATGGTTTTTCCGTAACGCCAAAAGACGGAAAAGATCCTGTAACAAGTATTTGTGGGAAGTTTCGTGCATTTTTAGCGGCTGACTCCGTTGAGCATTACCTCAAGCAACAAATGGAATGGATACACAAACAACTCCTAGAAGATGATTGTCCTCAAAATGAGTTTGATGAGCAAATGTCAGGTGTAATTGATGATGAGCTCAAAATAATCTCAAATGTCTATGGGTTTAGCTTCCCGAACTTTTTGTCATTATTTGCTGATATTTTGTATTTCTTGAATAAGAAAGAAAGTACAGGCTTAACCTTTGATTACAGTCACATAATCAGTGACATGGAAAATCAGAAGCTTACGGCGGGCTATGCAGCTATTCATGAAATGGGTGTACCCCATCAAACACTCAAACTTCTTCGGGAAAAGTTGATAGATGTAGATGAGGCATCTGTGGATGATATTAGTCTTGCAATTAAAACAGCCCAGCCCTTAATCGAGTCTTTCAGCCGAGTAGATAGATACTTCATTAAAGCAGCAAAGTTGTAGTAAAAGCAGAGCTACAAATTTAGTTTAGAAAGAACTTTTGCGTTCGCCTTTTTACTTAAGTTAGTTTTCAACTCGGTTATCACAGTTTCCAACTTGGTTATCTGTGATCATCACTGATCTCTACTCTTCGTAATTCTCAATACTCGGGCATGAACAAATCAAGTTACGGTCACCATAGACATTATCGACACGGTTCACGGTTGGCCAGTACTTCGACGCCTTAGTTTGTTTGGTTGGGAAGCACGCATTTTCACGAGAATAAGGGCACTCCCAGGTCTCGGATGATAAATCAACTTGAGTGTGAGGCGCGTTAACCAATGGGTTATTTTCGATTGGCCATTCACCGGCTTCCACTTTGTCGATCTCGGCACGAATGGCGATCATCGCGTCACAGAAACGATCGATCTCTTCAAGATCTTCAGATTCCGTTGGTTCAATCATCAACGTACCCGCAACTGGGAACGACATGGTTGGCGCGTGGAAACCAAAATCCATCAAACGTTTTGCAATATCTTCTTCGCTGATGCCGCTGCTTTCTTTCAACGGACGAATATCGATAATACATTCATGAGCAACACGCCCATTGCTGCCACGGTAAAGAACCGGGTAGTGTGGCAATAAACGCTCCATCATGTAATTGGCGTTTAAAATCGCGACTTGTGTGGCTTCGGTGAGACCTTGTTCACCCATCATAGCGATGTACGCCCAAGAGATTGGAAGAATGGATGCACTGCCTAGATCTGCTGCTGATACTGCGTAATCGCTTCCTTCTACACCATTTTCAATGTGACCCGGTAAGAAAGGCGCAAGGTGAGATTTCACCCCAATTGGGCCCATTCCCGGACCGCCGCCACCATGAGGAATACAGAAAGTTTTGTGTAGGTTTAAATGCGACACATCTGAACCAATAAACCCAGGCGACGTAAGGCCGACTTGCGCGTTCATATTAGCGCCATCAAGGTAGACTTGGCCGCCAGCAGCATGAACTAAATCGCATACTTCGCGAACGTGCTCTTCGTACACGCCATGTGTCGATGGATAGGTGATCATGATGCTCGCAAGATTGTCTTTGTGTTTCTCAATCTTCGCGGTTAAATCATCAATATCGATGTTGCCATCGGCATCACACTTAACCACGACCACTTTCATCGACACCATAGAGGCTGTCGCTGGGTTAGTTCCGTGTGCAGAACTCGGAATTAGACACACATTACGATGGCCTTCACCTCGGCTTTGGTGATAACGCTGAATCGCAATCAGTCCCGCGTATTCGCCCGATGCCCCTGAATTTGGCTGTAGAGAAAAATCGTCGTAGCCGGTAATTTCACACAGCTTCTCTTTTAAATCTTTTGCTAATGCGGTGTAACCCGCCGCTTGCTCAAGGGGAGCAAATGGGTGAATCGCACCGAACTCAGGCCAAGTAACAGGAATCATCTCTGCCGCGGCATTGAGCTTCATGGTACAGCTGCCCAGTGGAATCATGCCGTGGGTCAGCGAGAAGTCTTTGTTCTCAAGCTGTTTTAGATAACGCATCATTTGGGTTTCGCTGTGATGCGTGTTGAATACGGGGTGAGTTAAGTACTTAGATTCGCGGCGACAGGCTTCAGGAATCGCGGCAAACTCATTGTCGGCAATCGCTGAAGACAACGCTTCGATGTTTTCCTTCACGTCGAAGATAGCAAACAACGCCGCGATATCCTCGGTAGTGGTGGTTTCATCTAAGCTGATGCCAAGTTTACCCGGTAGCAAACGTAAATTGATGTCGGCGGCTTGTGATTTTGCATAGAGCGCATCGGTGTTGTTCGCTGTGTTTAGCGTAATAGTATCGAAGAAGCTGTTGTACTCGAGTTCGTAACCAGACTTTGTTAAGCCAGCCGCCAAAATTGCGGTCATATGATGAGTACGACGAGCAATGGTACGTAATCCTTCTGCGCCGTGGAATACCGCGTAGAAAGAGGCCATATTTGCCAGCAACGCCTGCGCGGTACAAATGTTCGAGGTCGCTTTCTCACGGCGAATGTGCTGTTCGCGAGTCTGCATCGCCATGCGCAGCGCTGGGTTACCGTGAGTATCGATAGACACACCAATTACTCGGCCGGGCATGGTACGTTTATGTTTATCACGTGTCGCCATAAATGCGGCGTGTGGACCACCATAACCAACGGGGACACCAAAACGTTGCGCCGAACCAATCACGACATCAGCGCCCATTTCTCCCGCAGGCTTAAGCAGTGCGCAGGCCAGTAAATCAGTCGCAACGGCAACAAGGGTTTTGTTGGCTTGGGCTTTTGCAATCACATCCGTAAGGTCACGAACCTGACCTGTGGTGCCAGGATATTGAATCAAAGCGCCGAACACATCCTGTTCAGGAAGCGAGTCGAGTTCGCCAACAATGACCTCAAACCCAATGTATTCGGCACGAGTTTTCACCACTTCTAGAGTTTGCGGATGAACATCGTCGGCAACGAAGAATACTTTGCTCTTACTTTTACCAGCGCGCTTACACAAGGTCATGGCTTCTGCTGCCGCTGTAGCTTCATCAAGCAGCGATGCGTTGGCGATTTCCATGCCGGTAAGATCCATCACCATTTGTTGATAGTTCAGTAACGCTTCGAGTCGGCCTTGAGATATTTCTGGTTGATACGGCGTATAAGCAGTATACCAACCTGGGTTTTCCAGCACGTTCCGTAAAATTACGTTGGGTGTGAACGTGTTGTAATATCCTTGACCGATAAAGGTACGCTTAATTTGATTTTGCTGAGCAATGGCTTTCAGCTCGCTCAGCATCTGAGATTCACTCATAGGTGCGGCTAATGACATTGGCTGCTCTAGACGAATCGACTGAGGCACTGTTTGAGCAATGAGCGCATCTAGGCTATCAACGTTAAGCGTTTCAAGCATGGATTGCTGATCCGCTGAATTAGGGCCATTGTGGCGTGAGACGAACTCATTTTGAGTCGAAAGACGATTCAGTAACTGTGTCATTATTCCGGTACCTTGGTAAATCTAGCGTTGCACTTCAACCACCGTAATAGGTTGGTGGTTGACGATATTGAAAACAGCAAAAACTACTTTTACGTTAAAAGCAGTGTTCACCACCTCGAAATTATTACTCGTCTTCGATAGCGGCGAAGTAATCTTCAGCCGATTTTAGGCCATCAAGTTCTGCAAGGTCTGCTGCTTTGATTTTTACAATCCAACCGCCTTCGTATGGTTCTTCGTTGATAAGCTCTGGGCTGCCTTCGAGATCTTCATTAACTTCGATAATCGTGCCATTGATAGGCATGTAAATTTCAGACGCTGCTTTTACAGATTCAACAAGTGAGAAGTTATCGCCGGCTTCTGGCTCGGCATCGACTTCTGGTAATTCAACAAATACCACGTCGCCAAGCATTTCTTGAGCATGCTCGGAAATACCCACCGTGACAGTACCATCGCCATTATCGCGAACCCATTCGTGGCTTTCAGTAAACTTCAACGTATTGTCCATGACAAATTCTCCAAATAATCAAATCAAAAATAAGGGGTAATAAACGCACAACTATAGGCGTACTCAACATGTCGATAACATACCTTTTCAACCTGCAATATTCAATTAAAATTTCCAATAGGAAACTATGTTTCTCTTGCGTTTATGGGTTAGGTGCATTTTTCACGCCAAGCCGTTATGATATAGGGGAGTGTGACTCGTATGATTTACCGTATAAAAATGACTAAGGTCGAGGATGGTAGAATGCAAGATGAAATATTTGATGATTATCCTTCATTGTTGCTAGAAAAAGATTCAGCAGAGGAGAATATTCAGCCTCTAAAACTCGGCCAACGAATTAAAGATATTCGGTTGAATCTTGGCCTTACTTTGGAAGAAGCAAGCCAGAAGACGGGTTTGGCACGCTCTACGTTAAGTAAAATAGAGAATGAGCAAATATCACCAACGTTTCAGGCTATGCAAAAACTCGCCAATGGGCTAGCGATAAATATGCCTCAACTATTTGAACCGCCTAAGAAAATCATTGCAACTGGACGCAGAGATGTCACCCGTTCTATGCAAGGGAAACCGCATCCTACTCCAACGTACGAACATGAGTTACTTGCTACTCAATTATCGAACAAAAAAATGATGCCATTTAAAACACAGGTGCGTTCGCGAACTTTTGAAGAGTATGGTGATTGGGTTCGTCATGATGGTGAAGAATTTCTTCTAATCTTAGAAGGAGAGGTGACTTTTTATTCTGAGTTTTACGAACCCGTAAACCTCACGAAAGGCGACAGTGTTTATTACGATGCAAATATGGGACACATGTTGATTTCTGTCAGTGAAAAAGATGCAGAAATCCTCTGGGTGACGGCTAAATAATTCGTTTCTTATAAGATACTTTTCTAATAAATCACTATTTCAGTGCTTGAATTGCCCTGTTTTCGCACTCTTCTTCTTTAAATATCTTACCTATTGCTATGTATTAGCGGTTTTTAAGTAGAAAAATGGTTAAATAGTTTCAATTTTCTCATTCTTGTTTATTATTGGAAACACACAACATCTTAAGTTGGTCATCTATTGTGGCCAGTCTTAACCCATTTCATTGGTATGGAGAATTGTCATGGCTAACGAGCAGCAACCGAGTACGTTGTTAAAGACCCCGTTATATGATTTACATGTTGAAGAGGGCGCGAGAATAGTGCCGTTTGCGGGCTACGAAATGCCAGTGCAGTATAAATTAGGTGTAAAGAAAGAACATTTACACACTCGTGATGCTGCTGGTTTATTTGATGTTTCCCATATGGGGCAATTAACGTTGACCGGTGAAAACGCTGCGGCAATGCTCGAAAGTTTGGTTCCCGTTGATGTGATTGATCTTCCATCGGGTAAACAGCGCTATGCTTTTTTTACCAATGAACAGGGTGGCATTCTCGATGATTTAATGGTGGCGAATCTAGGCGATTGTTTGTTTGTCGTGGTGAATGCAGCGTGCAAAGAAGCTGATATCGCTCATTTGAAAGCAAACCTAAAGCCAGGCGTTACTTTAACCGAATTGGATGATCGTGCTTTAATTGCTCTGCAAGGTCCTCAAGCTGCTTCGGTACTTGGAACTCTAGCACCTCAAGTATCCGATATGGTGTTTATGGATATCGCACGAGTGACGCTTGAAGGAATTGACTGCATTGTCAGTAGAAGCGGCTATACTGGTGAAGACGGTTATGAGATTTCGGTTCCTAGCCAAGATGCAGTTGCACTTGCTAAATGTTTAACAGCGTTCGAGCAAGTGGAATGGATCGGTTTAGGCGCTCGAGATTCACTGCGCCTAGAGTGCGGTTTGTGCTTGTATGGTCATGATCTTGATGAAACGACAACACCGATCGAAGCGAGCCTGATTTGGGCTCTAAGCCCAGCTAGGCGCGCAGGTGGTGTACGTGCCGGTGGTTATCCCGGGGCATCGATTATTCATGATCAACACGCAAATAAATCTGCGGCTCGCAAGCGTGTAGGACTGATAGGTGAGACTAAAGCACCGGTTCGAGAAGGAACGCCATTGTTTGATCAAGAGGGTCAAGCTATCGGAATGGTGACCAGTGGGACGACTGGACCAAATGCAGGTGTACCTGTATCGATGGCGTATGTGAAGAGTGATTTCTCAGCTGTTGGAACCAAAATTCAAGCGGAAGTTCGGGGGAAAATGTTACCGATGACCGTAAGTAAGATGCCTTTTGTACCGCAGAGTTACTATCGCGGGTAAGACACGTATCATGCAATTCTGTTGATAAAGGGGAACATGATATGTTCCCCTTTTCTATAGGGTATCGTATTATGACAAGAGTTAATTTCGCTAGGACGAATCTATGATAAAACGTCATTTATTGACTTTGGTAGCCGCGCTTTGTTTTGTAAATACGACAACCGCAAATGACCTCTCCACGTATATTGTGAATGGAGAAAGCACATCGCTTACCGAGCATCCTGATTTCGCGAGTTTGTTTTTCGATAGTATTGATTATGATGGGCTCTATGCTGGTCCATATTGTGGTGCGACAGTACTAAGCCAGACTTTTATTTTGACCGCGGCGCACTGTATTTTTGATGGGGATGAACCTAACGAATACAGCATGTTGTTTACTACCGTTGGACAAACTAATGATGCATCGAATTTTCCTGACTCGGTGACGACAGTTCGTGCCAAAAAGTTTTACTATTACAGCTCCTTTAGTGGAACAGATTCTGACTTATGGGCTGATGATATTGCCATCATTGAATTGGAGAGTAGCTTAAATAGCAATGCGACTGTAAGCACGCCATCAGATGAGTCTTACCGCAATACGAGTAATAATTTTGTCACTATTGGATTAGGCAAAACCGATGATAATGATGATATTGATGACAATACTTTATTATCTGCCAACATGACGTATATCACTAATGCAGCCTGCCAAGACGCATTATTCGCAGATTATAGCGCGGGGTATAGTGGCTTGTTTACCAACAAGCAAATTTGTTTTGAGGGAGCTGACTCGAGTAGCACTACAAATGGCCTCGTTGCTGGTGTTTGTTCAGGCGATTCAGGTGGCCCTATATATTACGAAAATGGTGGTAGCTTTACTCAGGTTGGAATTACCAGTTTTGGACCTAGTGAATGTGGTTCGACAACGGTGACGTCATACTACACAGAAGTGGCGGATTACACTGGATGGATAACAAGTGTTATGAATGGAAGTTACGATTCCAGCACAACGAGTGTGTTTACCGCAACAGATAATAAACGTTCGGCGTATTTATCCTTCGGCTTTTCCGGTGGTTCATCTGGTGGTTCAGATGGTTCTTTTCAAGTGATCTCTTCGTCATCAGCGAGCTCTGGTAGTATCAATACTCTAGGGTTATTACTTATGGCATGCATTGCATTAATACGCCGTTTCAACATATTTTCTTGCTTCTCAAAAGGTAAAGGTAAATAAGGTTAGTTATTATTGGAAGTCATAAAATTGACTTTCGACTCGTTTTTATAATGGTATGTTAGCCGTGCGATGTTTTTGAGGCTTGATATGGTAAGGGGATCACTAGGTGTTCCCCTTTTATTTTGTCTAGAGTATGATGGTGTCAATATTTTAGCGTGGGGACATGCCATCATGAAACGCCAGTTAACGACTCTACTTTCAACGTTCAGTTGCTTACCAGCTGTAATGGCAATGGATCTTTCGACCTATATCGTAAATGGTGATGAAACGTCACTTACCTCATATCCCAACTTCGCCAGCCTATTTTGGGACAGTGTTGAATACGATGGAACATATCGTAGTGCATCGTTTTGTGGTGCTACCGTCCTAAGTGATACTTTCGTTTTAACGGCTGCACATTGTATTTTTGATGACGAAGATATTGATCAAGAATATATGCTCTTTACTGCCGTTGGACAAACTGATGACATGTCTAACTGGTTAGATACCGTAGATACCGTCCGCGCTTCAAAGTTTTATTATTTCACTTCTTTTGATAATTCTGGCTCAGATTTATGGGCTAATGATATTGCTATTATTGAGCTTGAGAGCAGCTTAAACAGTGCAGGAATTGTAACCATGCCTGCTGATGAATCATATCGTGACGAAGAAAATAGCACTTATGTGACTATCGGATTAGGTAAAACTGATGACGATGATTTAACGTCTGACAATACCTTGCTCTCAGCAAATATGAACTATATAGACAATGACGGATGTAAGTCATCTCTCGCGTCGGATTATGGCACGAATTACAGTGATAGATTTACCGATAAACAGATATGTTTTGAAGGTTCAGATAAAGATACAACAACCAATAATCTAGTGGCTGGAATTTGTTCTGGAGACTCTGGTGGCCCTATCTATCATGTTAGTGGTAGCACATATACTCAAGTCGGGATTACGAGCTTTGGTCCATCAAGATGTGGTAGTAAAGACGTGACTTCCTACTATACTGAGCTAGCTGACTATATTGGTTGGATAGAAGGCGTAATGGCCGGCACTTACGATTCAAGCGTTACATCAGTCTATGTTGCAACGGAAGCAAAACGAGAAGCGTTTGTTAACGGTGAACCACTAGATGATGTTTCAGCGATTGATGATTCTTCGGATACATCAGATGAAAACACGTCAGATGATGGTGCTTCGAGTGATGACACTTCAGGTGACAATACATCAGATGATGGGGCTTCGAGTGATGACACTTCAGATGACAGTACATCAGATGACGGGGCTTCGAGTGATGACACTTCAGATGACGATACATCAGATGACGGGGCTTCGAATGATGAAACTTCAGATGATAATACGTCAGATGATGAGGCTTCGGGTGATAACACTTCAGATGACAATACGTCGGATGACAATGCTTCGGACGAAGATACATCGGAGAGCACTTCAGATGAAGACCCTGCAGATGAAGACTTTACCGGTGACGAATCATTAGATAACGATATCGTAGCCGCATCGGCAAGTGGCGCTGCTGCTGGTGCTATTCACGAGGTTGGTTTATTGCTGATGGCGTTGGTTGCTGTTATTCGTCGCGTGAGAATGCGCTCAGTTCGTTAACGAGCGCACAAAGTTACAGGCATATCTAAATGAAAAGGGATCTAGAGCGGCCTGAAGTAATATTGTCGCTCTAAATCTTTACTGCTTGTGTTGGCTTTCGATTTCGTTATGGTTTTGGCTGTGGCTCAGTATAAGCAGGAGTACCCCAAAGCGGAACCGTCGACAAACTGTGCTTGAAGCTACCAGAGGTTTCTTTGGTTGAGTATGAAACATACAACAAAGTTTGCGTATCAGCGTCTAAAATTCTACGAATCTTCATTGTCTTAAAGAAAATACTTTTCGATTTTTTAAAGACCACATCACCTGAATTAGACTTGTCAATTTTAGCAATCATTTCAGCGGTAATCGGACCGGTTTGACGACAAGCGATTGAAGAATCTGATGGATCTGCAAGACTTAAATCCGCCTCAATACTCGCCACGTGACAAGTCACGCCTGTTACTATGGGATCAACAAGGTTATTAATTTTAATATCTTGAGTTGTGAACAAGCCAAGACTCACATCACCTACTTCACTGTTATCACAAGCGCTTAGCATTGTTGCGAGAAGAGGAGCAAGCAGTAAAGTTTTTTTCATAACAATTTCCAACTAACTGAAGTAAAGGTCATAATAGCAATATCACTGACTGAATGAAACGTGACTTATTTAAGTCTGACCTTTGTTGAGTAATATTTTTAACCAATATTATACGGAACAATATGAGAGATAGTGCTAATGCCATTGTAAAACTAAAAAATCAATGGCTACGTCAGCAAGTCGAGGTAGAGCATCCAACCAAAGAAAGCCTTGCTGGATGTGATTTATATATGGAACAAGAGAAGCATTATTTGTGTGAAGCATGGTGCCCGTTACCAATATTACCACAGTACCTTGACGACATTTACTTGGTTGATTTTCATCGATTAACAGTGACATTTGCGCTATTGCAAGCAGAAAAATATGATAGTGATTTAGATAAAGGCCACATTATCGAGTTTCTTACTCAAGTTATCTATTCCGAGCCATGTGAGTTATATCTTGGTTATGAAAATGGTGATCCTGTCGCTTGTGCCATAGTGACATTGAAAGACAATGATCTACTAGTATCAGATGTTGTAGTAAAGGCAAACAGTCAGTTTGGTGATATAAATAATTTTGTTGCGCAGCTTCATGCAAAACTGAACGTCTCTTCAGAACAACTCCAGTGCTATATCCAATACTAAGAATGTTGAGACTTAATGTAAATTTAAGTAATTGGAGTAGCGCTGATTCTTAAATTTTAGTAAATTTAATGAACAGCGTTCAATTAGATTCTTAATAAGGGGATTAGATGCTTAGATTTATTGCTGTTGGAGTATTGGTGACGATACTATCGGGTTGTGTTGGACATTGGGGGCCAACGCATGGTCGAGGTGGTGGTAAGCCAGTGTACCACGATACTGGGCATCATAATGTTCAGAAGAAAGGGGTTCGAGAGCGTCGATACCGCTAGCCTCTGCAAATCAATTGAGTTGTGCTGTAATTGCATATGTATTCTTTGCAGCATTTCTTCTTTTATCACTTCCTTATTTTCAAACCTTAAAGTTATAACGATCATATTAAAATATTTTTGAATGTGATAATTCTCATATTTTTCTAGATTTAACATTTCAGTAATGAACGGTGTGTTCTTTGTACTATTTATTTACTTTTAGCCAAAAAATAATTAATTTTTTGAGTTAGATCATACAAATGATTATAAAAAAAATGAATAGATTAAAAAAAAGTTGAGTATTTCAAAAGATATTGAATAATGGGGTATGTAAGATGGAGAAGCGGAGCGCTTCTTAATTAATCCGCAAACAGGAATGTACCCCCCATGTCAAATTCGTATGTATTGGTTATCAACTCTGGTAGTTCATCGCTAAAATTTGCTGTCATCGATTCAAATTCTGGTGATGCAATTGTGAGTGGTTTAGGTGAATGTTTTGGTTTACCTGAAGCTGTAGTGAGCTGGAAATATCAAGGTGAGAAAACAGAAGAAGCTATCTCTCATCCAGACAGTCATCACCAGCATGCCATAAATCGTATTGTTGCTCTTGTTGAAAGTTTAGGGTTTGATAAAGATATTGTTGCGGTAGGACACCGTATTGTTCATGGTGGAGAGAAATTCACATCTTCAGTTCGAATTGATAACACGGTACTTGAAGAAATTGAAAGCCTAAGTGATTTAGCGCCGCTGCATAACCCCGCTGGTGCTATTGGTGTTCGTGCCGCTATGGAGGCATTTCCTAGCTTACCTCAATTTGCTGTATTTGATACTGCATTCCACCAAACCATGCCAAAACGCGCTTTCACTGGTGCGATTGCCAATGAGCTTTACACTGAATATGGTATTCGTCGCTATGGCTTCCATGGCACTAGCCACTACTTTGTCAGCCGTGAAGCTGCAAAAATGCTGAACAAGCCCGCAGAAGAGTGTAACTTAATTACTGTTCACTTAGGTAATGGCGCATCAGTGTGTGCCGTGAGAAATGGACAGAGCTACGATACTTCAATGGGCTTCACTCCGCTTGCTGGTTTGATGATGGGCACGCGTTCAGGAGATTTAGATCCAGGTATTATTGAGTTTCTATTGAAGAAAGGCTGGGAACCTGAAAAAGTTTTTGAAGTGTTGAATAAAAAGTCCGGCTTCTTGGGTGTATCAGGCCTAACCTCTGATGCTCGAGGTATTCAAGATGCAATGGCCGAAGGTCACGAAGGAGCAACGTTAGCATTTGAAGTCTTTACTTATCGTGTTGCTAAATACATTGGTTCTTATTTAATTCCACTAGATAGCTTAGATGCAATCGTATTTACTGGCGGCATCGGTGAGAATGCATTGCCTATTCGCCGTGAAATTTTGAAAAAGCTTAAAATTCTTGGATTTGTCGAAGATGAAGCTGGAGACGAACAGGCTAGATTTGGTGAATCTGGCGTGATTGCTCGGTCGGAAATGCTTGGTGCGGTTGCATTAGTTATTCCTACCAATGAAGAGTTGGTCATTGCTCAAGATTGTATCAATCTTCTGTAAGTTCATTTAGAACATTGACGTCATTAAGAAGCCCGCAGTTATCGCGGGCTTTTTTACGTTCTATTAGAGCGATAGTTAATTGTGACTCTTATTTTAGGAATAATGAAACATAATCTCTTGTCCAAAAGTTGGCTTTAACGGCAAACGGGATGAAAGCAAGAGCTAAGACTGCCCCCAGTGTATCGCATAGCATGTCTTTTTGTGCATCCCAAATATCCCCCTGAGAGCCCAAAAAAGCTATCCCAGCATCTCCGCCAGCAAGTACCGCATACCACCATTCAATAATCTCGTAGCCAGCGGCAAGGCTCATAATGGACAACAAACCCACAAGAGTGGCTAATTGTGTATTACAGTATTGTTTTCTGATTAAATATTCAGCGATGGGGAAGGCATAAAGCCCGATAGAAAAGTGCGCGACGCGGTCAAAATTGTTTCGCTCTGACCCTATTAGATTGTTGAACCAATCAAACGGCACTTCCGCAAAGGTATATCGAGCACCAATGGTATGTAAAGTAAGCCAAGCAAACATAAATAAGTAACTTGCGATACTAAATTTGAATGAGAAGCTGATTACCCAAACTAAAGAGAGTATGGCGAAAACAGGTATCATTTCAGCAAGCCAAACTTCCATCGATGCTGGACGCCAAAGTGAAAAAAGCACTAGCAACAGGAAACAACATGAGAAAATCGACAGTGGTTTGGGGACTCGTGAGAACATAATTCATCCAGCTACATCATTAAAATCTCATTATGCTACCCAATCGAACAATGTACAATTAATTTTTTGATCTTAACCTCAGATATTGCGTGTTATTGATTTGAACAGTCGACAAACTTAGACGATTGCAGTTCAATAGTGGGATTGCTAGGAGGCAATGTTGATGAGTTCGATCCAAGATACGATAGTGACAGAACAAGCGTTGATGGATAATCCTTTAGTTTGGCCTATCTTTGACGTGCTGCGTAGTGAGCCGAAAATTTGGAAAGTGCATACGCTCGCAGCGAAACTAAATGAACAGGGTTATATTTCCGATCTTGATGCGTCACCAAACCGAGATATGTTTAAGCGAAACTTTCTCATCATGAATGGCTTATACCAGCTTCAAGAGGCGCTGTTACCCGACAACTGGCTGCAAGTTAACTCGATGAATATTGTATTGTCATCTCAAGAATCTGCTACAGATAGTCAACGGATGGGTATTGATGTTGAAGACCCTTTACGTAGCTACTATACCGATTGGGCCAACTACGAAACATCAGATACAGAAGTAAAGCGTTTGTTGAATCAATTTTGGCAGCAGTACCGTGATTATGTTGGCTGTGGTCCAGCGCTCAATATGGACCGGACTCATGCGCTGAATCTTTTTCAGTTATCTTCCGACGCGAGTTTCTCAGATATTCGAAAACGTTGGCGAAAACTCGCTTTACGTTGGCATCCTGATAGAGATGATGGTGATGTTGAGCAGTTTAGGCTTATGTGTGAAGCTTGGCATGTGTTAAGACACAATGACCAAGCTTAATTCGCATTTGTACTCTGTCTATAGGCTCGTTGATAGAGAGGCATAGTTTAATTTGATAAGAACTGCGCTTTTCTCAATCGATTAAGCGCCGCTAAAATATCGATGCTTCTAGGTTTGGCAAGATCGCCATGTGGCGGCATTCTAGCGTACCAATCATCGTCAAGCATGGCTTCAAAGCAAGAAGTTGGTACAATATTTTGACCTTGTTGTACTAACTGGAACCATAGCCAACCTATTGCGTTAATTTCTTGGTTAGATTCAAGCTGCTCTAGTGCGGTTAAATCAATAGATTCAGCACCAAAACGGAGAAACTTCTCTCCTTTTGAAGATACGCGATATTTACCTTCCTTGAGCAACTTCTCTAGAGGATTAACTCGAATCGAACGGGCATTTGGAAAAGAGAGTTTCGCTTCACTTTCATTGGTACGCGTTGAAGGATGAAGCGCGACCACTTGTTTCGCTTTATCAGTGAGATCCAGCGCATTGTAGTCATGCATTTGAATGACACAATCTGCAAGATCCAAATAATCTCCCGACCCACCCATAACGATAATTGTCGATATATCTGCTTCTTCTTTTAGTTGACCGATTCTATCGACTAAAGGAGTAATGGGCTCGTCACCTTTGTTGACCAAAGCCTGCATTCTCTCATCACGGATCATAAAGTTGGTTGCTGAGGTATCTTCGTCGATCAAAAGTGTTTTTGAGTTTGCCTCTAACGCTTCTTGCAGCCAAGCAGCTTGCGACGTTGAGCCAGAAGCATCTTGTGTGCTAAAGCAGTGAGTATCACGCTTTAGTGGTAAATGATTGATATAATTTGAAATATCAAGCTCATGAACGCAGCGTCCATCTTCAGCTCGGATTTTTACAGCACTTTCATCTGTGACTACAAATTCACGACCATCTCCGGGAATGTGGTTGTAGATGCCTTTTTGTAACGCAGTGAGAAGTGTAGATTTTCCATGGAAACCGCCACCAACGATCAAGGTTATCCCTTTCTTTAACCCCATTCCGCTAATTTTGCCATGATAAATAGAGTCGAGATCTATTTGCATTGATTCAGGCGATTGAAAAAGGATAGCCTCTTTCATTGGCGTGTCACTGTTACCCGATGTTCGCGGTAATAGACTTCCATTGGCGACAAAGGCAACTAGCTCATGTTGAGCAAGTTGCTCTCTTAGATAGGCCTGATCTTCAATGACTTCGCAGTGACGTTTGAGGGCTTCAATGTCCAATTCACGTTCGGAAGTACTACGGCGAATATATTTTGGTAAGTGAAAGGTGAGGAGGTTGACGGCTTTTTTACCTAAAATATCTCGTCCTTCAGCAGGCAGGTTTACGCGAAATCTAAGTTCGATACCTTCTTCAGTAAAAACGACAGAGGTACTATTTAGCACTACTTGTCCGCTGCTTGCCATTTGCAATGCATTGTCTCTATGGGCCAATTGAGCAAAATGACGAGCGATGTAATCTCGAGCTGCGATTTGGTACTGTTGCGATTTTTCTCTCAACCATCCAAGTCCACTCGGAGCCCATGGCTTTATGCTACGAAACCTCGATGATGAGGCATAAGGGTCTGCTTGGACATGATCAATGATTAGGGAGAAATCTCCAAATTCATACTGGCCTTTTATCTTCTGATAGGCGCGAAAGTTCTGTTTTTCTAATGGTTTAAGAATTGAGATTAAATGATCCATGGAGCCTTTCGCTGTTGTTGAACAAAAAAATTAGAGTAAATGAATACTCTAATTTTAAATTTGAACTGATTATAGCGAATGCAATGGAACTGGGGTAGTACAAACGTACTCAGTGACGCGTCCATGTTTGGCTAAAAGACGGATATTGATTGATTAAGCCATTTTCAAAATCGTCAGCGGGCATTGGATGACCATATAAGAAACCTTGGTTATAGTCACAGCCTTCTCCCATAAGAAAGGCTTCTTGTTCTTTCGTTTCGACTCCTTCAATAATCACCTTCAGCTTTAGAATTTTCGCAATTTGGATTATTGAACGCACAATTTCCCGATCGTCTTCACTATGTTCAAGTGGATGAATAAAGCTTTTGTCGATTTTTATGCAGTCAAACGGAAACTTTTTTAAATAGTTGAACGAAGCATATCCAGTACCAAAGTCGTCGAGTGATATTGTAACGCCAAGTTTGTGCAATACTTTTAGAGTGTCAGACGCTATATGTTCATCTGTGATTAAGCTGCTTTCGGTCACTTCAATCTCGAGGAAATGAGGTGGCAGTTTGTAATCCTTAAGTAGCTGCTTAACTTGCTCAACAAATCGAACATCTTTTAACTGTTTAGCCGAAATATTGACAGCCATCTTAAAGTCATTAATGTGGCCAACCCATTGGCTCGCTTTTTCTATCGCAGTTCTTAGAACAAAGCTCCCGACTTCAAAAATAAGACCATTTTTTTCCGCCATATGGATTAATGTTTCAGTGGATATATCGCCTAATGTAGGGTGACTCCAACGTAACAGGGCTTCTGCACCAGTCCAGCGTTTACTTTTCGCACAAACCTTAGGCTGAAAATAAAGCATGAGATCTTCATTGCGAACCGCTTGCAGCAAGTAATCTTCCAATTGATGGTGGTGAGATTGGGAGTCAGATAGTGCTTGAGAATGATAACAGTGACTCAATCCGGAATCTCGACATGACAACATTGCAGAGGATGCTTGATCAAGTATCTCATCGACGGATGAACTGTTATGTGATGTAGAAATCCCAATATAGCTGTGTAAATGGGTTACTTGATTATGAATATTAAAAACAGACTTGTTAATTGCTAGAAGCTGGGAACAAATTGACTCAACCTGATGATGGAGATTGTGAGAACGAACCAACAGCGCAAGATCGATGGAATTTGGGCGTGCTATTTTTATACCAGTGGTATTTTCCAGTATTTTTAGGCGATCGTGGTATTGAGTTAATACCGTTTCCCATTCTTTATAGCCAAATCGCGTTTGTAGGCTTTTGGCATTGCTAAATCCAATATGAATAAGTGCAAATGGTTGCACATTTTTTGTGTTGGAAAAGTGATTTTTTAACTCAACTTCTAAAGCGAATCGATTAAGAAACCCTGTCCCTGTATCGTAATATCGATGGTAATTGAGTTCTTCTTCGACACTTTTTCGTTTAATAATCTCTTGATTTAGCGCGTCGGTGACTAAGTTACATGGTGTATCTAGCGCCGTTGACAGCTCTTGCCCGCAACTAATCTTAAGTTGATTAATTTCTATCTCTTGTATTTCCATTTTCAATTGAGCTTCAATAATCAACTTATAGCTATTGAGAAGTAGGTAATGCGAATCTTGTAGTTGGTGCGGTTTATTATCAGCAATCAGTAGTAAACCAAATGGTTTTAGTTGAGGATCACACAAGGCTATGCCGCAATACCAAATGGATTCAGACTTTTGAATTATTTGACCTTCCATGAATTCGTTGCAGGAAGTTGGCGTTAGCGAATGGAAAAGAGCGTTTTTAATGCTCTCAACATCAATATGGTTAGTATCGCCGACTTGGTTAAGATTTTTACTGCGACAAATGATCTCTGTGCGTTCGTCTTGGCAGAGAACGATTTCGATCGTTGAAACATCCAAATAATCAGATATTGAATCGACAATAATGCGCCAGTTACCAAATAGTTTCTTCATCATGATTCGGTCACTGAATTATAACTAAAGCACGAAGTGAACCTCTGAGAGCGTTTGCCTCAGAATAATGTACACCAGTAACTAAAGTGCCTGTTTTTGTTTCTATTACCTTCATCTTGCTCGAAATGTTTCTTTGAAAAATAAGTGGAAATATTAGCAAATATTCACATTTTAAACATCGCATATAAACATGATTATTAATAACCTCTCAAAAATGAGATGTATTTTTCATTTGCTACTTTGGAGAGAATAAGTCTTTCAGACGAGACATGAGGATATATATAATTTTGTTCAAGCTGATTTAAATAAAATATTATAATTTTCAGCTCGTTATGTTTAGAGATAATAAGTTACTTAATATGGTAGAACTCAGTCTGCGTTAACACTATTGTAAATCTTGGTAAATATCATTGAGTTAACGCAGTAAATATATTGTTGTAAACACTAGTAAATGCAAACAATTCCTATTGTCGTATAATTAATTAGTTGTCGAACTTTGGATTATAGGCGCAAGGTGTGTTGCCATAAATTGAGCAATCCATGGTTGGGCAAGCTCATTCGGGTGAATGCCATCTTGTTTCATCCAGTCAGGTTTTGTAATCACACCTTCAAGGAAAAATGGTATTAGGTTGATACTATTTTCTTTGGCCAATTCTGGGTAAAGATTCTTGATAGAGTCGCTGTAGCGTTGACCATAGTTGGTTGGAATTCGGATTTGCATCAGAATTGGGGTTGCACCTGATTGCGCTACAAGGTCAATGATTTTCTGCAGGTTGTTTCGAGCAATCGAAGGGTTAAAACCTTGCAAACCATCATTAGCACCGAGCTCTATCAAAACAAATTGGGGTTGGTGATGACTGAGCAAAGAAGGCAGACGGATCACCCCATTGGCAGTGGTGTCGCCTGATACGCTACCATTGATGACAGTAACAGGAGTATCGAGTTGTTCCATTTCTTCAATTAATAATGTTGGCCATGCTTTTTCAAATGCCATTTGGTAGCCGGCGCTTAAGCTATCACCAAGAATGAGAAGCGACGAACAGTGCGCTTGTGCTGATAAAATAAATAATGACATAAAGGAAATCAGTCGAATCATGAATTCTCCAATTATTGCAGTAAATTCAGTAAAAAAAATAGTCTCTACTAATGAAGAACAATTAACAATCATTTCTGATGCAAATTTTGAGATTTTTGCTGGAGAGAGTGTGGCGATAGTTGGGACTTCAGGGGCAGGTAAGTCGACATTAATGACGTTAATCTCCGGATTGGATACCGCGAGTGAAGGAGACGTCGCGATTATGGGTAAGTCGATGAATGCGATGGACGATGAACAACGTGCTCAGTTAAGAAGTCAGTCAATAGGGTTTGTTTTCCAAAGCTTTTTACTTATCCCTACCTTAAGTGCGTTAGAAAATGTGACATTGCCTTCACTTTTACGAGGAGATAATGAAGATCCAGTGCGAGCAACAAAATTGCTTGAACAGGTGGGCTTAGGTAAACGTATTCACCATTTACCTTCTCAATTATCTGGTGGTGAACAACAACGCGTAGCTATTGCTCGTGCTTTTATGCTTAATCCACAAATCTTATTCGCTGATGAGCCTACAGGAAACCTAGATAGCGCTACTTCAGACAAAATCATAGAGTTACTGTTCTCACTCAATCAGTCAAATGGAACAACCCTCGTGTTGGTGACTCACGATCTTGCGCTTGCTGCTCGCTGTGATCGACGATTACATATGGAATCTGGTGTATTGCGGGAGGTCGAATAGATGAACGCTTCACTAGCAAAAGCTTTATTCCGATGGAGTTGGAAAGAAGTACGCCAAGGTGACTTATGGCCTGTTTTAATGGCGATGATTTTGGTTGTCGCGAGTGTATTTGCACTTTCGTCGTTAGCGTACAGGATGGAGCAAGTCGTCATCAAACAAGGCAAAGATGCGTTGATGGCCGACATCGTTTTTGTTTCATCGAACCCTATTCCTGCAACACTGCTCGATCAGCTAGAAGAAAGGGACTTAACTTCAAGCTTAATGACTCGCTTCACCAGCATGATGTTTGTGGGTGATGAAATGAAGCTCGTGACGGTAAAAGCGGTAGAAAATCTTTTTCCGTTGCAAGGGAATTTAGTTCTTGATCAAAATGGGACGGAATTTTCTTCTGTTTCCTCAAGTCAGTTATGGCTAGATCCTGAACTAGCCGCGTCTTTAAAGGCTAAAACGGGAGAAGAAGCAGCCGTTGGGGATTTTGCCGCGAAGGTTTCCGGTGTCATTAGCGAGGAGCCTGGATTAAATTTCAATCCTTTCCGTCAACGACCCACCGTATTTATGCACGCAAGCGACATTGATAAAACTGGGGCAACACAAATTGGCAGCCGTGTTCAATACCGCCTTTTTATTGATGGTGATGCCGAGCAAATAGCATTACTCAAGCAGGGGGTGGAATTAGGACCGGGAGATGAATGGCGAGATACTGATCGGCGCAGTCGTACCACGGATATTTTTACCAAGACGCAGCAATACCTATCGTTGGTGGTCGTTATTGTCGTTCTCATGGCAAGTGCAACGCAGTTTTTAACCTGTCATCACTATGCGCAATCTCGTCGTAAAACAATCGCAATGCTGAAAAGCTTGGGAGCAAACAAACGTTGGCTTTCAGCGTGGTTATTCACACAAATTGCAATACTTCTTTCTGTGGCCATGGTTATTGGTGTCGCACTTGGGTTGGGTTTTGAATATATCTTACGGATTCCTATGGCGGATCTTCTTCCCGATCCATTACCTTCTCTTGGTAGCCAACCATTCACAGTGGCGATATTGACTTGTATTGCAGTCTCTATACCGGCAATGGGGATACCTATTTTACGTTTGATCAATCTACCTGCAATGGCGGTTATTCAAACGGTGCAGAATACACGATTTGATCCGAAGTGGTGGCTATTGTTGCTACCTACGATTGTGGTTGGATTGGTCGCTTACGGCAATAACCCAATAATATGGTTAATTATTCTCGCTATTGTCCTGCTGATTGTGTTGCTAGGGTGTATTAGTTTGGGCTTGTTTAAACTGATGGGTTATGTGACCGTGAGAGCTCCTCTAAAACTAGCACTTAGCCGTATAAACCGAACCCCCGTAACTTCGGGGATGCAATTGGGATCATTGACCTTATCTTTGTTGCTCCTAACAACATTGTGGTTAGTAAAAAGTGATCTACTTTCTGATTGGAATCGTGTCATTCCTGAAAATGCGCCGAATGTTTTCGCATTTAATATTGCCGATCAGGACAAAGACGCGTACCAAGCGAAGTTACAAGGATTGGATTCTTCTCCGATGTTTCCTATCGCTCGCGGTCGTGTCACTCAAATTAATGGTTCCGATGCCAAAGAATACGCGGGAGGAGAACAAACTAGTGACTCTTTGAGGCGTGAAGTCAACTTTACTTGGGCAAATGACCTTCCCGAATATAATGAGGTATTAGAAGGCGAGTGGGTTGGAAATGGTGGGGTTTCTGTTGAATCTGAAGTCGCATCAGATCTTGGCCTAAAACTGGGTGATCGTTTAACTTTTGCGATCAATGGTCGCGATTTTAGTGCTAAGGTCAATTCTATTCGTCAGGTCGAATGGCGTGAAATGAAACCTAATTTCTACTTTATTTTTACGCCCGATGTGATGGCTGAGTTTCCAGCTACCTGGCTGGTGAGCTATCGAATCAGCGATCAGGAAAAAGAACGGCTGAACGAATTGTCAAAGATGTATCCTACTGTGAGTGTTGTGGATATGTCGTCGATGTTGGAGAAAATTCAAGGCTTGCTGAATCAGATAGTCTCCGCCGTTTCCATTTTGGCATTATTTGGTGTCGCTGCAGGGGTTCTGTTAATTGCGACATTACTGAAGCTAAGTTTGGCCCAACGAACTCAAGAGATGTCACTCTATAGAATCTTAGGATCGAGCCGTAAAACCATCACCATGACGCTATGGGCCGAGTTCGGTGTAATGGCGCTTGTCGCAGGATTGGTTTCCAGTATGATCTCTGACTTACTCAGTTCATTGATTATGCTACAAGTGTTTGACAGTGATCCTCAATGGCATATTGATCTTTGGCTTATAACACCTGTAATAACATTTATCTTATTGATTTTAGTAGTTAAAAATAGTATTTATAAGATGGTTTCATCAAGATATCAACAGCCTTCGATCTAATCGTTCTGGATCTTTTCTCAGTTATCCACAAAATCAGTGGATAAAGTTTGGGATAACTGAAGCAGTGAAAAGATCCAGAATTCAGATAGGCTAAGCGGGGTAACGCTTTGCGACTTGTTAGTATCTTAAGGAAGGTTAAATTCGCTGTTTTATCTACCCCTAGTCAAGGTTTTTTTTAAAAAATTATCTTCTCAGAAATGGGATTATAGTGTTCGATAAAGATAAGTATAAAATGTGATTCAGCTCCCACGTTTTAGACACTATACTAGAGTGATTATCGTTAACGAGGTTGAAGGTTAAGCTATTGAAAACCAAGAATACAAGCGTTACTAATGTCGCTATTGTTGGTGGTGGAATTGCTGGTGCGACAGCTGCGGTGCACCTTAGTGCGATTGGCGTTGATGTGACACTTTTAGAGCGAGGTTCTGGCTTAGTGGATGGGCCACCAATTTGTCACTTACATGCTGGTGGAAATTTGTATCGTGATATATCGCCTCAGCAATGTATTAAATTACTCAAGCAGTCGATCGATTCAGTCCGACTGTTTCCTCATACTATCAATAAACGTCCAACGGTTCTTGCAATACCAAAGTACGATCCCGGTTCTCCCAATTCTATCATTGAACGTCTTGAAACGATCGTCGCGGCGTATCGAGAATTAGTCGCGAATGATGAAAAAAATAATGTGCTTGGTGATGCTGACGATTACTATAAAGTCTACTATCGTACTGATATTGAAAAGTTTTTGAGTCAAGATCTTTGCACTTCACCATCGAAACTTGATGAGTGGATGATCCCTTTCGCCAAGTTTACGGATTTGGAGAAGATCAAGTATCCGGTTGTTATCGTTCAAGAATATGGTTGGAGTGTATTTCGATTAGCGGCTTCCATTGGTCTTGCATTAGAAGAATTTAGTAATTGCCAAGTATTGGTGAATTCTAACGTTATTGATACAAAATTTAATAACGAACACTCTGAATGGGATATTGAGTATGAAAATGCCGAAGGAGAGGTTTGCCATCTTCGATCTCAGTATTTGATTAATGCTTGTGGGTACGAAACCGGTAACATCGATGATCATATCAAGGCTAAACGGAAACGGATGGTTGAATTTAAATCGGCTTATGTCGCACGATGGGTTGATCATAGTGTTGAATGGCCTGAAGTTGTTTTTCATGGTGAACGTGGTACACCAACTGGAATGGCTCAGTTTACGCCGTATGGAAACGGGGTATTTCAACTGCATGGTATGACACATGGAATTACACTGTTTGAAAAAGGTTTGGTTGCTTCATCTGACCAATCATCCCAGCCTGTCTTACCTGATTATTTGCAGGCTAAGTTAAGCGACGGATGGAAAGATATTGCGATTGAAAAGCACACAGAGCGAGCGATTGATTATTTAAGCCAATTTATCCCTCAGTTTGATTCGGCTGTAGTAGAATCGAAACCGTTATTTGGAGCACAACAAATACCGGGTGATGATGAAAGTTTACGTACAGCAGATGTATCATTTGAAGCAAATAATTATGCTCGAATGGAAGTGGTCAAGGGCTCGTCGGCCTTGGAAGCAGCAGTGAAAATTGTTGAGCAATGGTCACTGGTACCCAAACAGGATTATGGGCAAAAATCAATTGAAGAACTTCACCCGATTTCAATCGGTCTTAGTTCAGAAGTCATAGAACAGTACGCAATTCAGTTAGCGAAGCAGCGCAATTATCCAATCGAACTCGCTCAAGTGAGTGGGCAAGACTAACCTGCAAGATATTGTGTCACTTGTATCGCCTCTGAACCTATATTTTACGCTCTTTGTGAGCATATGTTTAAGGACATTCTTTTGGACGAGTTATTAGTATTTGATTTAGATGGCACATTATTAAATGAAGATGAAAAGCTATCTCCTGCGACATTGAAAGCGTTGGCAAACTTGGATCGTCTTGGTGTTGCTTGGACCGTTGCGACAGGAAGAATGCCACATGGAGCACGCGCTGCTCTGCCTGATGTCGTTTTTAAGTATCCTCAAGCATATAAAAATGGGGTGTTATTGTGGGACCTAAATGAAGACACGGTAATTAGCAAATTACCAATGGATCCAGATGAGGTGCAAGAAGTGTGTCGTTGTTTACACCAAAAAGGGATCAAAGCGTGGATAAACACGATAGATCATGAAAACAACGTCAGTGCCATTATTTCAGGAATTACATCGCAAAGAGAGAAGAAGTGGGCAGAGTTTCTCGTTTCTCAAGGTGTAAAAATTCAAGAAAAACAAGACCATACTAATATTTCTGACCATACGTTGAATATATTTTCAGCATCGACCAATCCGGCTGTAATGGAAGTGGCTGAAGCATTGGCGCATTTAAAAGGTGTTGAAGTTTTTGCGGGTCATGACATGTATCACCAAGGCGGGTATTGGCTTGATATCCATCATTCTAGTGGAACCAAAGGTGACGCTGCAAAGATTATTCAAAAGCAAATCGGAGCGAAGAGAATGGTTTGTTTTGGCGATTCAGACAATGATATCTCTATGTTTGAGCAGGCAGATGAAAGTTATGCCATGGGGCAAGGTTTAGACGAGCTTAAAGCCATTGCAACGGCAACCATTGGATCAAATAAAGATGATGGTATTGCGCACTTTTTGGCTGACCGCTATGGTTTTTCTTTGAGTTAATGTCGAATTATACAAGTTACGAAAAGCATTGTTCAGCGTTTAGAGATTAATATAGAGTTATCAATTATAGGTTTGGAAGCTGTGTAGGTTTACACTCGTGCCAAATTTCAGGAGAGTTAAATGAACGTACTAATTACTGGCGGCATGGGCTATATCGGCAGTCATACATGTATTCAAATGATCGAAGCAGGTATGAATCCTGTGATTCTCGATAATTTATATAACAGTAAATCGTCAGTTATCGCACGAATTGAGAAGGTTTCAGGTAAGCGACCAGAATTTATCAATGCTGATATTCGAGATAAAGCGGCACTGGTTGAAGTAATGAAATCACATCAGATAGAGTCAGTAATTCACTTTGCAGGTTTAAAAGCCGTTGGGGAGTCTGTCGCTAAGCCTTTGGAATATTATGATAACAATGTAAACGGTACATTGGTTTTAGTTGATGCGATGCGTGATGCAGGGGTGAGCTCGCTAGTATTTAGCTCTTCAGCAACGGTGTACGGTGATCCTGTATCAGTACCCATTACCGAGTCGTTCCCAACAAGTGCAACCAACCCATATGGTCGCAGTAAGTTGATGGTGGAAGAGTGTCTTACCGACTTTCAAAACGCGAATCCGGATTGGAGTATTACTCTGTTACGTTACTTTAATCCAGTGGGTTCACATCCAAGTGGGGAACTGGGTGAAGATCCTCAAGGAATTCCGAATAATTTAATGCCGTTTGTATCCCAAGTTGCTGTTGGGCGTCGTGAGTTCTTGTCGGTGTTTGGCAACGATTATCCAACCAAAGATGGAACCGGAGTGAGAGACTACATACATGTGGTTGATTTAGCCGATGGTCATATTGCAGCTTTGAATCGAGTTGGTTTGAAGCCTGGGTTACATGTTTATAATTTAGGTACGGGCAATGGCTATAGCGTCTTGGAGATGGTCGAGGCGTTTGCGAAGGCCAGCAATAAACCGATTCCATACCAATTGGTCGAGCGTCGTCCTGGTGATATAGCTGAATGTTGGGCTGATCCAGAGAAAGCTCAGCGCGAGCTAGGTTGGAAAGCAAAACGTTCATTAGAAGAGATGACACAAGACACGTGGCGCTGGCAGTCAAATAATCCTAATGGATACCCAGAAGAGTAACTAAAGAAGCCAACTTAACAAAGTTGGCTTCTTAATAGAGAAACCTATGAATTATCTTGCCCACCTTCATATTGCTCAACAGGTTAACAGTAGTTTACTGGGTAACTTGCTTGGCGATTTTGTGAAGGGTGCTCCACCAGAGCAATTGGGGAGCTCGGTTCAACGCGGTATCTTCTTACATCGTCGTGTGGATCAGTTTACTGATAGCCATCCGATTTCGAAAGAACTGAAATTGCTTTTTAAACCTACATCAAGGCGTTTTGTTCCTATAGCATTGGATATGTTTTGGGATCACTGCCTTGCTAAGCATTGGACGCAATATAACTCTACCGAGCTACTTAGGTTCGTGGCTCAATCTGAGAAAACGATAATGCTGGAAAGTGAACATTTAGAATTACCTCTTTCTTTTCAGCAAGTGAGTCAAAAGTTATGGTCACAACAATGGTTGGTGTCTTATCAATCTTTCGACAATATCACATATGCCCTTGAGCGAATTAGCACACGTCGGCCGCGGTTGGCTGGGTTAACTCAATGTATTTCTGGCTTGGAACAGCACTACGATGAACTAAATAGTCAATTTTCGCATTTTTATCCCAAGGTACTTGAAGAAGCGAAAGCCTATCAATCTCGATTTAATGAATGATACGTGCACTCACGACAGTAAGGGTCAATTGAGTAGACAATTTCATTAAGTGATTTTGGCTTTAGAATATCGCTCTCAGGAATAGAAAATTTATGACTTATCCATTGATTAAACATGGACCAGTGCAACAATAAATACTGTTCATCATCGCTGGTTTGATCTGTCCAGATTCTATTCATCATTGGTCGCATTGTCGCTGCACTCTGAGCGAATATTATGGTTTGCCATTTTATTTCAGCGATTTCAGTTTGAGACAGACCAAGCTCATTTTCGGTATCCACAATAGAGATGATTTCAGCCTGACGTGATCCCATTTTTTCCATGAAGTGATTAAAGCGCTCGGACTCTTCTCGAGCGACATCTGATAATAGTTGGATAGAAGATGGATAGACAAGATGAAATGCTAAAAGCCGAGCAACAAATTGATAAACACGGTGGGTCGGAGGCAAGTCAGAGGATAAATTATCAACAATCTTGATCGCATATTTTCCGATCAATTCGTCTGCCATATTGCAAATAGAAAACCAAATTTGCTCCTTGCTGCCGAAGTGGTGACGGATCAGGCTGTGAGAGATTCCTGCTTTATCACTAATATTTCTTAGAGATACACCTGCGTAACCGAACTCGCAAAAAAGATCATGAGCGACCTTTAGGATCAGTAATTGTGTTTGTTCAGCATCTTCAGCGCTGCGACGACCTTGTTTTTTTGCCTGCATGTTTGATATCAATATTTAGCTTTTTCTAATTAGTCTTATTTTACTATAAAACGAAGTGTTATATCGGTAATTTAAGTTTAGCTTATTAGGCCGCACAACTTCGCCTTACTTAAACATGCAATGGTTTTTGCATCGTTAATTTCTCCAGCGATTATTTGTTGTTCAATGTCTTTTGGTGAAAGGAAAATGACTTCAATTACTTCATCTTCATCGCATTGACGTTTGAGGCTTGGTGATATTCCTTTTGCAATGTAAAGGTGTTGTATTTCATCGCAAAATCCTGCCAATGGCGTGAGCTTACCCAGGGGCAGTAGCTGATCTGCGCTATAGCCGGTTTCTTCCTCTAGTTCCCGAAGTGCACATGTTTCTGGTGATTCATTCTCTTCAATCGTTCCGGCCGGAAGTTCTATTAACCATTTATTTAGCGATGGTCTAAACTGACGAATAAGCAAAATAGAGCCATTTTCATGGATCGGTAATATGACTGCTGCTCCCGGGTGATCAATTGTAGTGTGATTAATGCTCTGACCGGTTGGAAGAGTGACTTTTTTCTCAACTAATTGAATATTCTTCCACTGATGGATTAGCGTCGTCATTGAGAGCTCTTTTTAATAGGCGAATTTATTAATCACAATACCTTAACTTTGAACGAAAGAGTACTGCCCATAACTTACCGTATGACCGATTTATAAAAAGGTGATATATATCTCATTCTTGGAATCATAGTTTACAGTTGTTAAGTTAGCGAAGAGATCTGATATAAGAAATAGTAACAAGACAGAGTATGTTGAAACATTTGGTCAACATTTAGGTCGTTAATAAATAATGGTATTGAGTAAAAATGATTTCAGCTGTAACTGCAGACCACACTCACAAAGCACTTTTGTCGGAGCGAATCAATAACCTAGCGAGTGCGCTTGCTGATGGGGTATATGAACGTGAACATACCATTAAGATATGTTTGTTATCCGCATTAGCCGGAGAAAGTGTATTTTTACTTGGTCCTCCGGGAATTGCGAAAAGCATGATTGCCAAGAGATTGATTCAAGCATTTGATAATAGTAGTTATTTTGAATACCTAATGACGCGCTTTTCTACACCAGAAGAGGTGTTTGGCCCACTCAGTATCAAAGAGCTTAAAGATAATGGTCGCTACGTCCGCCTAACAGATGGGTACTTGCCGACGGCACAAGTCGTGTTTCTTGACGAAATATGGAAGGCTGGCCCTGCGATTTTAAATACACTACTCACGGTGGTAAACGAAAAGACGTTTAAGAATGGCAACAAGCAAGAACCAGTGCCGATGCGGTTACTTATTTCTGCATCTAACGAGCTCCCCGATGAGGATAGTGGGTTAGATGCACTATATGACCGTATGTTAGTTAGAGTGTTTGTAAATCGAATTCAAAATAAACAAAATTTTAAGTCGATGCTAACAGTGGGTACGTCGCAAGAGGCTCATATTCCAGAAGGACTTGCGATCACTAACGAAGAGTATCAAACATGGCAACATCAGTTGGATAAACTCTCGTTAAGTAGTGAAATGTTTGAAAAGCTATATGGCTTAAAAATGAAATTGGAACGAGCTGCGGAAGACAAATTGCCTGGGCGTGTTGATGAGTTGTATGTTTCCGATCGTCGCTGGAAGAAAGCACTACGTTTGTTAAAAGCGAGTGCTTTTTTTAATGGCCGTGATGAAATGAATCCGTTGGATTTGCTCTTGCTACAAGATTGTCTTTGGAACAGTCCTGAATCGAGGTTGATAGTGCAAGAGGTGATAAGACATTTCGCATTGTATGAGGCTTTTGACCAACAAAAAGTGCGAACTCAAGTCGAAATTTGCCAAGAAGAGCTAGCTGAAATTCAGGTTGAACTTGAGGCCTATCTCGGGCTAGAGCTCTCACAAGAGACGACGAGTGGTTTGATTAAAAAGCAGGTTATGCAAGCGGATTTATCTACGGTAAAACTGTATAAGAAAGGCAATTCATCCGATCTGGTGAGATTAGTATTGCTTCAGAGTGAAATCACAGTAACCGATACTGAAAACACGGATAAGTTCTGCCGCTGGGTTTCTGTCTCTAAATCGGATCTTGAGCGTATCATCCGAGAAAGTGGCGGTGATGCATACGGCTACGTAAACCAAAATTCAGCATTATGTATGCTGCATTTTGATCTTGATTCATCAAAACGTTTAGTTATCCGAGATATCGCTAACCGTTCAGTATTGGTGACTCCTATTACCAATACTAGCTTTGGAGAAGTGGCATTTGTCGGATGGAAAAAGCGAATTGAAACCGCGCAGCAGCAATTGAAAGAAGCCGACGCCCACTTACGTTTGGTCAAAAATACATTCCACGATGCGTTGCCGCATAATTTTATCGACCCTTCGTTGCCTATTGCGATGGAGACGACGATACAACAACTGCAACATGAGCTTGAAAGCTCCATTGCTTCCGCAGAATCGTCGATTACGCGTTTTAATAATTTAAGCAGCTATTTTGCAGAGTAAGGGTGGTTACGATGTTGGGTGTTGATGGTATAAATTTAGCGATGATGGTTGCAGAGTCTGGGATCATTGATTCTGCGGTCAATGAATTAATGTCAAAGCCGCAGTTAATGTTAATTGCGGAAAATAAAAATGTGAATCGTTCTGTCCGACAGCAACTGCTTAAGTGGCAGAGTCATGTAAAAATGAAAATGACTAAGGTTTCAGAAACCGATAGATTTAAGCAAGAGTTAGCATTATATCAAGAGGTTATACATTGGAGTGAAGCAACGTTTTATGCGCAAATTGATGAAGCACTAACGTCACTCGAATGGCATTCAGCATTTTATCTCGAAGCTCGATGTTTACTCGGTAACGAGAAAAGCAGACTTAATCCGATGTTTCCTCACTACTTTTGTGACCAATGGTATCAGAGCTTATTAACGGCCGTGCAAGAGGCTCAATTGAATGAGTTGGAGTCCAATAAAGAGAGAATATTAGACGATCTTTATCAACGCATTGAGACGATGCGAACCATGGATACTGTAACCAATAGTGATGATGCTCAAAGTGTATTACGGTTATGGAACATGGCTTCGGCAAAGTTAAGCAAAGGCGATGTTTCAGTAATGAAGAAGCACGCGGAATTCTTAAAGAAGCATAAAGGGATTCAAGACATTGCTGAGCAGCTTGGCCGCATGGCTCAAAACCTTGATTGTGATGATGATCATCAATCTCAGGTTGAAGAATTGCAGCTAGTAGAGGAGCATTCACAATTTGCTACCGACGATATTGTTGGAGTTGAAGAAGGTGACGACCTCAATAAGATGCTGCCAAATGAGACCTTGTTTCTTTCTCACCCAGAGCTAGAAGTTGTATTTTACAAGCACTTAATTGATAAGCAGTTAATGAATTATCATATGCAAGGTAAGTCGAGACGTGTGAGAAAAGTAACCACGACGAAAGTGGCTTCTAAGCAGAATGAATTGGATAAAGGCCCTTTCATTGTTTGCATTGATGCGTCTGGCTCTATGCGAGGCTTTCCTGAGCAATGTGCAAAAGCGACGGCTTATGCATTGATGCAAATAGCGCTAGCAGAAAACCGAGATTGTTATGTGATGATCTTTTCTACTCAAATTATCACTTATCAACTAACCAAACAAGACGGCCTACGCGAGGCGAGTGATTTCTTAAGTTACACCTTTAAAGGCGGAACCGATTTAGAGCCTGCACTTAGCCATTCAGTAGAATTAATGAAGCATGATCGCTATGCAAATGCGGATCTCGTGGTTATTTCTGATTTTATAGCACCTAAACAGTCGCCGGAGGTTCTTGCAGAGGTGAAGAGCTTGAAGCAGAAAAATAATCGTTTTCATGCGGTGAGTTTATCGAAATATGGAAATCCACAACTTATGGCAATGTTTGATCACTGCTGGTCTTATAACCCAAGTTTGATGGGAAGGCTGGTTAAAAAGTGTTAGGCGTATCAATGCGAGGTGTCGGTTAGAGCTTACTAACGTGCTCAATGCTATTTTTGTCATTCTTCATTGTGCAATTAATCAACAAATTAGATAAGTTATCGACATAGACGCATGCTTTTTAATCATTTGAATAAAAAAGCAAATTTTATTATTGATCTATTGGGTAAATCGGTTAAAGTACGCCTCGTTCTCACGAAGAAATTCTTCGTTGATGGTGTCTCCATCGCAATATTGCGTTGCCCTGGTGGTGGAATTGGTAGACACAAGGGATTTAAAATCCCTCGGCGTTCGCGCTGTGCCGGTTCAAGTCCGGCCCGGGGCACCATTTGAGAATGATTAGGCGTGTTGGCAGAGTGGCCATGCAGCGGATTGCAAATCCGTGGACCTCGGTTCGACTCCGGGACGCGCCTCCATTAAGTATCTCACTTCCCCTCTATTCTCTATTTCAAATCGACTCTGAGCATCACGTCTCATGTTTCTAATTTAGAACGCTAACGTTATTGTCGTCATCATTTAGTTGCCGTGTAACCTTCAGTCGTAAATTCCAATGTGCAACATATACCAAACCTTCAGAACAATTTGACACAGTTAACAGAATACGCTGATGTTAAACGATACCTCGTTGCATAACATGCACACTCCTAAGCTATGGACTATCTTTATTGAGCTTTCAGTAAAAAATAGCCAATCAAAACAATCGACATACTATGTAAACAACCAAAGTTTATATAGTCTGCAAGGACTCCCTATGAGCGATGAACGTGTACAATATTCCGATAGTGATAGCTTAATTTCGACGACGACGCCAAGTAGTCATATTACTTCCTGCAATGAAGACTTTTGTCAGGTTTCAGGGTATGAAGAAGAAGAGTTACTCGATCATCCACACAACGTGATTCGTCACAGTGATATGCCGAAAGAAGCATTTGCTCAGTTATGGCAATATCTTCAGGCAGGCAATAGCTGGATGGGTCTTGTTAAGAATCGATGTAAAGGGAGTGGACACTATTGGGTTTCGGCATTTGTGACGCCAATCAAGGGCGCAGATGGCTCAATTCATGAGTATCAGTCAGTAAGGACAAAACCTACCGACGAACAGATCAACCGTGCAACCGCGCTGTATAAGAAGATGAAGTCTGGCACAGTGACGGTACGGCGAAAAAATTGGTTAACTTGGACCATGATACTTGTCGGTGTACAGATGGCCGCAATGGCATTGTTATTGACCAACATTATTTCCAACCAAGTCGGATTCTCGTTATTGTCTTTAGCTTTTGTTGGGCAGCTATTCACTTTGTTTAATTTACATTCACGATTTAAAGCCGTCCAATCTATCGCTTCAGAGGGGTATGATAACCCTCTAATGGAGTATCCCTATACTGGGTATTGTGACGACGTTTCGTCTATCGAACTCGCCTTGATTATGAAGAAAGCGGAGCTACGAGCTGTAACCGCACGAGCACACGATACGACGAGTTATCTTTTGACTTCTGCCGAAGATGAATCAGCGAGCAGCAAATCAATAGAACGTGAATTAGCAGAACAATATCATGCTACAGAAGCGATTGCAGAATCTTCTGATCAAATGTTACAGGCGATAGATGAGGTTGCTGAACAAGCTCGTCAAAGCTCTGAATTCGCGAGTAAAGCTCGTCAAATGGGCATATCAGGAGTTGAAACGATCAACGATGCAGTGAAAACTGTAGAAGATTTAAGTGCAGAGCTTTCAGAGTCTCAGCAAGCACTTGAGCAACTGTATGCCGACGTTGGTGGTATTGAAGCTATTTTGGGGATGATCCAAGGTATTGCTGAGCAAACGAATTTATTGGCATTAAATGCCGCAATAGAGGCTGCTAGAGCGGGTGAAACAGGAAGAGGCTTTGCGGTCGTTGCAGATGAAGTGCGAGCATTGTCTGAGAAAACCAGTTCATCGGTTGGAGATATTCGAGATAAAATTGAAGTGTTGCAAACAACGGTCAATTCTACCGGAAATCTAATGAAATCGGCACAAGAAGCATCGGGAAGCAGCGTTCTTAAGTCCCAAGAAGGTAAAGCTGTATGCGAGGCGATTGTAGATGACTTGAAGAAGATGGGTGAGCAAAGCAACGAAACCTATAAAGCTATTTCAGATCAAGTTCAAGTAACTCAGGGAATGGTGGATCATGTTCACCGAATGAAAACTGCTTTAGATGCGACTCAATCTTTGTCTGAAAGTTCAGTTTCGCGTACAGATGGATTGGTGAGTCGGCTTGAAAGTTTGCAACGCCTGGTGGTTGGTTTTAAGTAAGTCGGCCATTTCTTAAAAGAGAGTGTTGATTGATAAAAATGCGCCTTCACGTTGCTTTACGTTAAGGCGCATTTTATTTCTATATGTTTTATGAAGAGCCGTCTTCTGCGTGGCGAATTAATTTAGATTGGCTGTTTAGATAAGGCCTGAACAAGCCACTGAGAAAACTGAGATTTCGGTAAAGCACCATTAATCATGTCAAGTTGCTTTCCATTTTTGAAGACCATTATGGTGGGAATACTTCGAATTTGGTAACGAGCTCCAAGCGCCTGCTGAGCTTCGGTATCTATTTTGACGAAGCGGGCCTTACCTTCCATTTCTTTTGCCATATCTTGAAATACAGGAGCAAAGCCAATACAAGGATTACACCATGGTGCCCAAAAATCGATAACAACAGGAAGATGTCCAGATAGTATCGCCGATAGGTTACTCTCTGTTCCTTCGAATGCATCACCATCAATTAATGGATGTTGACACTTTCCACACAGAGGGCGATTTTCTAAACGTTCTATAGGCAAGCGATTCATGCCCTTACAGTTCGGGCAGCGTGTTGTAAAGGTAGACATAATCCATCTCTTTTTTGCGGTTTGTGTACAATAAAAATGCCCAGAATTTGGGCACTTTATGTATTCCGCTTGTTAGAATTTATTGCTCACTATTTTTTAGGGTGAGTTTGTTGCTTGTCTTGCTCTGTTAGTTGAGCAATGCGGCGACTGATATCACGGCGTTCTTTAGATATTTCTGCACTTTTTATAATATGATCATCGACACGGTCTTCGTAATCAGATTTCATATTTTTTATGATGGCATTCACTTGTTCGAGCGTCATTTCTGGTTTGATGTAATCTAAAAGGTTATCAAGTAAGTCAACACGCTTGTTGTTATCACGAACTTTCTTTTCATTATCAATAAGCTCGCGCTTTAATCTGTTCTTACGACGTGCGAGTGACACTATTTCAAATACGCTATTCATAAACTATTCCTAGTTGTTATTTAAAGAGATTATCTTGATTAAATCACATCATTGGCGTCACGAATAGTCTTTACATCAATCAAAATGTTGCTTGTCTAGGAAATGGGCTTCACATCAATACTTCTATTTATCGTTATAAAAGTTTTATACTGTGCCCACTAAAATTTCGGCTGGACACGGTGTATTGATGATGAAGCCTTCCAACATCATTTTTCCTAAAGTAAAAGGCTTACCAAAAGCATTACCCAAAAAAAATATGCTTGCTAAAGCGTATCTTACTGCTCGAGAGCAAGAGTTAATCACTGATATTGAATTACAACGATCAAATGTTATTGTTATGGATAATGCAGGTAATGTGATTAAGATTAAACTGCAACAAGAACATTAATATAGCTGAAAGGAGCGAAGTATGCCGCAAGCGTTAACCAAAATAGAATCAAGAGTTATTGGTTGTCTATTAGAAAAGGAAGTCACAACGCCAGATTACTATCCTCTTACTCTCAATAGTTTGACATCAGCATGCAATCAAAAAAGTAACCGTGATCCTGTTATGGACTTGTCAGATGCAGAAGTATTAGATGCCCTACAAGGCTTAATTTCTCGTCGACTTGTCAGTGATGAGAGCAGTTTTAATAGTCGTACCAGTAAGTACCAACACCGTTTTTGCAATACTGAATTTGGCGACTTACAACTCAGTGAACAAGAGCTAGGGATTGTGAGTTGTTTGTTGCTACGTGGCCCACAGACTCCCGGAGAACTGCGTACTCGAACAAATCGGATGTGCCAGTTTGCCGATGTTAAGGAAACAGAGTCTGTGCTCGAAGAGCTGCTTACAAAAGAGTATGTGGTGAAATTAGAGCGTGAGCCTGGAAAGCGTGAATCTCGTTTTATGCAATGCTTTTCTGATGACGATATATCACATTACCAATCGGAAAATGTGAGTGGAGCGCTATTGGATACAAAAGACTCTGATCGAGTATTCGCACTTGAACAAGATGTCGCGGAACTAAAAATTCAGGTAGCGCGATTAACTGAACAGCTAGACCAACTTATCTAACCTATGCCGAACCAATCGATATGGTCGGTATATTTTATTCGAACGCCAGATCAACGTTTGTACTGTGGGATCAGTGTTGATGTTGCACGACGCCTTCGGCAACATCAAAATGGAACTGGCGCGAAAGCACTGCGAGGAAAAACACCCCTTGAACTCGTTTGGACGATGGAGATAGGGGATCATTCTGTGGCCTTACAGGTTGAGTATCGTCTGAAAAAGTTGCCGAAGATCAAAAAAGAAGCAATTGTAAGAGATGAATATTCAAAAAAGCGGCTATTTGAATATATAAACATTAGCAATTAGATAATTTGTACTATTCTTAACCTTGAGATGATATTTCAGCAAATAAGGTTAAAAAGTATGAATCAATACACAAAAATAGCAGTGCTGGTTGCTGGGTTTATTGCAAGTTCTTCAGTGTACTCAGCGACATGGGTTGCTGATGCGCGTGGTAACGCAATGGGTAATACTGGGGTAACCAGCGCCGATTTCGTTGTTGCTCCTTTCTATAACCCTGCATTGACAGCAGTGTATCGTGATGATCAAAACATTGGCGTACTTCTTGGCTTGAACGTGAATGCTAATGATCCCGATGAATCTTTATCTAATATTGATGATATTCAAACTCTTATCGATGACTTTAACGAAGCTGTAGACAATTCAAACTTTGCGAGTATCGATGCGAATACAGTTTCTGAGTTGAACACTCAACTTGATGATCTGGTTGATAATAGCGCAATCGGAGTCACAGCTGGTGCTGGCTTGGCAGTCGCGTTACCAGTTAAATCTGTCTCGGTAAATCTTTTTGCTCGCGCCTATATGGAATTGGTCGCTGATGTGAATGAAAGCAATTACGCGACAGGTGCAAATGATGCCGAAACGTTAGATAACCGAATAAATGCTTCTTCTGTCGATCTTGTTGCATTCGGCTACAGTGAAGTGGGTCTTGCGTTAGCGAAAATGGCTATGATAAATGGCGAACGTTTCTCATTCGGTGTTAGCCCTAAAATTCAGAGTTTAAGAACCTATAAACAAACCGTCACAGTTGAAGAGTTTGATGTTGAAGATTTCGATGAAAGTGAAGTGTCAAAGAGTGCATTTAACCTTGATTTGGGTGCTGTGTGGTTAAAAGGTGACTATCGTGTTGGGCTTGCAGTTAAAGATATGTTTAAGCAAGAAATTAAGACTTATGACAACCAAGATAGCTACACCTTAGATCCTCAGCTTGTGGTGTCTGGTGCTTATGTGTCAGACTTTTTCACTGCGGCCGTTGATTTAGACCTCACAGAGCAAGAACGCTTCGCGACAAGTGAAGATAATACGCAATTTGCTCGTTTTGGTATTGAAGGAAATGCATGGGGTTGGGCACAGCTACGAGCTGGCTACGAAATCGATATGGTTGGTTCGATGGAAAATAGTGTTACTGCCGGCATAGGATTTAGTCCGTTTAATGTCGTTAGTTTTGATCTTGGCGCATCGTATGCCGGTGAGAATCAATTCGGCGCTTCAACTAATTTAGAAGTTAAGTTCTAAATAACGAGTCCTAATTTAATAAGTAATAAATAGAGCCCAAATTAACAGTTGTTGATTTGGGCTCTAACTATTTGAGTTCATTGAACAGGTATATTGAAGGAATCAACTACAGCGATTAATGCGTTAGGTTATCCAAAACAGTGTGTTCAAATAGTACGTCTTTAAGCTCTTCATTGATGGTCAATGGAGGGAAGAAACGAAGTCCCACAAAGTGGCCGTTAGGCTGTTTTACCATATTGGCTACACGTGTATCGATGTGAGCACCTAAAACGGTCGTGAGAGGACTGTGTATTGATACTGAAAGATCTTTCTGTAAAAAATTATCGCTTGTTACTGCATCATCGCCGCTCACTAGTACGCCACACCCTGACACGGAGAAATCGACCAGCGTACCGTCGATCTTTCGATATCCATCTTGGTGATTAATGGTTGCCGGTAGCGATAGTTTAATTCGTTTATGCTGACGAATGGGCTTAGTCACGAAATGATGAGGCATGCGGACAAAAAGCATTGGAAAAGGTTGTAATGTACTTTGCAGAATCGAAGTCTCAAAAGCGACAATATGACCGAGTTCAGTATCACACATACCACGAAGCACAACGGTACTATTACTGAGCGTACGAACCAGCAGTGCTTCGTGTACTGAACGAGGGTAATCGAGCGCTAAATATTGATGGGCTTTGTAACCGATTAAACGCGTAGTGAATTGATAAGTGTCATGTGGACCAAACTCTATTTTTACGCGAAGCTTCATTTCAGAGGATAAATACCGACAGATATCCTTGCTTTTGTTGATTGGTGTAGCTGCCATTTTTATCCTTAAAATTCGAAACGAACACCGAGTGTTGTTTGTGGGCCCCATAACCCATTATTTCTAATTTGTGCGCCAAAGGTAAGTTGCGATGTTGAGTGGAAACGAACCCCACCTTCGATCAATCCGCCTTCATTTATTTGGCCTAACTTTCCATGAATTTCAAGAGTTTGTGTTAACCAAGCTCGCGCGCCGACATTGAGTTCTAGCATCATGCCATCGTCATGGTCGTTTTTATTTGCTTTGGTATAGTGAACAAGAAGTTGCCCATTAACATCCACAAAGGGACCGGCTGGTCCATTAAACCCGACTCCTCCTGCGAGATCGAATGCTTCGTTAAAGCGCTTATCAAGTCGACCGACGGTGTGAAAGTTTTCTTGAATGTAAGTAGTAAACTCTGCGCCAATAGATTGTGGTCCCGAAGAGGCTCGGAATTCGAAAAAGTTGTAGTTAAAATTGTTCGCAAACGCTGTTGATGAAAACAGACATAACATTCCGGAGAAAGCGATATTCCACGCGCGACAAGTCATCTTTATTCCTATTTTCTATAACAGTATTAATTTGATAAAACATTGGTTTATACATTATAGGATAGCCACAAATACACGAAACGTTTAGGATTAGGCCCAATATTTATAAATATTCATCGATTTAGTGTTAAATTCATCCAAAATGTGCCGTCTATTGAGGCTGGTAACAACGAATATTGAGTGGGTTCGTAAGGATTTTCATATGGAACAAAGCTCTAAAGCCTTAATGGTTCAAGGTACAACTTCCGATGCTGGGAAAAGCGTCTTAGTCGCGGGTTTGTGTCGTGTATTAGCACGTCGAAATATTAAGGTTGCTCCCTTCAAGCCACAGAATATGGCTTTAAATAGTGCAGTGACAGCAGATGGTGGAGAAATTGGTCGAGCACAGGCGGTACAAGCATTAGCCTGTGGTATTGAACCGAATGTGCATATGAATCCGGTGCTGCTAAAGCCTAATAGTGATACTGGTGCGCAAGTGATCCTACAAGGTCGAGCATTGAGTAATATGGAAGCGACCAGTTATCACGATTATAAAAAGGTTGCGATGGAAACGGTGATAGATTCGTTTTCGCAACTCTCTGAACAATTTGACAGTATTATGATTGAAGGTGCTGGAAGCCCCGCGGAAATTAACCTAAGAGCCAATGATATTGCCAATATGGGGTTTGCTGAGCGAGCTGATATTCCGGTTATTATCGTGGCAGATATAGATCGAGGTGGCGTTTTTGCTCATTTATATGGCACGCTAGAATTGTTATCACCTTCCGAGCAAAATCGTGTGGTTGGCTTCGTGATAAACCGTTTCAGGGGAGATATTGCGTTATTGCAATCGGGTTTAGATTGGTTGGAAGAAAAGACCAACAAGCCAGTGTTGGGTGTGATTCCCTTTTTACATGGGTTGGATATCGAAGCAGAGGATGCCATCAACTCCAGTCAAAACTTGGAAGGTGAAGCAAAACTTAATGTTGTCGTGCCAGTGTTTACTCGTATTAGCAACCATACCGATTTTGATGTGCTCCGCAATCACCCTCAAGTATCACTGCGGTACGTTGGTAAGGGCGAGCGATTAGATAATGCCGATTTGATTATATTGCCAGGCAGTAAATCGACTCGCGCAGATCTTGAATACCTTTTTCAACAAGGTTGGGATCGCGATATTAAACGTCATCTTCGCTATGGCGGAAAAGTACTCGGTATCTGTGGTGGGTTTCAGATGTTGGGGCATAAGGTTGATGATCCTAGCGGTGTAGAAAGTGCCGCGGGAAGCAGTTCAGGTTTATCCTTATTGGATATGGATACTGAACTGACCGAGCAAAAACAATTGGCGAATGTATCGGGTACGCTCGTCATTGGCACATCAGAGGCCTTGGTTTCGGGGTATGAAATTCATTCTGGTGTCAGTTGTGCCCATGAGCAAAGCTCACTTCAACATTTGATTACCTTATCAAATGGGCAACACGATGGATATATCAGCGAATGTGGCCAGATAGCGGGAACCTATTTGCATGGAGTGTTAGATAATCCTGACGTAATCGGTTTGATCGCCAATTGGGTAAATGGAACGACATTGACCGGTTATAACCACAAGAACAAACAGCTTGAGGCGATTGATCGTTTAGCTGATGCCCTAGAAGAGTGTATGGATTTTAAAACGCTATGGCCCGATTTAGCGATGGATTAAAAGTAACGTGCCAAACGGCCTTGTGTCGTTTGGCTTTGTAAGCTTTAGGGCTAGGTATTGAGCGCTACGTATTAGATGTGAGTGTTTTTTCCACGAGCTAGCTTTTGATGTGCCCTTGAAAAATGCCCCGCACAAAATGCTCCGACAATCGATAATTCGCCCGCTAAACATGTCGCTGCAGTAATTTCTGCCAACGCTTTTGCTCCGCCTGAGCCATATACGCCCAGAATGTCGAGACACGCTTTTTGTGTTGGTAGTCCGGTTCCACCGCCAACGGTACCCACCATAATGTTTGGCATGGTAATGGTGACATACAGATCACCTTGTTCATTTAAAACCATTCGAGTGACACCAATCGCTGACTCAGCAACACACGCCGCATCTTGGCCACACGCGATATACAGTGCAGCAAGGCCGTTTGCATAATGTGCATTCACTCCAACAGAGCCATTGAGCATCGCTCCTAAGGTTGAGATCTCAGCAAACTTAACCATTTCCTCAGGTGTGGTATGAAGGTATTTCTCGACAAGTGCTCGAGGAATGGAGATATCAGAAATCACTTTCTTTCCACGCACCTTAAGAAGGGTATTGGTGTTGGACTTTTTGTCTCCTGAAAGGTTGCCGTCTAGATACGCATGTTTTATGGCAACAGGTGAGTTCTGCTTAATGTAATCGAAGACCGCGTTGGTGGCGATGGTCACCATATTTTGTCCAGATGCATCACCGGTTAAATATTCAAATACTAAGAAGACATAGTTTCCCTCAATTTGAACATCGATCTTTTTAACTTTACCGTGTGACGTAGTTTGTTCTGCAATTGAAGTGAAGCGATTAAACTCGCTACTTGCCCAAGTGACGAAATGCGCTGCTTCGATAACGTCGTTGAACACAAAACAAGGAGTGCGGGAGACACCTTCATCTACGATAATACATTGAACTCCGCCCGCGGCATGGATAAGGCTTGCGCCACGATCATAGGAGGCGACCAATGCCGCTTCTGTGGTCGCTAGTGGGACAAGGTATTCTCCAGAAGCATACTGACCATTCACGAGTAGTGGTCCGGCTAAGCCTATCGGCAGGTTTGCAGTGCCGATAAAGTGCTCAATATTTTGCCGATAACACGCCATGTTATTTTGGGTATAGGAATCGAATAGAGCGTTTTTGATTGCCTCATCATCAATTGAATTCCAGCGCTTATCCACGAGTTTTTCGTTAAGTGATCCACTTTTTGGCAATGATGCCGCGACCTGACTCGACGAAGGGCTCGACGCGCAAGTTTCTTGCTCATTTACTAAGTTATTTTTCTTTAAATGGTGAGGCATGAATTAAACCAGAATCAAATTGAAGCTGGCATTTTACTGATTCATTCACCAAACACAATGTTAATAAGCATTTGGGAATTGCGAATTTGTAACGAGGTTTGGTCTTGTCCACAAAGTGTCAATCTTCTGAAAGTCAATTTGGAATTCCCTAATCGCTGGTATTAGCGTGTACGAGCCGCCAACTTAGATGCAAGAGAGTGAAGCTCAGGCAGTGCTTGATAAATAAGGTGCAATTGTTGTAACACTAACTTAGCGGAGCTGTCATCGTCATCACGCCAACTGGCAAGTCGTTGTTGCAGTCCTTTACTGTCAATCTCTCTCGTGTCGCAGGTGGGAGATTGCTGTTGTAGCTGCTGGTGCACAAGAGCTAAATGTTGATGAATAACTCGATGCGAGTCCAAAATTAGCTTGTGGACAGATTCATCTTCCAGACGGTCTCTGTGTGCTCCTAGGGCGGAGATATAACTAAGTAAGGCATGATTGAGAGTTAGAAAGCGAAAGCTCTCGTCAGTCGCAGTATGGTAACGTCCCGGTTCTGCAAGCATGTTATTGATTGCCGCCGTTAACGCCGCATCTTGATTGTGTGCTTCGCGTCGGGCAATTCGATAGGATAAGCTGTCTTTTTTTCCAATGCGATACTGACCAATGATCTGTGCAAGATACACTCTATTTTTTTCTATCGCTTCTGCCATTACGATGTGTAACCTTCGTGCATGCCAATCGGGTAAAATAAACGCGACCGCAAGTACGGCGAGAACACAGCCAATAATGGTGTCAAATAATCGCGGGATAATAATATTGAAACCCGCTCCAAGCTGGCTAAAGCAAAACAGGACTAAAATGGTGATAAAGCCTGTTGCAAAAGCGTAGTTGTTAATTCTAAATGAAAAGAAAAGTACGCCAGACACGACAATAAAAGTAACCTGGCTTTCTTGTGAAGGAAACAGAGAAAGCAACACGCTTCCGATAATCAGCCCGGAAATTGTCCCAATTATGCGCAGCGTAATACGCTGCTTTGTCGCGGCATAGTTCGGTTGGCAGACAAATAATGTAGTGAGTAATATCCAATACCCGAGTGATAAGTCTAATCCTTGAATTACCCCGTATCCAGTGGTTAGCGCAACAGACATTCTTATTGCATGTCGAAATAATAGTGATTCACGCGTTAAGTTGCTTTTAACGCGTCGCCACATATTTTCTAAGTTGTGGACATTGTGATCATCTAAATCTCTTTCATCCAATGCTTCAATTGTAGGTTGACTAATATTGTCGAGTTGCTTCGCGACGGTCGCTAAATTGTCGAATAAATAGCCCAGCTGGCTAAGTAGAGAATGCCACTCAGGATTTGACTGTTGTTTTAAATGGTCGAGAGAACGCTGCAATTCAGTCAGTGCTTTCGTTACGTTAGCATCATGTTGGTAAGCGTGATCCAATTTGATGGATTTGCTTACGTCTCGGCAAGAACTGGCGAGGGATTCAATGACATATTTAAAGCGAAATAGCACATCACTGCGTTCAAATTGAGCGGCGAGATCTTGATAGCGGTAATGAGTGGAGCTTACACGTTCATGAATATCTTGTGCGAGAAAATAAATATTGAGAAAGCGGTTTTGACTGGTGTGGATATTGCCACGTTTGGAACGCGTTAAAAACGTTGTTTTACAGTTATTTAATGCAATTACAGTGGTAGCATTAAGGTTTGCTTCTTTGATGCGATAAGGTTGAGGTGAAAAATCATCCGATGGGTGAAATAACTCGGCTTTGAGATCGAGGTAATTGGCGATATTTTCGAAAACCAACGATAGACTGTGGCGCATAGGCTGGCGAGGTGCGACCACAGCCCAAATCGTCGAGACAATGAAATACCAAATAGCGCCTGTAAGCAGCAATATAGGCTGAAGCCAATCGCTGCCATTTTGGTTGGCTCCAATCATGGTGTAGATTGCGATCAACAATGATCCGAAGGAGATGCTGGCATAACGACTGCCGATCGCGCCAAGCATGGTGAAGCCAAAAGTGGAAATAAATAACCCAATGGCAAAATAAACTGGATAGTCGAACAATATTTCAATGGAATAGGTCGCAATGGCAAAGCAGGGAAGTGTGAATGAAATTGCTTTAAATCGCCCAATCAGGCCATCATCTTGTTCTGCCAGCGCTGCGGCAATAACGCCTAAGATTAGCGGTGTAATCCAAACATGAGCTTGATAAAACCAAGTGGGGATGACGACACCCAATAGAGCAACTAAAATCATTAGTGCGTAGTTAATGGTTTTGTTGTTCAAATAGCTTCGTAGATGATGTGTGAATGAATTTAGGAGAGACACTGGAAGTCAACAGTTAAGAAAGAACAATAGTATATTAGAATAAAACAAGATAGGTCGGATTGAAATAGCGCAGCAAGACTATTTACATGAGAATTGTTCCAAGAAAACAATCACATTTTTTGGTCGTTTTTTTCGTTTGAGTTAACATACCCCCAAATACAGAAGAGAGTTTTCAGCATGCAGCTACAGGCAAATCAGACTGCAAAATATTTTATAAATGATGAATATTGTCAGGTTGAACTCGACAATGACACGGTCATTGTCAGTTCAGCCTTGATAGAAGAGCAAATTCCATTCAGCGTGTGGGATGGTTCCATTCATATTCAACGTGGCATTTTTTGGGGGCAGTTGGTCTTTTATTCTCAGCCTAAAGATGGGAGTCGATATGCATGGGTAGTGCAAGGCTTACCTTGGTCAAAATGTCGAGAATTTGCAAAAAATGCAATTACGTCTTACGAACAGTGGCACGAAGACCAATGCCAAAAATTACGCGAATTTTATCCTCGCTGGCGTAAGCAGTTACATCAACTTGAATTCAATTCAGGCTTTTTACGTCACTCAATGCTGATGGAATGGAGTGCATCAGTTGCCAAGGACCTCGAGTCACTTGAGATGTCGATGGAAGAAATACAACAACGCATTCCCGATTTAATGAGTAACATTAGTGAATGGTTTGATCACTCAGCATCGAAATTAGATGTACGAAACCAAAATTGGTTAGTCCAAGAGAGCCCAAAATGGAGTACGTTGTTTTCAGAGTTTGAGAGTTCTCCATTAAATACTTCTCAACAGAAAGCAATTTTGATGAATGACGATCACAACTTGATATTGGCTGGGGCTGGCTCGGGAAAAACCAGTGTGTTGACTGCTCGAGTTGCGTATTTACTGGAATCCGATCTCGCCACTGGCGATGATATTTTATTGCTCGCATTTGGGCGAGATGCGGCAAAAGAGATGGAAACTCGTATTCGTGGGAAAGTGGGACCAGCTGCGAATCATGTGCAAATTAATACCTTTCATCAGTTAGGGTTGGCGATTATTAATCAGGTCGAAGAGCAGCGTGTACAGATCTCTTCAATTGCTACGGATGCAAAGAAAAAAACGAAATGGTGTGCAGAATGGCTTAAGAAGCATTGGATGACACCAACTAATTTTAAACGCTGGCAGAAACACCTTGGGCAGTGGCCGATTGCGTATATTAAAGGTGATGAAGAGCTAGGAAGTCATGTAGAAGATCCGAAACTAATTCAGTGGCTACTTAGGCAGTTAGAGCAATTGGCGATGCTAGGTAAAGGTAAAAAGGCGCTGCAAGAGCAGATCATTGACCATGCTGATTATACTCGTCTAAACAGCGAATTGGCTCTATGCTGGCCTTGTTATAAAGCTTGGAAAGAGATGCTAGAGGAAAGTGGTGAGTTAGATTTTGACAGCATGATCAGTAAAGCGACTCGTTATATTAAAAAAGGAAAATTTAAATCTCCTTGGCGCTTTATTATGGTGGATGAATATCAAGATATCTCTCCGGCTAGACTCGAGCTTATTGATGCCTTATGTCGTCAAGACAAAGGAAAAGCAACGCTTTTTGCCGTTGGTGATGACTGGCAATCGATTTACCAATTTGCGGGCTCAAATGTTTCTTTGACCACTGAGTTTAAAGAGCGTTTTGCTAATTCAACGATCAGTGAGCTCGATACGACGTATCGCTTTAATAACAAGATTGGTGAAGTGGCTAATCAGTTTGTGCAGCGAAATCCGAATCAATTAATCAAGACATTAAACAGTGTGGTTGAGCGTAAACGTAACAGTGTCTTTGTTGCGCCGCAAACGAGCATTGAAAAAATACTTGATCAAATTAATCGAGGTGCTGATGTCAGAAAGTCAGTCCTGTTTTTAGCTCGCACCAATAGTCAGCGTCCGGAGTTACTCTCTGATTGGGAAGAGACATATCGACAATTGAACCTGAGCTTTATGACATGCCATGGAAGCAAAGGCGCTGAAGCTGACTATGTTATTGTTGTTAATGTCGATGAAGGGCAGTTTCCACTGCGAAACAAGACTCAATCTTTAGACGCTGTTTTGGTGGATAATGGTGACGACTATCCCGACTCTGAAGAGAGGCGGTTATTCTATGTCGCACTCACTCGAGCTCGAGAGAAGGTGTGGGTGACTCATACCACCGGAGGCTCAAGCTTTGTTAAAGAGCTATTATCCGGTGATTATGATGTCTCAAAATCGAAGTAATGTGCGTTATTTTCTCTCTTCGAGATAAGCCTGATAATCGGGAATTTCAATGGTAACTTCTTGGTCTAGTAAATCAGACGCGAACATAAAGTCTGCAGAGGCTTCATTAGTTGCAATTGGAATATTCCAAACACTGGCAATACGTAATAGTGCTTTAACATCCGGATCATGCGGAACGGCATTTAGGGGATCCCAAAAGAAGATAAGGATATCTATTTTCCCCTCTGCAATAAGAGCGCCAAGCTGCTGATCTCCCCCCATTGGTCCGCTGATTAACGATTTTATAGCGAGACCCATTTTTTGGCTTAAAATATGTCCAGTTGTTCCAGTGGCATAAAGAAAATGCTTTTGCAGTTCGCTTTTATTGTTGCCAACCCAGCGGAGTAAATCCTTTTTGCAGTGATCGTGTGCAACCAGTGCAACGTGTTTGTTTGCAGGAAGGATTCGTGTTGTTTTTTGCATTGTTCAATTTCCTAGATTGATGACGTATTCAACGTTATATACGATATGTAGGACGGTAATCAAATAATTAGCCCAATTATTTGAGACGCCGTTTTGAAATCATTGCGAATGTCTGATAATTGCCAGTGAAACACCGTAACAACATCATACGGTGTTTGCTGAGAAAGGAGTTTAGAATTCGTAACCTTCTGGAACGACGACGATGCCTTTTTCAGAAATATGAAAGCGTTTCGCGTCTTCTGCGTTATCGATTCCAATCTGAGTGTGAGCGGGGACGCGAACGTGTTTATCAATAATACAGTTGATCAACTGGCATCCTTCGTTTATTTCGACATCATCGAAAATAATACAATTCATCAAGGTGGCGCTGTCTTTGATGACGACGTTTGACGAAATAATACTATGCTGAACCGAACCACCCGAATTAATGACACCGTTAGCGATGATTGAATTAATGAAAATGCCCTCGTTTCCTGTAACAGACGAAACCGTACGAGCGGGTGGAAACTGCGGTTCATAAGTGCGAATTGCCCAATCGCGTTGATAAAGGTTCATCGGTGGAACAGGTTCTAGAAGATCCATATTGGCATCATAGAAAGAGTCGATAGTGCCGACATCACGCCAGTAATTATCTTTTGCTACACGCCCCTTATCGCCGCAGAAGTTGTAGGCAAAAACAGACTGTGTATCAATCAACTGAGGGATAATATCTTTACCAAAGTCGTGATTTGACCCTTCGTCCAGAGAATCTTTTTCCAAAGCCTGTTTTAAGATTTCCATATTGAAAATATAGATTCCCATTGACGCGAGACTTTTATCAGGATCGCCAGGGATGGAAGGTGGATCGATAGGCTTTTCGACAAAAGAAGTAATATGTTCATCGCCATCAACTCCGACGATGCCAAATGCTGATGCCTCATTCCTAGGGACTGTCATACATGCAACGGTTAACAATGCATTGCTTTGTTTGTGTTCTTCTAACATCGCGGCGTAATCCATCTTATAGATATGATCGCCGGACAGTACCACCACGTAGTTTGCGTCGCTGCGTTCTAGTAACCATAGGTTGTGATATATAGCATCTGCAGTGCCTTCATACCATGCACCACCTTTGCGCATTTGTGGGGGTACGACAGTGACATATTCGCCTAATTCAGGGTTGAAAATGGACCACCCATCACGGAGGTGTTTTTGGAGCGAGTGTGATTTGTATTGCGTTAGCACTAATATTTTTCGTAAACCCGAATGAAGGCAGTTAGTAAGAGTGAAATCGATAATTCGATACTTGCCCCCGAAAGGAACCGCGGGTTTTGCTCTATCATCAGTTAATGGTGCGAGACGAGATCCCATACCTCCAGCTAACACAATAGTTAATGTGTCTTGCATCTATTCAATCTCCTAAATGTCCGATATTTCAGCGAGGGTTACTTTGGAACTACAAGTTTCAAGCCAAGTTCGCATTCCCCACCACGACTGGCATTGCTACCGTGACAACACCGTATTAGCACTACACTTGTGCATCGAGTCGTATAATGCGTTTTATTGGTGCGGCAGATGGCACAATATGATTCATCATCCTACAGTGTATATAAACAAGGTGGAATAGCCTCTATTTCTATAGGGATAGTTTTTTAGAATTCGTTTTGAAAAATAACATCGATAATAGGATGAGACTTTGTGTCGACTTCTCTAAGGGGCGAGAGCATGGCCATGAGATTTGAGGGTTTTGAGAATAGGTTAAGCTTTTTCTTTCGCTGCCGATATAAAGCCATGAAGCTATAAGGATGAAATATGAAAAAGGTATTGATGGTTGTGTTGCTCTTATTAGGGTTAGGAGCTGCTGGTGCCGGTTATTATTTGTTTGTGAAGAAACCCCAGCAAGAGGCTATAGCGGCAGCAGAATTGGCAGCGAAAGAGGCTCAAAAACTAGAAGAAGCTAACGCTCAAGCGAACCAAGCTCCGCAAGAGCCTGCTGTTTCAACACGTGTAAATACGTATTATTTTGTCAATCAGAGGCGTTTGCCAGTGCGAAATCAGCCTGATGACAAAGTTTACCCAGACCGTTATCTCTATAAGAGTGAATCAATTAATGTCATCGAAATTAAAGACGGTTGGGGGCGAATTTCGGGTTACTACACTTTAAATGATGGGGATAAAGAGTACGCAGAATGGATCAAAATGGATGGTGTTGTTGATTGGGTGCCGATAATAACCAAAGAAGAACGAGATGAAATGCTCACCAGTTACATAGGAAAATCCGATAATTTTCATATGTATAAAGAAAAATTCTTTACGATCACAGACAGTTTGATCAAAGAGAAAATATGCACTCCAGAAGACTTTGAAGAGGTACAAGGGTGGATGCGTTCGATAAACTACAAGGAACGAAATGTGTATTTTGTTTATTGTGGAGGATTGCGCGTCAGCGATAAGATCTATTTTGATGTCGATAGTGGAGAAATGTTTTACTGAGGCCTTTCTTGTCCAGATGCAGATGCTAGTTTCCAAAAGCAGCTAGAAATATGACCATAGGGTATTTTCTAGCTGCGTTAGTCTATAGTTCCCTAAGACTTACCCTAATGCCAGCCACACACCAACGCCCATCATTAACGTTCCTGAAATTCGATTCATCAATACAACGTTATTTTTGTTGAGAAGTGCTTTTCGTAAGGTTTGTCCACCTGTGGCATAAAGCATTAAACAGATGAATTCAAACAACAGAATAATACTAATTAATATGCTGGCTTGAGGTAGTAACGCACGATCTGTTTGGATAAAGGGAGGTAATAGTGCAATAAAAAATGCCCACCCTTTCGGGTTTGCAATCGCAGTAATAAAACCTTGATTCGCTAAGCTATAGAAAGAGGGCTCGAGTTTTGCGTCTAAATCTTCTGGGATCGCCAGTTTTCCTCGTGAACGCCACATTTGAGTGCCAAGGTAAAATAGATACGCTGCGCCAGCCGTTTTTAATAGCAGAAATATTTGCGGGTGGTTTAACAAGATAGCGGCAACGCCAATAATGGCGGCACTTGCGACGAGTCCAACACCAATAAGCTCACCGGCCATCATATACATACTTTTACGCACACCAATGGTCATCCCTAGTGTGAGAGCAAGAGTCATGCACATTCCTGGAGTGGCAGAAACAAAGAAAAAGGTTGGTATAAAGACCAATAAAACAGATATATCCATATATACGTTCATCGTGTGAAAACCGAACTCTATTTATACGTACAAAGTGTGATCTAAATCAAGCACTTAATTGTGAATTCGAAAAATAAGATAAAAGGGAAGCCGAAAGTGGTGTTCGGCTGAGGCGATCGTTTACTCGGTGGAGACTTGTGGAGCGATATCCCTTCCGCCAAGGGCTTGATACAAAGTTGCTTGAACATTGTATTGATTATAGTGGTTTTCAAGTAGGCTTTCTTCCGCTTCACGTAATGTTTCTTGGGCATCTAACCAATCTTGAATACTGACTGCCCCGTGCCGATATTGACTTGCGTAGATCCGCTCGGCGGCCTGCGCAGCTTGGTATTGTTCATCAAGTTTTATCCCTTGATATTGATAGTGTGAACGAGCAGACAATGCATTATTCACATCTTCAAAGGCACTGTAGAGCGTTTGACGATAAGTGATCAAAGCCGCTTGAGTTTCTAACTGGCTGATTTCTTGATTGAGCTTCAGTTCATTCCATTGTAAGAATGGCAACGCCAAGCTGGCCCCTAATGTTCCGAGTGGATCCGTCAACAGTTCACTAAGACTTGTGCTGCTATCACTGATTGAGCCCGTCAATGTCAGGGTTGGGAAATAGGCGGTTGTTGTCGCTTTTTCATCGGAAAGTGCCGACTTTAATTCGTAAAGTGCCGCTTTTACATCCGGGCGACGAGCTAGAATATCCGCGGGTAATCCAGCTGTTATTTCGGGTAACTCAGCCGTCGACAAAGTATCGACAAACTGTAATGTGTTTTCTGGCGTCTGTTTAAGTAGGAAAGCCAATGAGTTAGAGGCTTCAACACGTTGTTGAAGCAGTTCACTATGGTTGGCTTCTTGTCCCGCTAGATTACGTTTGGACTCCAATACATTAAGTTGGGAAACGGCACCCGAGCGGTATTGTTTTTCCGTGAGAGCGAGCGTTTGACGTGCGTAATCTACGCTTTTATCGCTCAGTGTAATTCGAGTGTTTAAATAGCCAATTTGCCAGTACAGAGATGCACTGGTTGCAACGAGTGATTGAGCGGTACTTTCTCTATCCTCGGCACTTGCCATTGCTAACCATTGATCGGCTTCTATTTCTGAGGACACTCGTCCCCAAAGATCGAGTTCATAGCTCAGTGATACATCGGCGGCATAGCGATTTGATGTATTGCCAGAACTTAATCCGATGCTTTTGGACCCATCGATGCTGGATGAAATCTGCGGGTATTTATCACTCGAGGTTAAACCGGCATTCAATCGTGCTATTCGCAATGTCAGTGTCGCAAGGGCAAGGTCATCATTTTCCTTGAGTACTGTGTTAATCAATTCTGTTAATTTGGGATCGTTGAACTTCAGCCACCAAGGGTCGATATGTGTTACAGGGTTACTTTCAACGGCCCAATGCTCTGGTATTGTCGTGACTTCTTCCACTGTCATGTGTTCGGGAGTTGAGCTGCACCCAATCATGAGAATCGAACTTAAGCCGACTAAACCTAACTTTATCGTAAGCTTGTTATTTTTATTCATGGGTTAATCTCTTGATAATGCTTCTACCGGATCGAGTCGAGCGGCGCTTCGTGCAGGTAAGAAGCCAAATAGAACACCAATAAGCGTCGAACATAAGAATGCCACAACGATAGAAGTGGTTGAGTAAATCATTTGGAAACTGCCACCGGTATATTGGAATATCATGCCAATGAGGTACGCAAGGCCGATGCCCAATACTCCTCCGCATAAACAGACTAAAACGGCTTCGATGAGAAATTGACGTAAGATGTCACTTTGTCTCGCACCCACTGCCATTCGCACGCCAATTTCTTTGGTGCGTTCTGTTACTGATACCAACATAATATTCATTACACCAATCCCGCCGACAATCAAAGAAATTACCGCAATTGCAGAGATAAGCAGCGTCATCGTTGCGGTGGTTTTTTCAATATTTTGGCGGATAGTATCGGTATTGATGGTAAAGAAATCTTGTATGCCATGACGCATTTTGAGCAAGTTAACAAGGGCTTGTTCCGAGGCGCTGCTTGATGATTGGTCATCGACACGAACGGTAATGCTATCGAGATAGTGTTGCCCCATCATACGTCCCGATACCGTAGTATAGGGCACCCAAACCCGCAAAGAATCGTTACTGCCAAAGGTACTTTCATACTTTTTTGTCACGCCGATAATACGTACAGGTAGGTCGCCAAGGAAAATGATTTCACCAATCGCGTTACTTTTTGGAAAGAGCTCTTTATTGGTGTTGTAGTCAATCACAACTTGCTGGGCTAGTGTTTCGACGCTGGAATCATCAAAATATTGTCCACTGGCTAACGTATAACCCTTAACCCGGAAGTAGTCAGGGCCGACGCCATTCACACCTGCGGTAACCGCTTGATTGGTATAACGGATAGTCACATTGGTACTCACTGACGGAGTGACACTATCGACGAAGGGCAGTGATGTGAGAGCCGTTGCGTCACTGGGTAATAATGTTTTTACCCGTCCAGAGCGCCGATCACCAAACCCTTTCCCCGGTCGTATATCAATGGTGTTGGTGCCCATAGAACTGATGTTTTTTAAAATTGCTTGCTGCGAGCCTTCACCCAAAGCTACTACAGACACCACCGACGCAATACCAATGATAATGCCTAACATGGTGAGAAATGTTCGCAATCGATGGCTGGACATGGCTAATAGCGCCATTTTTAGCGCTTCTAGGTAGCGATCCCACCCAAAACGGGTGTTATTTGTTGTAGTTTGGTTAGTAGGCTTGGAAACGTTGGTTAGCTCAGTATCTTCTTTTTGGGTGTCACTAATGATTAACCCGTCTTTGATTTCGATAACTCGATCAGCAAATTCCGCTACGTGTTTATCGTGCGTGACGATAATAATGGTGTGACCTTCATTATTGAGTTCTTGAAGCAATTGCAGCATTTCTTCGCCGCTCTTGCTGTCTAATGCTCCTGTTGGTTCATCAGCAAGGATTACATCGCCGCCATTGATAAGTGCGCGTGCGACACTGACTCGTTGCTGTTGACCACCACTAAGCTCACTAGGGCGATGGTCTAAGCGATCGGCTAACCCAAGGCGACTTAGTAAGTGCTTGGATCTTCCCCTTCGATTGGCACTGTCTTCGCCGGTATAAATGGCAGGAACTTCGACATTACCAATTGCATCGAGATCGCTCAGCAGGTGATAACGTTGAAATATAAAGCCGAAGTATTCACGACGTAGTTTGGCGAGTGCATCGTTTTCCATCGTGGACGTATCTTGACCATTGATAAAGTAGCGCCCTTTAGACGGTTTATCGAGGCAGCCTAGAATGTTCATCAGTGTCGACTTTCCTGACCCTGATGTACCAATGATGGCAACCATTTCGCCGCGTCTAATTGAGAGATCTACGTCATTCAATACCGTAAGTTCTTGGTCTCCGGCGAGGAATGAACGGCATACACCTTTGAGTTCTAATAGCGTGTCAGACATGGGTTAGATTCCCATCGGTGAACGTTTGAAACGTCTAGGCACGGTGGTACTTCCATTCGAATCACCAAGAACAATTTCGTCACCTTCGGACAAGCCTTCGATAATTTCAGCATTCACTTTGTTGTTGATTCCGACTTTTACCTCTTTATATTCGACTTGGTCGTTGACGAGGATCGGTACACGGTAGTACCCACGCTTAGGAATTTTTTGAAGAACTTGTGCTGGGATGACTAATGCACCTTTTGATTGGTCAACGATGATCGAGACTTGAGCGGTCATGCCAATACGCAGCTTTCCTCTTGGGTTCTCAATATCGAATAATCCATTGTAATAAATGGCATCTGAATCATCGGATGTCATATCACTGTCGTCCCCATCCATCGAGGTAGGGCCAGGCTCAATGGCACGAAGCGTCGCTTTGTACTTGTGATTCGGTTGCCCCAGAATTGTAAACTCGACGGGTTGACCGGGTTCGACATTGATCACATCCGCTTCGGAGATTTCAGACTTTACGGTCATCATATTAAGCTCAGCGAGTTCAACAATTGTTGGAGTGTTTTGACTGGCGTTTACGGTTTGACCAGCTTCGACAGCAATATAGACGACAGTACCATCCATTGGAGCAATGATAGTGGTGTAGCTCAGATCCAATTTGGCCGAGTCAACACTGATTATTGCTTGGTCGATTTGGGCGGCAAGTTGCTTGAGTTCAGCTTTAGATATCGCCAAATTAGACTGGGCAGATTCATAATCGGATAGAGAGCTCGCATTATCCGCAAACATGGCTTTTTGACGATTGAAGGTTTGTTGATACTGGTGAATCTCAGCTTGTTTTGCTTCATATTGCGCTCGCAAACTGGCAAGTGAGGCTTGAGCTTCTTTGAGTTCATTTTCTTGGGTCAAACTATCGATTTGAGCAAGAATGTCTCCTTTCTTGACCCCATCTCCTAATGAAGGGTTAATTTTTAGAATTTGACCCGACACTTGGGAGCCAACGCTTACGAGTTTGGACGCTTGCAACATGCCATTAGCCAGCACCGTGTTTTGTATATCGTCTTTTCGTACGATATCGGTGGCGAATGAAATAGGCGGTTCGGATTTTGAACTGTACCAATAAGCTCCTCCGCCTCCGAGAAGAGCGACGACAATGGCAACGGTAAGAATACGTTTAGTTGTTTTTTTCATGATCAGTTTTTTTTCCGAATTTTTTTGCGAGTCAATGACACCAAATTAGGACATGAAAATGAATGCTTCTGCCAAACTGGGTTAATAGCAGTAACGTCTTCATTTTGAAACCTATATCATAAGTGAGAATTCATAAAAACAGCATGCGATTAAATAGTGATCGACACAAGGCTCACTTGAGCAATTTACTTATCTTTACGAAGGTTATGTATTCATAATCTCCTTGCTGGTTTTCAAGATATCGCGTGAATGTTTCATGTGACCAGGATTGTTCTTTATTTGTCAGTAAGTCAATATCACCAACCTTGTATGCGAGGCCATACCTCAAATTGGGTTGAGTTATGATCTGTGACTATGTAATGAGTGTGCATGGTCGCCATTGAGCAAGCATGATTGGGTAAAATAGACAGCCGGCTTCCAATTGGAAAATCACTGAATGAGATAGCATCACCATGAATATTGGTAATGATGCCATGTTCTTGACTTAATTTTGTTACTCTTAAGTCGGGGTATATATGACCGAGCTGATCAACAACGACGCCAAAGCCTTGAATGTCGGAACTTCCAGCATCAGAAGATAATGCAGTCCAACCAGCATCGACGATCAGCCATCCTTTTCGTTGATTGTGACCGATGATCGATGTGGTTACGCTTAATGCGATATCATCAAGCTGACAAACACCCAAATCGGCCATGACTAAGTCGAAGAAATGATATACCCCAGCACGTACTTCACTCACGCCTTCGAAATGTTCAGCAAAATAGGCTGTTGGGGTAGAACCTACGCTAACGATTTCACACGAAAAACCCGAATGTTTGAGAATATTGACGGCGGCGACAACGGCTTCAATCTCTTGATGAGCGATGGCCGTGATTTCTTCAGCAGATTTGCATTTATAGGATCCTCCTGCATGGGTAAGAACACCACGGAGCAATGGCTGAGTTTGATTGAGTTGACTCGCAATTGAGAGCAACATAGGGTCATCGTGACGAATGCCAGCTCTAACATCATCACTATCAATTTCAATGAGACAAGGGAGTTGGCAATGGTGAACGTTACAATATTGGGCAACAAGTTGAGCTTGTTCAATGCTATCGAGTAACAATGTAATATCAATGCCTTTCGCGCGTAACGCCTCGATTCTATTGAGCTTTGTTGGAGAAATACCTACCGCATAGACCTGATTAGAGTATCCAGATGCCGCAAAACTTTCTGCTTCTGCGAGAGTTGAGACGGTAATGGGGTCAGTTTTGTGTTTCAAAATGCAATTTGCGGCATCAATACTTCGAACCGTTTTTAGATGAGGACGAAGTGTTACACCAAAACGTTTCAGACGAAGATCCAGCCTTTGTATATTGGCTAAAAATTTAATTTTATTTAGAGCTAGAAACGGGGTATCTAATTGATTTATATCTAAATTAGGTGTGTCGATTTGGCGCTTGTCCATCTACTTTCCTTTTAAAGTCAATTAAGTGTTAGTCGGTCTGTCATTGGAGGTTTTCGATGTGATTTAGCATGAGGCTACAATTATTCATCTTACTTATTTGTGGTAAATACTCTTATTGTCAATATTATCAACATATTGCAGCTATACTTCATATGGAACTTTTCGCTATAACAGTACCAAAATGTAAAGCATTTATGTTGATGATGTTTTGAATTTATATGATTTGTAAAAATAATTTTTAATTAACTGTAATAAACATCGTTCTTCACCGTCTAATTGAAAGCAACGTAAAAAATAGAGAATTTATATTACGTTTCACTTTAACCCATTTTTAATAGAAGAGTCATTTTATGAACAAGAAAATATTGATACTGGGCCTAGCTATCGCGTTAATCGCGGTGTTTTTTGGTCTCGATCTTCACCATTATTTAACGTTATCAGGACTGAAAGGCTCGATGAGTACGTTAGAACAAGGAATAGAGAATTCTCCATTCTTGAGTGCGGTGTTGTTCTTTGTGGTTTATGTCGCTGTGACGGCACTTTCCTTGCCAGGAGCTGCGATTTTGACGTTAGCCGCTGGAGCGTTATTTGGTTTATGGAAAGGGCTGTTGTTGGCGTCCTTTGCTTCAAGTGTCGGCGCTACACTTGCTTTCTTGGTTGCGCGTTATGTATTACGTGACTGGGTAACGACTCGTTTCGGTGACAAACTCCATAATATTAATGCGGGCGTTGAAAAGCAGGGTGCGTTTTACCTCTTTACGTTGCGTTTAGTACCAATATTTCCATTCTTCCTGATTAACTTATTGATGGGTTTAACCTCTATCAAAGTTCGTACTTTCTACTGGGTTAGCCAAGTAGGGATGCTAGCAGGAACATTCGTGTTCGTTAACACAGGGACACAACTTGCTCAAATCGACAGCCTATCGGGGATTCTATCTCCAGGGCTATTATTCTCATTCGCCCTACTGGGCATTTTCCCATGGATTGCCAAAATGATTGTAGATGCTATTCAAAGTAGACGTGTATACCAAGGTTACACAAAACCTGAAAAATTTGACCGTGACATGGTTGTTCTCGGTGGTGGTGCTGGTGGTCTAGTATCGAGTTATATTGCCGCTGCTGTAAAAGCAAAGGTGACATTACTCGAAGCTGGAGAGATGGGCGGTGACTGTTTGAACTACGGTTGCGTACCATCAAAGGCACTAATTAAGAGTGCTAAGGTTGCTCAGCAGGTTCGCCACGCCAGTCGCTATGGTTTGGAAGATACTGAACCTAAGCTGAACTTCAAAAAGGTATTTGCTCGAGTACACCAAGTTATTGCAGATATCGCTCCTCACGACAGTGTTGAACGTTATGAAGGTTTAGGTGTTGAAGTATTGAAAGGGTACGGGAAAATTCTTGACCCGTGGACAGTAGAAGTCACATTAAATACGGGTGAAGTTCAGCGTTTAACGACTCGTACTATCGTTATCGCAACAGGTGCTCGTCCATTTGTTCCACCTCTACAAGGAATCGAAGACAGTGGCTATGTTACCTCTGATACTTTATGGAATGAATTTGCCAAGCTTGATGAAGCACCTAAACGTCTAGTGGTATTGGGTGGTGGTCCTATCGGGTGTGAACTTGCACAAAGCTTCGCTCGTCTAGGTTCAAATGTAGACATGGTTGAAATGGGCCCTCAAATTATGGGGCGTGAAGATGATGATGTCGCTGCACTCGCACTATCGACGTTACAAGCTAGTGGTGTCAACGTACGTACGAGCACTAAAGCATTGCGCTTTGAAACTGCAGGTGACCAAAAGCAATTGATCGTGGAAGTGGATGGTGTTGAACAAGCATTAGAGTATGACCAAATCATCTGTGCAGTGGGACGTGCAGCACGCTTAACGGGCTACGGTCTTGAAGAGTTAGGTATTGAAACGGGTCGTACACTTGAAACCAATGAATATCTACAAACGAAATTCCCGAATATTTTAGCTGCTGGCGATGTTGTTGGACCTTATCAGTTCACTCACGTGGCTGCACACCAAGCATGGTATGCCGCAGTAAATGGTTTATTTGGAACCTTCAAAAAGTTCAAAGTAGATTACCGAGTGATTCCATGGACAACCTTTATTGACCCAGAAGTGGCACGTGTTGGGATCAATGAGCGTGAAGCTAAGGAGAAAGGAATCGACTACGAAGTGACGACATTCCAATTCGAAGAACTTGACCGAGCAATTGCTGAAAGTGCGACAACCGGATTCATCCGAGTTATCACACCAAAAGGCAAAGATAAAATCTTGGGTGTTACGATTGTATCAGAACACGCTGGTGATTTAATTGCTGAGTTCGTATTAGCCATGAAACATGGTCTTGGAATGAATAAAATATTAGGAACGATTCACGCGTATCCAACATGGGCAGAAGGTGCAAAATACACAGCAGGTGAGTGGAAACGCGCACATGCTCCAGAAAAAGTACTTGAATGGCTTGAGAAGTTCCATACGTGGCGTCGAGGTTAATTATGTTGAAGAAAATTTTAGTAATGAGCGTGCTGGCTTTTGCCAGCAATGCTCAAGCAATGCACGAACAGTGGGATTCTCTACTGAATAAACATATCAAAGAGATAAATAATGGTGCGAGTACTGCGGTAGATTATAAAGGGTTTGCAAATGACAAAGCTGAGCTAAATTCTTATATCGACTCGTTAGCAGCCGTTAGTCAAGAACAATACCAAGCTTGGAATAAAGACAAACAGTTGGCATTTTTAATTAACAGCTATAACGCCAATACAGTGTCATTTATTCTAACGAAATACCCTGATCTTGATTCAATCAAAGATCTTGGGAATGTATTTTCATCTCCTTGGAGTAAAGATGTGGTTTCTTTACTTGGAGAAAAGCGTTCCCTTGATGACGTTGAACATGGTTTGATTCGCGAAGCTGGGGTCTTCGACGAGCCGCGGATTCATTTTGCGGTAAATTGCGCCAGTATTGGATGCCCTGCATTACGAAATGAAGCATACAATGAGCAAGAGTTGTCCGCACAATTGGAGGAACAAACACACTCCTTTCTATCGGACAGCAGCCGTAACTATCTCGATGGAAATACCTTACACCTATCATCAATTTTTAAATGGTATGGTAAAGACTTTGCCGACAAAAGCGGATCGCTACAGGTATTTCTAGCGGATTATGCAAAGGATCTTGGCGCTGATTCAGCGGCACTCAACGAGCAAAAGTATAAAATAAAATACCTTGATTATGATTGGGGATTAAATGACGTTAAATAAGCAGTTATTACTTGTTTGCATGGTAGCTACTAGCGCTACTGTGCAAGCAAATTATACTGTCCATTTTTATGCCTGGAGAGTAAGATCAGGCATAAATAAATACTTTCAATGGTTTAGAGACCAAGTCGATGCTTGCTACGGCATCGACTTTAACCGACTAAGGGTAAATGAAGAGCACTTTGCTTCTATGGAGGTTAGTCAATGTTAGATGCGAGAATAACGCCGTTACTCAACCCATTTCTGGTTAGGATTGTTCAACCTGTCGATAAGGCCGGTATCAGCCCAAATCAAGTATCGGTTGTTGGCTTTGCATTTGGGTTGATAGCAATTCCGCTGTTGGCGATGCAAATGTGGTATAGCGCACTGCTATTCATCGTTCTCAATCGAATATTCGATGGTTTAGATGGCGCGTTAGCTCGAACTCAAAAATCCGCTACCTCTTCCGGGGGGTATTTGGATATTTGTTTAGATTTTCTGTTTTATTCGTTTGTGCCATTGGGCTTTGCTTTGGCAGATCCGGCTCAGTTTGCTCTGCCTGCTTTGGTTCTTGTGGTAAGTTTTGTTGGGACTGGTTCAAGCTTTTTAGCGTTCGCGATTGTTGCGCAGAAATTTAATATCGAAAAAGTTCAGTTTAAGCACAAGAGCTTTTATTACATGCAAGGGCTGACAGAAGGATTTGAAACCATCATGCTGTTTGTGCTTTGCTGTTTATTTCCTCAATATTTTTCCATTTTTGCGTATGTATTTGCGTCGTTGTGTGCATTTACCACAGTAACGCGTATTTACGGTGGATTTAACACGATAAAAGAGCAAGAAAATCAATGATGTTAGAGTCTCAGCAATCGATACGTTTGGGTGTGTTTTTGACCGTTCTTGTAGTGATGATGGTTATAGAGGCGTGGCGACCAGCACGCCAATCCAAGCTTTCAGCATCGACTCGTTGGCTGGGAAACTTTTCACTTATTTTTGTTGCTTCGTTTGTCGCTAAATTTGCCCTGCCTGCTGGTGCGGTTGGTGCTGCTCTTTTCGCAGCACAAAATGGGTGGGGGCTATTCAATGTTATGTCTCTACCTTTTTGGTTTATATGCTTAGTCTCAGTGGTTCTTTTAGATATGGCTATCTATTGGCAGCACAGAGTGTTCCATACCAACCCTGTATTATGGCGGTTACATAAAGTCCATCATGCGGACAGTCATATCGATGTAAGTTCAGGGTTACGTTTCCATCCAATTGAAATTACCCTAAGTGTATTTTATAAAGCGATATTGGTTTTACTGCTTGGTATTCCGTGGGAAGCCGTATTGATCTTTGAAGTGATGCTTAATGGTTTTGCTTTATTTAATCATGCAAATATTCGCTTAGCGCCTGCGATTGAGCGCCCATTAAGCTGGCTGATCATTACTCAAAAAGTACATCGCATCCATCATAGTCAGCTGCGTAAGGAAAGTGATTCTAATTTTGGATTCAGTATTAGTGCTTGGGATCGTATTTTTGGTAGCTATTGTGATAAAGCGGAGCTGGATGATGAGCATCTAGAAATTGGTCAACGAGATATTCCTGATAATAAAGAACATGCATCCTTATGGTACTTATTGATTATGCCGTTTAAAAAGTAATAATCAAAAAGACTGGTTGACCCCTCATTTAACTAAGCTTTCAACATTGAAATAGTTCTCCTTGTTTTAATTGTTCCCGTTTCTCGCTATTCTACTACTAAGGTCTACTATTATAGTATTCTGCACAAATAATCCATCAATTTCATATGGATGGCGTGACATTAGCTAATAATAATATCGGCTGAGATGTGTTTTTAGGAAAGGTAATTAAAATGAAGCTCCGGTACATGTTCGTTTTTATTTTTATTTTAATTGCCATAGTTCCGACCACTCTATTTTGGATGTGGCCATATTCAAAGGCGCTTGAATCTGAAATAGATGATGTTAAAGATCGACACTTAGTTATCGCGAAAAATCTCTCTACGGCATTTGAACGCTATTATCAAGATGTGACAAGTGTATTTGAAATTCTTGATCCTGAATCAGATGAAAAACTAGGGAAAGAAGGCTTGAATAATCTTCTTTCTGGTTTTGAGTTTACCATGGTTGCGGTTGTCGATTCCCAAGGAAAAGTCGATCACTGTGTATTCCATCCCAACCTTGAATGCCCAGCTACTATCAGCAATGACATTCTGCTTCTTGCTCAAAATACCGCTGAAGAACAAGGGGTTAAAGTCTCTACTGTTACAGAAGATCCCAGTATTGATAGCGGCCCAATTTTCCTCGTAGTAAAGCATCAAGAAGATAAATTGATGCTAGCGTATTTGTCCACAAAATACGTTGTTGCCATGGGTAAGAAAGTGGCGTTTGGTGAGAAAGGCCATGCTGCAATTGTAGACCAAGCAGGAAATGTATTAGCTCATCCGCTCGACTCTTGGATAAAAGAACGCAAGAACATTTCAATGATCAGCTCAGTGCAGAAGATGTTGGAAGGTAAAACGGGTGTGGAGTTGTTTTATTCTCCTGCTCTAAAGGGCGATATGATAGCCGGATATACCACAGTCGCGAATGCTAAGTGGGGCGTGATGGTACCTCAGCCAATCTTGGAATTGGAAAACAAAGCCCAAAATATCGATGAAACAGCGATTTTCGTGATGCTATTGGGGCTAGGTCTTGCTTTATTGATTACGATCCCTGTTTCAATGATATTGATCAAACCGCTTGAGCAGCTAATCACAACGATTAAACGTATCGAGAGAGGCGATTCCAAAACGGCTCTGAACGTAGATACCTCGAGTATCATGCCAGTTGAAATACGAGATCTAAAAAGTTCTTTCATTTTGATGATGAATAACATTGAGGTAAAAGAGCGCGAGATTTCAAAATTGGCCTATTTTGACGGCCAGACCAACCTTCCAAATAGAAATTACTTCCGTCAACTCTCTGAACAAGCACTTTCTAAGATGACAGAATCGAAGTCGAGTGGAGCTTTTGTTTTTATCGATTTTGATGATTTCAAGCTGGTGAATGATAACTATGGTCATAAAATTGGTGATGATTTGTTGTCTAAATTCGCCATGCGCTTGTCTGAGTATTTTTCTATTCAGAGTGATGATGATGATCTTCTTAGTTATTTCAATGCGTTACCTGATATTATTCCTGCAAGGTTAGGTGGTGATGAATTTGTTATATTGATACAGAACATATCAAGTATTAATGATGTTGAGAACATGATTAAAGGTCTATTTGATGAGGTATTCTCGACGTATTCATTTCAAGGTAATGTTGAACTGTCGTTAACCGGTAGTGCTGGGATTGCAATATTCCCTGCTCATGGAATGCAAGTGGATGAGATTATGAAGTCCGCTGATATGGCGATGTATAAAGCCAAAGCGCTAGGCAAAAATAGAATTTATTTTTCATCAATAGAATAACAATTTTGTCTGAGTTAATTAATGCTCACTATGATAAATCACCATAGTGAGCGTCTCTAAATTAAAGCTCAAACAAAAAATAATACCCGTAACCGACAATAAAGGCTGGGATCGCAGAGTAGAACGTTGCATATAGTGCTGCTTTTGGTGCAAGAGCAATGGCGGGAAAAAGAGCATCGCCATCATTTGATATTGAATTCGACAGTTGTGTCGACATTGGTACAGCACCAGATAGATACATACTGGTTACCAAAATCTGAGGACCACACCCCGGTAATAACCCCACGAGTAATCCAATCATTGGCATCCACATTCCCCAACCGGAAAACAGTTCTGCAAGATCAAGGTGCAAAAAGGCGGTTGTTAATTCGAACGCAAGAAAAGCCCCAATGACCCACGCACTTATAAAATTTGTATCTTGAGCTGTTTTTTGTATCGGGTGTGACGACGTCCCTTTTTTATCTTCTGAAACACTTGATTCATAATCTTTAATTTCTTTTGTTAACGCCCAAAAAACCATGCACATAATAATGGCTATAGCACCTATCCATTCCATTGTTTGCCCGGGTAAGTGCAATTCTTCATTGAGATCAATTTGAAATGACCCTAGAAAAGCGACGACAGTTGCGGGAACAAGCATGAATTGCCAAAACTTGCCTTGAAGATTCATTGCTGATTTCTCTAATGCATTCTGGCTAACATTTGTCTTGATGCACTGGACATCTACTTTTTGGAGTGGTCTTAAAAAGTCATCTTGGTGTATTGCATTAACAGCAAAACCAGAAAGAGCACCGACAATCACACCGAGAGCAATAACTGCTAGACCAGTTTTAGGTTCACTTGCAACAAGAAGAAAGGCAGCGTCGCCCATGGTTGAGGTGAGAACGGCAACAATAGCGCCAAACCCAACTCGGCCGCTAACAAATTGAGTCGTCACTATTATAGCGCCACCACAACCTGGAAGAGCGCCTAAAAGTGCGGAGAATAGCACTTGGTAACGGCGAGAGCGGTTGTATAGACGAATGATACGGTTGTCTTGGCTGATATAAGCTGAAAGGTAGTGGTAAATCGCCAAAGTAAACGCAACATAAGCTGAAACGGCCCAAAATGCATCGGCTAACGTATTTATGATGATGTCACGAGTGGGATCAGCGATAAGTAGAGCGATCAATAATATGGGCAAAATAGATCGTTTATAACGCAAATGTATTTGAGAATTTTTTGCCCATTGTTTTGTTACTTCGGAAAAAGATGTCGAGATCATAATATCGCCAATGCAAATGATAATTATTATCATTTTAGAGTAAGGAGTTAGAACTGCAAGTACTATCTGTACTTATTTCATATTAATTTACACATATCTAGAGAAGAGCGTGGTGGTGACGGAATTTAATGAGAATTTGCAATCTAGATCTGAAAATCAACCTCAAAATTGATCGAGAACAATTTAAGTGTTGACTGGGGTAATTAGTGATCTCAGAAATGTGACTGGCGTTGTTCATTCTGTAGATAGACCTACTATGATTTTAATTCTTGGTTATTTGAGAGCTGGTTATCGTTAACGTTGGAATAGTCAGCCTTATAAATCAGAAGGAGTGATGTACTCGTTGAGAGAGCATTAATTGTTCTATCTCAACCATGTCAACATCGCAGTTAGTGACTATTCAATTAATGTTAATACTTGTTAGATTGAAGTAAACAAGGACTACTTGAAATGAAATATCTTGGTTTTAAAAACCTTTTGCTAATATCCATTTTGGCGCTTGTCGCTATTTCTCTCTCAATATATAGCTACTTTTCCTATTCGAATGAATCGAAGCTATTAACTCGGATGATAACCGAGAACACACAAACCTACGCGATTAATCAGGGAGAAAAAATAGAGGCTTATTTACAAGATAAGATCGATTCTGTTAGTAATATCGTCGATGAATTACCACACAATGCTGCAGAACAAAGCGCTGAACTCAATATAGAGCGCATCATGCTGATAGGTGGGTCTCTAAATATGGCAACGGCTCTGATTGGGTTTAGCAATGGTGATGGTTACGCGACATTTAGTAACCCAGCATGGATAAATCATCGAGCGGCAAGTGATGCGACACTAGCGCCCTGGTATCAATTGGCATTAAAAAGCAATAACGTTCAGCTTAGTAACCCTCATACGCCACCTGGCGAGGATTACACGCTTGTTTCAATCACCAAGCAGTTTCAAGGTGGCGTGTTTAATGCTGACCTCAATTTAGACTTTCTTTCATCGTTGGTTAACGACCCGAAAGCCCTTGCTGGCTCAGTATCATTAGTTATGGATGAACACTCTCAAATACTGGCCTCTTCTTCACCTTCCTTAAAAGTTGGGGAGTTTGGAGCGAAACATGAACTTATCAAATCTGAGCTCTTGAATACGTTAAAAGAAGACGTACTCGTTCAAGAGTATACACTTGATGGTATCGGTAAGTTGATGTTCTCAAAAAGAATCATGGTCGGAGGTAAGATTTGGAGCTATACGGTTGGCTTGGATAAATCCGTTGCATTTGCTTCATTAGAAGATGCTAGAAATGGCGCCATTATATTTACAGTAAGTGCTTGTATCATCAGTGTGCTTGTTGCCTTTTTCATTATTCAGCTTCTTTATCGCCCCATTTTAGAGTTAAAGCGTATGGTGTTAGGGCTTTCACGTGGTGATGGTGACCTGACGTTACGTTTGAATGTTGAGACAAACGATGACCTTGGTGAGATTGCTGGGGGCATTAATGTGTTTATCGAAAGTCTTCAGTCGATGATGCACGAAATCCAGGCCGCGTCTAATCTCCTACAGGAGAGCGTGGACGAGCTGAATCTTAAATCAACGCATAATGCTGATATTTTGCAAAAACATGCGAGAGAAACAGAGCAAATTGTGACTGCAATTGAGGAATTGAATTCGACAGCAGAATCGATGACAACCGATGCCGTCAATACCGCCCATATAACTGAGAAAGCCAACGAATCGGGTAAGTTGTCACAAGAGACGATGAGTCAGGCACAACAATCGGTCACCACGCTCGTGGATGATGTGGATAGCACGGCAGTAAGTGTGCAAACGATGAGTGATGAAACGAAAGGAATCAACACAATATTGAGTGTGATTGAGTCTATTGCTGAGCAAACCAACCTACTGGCGTTAAATGCGGCAATCGAAGCGGCCCGCGCCGGAGAGCATGGGCGTGGTTTCGCTGTTGTCGCTGATGAAGTGAGAAACTTAGCGAGTCGAACTAAAGACAGTACATTGGAGATTGAGACCTCATTGGGCGCGTTGCTTAAAGGAAATCAATCTGTGGTGAATGCGATGGATGGAACAAAAGAGCGTTGTCAGAAAACGGTTAGTGACATATCTCAGGTGTCGAGTAACTTAAGTACCATGACGAGTTTAATCGTTGATATTAATGAGTTGAGTTCACAAATCGCAACAGCATCTGAGCAACAAAGTAGTGTTACGCTTGAAACCAGTAAGAATATGACAGCAATTAATGACATGGTCAGTGAGCTTGAAAGCAATGGCCAAGATGCGCTTTCAGAAGCCACTAATATTGCGAGTGTTAACCATCAATTAGTTGAAATTGTGGGAAAATTTAAACTTTAGCATCGAGAGGGAATAGACTTTCGAAAACAACAGCCACTGAGATTTTCATTTCAGTGGCTGTTTAAAAATAAGCATCTTTTTAACGTTTAGCTTAGTCTCCATTTAGTTTTCCTAATTACAGACTAGACTTATAAGAGCGTAAGTTAAAAAGGTGAATGTATGCTAGCTCGTCCCGTTAGCAAGTTTCAATATATACCTGTTGTAGCGTTAGGCCTTTCCATATTGGTAGGTGGCTATGTATACAATAGGACGCTTGACGACTGGATAACCGATATTGTTAGCGAATATATGCTCGGATTGCTTAACGATGTGAATCACGAGATTAAAGAACACAAATACCATTTTTATGATCTTACACCCGCGGAAGTCGACAGCTTCTTAGGTGATCTATCCCAATCCTCTACCCAGCGCCGATTTACGATTATCCACGAAAGTGGAAAGGTACTTGGCGATTCAAAATTGACCAAACGAGAAGTGTACAATTTAGATAATTATGGTCAACGTCCTGAGATAGTTTTAGCACTGTCAGACGGGAAAGGTATCGCTAAGCGTTTTAGTAGCATTAGTCGCCAAGAGACTCTTTATGTGGCTGCTCGCATAGAAATAGACGATCCTGAGCATGATACGATTAACTATTCTGGAATCGAAAAACATGGGCATGATCATGAAGGCCCCCATCGAGATGTGTTGCCAAGTAATACAAGCTTAACCGAATTCGATCATCATGAAGAGCACAGTTCAGTTTATATACTGAGACTCGCAATGCCAATGACGTCAATCCATAACATGTCTCAGGATTTACGGGGCATTGTTTATCTATTGATGATTTGTTCAATGGGAGTGTTGATAGCCTCATCTTGGTATAGCCAGAGAAAGATAACTCAAGTTATTAATGAAGAGAGGAAACTGCAAGAGGTTCGAATTAACAAGAGCACTCGAGAAATAGAGCTATTGCGGCAACTCGCCAATATGTTGGCTGCATGTACCACAATTAGTGAGGCTCAGCAGGTGGTAGAAGATATCGTGCCTCGAATATTGGGAGATATTAACGGCTGTGTCTCTATCATGCGAGAGTCTCGCAATTTGTTGGAAATCGAAATTGATTGGGGTGGGCCTTGGCCAGCGGCAACATCTTTTTCACCGGATGATTGCTGGGCAATGAGAAAAGGGCAATCTCACCTTTCAAGAGATGATAACCACAGTCTTAGCTGCCATCATATGTGTGAAGCTGATGAACAAAATATGACTCTGTGTATACCACTTACGGCCCATGGCAATACGGTAGGAATATTCCACTTATATTTTGACTCCCCACATAATCTGATATCCGAGGACATTAAGCAGCTCGCTTACACTCTAGCTGAACATTTAGGGTTGGCACTTTCCAACCTCCGCTTGCAGGACAAACTTCGCTCTCAAGCACTTCGAGATCCACTCACTGGTTTATATAATCGACGTTATTTTGAGAATAAGCTCGAAAGTGAATGGCTAATTGCAAGTCAAGACTCCATGCCTTTGTCGATAATCATGCTCGATCTCGATCATTTTAAGCAGTTTAACGATAACTTTGGCCATGACGCCGGTGATTATGTCTTAAAAGAATTGGGAAGCTTGCTTAAATCCATCTGCAACGTACGAAATGAAGTATGTCGTTTAGGTGGTGAAGAGTTTGCGGTTATTTGTCCTAATCTTTCTAAAGAGAAAACGATAGAGTTAACCAATAGAATTATCGAAAGTGTTAGAGAGCTTCATCTTGAAGTTCGTGGCTTGTCTCTTGGTCAACTAGGCATTTCTGCTGGTGTTTCTACGTATCCAGATATTGACGTTTCACATAAAGAAATGGTGAAAATAGCGGATGCGGCACTTTATAAAGCCAAAGAAAATGGGCGTTCTCAAGCAATGCATGCCTCCGATACCTAAGCTCGTGAATAACTCACATCCTCGATATAACTCTTCAATCAAAAAGCTCGGCACTTTAGAAGTCATAAGTGCCGCTTACTTCCTCTCTTCATTCAAATAGTAAACTTTGTCGCTTGTCATTTTTATTGGCTTTATTTGTTACATTCCTGTTTACATAAAATTAACACTTGCATAGTTTTTAGCGATGATTTAGTGTTATTACTAATAATATCGATATTATTACGTTTGATAGATGAGGTATGTTATGCCCAACTGGACAAATATGATCGGAGATTTAGTGGTTCGCGTTACCGAAATAGGTAGCACCATGATCTCAAATAATGTTGAACTTCCTCTCGCGGATAAATGTGAACAGTTGTTAAATAATACCGGTGAAGCAACGAGTTTGGCGCTTTCACGTGAGATCCTCGACAATTATCAATCTTTGACTGATGAAGAAAAGCTCGTTTTTTTTCAAGCACTCTTCTCTGATTTTGGTGTTGACGTTGTAGCGTTAGAAGCGGCATTTGCTAAATGGAGAGAAACGGCGGGCAATAGGGAAGCACGAAGTATTCATTTTGCTTCTGAGCCTCGTTCACAAGAGCTTATTCGGATATTGAATCGAGCACCAGGCGGCACGGCAGCGCTTGTTAGTATGCGTGAGGATTTGATTCGGTTAAGTAAACAAGAACCTAATTTAGCCAGTTTGGATCATGATCTAAACCATTTATTTAATTCCTGGTTTAATCGTGGCTTTTTAAGCATGGAAGTGATCAATTGGTCGACTCCAGCAGTAATTCTCGAAAAAATAATCTCTTACGAAGCGGTTCATGAAATCAAGGGTTGGGACGATCTCCGTTTGCGAGTTGCAGAACAGGATCGTCGACTTTATGGTTTTTTTCACGCTTCTATGCGCTCAGAGCCGCTAATTTTCGTCGAAGTTGCGTTAACGACTCACACTCCCATAACGATCGAATCCATATTATCTGGTGACAGAGACATATTAGAGCCAAATGAAGCAACGACTGCGGTTTTCTATTCGATTTCTAATTGCCAAGCCGGGTTGAGAGGCATTTCATTCGGGAACTTTTTAATCAAGCAGGTCGTGGAAGAGTTGAAACGTGAGTTACCTAACTTAAAACGCTTTATCACGATGTCTCCGGTTCCTGGGCTAAGGAAATGGATCGCAACTAACCCCGAATTAGACGAAGCAAGCACGACTCTTGTCCAATCCTTAACCGATAGTAACACTCTATTTGATGAAGAATTTAAAGCTCAAAACAGTAGTCAGTTGAATCGATTAGCATGCCAGTACCTACTCGATGCGAAACATAAGAACGGTGGCCCATTTGACCCTGTTTCGCGTTTCCATTTGGGAAATGGAGCCCATCTTGAGCAGATTAATTTATGGGCGAACTCTTCAAGTAAAGGTATTTCCGATTCTTGGGGGTTGATGGTTAATTATGAATATGACTTGAAATCAATCGAACGAAATCACGAGGAATTTTTGTCTGAAGGTAAAATAAATACGTCGGCAGCCATTAAGAAATTCCACAAAAAATCAATAGGATGATAAACATGTACCATGCAAATTATTTAGCACATACCCTGCGTAAAGCAAGTGTAGGGTACGAAGACAATCTGTTTGCAACCTTGCTCGACGACAGCCATGTGAGTTACAAGACATTGTTTGATAACGCTGAGAAAATGGCAGCGGTTTTACAACAAAATGGTGTTAAAGCTGGGGATCGAGTAGCGGTTCAAGTGGGTAAATCGATTACGACCATCGAGTTATATTTAGGAACAATACTCGCGGGCGGTGTCTTTTTGCCATTGAATACGGATTATATGGCGAGCGAAATTGAGTATTTTTTGAGTGATGCTCAACCTACGGTATTTGTCTGTGATCCCACTTTAGAAAAGACCCTTAAATCGGTTGCCGATAGGGCAAATGTGCACGCATTGCTTACTTTGTCATCCAACGGCACCGAAGGCTCTTTATTTGACCAACGAAATACGGTTGAGTCGGCATACGTTGAGGTAAAACGAAATAAAGATGACTTAGCTGCGATCTTATATACATCGGGAACCACGGGCCGATCCAAAGGCGCGATGTTGTCTCATGGTGCGCTCTCTTCAAATGCATTGACTTTGGCTGACTATTGGCAATTTACTCGCGAGGATACGCTTATTCATGCTCTGCCAATATTCCATATTCACGGGTTATTTGTTGCCATCAATATAACATTGTGTGCCGGTTCGAAACTTCAATTCTTACCTCGTTTTGATGCAGATAAAATTATGGAGAAAATGTCTACATCAACGGTATTAATGGGTGTTCCAACTTTTTACGTACGCTTGTTGCAACAGCCTAATTTAAGTAAAGAGTCGGTATCGTCAATGCGGCTTTTTGTTTCAGGTTCCGCTCCTTTGTTGAGTGAAACTCATCAGCTTTGGCAAGAGAAAACTGGACATGCGATCCTCGAACGTTATGGTATGACGGAAACCAATATGAATACGTCTAACCCTTATGATGGCGATAGACGACCTGGAACGGTTGGCTTTCCTCTTCCTGGTGTTGATATTAAGATCTGTGATGCAACGACAGGCGAAGAGTTGGCGAACGGTGAGATTGGTCAAATTGAAGTGAAAGGGCCGAACCTCTTTTCTGGCTACTGGAAGATGCCAGAGAAAACCGCTGAAGAACTGCGAGATTCAGGATGGTTTTTGACTGGTGATCTCGGTGTACGTGATGATGATGGTTACATTTCAATCGTTGGTCGTTCGAAGGATTTGATTATTTCCGGTGGTTACAATGTTTACCCTAAAGAGATTGAAGCTGTCATTGATGATATTCCCGGTGTACAAGAATCAGCAGTGATTGGGTTACCACACCCAGATTTTGGTGAAGCTGTCGTTGCTGTTGTCGTGGCAGAAACAGAGACCACGACACTACTTGATGACATTACGAGGCAAACGCAAGCTGTGCTTGCTAAATTTAAGCGTCCAAAAAAAGTGTATTTTGTCGATGAACTACCGAGAAACACAATGGGTAAGGTACAAAAAGCTCAGTTGAGAGAGAATTATAGTGATACCTTTGCCAGTAGTTGATAATTTAACTGAGGCAATTGAACCAAACTTATTGAATCTATAAAATTGCACTACGCAAAGTCAAACCGGTGGCTTTGCTATGCTATCAGTGTTGTGCTGAGAATCGTCGCTAACCCGCGTTATTATTATTCGAGATATTGAAGCAGTGATTTTATGAATGAAGAAATGAACAGTCAGAATGGCAAAACAGCGATTAATCGGGTCTATCATCAGCTAAGAATTCGCATTCTAAAATGCGAGTTTTCCCCAAGTGAAAAGCTGAAGATTGAGTCGCTCAAAGAGCTTTTGGATATTGGTGCTTCTCCGATTCGCGAAGCATTGAGTTTGCTGACATCCGATGGATTAGTTGAGCGTATCGATCAACGAGGCTTTCGGGTTGCGCCGATGAGTAGAGACAATTTTAATGAAATCCTAATGCTCAGATGTGATTTGGATAGTTTAGCACTACGTAAAAGCATCGAACTTGGTGACAGTGATTGGGAAGAAAACCTTGTAATCTTACATCATCGCCTAAGTCGCGCAGACATTTCAGACTTTGATTCATGGGAATCTAAACACAAGTCTTTTCATATTGAGTTGATCGGGCAATGTCAAAGCCCGATACTCTTGGGCTATTCTAAGCAGCTCTATGATCAAAATATTCGATATCGATTTTTGGCTGAAAGAACAACAAATTATAAGTCCAGGAATGTATCGGATGAACATAAAAAATTGTTGGATGCCACAATAGAGCGTAATGCCGATCTTGCTTCACAACTGTTGGTTAAACATTATCATTCGACTGGCAAGTTTTTAGCATCGCTATTAGATAAAAACGACTTTAACGTGTAGTGAGCCTTTAAAAAGGCTCATACGTTTTCGGTAATCTCGAGATCAAAACAAAGTTATTGCGGTAACGACAACTTATTATCCATTTGGGGCGTTATCGTTGTTCACTCACTCTTCTTGAATACACTTTCCTTATTTTTCCCTTCACTTTAACTTAGCCACTAATTCTTTTTGCATTGTGAGAATACTCATTTTTTTGAGCGAGTAACATGCTTCCTACAACACAAAATGCCGTTGCAGTAAAAAGGTGCAACTATGTTTATATCACTTTTAATCTATGACTCCTCTTTGATCAATTAGTTGCTAAAAACGTATTCTAGGTCACGTCTTGAATCAGTGAAACTGCGTCTTTGCTGCTATGTTTTTAAGAGGGTAAGTAACTGCAAATTAAGTTAGAAACAAGGCTGAGTAAAAATGATGAACTTAAAAAGTCGTGGAAAGCTACTGGTTATTACAATAGTTCCACTTATTGTGGTCACACTGTTAGTGACGGGCGTATTTTATTGGAATGGACTAAGAGACATCGAACAACAGTCTATTTTATACCGAGAAGAGTTGATTGAAGCGCGAAAAACAGAATTAAAAGCTCATATGAGAATGGGGCGAACGGCGATTAAAGCACTTTATGATGCTGATGTGAACGGAGAAAATATAGCACAAGCTAAGCAAATCTTAGGTAACATGCGCTTTGCAGACGACGGCTATTTCTTTGCTTATGATTCTCAGGGTGTCAATGTGATGCATCCAATTAAACCGCAACTTGAAGGCAAAAACCTATATGGTTTTAAAGACGATAATGGTGTTCCCATCATTGCAGGTTTGATTGATGCTTCTAAACAAGGTGACGGCTTTCTTTATTTTTCTTGGAACAAACCTTCTATCGATGCACTCGCGCCTAAATTGGGTTATGCGGAACATCTTTCAAAGTGGGATTGGGTGTTAGGGACCGGTGTGTATATTGATGATGTCGATGTTGCGGTGAATGCTTATCGTGATCATCGGAGTGAGACCATTCTAAGTGACGCTCGTTTTGCAATGTTAATCTCGGCCATTGGTTTATTGGTTACCGTCTTTATCGTTGGTGTAATTATTAATAGAGCACTGATTCCATTAAGAAATATGTCTGATAAGCTCAACGATATTGCGCAAGGTGGGGGAGATTTAACCAGTCGTTTAGAAACCAAAGGTAATGATGAATTGGCAGCCCTCGGTCAGGCTTTTAATACCTTAATGAACAAAATGCAGCCTTTAATGAGTGAAGTGAAAGACAGCTCGATCGCGGTGATGCAAGCGGCTAAAGATTTGGATCAACAAACCGCTCAATCAAATCAGACAATGCAGAATCATAGCCAAGAGACAGATAGTGTGGTGACTGCGGTGACAGAAATGGCCGCAACGTCTCGCGAAGTTGCGAACAACACCAACGCCACGTCAGAAGCGATTAATGAAGCCAATCAATTGATTCTCGAAGCACAAAAAGATGTCACTTCGGCAATGACCGGTATCAATCAGTTGGTTGATGAAGTTAATGTCACATCTGGTGCGATTGAATCTCTAAATGACCAAACCAACAAAATTACCAACGTGATCGAAGTGATCGGAGGTATTGCTGAGCAGACAAACTTGTTGGCACTCAATGCGGCCATCGAAGCGGCGCGAGCGGGTGAACAAGGGCGAGGCTTTGCTGTTGTTGCCGATGAAGTGCGTTCATTAGCAAGTAGGACTCAACAAAGCACGGAAGAGATTGGTGAAATGCTGTCATCACTTCAAGCAGGGGTTAAATTGGCAGTGACAACGATGGCGGCTGGCCAAGCAAGAGGCGAACAAACCCTTAATGACTCTTCTGTTATTCAGGATAGGCTTTCTGGAATAGAAAGTGCGGTTAGCTCTATCTATGATATGGGGACTCAAACAGCATCTGCGGCGGAGGAACAAAGCTCTGTTGCAGAAGATATTAATCAGAATTTGGTGACAATCCAGCAGATGGTGAATACTTTAAGTGACGACTTACAAAAAGCAGGTCAAATAAGCGCTTCTTTGGCAGCATCTGGCGCGAAAGTGAATGATTTAACTGGACACTTTAAAGTTTAGCTTTGTTCTTAGAATAGACAGAGGAGCTGAACCTCTGTCTATTCAGCTCAAATAACGAAATCTTATATTCCTCGTTGGCGCAACCAAGTTAGATGTTGGACATCAAACCAATAATAGTAGGCTTTCTCGGTTGTTAACGAGTAGTGATCTCGCAAAACGTTTGAGTAAACTCTCCATTGTCGTCGTATTTTGACGTGCCATTTAGTGTCGTTGGAATGATTGTTCCATCTTTACGCCTCATCATCAGGGCGACATTATTTACATAGCCATACCCTTTGATGCGAGGGAAGTTTTCTTTAACACAATTTTGGGATTCTTGGTCAAGAAAATAGGTAAAATGCTTTCCTATCGCCTCTTCTCTAGTGTAACCCGTTAAGATTAACCATTCTGGGCTGATATCAATCACATGCCCATTTTGGTCTAAGGACTGCACAGATTGCGTTACACTGTCTAAGTCCATACTGTGAGTTCTGATATGAATGAGATCTTTTTTATCTACTTGTAAATTGACATTATCTTGTGCGTGTTTCCTTTGCTCTTTCTGAGCGTACATTTTCTTATCTGCACGTTCGATCATTGCTTCAGGTGTGTCGTCACCTTCCCGCATTTGCGAGCAACCGTAGCACAAGCTCCAGCTTTTCCCGATATCTTTTCCTAATTGTTGATAATTTTTTTGAATTCGCAGCATCGTTGCCTCGGCATTATCTCTATTACAATCAATAAATATAATGAGAAACTCATCACCGCCGATACGAGCAGCGAAGTCGGATTGCCTGATAGAGGTATTAATGGCTTTAGATACGCCTCTTATTAATTCATCACCAGCTTCATGGCCTTCTATATCATTGATTTTTTTTAAATCATTCACATCAACAAAACCAATAGAGATTGGAGTACTTTTACGGCGGCTAATTAGGAGATTTTTGCTCAGAAAATCAAAGATAGCTTGTCGATTATAGAGACCAGTTAAAGAATCGTTATAAGCTTGAAAATTTAGCTTTTCAATCAGTTTATCTTGTTCATTTCTCGAAATTGCAAGTTTATATATTAAAAATAAAATTAATGGGTATATGAGAGATATGCCTATGAACAACCCGGTGTTTAATATTTGATCTTCTTTAAAAATACTAGCTTTAGGGACATGCATAATAATAAATAATTTTTCATGATTAATAACATGATTCGAAGGGAAGTCAGTTAGATTAAAAGTGGTAAAGTAATATTCATCGTTATTATGTATAATGTTTCCTGTACCATTTCGTATTACTTCTGCCCATACCTCTGGATACTCAGACGCAAAAGATGTTTGTGTTTTTTCAGGAAAAATAAACGTCCAGTTTTTATCTTTATTTTCATTGTTTAAGTAATAACCTGCACCATTTAATAGATAGGCGATGTCTCCATCATGTATATTGAATGATATCGTTTAGGCGTAATCCAAGATAATTTATAATACCGACACCAAGAAATTGACCATGTTCATTATGTATGGCCATTGCGAAGCGAATCATTGGTTTTACAGAAGCTTCAAGTTTACCAGTTTCGATACTAACATCGTATTTTGATATGTATATCTCACCTGGGTTTAAACTAGACGCTATTTTAAAAAAGTAGCGCTCACTTTGATCTTGAAGTTGATGATTGGGTACTGTTGAAAATGTGTGGTCTGGGTTTTGCCTTACGCTAAGTACCTCTTGCCCTTGGGCATCTAATAATTTTATTTGGTCATAAGTATTTTCAAAACTTCCAATGTTTATTAATAAGGATGTTAAATGGCGTATTTCATGTTGGCTTTTCGTTAACAATACGGTTTTTGCTATATCACTCTGAGAAAAATAAAATAAATCGCTACTGGCGGATTTATATTCAGCCATAAGTCTATTTTTCATTGTATGAACTTCTGAAGTCTGAAGAACTATTCTTTTTTCAACAATGTTTTGATGTGATATTGAATAAATAGTGAGGACTATAAGAGAGATAAATAAAGTAGCATAGATAGCATAGCGGACTAATCGAAAATTTTTTAATATATATTTTAGAGTTGTAATTTTACCGAAAATAATATTTTTTCCAAATATTCTTCGTCGCTCTTTGATGTACATCATTTCTTCCATTATTACGTAGCTCAAACTATCTGAAATATCCTTGATAATTGTAGCAGTATGAATCGAGTTTCACCAGTTGAGCTAGATAACATTAATAGAAACTTCTAAGCTGATTGATTATTAAGTTAATAGTAAGTTATTGAATTAAACTACTTGTTTAGTCTTTAATTACAGTTTCATTAATAGCGGTTCACTTCCCAAATTTATCGAATTTGTGATTGGAGAAGGATTATCTATTCTATTTTTTGAAAGAGTTTATTGATGAATTTAACGTGCGATCTTAAATTTCTTAACCGCGCACTTACACAAGCCAAGTTTTAATGCTGGGCACTTTTTACATGGTGGGTTTTTGATAGGTATCGTCGCGATATTCTTCATTGCGATATCAGGCGACACTACCATATTGTCGTCAATTATTGTTTTTTCTTTACGCTGGGCTTTTTTCAACCCTTTCATTTTCTTTGGTGAAAGAGTCGTTACTTTACTGGCCTTCTTTTCCAGCTTCTTCTGTTGCTTTTTTAATTTCGCTGAATTCAAACGCTCACCTAGTTTAGTAATGATATTGATTGTTATTTGTATTCAATATTACTAAACCAGCCAAGTTATGTCCATTGCTTGATTGCTCGGCTGAACGTCAGTCGGGCACTTGCTCAATTCGTCGTATTCTTTGGCCATTTTATAGAACGAAAACGGTAGTAAAGGCGTTTAATGTTTGATTTATGTCAATCAAACATTAAACACTTATTCTCATTAACCCTAATTATGACATGGACTATTGTCGTGATAATAATTTTCATTTAACGTGCTTATGAAATGAAAATTATTGTTATTTAGATTTATATGAGAGTGACCTCAGGCTGTGATTACACGCAAGTCCAATGTTACTTCTAACTGCTTGGAGATAATATTTTGAACAAAGCTATGACGTTCCCATTTCCTGAAAAAATACTCTCCTTTTTATTTGGAAAGCAACTAAGCAACGAAGACGTTATCACGGTTAAAAATCTCTCACATGCTGAGTTAAATGTGGAATATGAGATAAAAGAGGTTATTCAAGATAACGAAGAAATTGTGCAGTTTTTGTTTACTTTAGGCTGCTTTAAAGGTGAATCGATAACACTAGTATCGGTCCTTTCAGACACCTACGTTATCAGCATTAAAGATGCTCGATATAGCATCGATTTAGATTTAGCCAGAATGGTCCAATTGGTTTAACGCGACGCACCGAATAAGTAGGGCTTACTTATTCGGCGATTGAATGAAAGAGAGAGAAAGGCGATGAAAATTGCATTAGCAGGTAACCCCAACAGCGGCAAAACGACACTCTTTAATGCTCTTACGGGGAAGATAGAGCGAGTCGGCAACTGGGCCGGTGTCACGATTAGTAAGAAGGAAGGGTTGGTTAAACCTACGATTAGTCAATCTGACCGCGAGATCAAAGTGGTCGATTTGCCTGGCGCATACTCGATGTCTCCTTTTACATCTGAAGAAACGATCACTCGAAACTATATTCTCAATGAACAACCCGATGTGATTCTAAATATTGTTGATTCAACCAATTTAAGTCGCAGCCTTTTCTTTACAACACAATTGCTTGAACTTGGCATCCCCGTTGTCGTTGCGTTAAACAAAAGTGATTTAAACCAAGCGCGACAAACAGTCGTTGATGTTGCTCGATTGAGCGAAAAGCTCGGCTGTCCTATCGTTGAAACTGCGTCGATAAAGAGCCGCAATAATGGGTTGGATAACGTTATTGAAAGCGCAATTTCCATTGGGGGGCATTCACAGGTTGCTCCTTTTGATGGGAATAAAGGGACGGAGCTAAAAGATGTCGACTCGGTGAAAGCATTGGATGCTAAGCGATTCGATTTTGTAAAAACACTGGTTCAAGACGTTGAAAGTCGCCAAGTAAAAAGTTCGCTAAAGACTCGTCACGATCACGCAGACAGTATCTTGGCACACAAATGGTTTGGACTTCCAATTTTTGCTGTTGTGATGTGGTGCGTTTTTTCATTATCTCAAACCCATATTGGTCCGTTGCTTGCCGATCTTCTCGTCGGTTGGATAGATGCGTTATATAGCATGGTTGAAGGCTTATTAGGGGACAACGTGTCTCCGTTACTCAGTGCTCTATTATTGGATGGTATCATTGGTGGTGTTGGAGCGGTTATTGGGTTTCTTCCATTAATTATGGTTCTTTTCTTCTTGCTAGCTTTATTAGAAGACAGTGGTTATATGGCACGAGTCGCTGTCATCATGGACCGGTTTTTTAAGAAAGTTGGGTTGTCTGGAAAATCGATCATTCCAATGGTTATCGGGACTGGGTGCGCTATCCCAGGCATCATGTCGACCAGAACGATTCAAAATGAAAGACAGCGCAGAACAACGGCAATGCTTACTCCATTTATGCCTTGTGGAGCAAAACTCCCTGTCATCGCACTGTTCGCTGGCGTCTTTTTCCAAGATGCAGCATGGGTCGGAACAAGCATGTATTTTGCCGGAATAGGGCTCATCATCGTGGGTGCTTTGTTAATCGTACGCATCACTGGTGAAAAACATACACGGTCGTTCTTTATCCTTGAATTGCCAGAATATCGTTTTCCGAGTATTTCTCGAGCCATCGTGTCAACCTTCTCGCGTGCAAAAGCCTTCATTATCAAAGCGGGTACGATTATCTTGTTGTGCAACGCTGTGGTGCAAGTTATGCAAACATTCAATTGGCAGCTTCAAATTGTTGCCGAAGGTGCCGAGCATACGAGTATTTTAGCTGGCCTTGCTTCTCCGTTTGCCTTTATCTTAATTCCATTAGGTTTTGGAGTATGGCAACTTGCTGCAGCCGCGATTACTGGCTTTATTGCGAAGGAAAATGTCGTTGGTACATTGGCTGTTGTGTACGGCATTACGAACTTCATCGATACCGAGGAACTTGCTTTGGTATCCGGTGGCGCCGATGTCGCAAGTGTTATGGGGCTCTCTTCTGTCGCTGCATTTGCGTATCTTGTGTTTAATCTATTTACACCACCTTGTTTCGCCGCTATTGGTGCGATGAACGCAGAGCTAGAAAATAAGAAGTGGTTGCTTGGTGGCATTGCGTTCCAATTTGGTGTTGGCTATGTGGCAGCTTTTTTAACCTATCAAATCGGCACGTATTTAACGACTGGTGCGGTCGGGCAGGGCTTTGTATATGGCTTAGTTGCTTGTTTAGTCTTGGTTGGCATTGTTATGCATTTAGTTAAGAAAGGCTCTGTGAAAGAAGCAAAACAAATCAGCTTATGCGCATCATAGGAGAGAGTTATGGAAAATGTCATTGTCGCACTCGTAATTTTATTCATTTTAGGGCTTTCTCTAGCAAAAGTTGTTTTAGATAAGAAGAAAGGGGTGAAATGTATGGGTTGTTCACATGGAGCCGCTTGTTCCTCGAGTAAAAAAAATAAATCGGCCATCAATGTTGGTGAACGAATTATTTAGAATCACTCACTGATAATAAAAAAATTAGAAAGAGTCGTTGAGAAATTAGCGGCTCTTTTTTCTTTTATGCTGCTCTAGAATTTGAAGGGTTTTTCATCGTATTGCTTGAATTTTTCGTCGTATTTCCACCTATAAAATCGCAGTTTTGCTGTCAGATCATTGAAGTAGAACTCATTTTTATTAAATTCTGATCGTCACATTAATGTGAATATAGAGATCCCAGCTATTATTTTATGATACGTTCTTGGTGATTATGTGAACCGTATTTATATTCACATTTATAAGCTTTGGAGGAGTTGAATATGAGCGATAGTGTAAGTGGAATAGAGTTAATCCGTTGTATCTATTCTAGCTCTGCAACCGAACAATTTACTCATGACGACATTACCGCGTTATTGGAAAAAGCTCGTAAGCATAATGCGAGTATCAATGTGACTGGGATGTTACTTTACGACGCAGGATCATTTTTCCAAGTATTAGAGGGCGATCGTCAAGTTGTCGAAGCGCTTTATGAGAAGATAGCCAAAGACCCACTGCATGATAATGTCAAAAAGGTTATTGTGGAATTAGTTGAAGAACGAGATTTCTCTGAGTGGACGATGGGATATTCCGGTGTCACGCGACAAGACTTGAGAAACATAGAAGGATTGAATGACTTCTTTTCGACCAAGCGCTGTTTTACCGAATTGGATGAAGGTCGTGCTAAAACACTTTTGGCTGCATTTAAAGATGGTCGCTGGAGAAATACGTTGAAGTAAGCGCGGCTGTTCAAAATAAACAAAAAGAGTCAGTATTTGATGTGGCTTATAGGCGATATCCGTACATTCAGTATACTGATACCAAATAAATCGAGTCAGTTGGCGAAAATGAAAGAACTGTTTAACGAAAGTTTTTATTTTTTAAAGATGAACTGGTGGTCTGTCTTTAAAATTTTTGGCCCCTTCATTATTATCACTAGCGCTGGATCCCCTCTTATCGAGTATATCGGTTCTCAGTATCCTTCGTATTGGAACGGCTTATTATACTTTTTTCTTACTGGGATGATTCATACTTACTTGATGGTGCGCTTCATTAAATTTATGGCGTCTGTTGCATCCGGTCGAGAAATAGAATTGACGGTTTCATTATCAGAGTGGCATAACTTATTTATCTCTTACATTATGTATGGGGTCGTTGTGGTGGTGGGGCTTATTGTCTTTATTATTCCTGGCTGTATTTATGGCGCTCGCCTCGCTTTTTCAGAATTTGAAATCGTGTTAAATGGTAAATCTCCTATTAAAGCATTTGGTGTTAGCTGGAAGGAAACAAAAGGCCTAACACTCAAACTTTTCTTCATACTGTTTATTATTGTTTGTATTCAGTTCGTAATACTTGGGCTTTTAGATTTAGTAGCAATCTTCTTTCCGTTCGCTCAATTAATCTGTAGCATGCTGTCTGAAGCATTAATGTCTGTGACAATGATCTATTCAACCATCATCTTCTTCAGAGCGTATGTGATGAACTCTCCCAGTCATTAATGAAACTAAAATCGATGGCTCTGGCGATACAAGGATTATTTAAATGAGTTTACTGCCTCAAGTATTAGTTGCGTTGGTTGCAATTGAACATGCTTATATATTGGTTCTCGAGATGTTTCTTTGGACTAAGCCAAGAACGCGACGAGTGTTTGGTTTATCACAAGAAGAAGCTGAGCAGACTACGGTTTTTGCCGCAAATCAAGGCTTATACAATGGCTTTCTATCAGCTGGCTTGCTCTGGGGGTTGTTTCATTCAAACACAGCCTTTGGCGAGCAGATACAACTTTTCTTTTTGAGTTGCGTCGTTGTCGCTGCATTGTATGGAAGCTATTCGGTTAAACGCTCAATTATAGTGGTCCAAGGGTTACCCGCTTTACTTGCACTTTTGTCTGTGTTGTTTTTGGGACAGTAACTGGGCATTCGTTTTCAGGTAAATAGCGTAATAATACGTAGTGCCAGAATAAATAGGAGTTAGGTTTTGTCAGATCTTAGAGAAATTCAACGTAGAATTGTCGATACTCGCAAACAGCGCGGATTTGTAACCGACCCGATCAAAATTCAGATATTACTGACCGAAGAAGTGGGGGAAATATCGGCGGAGTTGAAACGGCTCTGGTCAAAAAACTACGACGCATTTTCACAAGAGCGAGTCGCGAATGAGATCGCCGATACCTTCGTCTTACTTTCAGCGTTAGCGTCTGAATTTAATATTGACTTAGAACACGCGGTAGAACATAAATTTTTCCAGTCAGACAGTAAGCGACACTGGGCCAGCGCTGAATCTTAGAGCACCAAGTGCACATGCATGCTTACTAATTAACATATTTTCTTACATAAATTCACATTTCCCCTACAATAAATAAAGTAACTAATTCCCTGCGCTTTAGTTTTATATTTATATTTTGTGAGGTATTTATGTTTGTTTGGAGCATTAAGAAAAAGCTATCAGTTCTATTAATAAGCTTAATAACCCTTATTATGATTAATATTTTTGGTATGTTTGAAATCGCTAAAACGGGTTATTTTACTTATTTAGAGCGTGAATACCTTATAGGTGTTGAATCGATACAGCTTAATTTAGACAGAATGTCAGTGCCGAATCAAAGTTTAAATGAGATTAAAAGTTATATTGATAAAGAAAACACTAATTTTAGACAACAAGGCATTGTGCAAGGATTACACACTACAACTCTGCAATCTGAATTATGCTTAGGAGCGGTAAATTTTGCAGAAGACATAATTTTTAGGGTATTAGGATTTGGCAAAGCCATCGATGTATGTACTGAAGCAATTGATACAAATCAACAATTTAAGTCGTTAGTGCTCGCTTTTCAACAAGATAATTTAACCTTCAGTGAGTTTTTATCACAAATAGAGTCGCCTTTCGCGCGCTTAAAGAATCATTCTGAGGAATTTTCTGTATTAATTCCTGAGATTAGAACCTTTATGGTCAACCTGATAGTAACCATGACAATCGTATTATCGTTAGGGTTAATAGTTGCATTTATCTTTACGATAAAAGGTATTCAATCTAGTCTTAAAACGCTTCGTGTAGATATTCATGAAGTAGAGAAGCACAACCAACTTGATTACACCGTTAGATCAACAAAAAATGATGAAATTGGACAAGTCGGTAAATCATTTAAAAGTTTACTTAAAAAATTTCAACACATTATTATTCAATTATCTCAATCTAATCACTTGTTGCTTGATGAAAGTTCCAAATTAAAAGTGCTTTCAGAACAGTCGAATGAAAGTGTTTGCGAACAGTTTCAAATGACGAGTCAAGTATCGAGTTCAATCGCACACATGACCTCAGCGTTAGATCAGGTCTCAGCCAATATTAATCAGGTCGCGTCAAATGCTGGTGATGTCAATCAATCTGCGGAAAAAGGGAAAGAAGTCGTCAGTTTTGCAATAGCAAAACTACAAGAGCTTGTTTCTGAGATATCAACCGCGACCACCGTCGTAAATGACTTAGCGGAAAGTAGTGAAAAAGTAAGTAAAGCACTAGAAGTGATTACCCAAATAGCTGAACAAACGAATCTATTAGCACTGAATGCTGCGATAGAGGCGGCGAGAGCTGGCGAGCATGGTAGAGGGTTCGCAGTTGTTTCTGATGAAGTAAGAACACTCGCAACTAGAACCCAAGAATCAACTAAAGAAATTGGCGATATTATTCAACAACTAAGAACGGGCTCTGAAAATGCAATTTCAGCCATGGCTAAAAGTCAGCAGCAAGCTGAAGATACCATGACGACTACCGAAGGGGCAGGAGACAGCCTTAACGAGATAACGGAGCTTTCAAAAGATATCACTGAAGCCACCGGTCAAGTTGCCGTTGCAGCACAAGGCCAAATCGAAGTACTAAAAGATATTAATAGTAATGTTGATACTTTAAGTCAATCTGCAGACTCAGCTAAAGCAATAGCAGAGCGAACGCAGCAATCTGCATTAATATTGAGTGATAATGTAGATTCAACCGCCAAGCTTGTTAACACATTTAAAGTATAGTTTGCTGAAAGGGCAACAATTCTAACGAGTATTTGAGCAAGGAACATGCATAAACTGCTATGGTTGTGATTCCTACCCAAGGAACACCACCTAGCGGTTCAGAACCATAAATACCAGAAATAAACAGCCGTTTTAGCATCACAATTTAGTCTTCAATACCAAGAGTCGGATAAAAGATGCGGTACTCTTTATAGACAAAATAAAACCTATGGAGAGGTATTTCCGTGTCAGATGATAAATATGTACTAAAGAAAGCAGAAATTGATGCAATGGAAGCACAGAAAAAGACGCACTTCTTGAATCCCAATGCTCAATGCACGAATAAATCTTTGGGTGACCGTGTTGGATTGACGGGTTTTGGTTTTCATATTATGGAAGTTCAACCGGGCCATGACTCCACCGAGCACCATTTCCACTATAACGAAGATGAATGCCTTTACGTTCTTTCAGGAGAAGGCGTCGCGATCGTTGGACAGGATAAATTCCCAATTTCAGAAGGTGATTTCTTAGGATATCGCAAAGGTGGATTCCCTCATTCCCTGATTAATACGGGGAATTCTGTTCTTAAATGTATTGCCGTCGGTCAGCGCTTAGAAAGCGATGTTGTCGATTACCCAAATCAGGAAAAACGTATTTTTAGAACCAAAGGTCTTAGCTGGAAAGTCGTCGAATTTTCCGACGTACAAGAAAGGCCAATCATTAAAAGTGACAAGTAGGCCATTACATTAATAGATGTTGCTCACCAATTTTCTTTGGCTCGGCGTTTTGTTTGATAAGCTGACCTTATCGAAGTGGTCGAATGTGGTAGTTTGAAACAGTTTCAACCTGATTAAATGCAGCAAATTTCACTAATTCAAGGTCGAATTCGGCTCTAAATTCATCGATATTTTTTAGTAAAGGATCGATAAATATATTGATCACCTCTAGGTGAGATCGGGCTTTGTGAGTTTTACAGTCAATCATGCCGACTAGGGTTCCATCCCATAAAATGGGCAAACAAAAGTAACCAAATTTTCTTTTGACCGCAGGCGTATAACATTCAAGTAAATAATCAAAGTTGAACAGTCGCTTGGTTTTTGCTCGCTGGATCACCAGATTGTCGAAAGGGGAAAGGATATTGACTTGTTTGCGCTTTAGTTGCTTATTTAACAGGGCTAATGAGTTGGCCGATGTAAAATAGAATTCGCCGTTGACTTCAACCTGTTCAATCAGACCTTGTTCACCCATCTCATTTAGCGCGGTTTTTACGTGAGCCTTAACGCCTTTCAACAAGTAAACCATCTCATTGAGTTGACCAATACCGTGTTCAGCCAGATAACGTTGAACAAGAAATTTGGCATGTTCTTCTGGAGTGGGCTGTGTTGTATCAACGTGATCAGGTAATACACGTTCTGTGATGTCATAAACCTTATGAAAATTTTTACGCTCAGTAATCATCAGATCGCCCTGCATGTAGAGCGTTTCTAGAGCTTGTTTACTGGGTTTGGTCTCCCATCCCGTTTTCTTTGTGACATCAGAGGCAAAGTCTTTTGCCATCAGTGGTCCTTCATCTTTAATGCGTTCGAGTACCGAGGCCATTAGCTTTAAATCTTTACGAAACCAATGCTGTTGTTGACCGGATTTAAGTGCGAGTTTACGTGGCAAAGAAAATCGAAAATCTTTCATCGCTAAATAAGAGGCGGCATGCGACCAGTATTCATAAACTTGCTTTTCTTTAACCATTTTATCTAAGTGATCGGTTTGGTAATCAGGATTTCGATTCCATAAGGTATGGTGGTGGGCGCGTTGAACCACAGAAATGGTATCGATTTGTACATACCCTAACGCTGTCATCGCTTTAACCGTTCGCTGGTACGGGGTTCCTGTGAGTTGCTGCGCATGTAATCCTTGCGACAGTAACGTGACTTTTCGAGCTTGAGCTAATGAGAGTGATTCCATGTGCAGACATATCTTCTAGGTATAGTGGTCTAACTTTAACAGATACCTTGTTTTGTTTCATAAATAGACTACTAAAACCAGATGCAAATGCCTTGTATTTAAAGGCTTTCAGCTCACTAATCCATGAAATTAATAGGGTTTCAACTTCGCGAAATCTCGATTTATAACTTAAAATAAAGTAACGGTATTACGTTGAAGTGCGTACTTTCGCTGGGGGATATAAAATTGAGAATCTATTTAGGATGTTTGCTTGCTTTAACCTGTTTTCAGGCGAAATCGGATAACGTGCGGATTTATACGTGGGAAGAGTATCTTTCCGAAGATGTTATTGAGTTATTCGAAGAACAAACGGGCCATAGCATTACTCAAATCTACTTTGAAAATGAACAACTTAGAGATGAAGTCATCACCACCGACCGAGCGTTAGCGTATGATTTGTTCATTATGGATGGGTATACTCTTAACGCGTATAGCGCGGCTGGAATGGCAAAAAACCTCAGCTCTGTCTCGATTCCCAATTTAAAACACATTAACCAAATTGCGTCATCGGTCTGTGGCGATTGGGGAGTCCCTTACTCTTGGGGAACGATGGGGATTGGTTATCGAGAAAGTTTGATAACGCAACCAGTCACTTCTTGGTCTCAGGTGTTCTCTTTATCTAAAAAAGGAACCAACATTGTTATCCCATCTGATGATTTAGATACGGTGGGCTTTGCGCTACTGAGTCTTGGTTTAAACCCTATGACCAATGATGAGAATGAATTACGACAAGCATATAAGTTACTGGCTAATAGCAAAAAAGACATCTTAGCGTTTCGCTCAGCAGTAGGATACTCATTAGAAATGATGGCGACGTCATCGATGGAGATGGCGGTGATGTATAGCGGCGAAACGTATACGATCCGTGAGGCAACAGGTCAGGACGATTGGCACTATGTCGTTCCACAAGAAGGCACGTTAATGTGGTATGAGTGTTTCGCCGTACCTTCTGAAAAACCGTTGAGTGATGCAACCATTGCGTTTCTTAACTTTATCAATGAGCCGAAAATTGCCGCGATGAATGCGGAAGATCTTTGGATAGCAACGGCGAATGAATCTGCCTTGAATTTTGTTAGTGATGAATATTTAAACGATCGCGAGCTCTTTCCCGAAACGGAAGTCCTTGATCGAAGTTTCCAATACACACGTTTAGATCAAGTTTCTTCTAAAACGAGAGCTAGAATGATATCTGCTTTGAATAATAAATAATTACTGGAAAAAGCATGAAGCTATCGCGCAGAATCACGTACATATTATTACCCGTAATATTCGCTATTTTTTCAGTGGCGGGGATGTATGCCTATTCTAATCAAAAGAACCTGATTATCAGCACTGTCGCGGATAAATTGAAATATACCGGGCAACACACGATTAGTGATATCCATAAAAATGTTGAAGAGTTATTGAGCCTCACTGAAGTGTTTCTTAATAGCGCAGAACTCACTCGGTATCTTAATCGTGATGTTTCTGATGGCAGTGCGATGATTTCAGAAAATCATCTTATTCGGTATTTAGGCCGTTTTCATCTTTCGTATGGGCAGTTTAGAAAAGTGAGCTTATTGGATGAAAGCAATAGGTTTATTTTTCATTTCGATGCCAATGATCCTTTTTCGAGTCCTGAGTTGGATAACGACTTGATGGAACATCAGTCTGTTATTACAAAACAATTAAAAGCAGCAGGTTCTACTTATCTTGATACGACTTCATATCTCATAAGAAAAGGCGAAGGTAATACTTTGAAGTTGATTGTCTTTCGTACTTTTTCTCCACAACATCTTATCGCAGACAATACATTTTCAGGGAGTATGAAGTTTGCCACAGCGATTACGGAAACGACATTGGATGTGGTTGCCCGCTACCAAGATCCGATGCGAATCAGTTTCCACGAAGGTATTCACATCACAATAGACCCTGTTTCTAGAGTCATGGTTCTGCCTAATACATTGCAATTAAATGAAGTACGAGAGAAGGAATCCGTTCTAACGGTACGCTCGAAAAGTGAATTGGCTATGTTAGAAATATCTCTTCCAGCAAGTTATTTAAAAGATCTTTTAAGGCCTTACTGGAACAATATAATCAGCCTTATTTTTAGTGTCAGTATACTGACTTTTTTAATCCTAAAGTTCTTGATTCAAAAACAGATTATCTCGCCGGTTGTACGATTAACCAAGCAAGTAGCGAATGCTCGAACAGGTGATGATTCTCAGCTAAAAAAAATTGATCGGCAAGATGAAATAGCCTTATTGAATAATAACTATGTGCTTCTCTTCGATGAGTTAAATAAGTTGGCCAAAGTTGATAGTTTAACCGGACTATCGAATCGAGTTTTATTCAGTTCCGCTTTAAAGCGAACAGTGAGCCGTAGTATTCGGCATGAATTGCAATGTGCGCTACTTTATATTGATTTAGATAATTTTAAATATGTGAATGATCATTATGGCCATCATGTCGGCGATGATTTATTGCAAGCCTTTGCTCAGAGCCTGATTGATATTTTTGCACAAATTCATCATTTAGGGCTGGTCGACAGTGATTATGAGATTGCTCGATTAGCAGGTGATGAATTCGCCGTACTTATCAGTAACGTCCCCAATAGTGATGCGGTTGCTATGGTTGCGAGAAAAACAACGGATTTATGTTCGCATGGTTTTAAAGTCAAAGACCAATATTTTGATATTAACGTTAGTATTGGTATCGCAATGTGTCCGAGTGATTCGATGTTGCCAGATGAATTACTCAAACATGCAGATTCGGCGATGTACCAAGTCAAAAACAGTGGCAAAAATGGATATCAATTTTATTCGAAAGCACTGGAGAATCAAATAAATCAACATGCGCGAATTGAAGAGGAAATTAAGAAAGCACTCGAAGGTGACAACTTTTATTTGGTCTGGATGCCTATATATGATTGCCGAAGCGGCAAAATAACCGGAGCAGAAGCACTACTGAGATGTGACTCTGTCTGTTTGAAAGCGGCGGGTCCAAGTGAGTTTATTCCTATTGCCGAAACAACGGGTTTGATCAAAGCTATCGACTATTGGGTGATTGAATCGGCCATTATTAAACTTAAAGAATTGATAGATAACTATGAATTTTCTGGCGTATTGTCGGTTAACTTTTCAGCGTGGCAACTGAAAAATCAACACTTCGCGTATCATGTCGCACTGCTTATCGATAATTACCAAGTGCCGGCAGAACAGATCGAGTTAGAGATTACCGAAACGTGTCTGATAGCCGATGATATTCTCGCCAATACCATCTTAAAAGAATTGAAAGCTGTTGGAGTACGGCTGTCTCTAGATGACTTTGGTACGGGTTATACAGCCTTCAATCAGCTTGCCGAATACACCGTCGATATTCTTAAAGTAGACCGATCATTTATTAGTTCGATTTTTGAAACTAAAAATGTAAGCAGTAAACCCTTAATTGATATTATTGTTGAACTTGCCTCTTTGTATTCGCTCGATGTTGTTGCTGAGGGCATCGAAACCAAAGAACAATTAGAATACGTGAGAAAGCTAGGGTGTGATCGGGCACAGGGTTTCTATCTATCAAAACCTATTTCCTGGGAGGCGTTTACTCTTCTTATTGAAAATGACTTAGAGAGCGCGAAATTTAGGTTGGAAAGTTACGATAACGATCACCAACTAGAATTTAAGTGTGTAACCGGCAGTGTTAAAGTCATTATCTCAACCGAAGTCGTGACATTACTATACAAGGGAATCATTGACTATGAGTTGCTAGACTTTGTTATGCAATCTTTATCGCCATTCATGGACCGCTTGAGCGAACGTAAATGGGGTATTATTACGGTGGCCGACGATGAATATGAATTGTCGGCAGAGACACGTGATAAGCTCGCTGAGCTTGTACAGTACTGTTATGACCATGGCTGTGTTGATGGGGCGTATGTCATGACGAAACCGAAGATCATTGAACAGATTGAGTCATTCAGACGAAGCTTGAATTTAAGCGGTGATTTTAATGATAAAAACTTTGCCTCACAAGCAAAAGCCGCTGAGTATATTAAGCAAGCCATTAAAAATAGTTGAACATGAAAAGTGAGCCATGCCCACGTTAATTGCGGTAACGGTAGTGATGGACGGCTATTTGAGCGCATTTTTCAACCGCTTTATAATGACTCGTGGCACAGGTTACTGAATGAAGAAGGCGCAGAACTGATCCAACGTGTATTGCACTGAAATTCCTTATTGTAGCCATACATGTTCATTGTTTGTATTAGGTGATGCCTTCACATCTCATCGGTGCAGTTGAAACAAGAATGAAAGTTCTGAGTATCGCGTATTTATTGCCAGCGATGCTCATGTCATGTATAGAAATGGGAAAGGTAAGGTAAGTTTCTAAGGCGTGGTTATATAGCTTGTAGGTTGAATTCTTTAACTAAAAATGAACAAGGAAACACATAGCGTGTTTCCTTGTTCTGTTTAGACTTTAATTAAACAATAAATCGATTAAGAATTTCGTTTTGCTTGATCGATCTTTCACTCTGTTGAGCCATTATGTTGTTGGTTTCATTCGCACTCGACGAGACCTCTTCTGATAGCTCTTTTATCTTAGTTGTGTTGGCGTTTATCTCTTCAGCCACCAAGCTTTGCTCTTCTGCCGCCGACGCGATCTGGATGTTCATATCGGCAATTTGCTGGATTGTATCTCTTATTTTAGTTAAAGATTCATCGGCTTCTCGCGCCTTATTGACTGAATCGTTTGCGGTTTCTTTGCTGCTGGACATGGCATGTGCGACGGTTTTTGCCCCTGATTGAAGTTGTTCAATCATCTCTTTAATTTCGGTTGTTGAAACTTGAGTTCTTTGCGCTAACGTTCGTACTTCATCGGCAACCACTGCGAATCCTCGGCCGTGATCTCCCGCCCTCGCAGCTTCAATTGCAGCATTTAATGCAAGCAAGTTTGTCTGATCGGCGATCTCATTGATGACCTGTAACACAGACTCAATGCTATTGGTCGCGTTTTCAAGTGTTTCGATTTGAGCCACCGCGTCGTCGATACTCGATGCTAAGTTATCAATTGAATTTCGAGTGTAAGAAACAACATGCACACCTTCTTGAGATGCATCATCCGCTTCTTTTACTAAGCTCGCGGCACTTTGTGCATTACCAGCGACATCTGAAGACGTCGCCGCCATTTCATTCATAGCGGTAGCCAGTTGTTCTAGTTCCGCCACCTGATTATTAAGCGCGTGGGTTGAGCTTGTTGAGCGTTGTGAAGCTTGATTTGCACCATCAAGTATATTATCTGCAATACTGCGAAGCTCTGTTACTTCCCCTTGAAGGTTTTCAGTGAAGGTATTAAATCCGCCAGCAAGTTCTGCGAACTCAGTATCTGTTTTTGTGCTCAACCTTTTGGTTAAATCGCCCTGGCCAGAAGAGATATCCTGAATGGCAGTATTTAATAATCTTATTGGATTCATTAGCTTACCAACTAAGAATAGGAAAATCACAATACTGATGATCAATGCGAGTACCGACATTATGATGGCATCTGTTTTTGTATCATTGATTGCTTTAAATGCGATGGTGTGATTGAGCACAGAACTGACATACCAGTCTTCGTTTGGTATTTGGAAGAAGTTAAATCCAAATTCAACACCATCAATAAATTTAATCTGCAACTGTTGAGCAACTTTGATATCTGGGTGGTTAGTACTGAGCTTTTTGCCGTCCATTTTTTTATCTGGATGGACGACAATGGTACCTGATGAAGTGACCAATTGAATGTACCCAGCGCCAAACATATTGACTCTGTTGGTTAATTCCGCAAGTCGTACAAGGTCGATATTAAAATTCAGTGCACCGATAAAGGTTCCTTCAGTCCACAGAGGTGTCACAATAGATACGGCCACTTGCTGGGTCATTGGATCGGTATAGGGGTCGGTAACAAATAAATCTTGGTTGGTCTTCGCTTTTTGATACCAACCAATGTTGTTCACACTTGTTTCTGTACCGTCATTACTAACACGAAGTTTTCCGGTGGATTCTAGGGAAACCCCCGTTTGCACGAAGGCGGTTTTTACAACCTGCGAATCTAATAGCCCTTGGATCGAATCAATAGAGCTGCCTTCGTTACTAACACGTTCAGCAATGAATTTAGCGAGCTGTTTCTTACCTTCCAATTCGCCGACAATGCTATTTGTTACGTTGCCAATAATGTCATCGAGGCTTTGATCGATAGTAGAAAACAGGTTTGATTTCACTGTCATGTATTGCCTAACAGATAGTGTGCCGACTGTAATCATTATCAATACAGCGACAACAATTGTTAGTTTATGGGCAAATTTCATTCGGAAAACCTTTCCAATAATTAATAGTTAAATCAATTATTGCAGAAAATATCGCAATTGCGAGAAACGGTCTGCAAAACAATATCATTAAAGAAAGTAAGTGGATATTGATCACATTTATCTTCCTATTTTCCATTGAAAAGTGATTTTCATTGAAGAGCTGAATACTTCAATTTATTTTATTATCATTGGTGTATATCTTTCACGGAGAAATAAAAAGCCTTTGATTATAAAGACTTTTTTTGTTTTTCTTTTTTGATCGGTATTTTCCTATAAATAGTCTATCTACCCGGCTTTCTCTCGTTACTTGAAAATAGAAACACCTAATTAATTTACTGCTCGTGCCAGCGCGTACCATACGCGGCACTATAGTCTGGCACTGCGATATCATTACTTAGGTCATCAACGGATTGTAACGGGCCAACCTTGGTTTGGTAGGGGAGATAGCCCGCCCAAACTGGAAGTGTTAAATCGTCCACATCATCGTTGACTTGTCCGTTACTTACTTTTACCGATGCTTCCGTGAGAGGAAGGCGTAATAGCATGGTGGCAGCGAGTTCTTTGTCACTGCCGAGTCGCACATCTTGTGTTCTTCCTGGCGCAATATGTTCAACAAATTGATTGAGAATCGTATCTTTGCTTTGTTTATCGCTCACTTCTTCGAACGCACCAAAAACCACAGCAGAGCGATAGTGAGCGCTATGATGCATCGCCGAGCGTGCTAACACCCAACCGTCAAAAAGTGTGAATGTCAGACATGTTTGCACTCCGGCTTTTAGTTTGCGCAGTAGGCGGCTGTTGTTTGCACCATGAATGTAGACGAAATCATCGACCCGCCATGCCAGCATAGGAATGACAACAGGACCAGACTCTTCGACTATGGCGATATGCGCTATCAAACTTTCATCAATGATCTTATAAAGAGTTTCTTTTTCAAAGACCGCTTTATGACTGCCTTTTTTAACTTCTGTTCTCTTTGAATTGGATAGCATGATTTCTCGAATTCCTATTTACTGTGGTTATTGATAGATGTTATTGACAAGAGCTTGTGAGTGGTAATATAAAGTTGAACTGGTACATTTTTTAGAGCCAGTTTTAACTAAAGGATGGATCCGGTTATGCAGCAAATAGACATTGGCGATTTGACGCTTGTTGATGGTAAAGGTTCGAGGCAAGAAAGGCTCTTTCATGCGATTCGTGAGAAAATCGTATTCAGTCTGTGGCGTAAAGGTGGAAAACTGCCCTCAACACGAAAGCTGGCGCAAGAATTACACATTAGCCGAAATACCGTGATTGGGGCTTATGAACAGTTGGTCACCGAAGGGTATATCGAGAGTCACCAAGGTTCCGGTTTTTATGTCGCGATAGAGCTTCCCGAGCAATATTTGCCTGTGAACATTGAGCAACGTTCTAAGCCAAAACCGAACACAACATTGCCGGTTAACAGCCCATTTGCAGCAGGCGTTCCTGATTTTGCTCAGTTTCCCTTGAGTAAATGGAATAAACTTATTCAACGACATTCCTCTCGTCTCTCTCTGCTTGGAAATCAGGATATTCAAGGCAGCATTGAGCTAAGATCGGCACTGACCGATTACCTTGCGACCAGTCGTTCGGTTCAGTGTAGCGCCGACCGAATTATTATTACCAGTGGGGCTCAGCAAGCCTTAACCATCGCATTGATGGCGACGCTTACACAGTCGGACCCGATTTTAATGGAGCAACCGGGTTATTCTCAAATGCGCAAAATCATCGATTTACTCGGGCTAGAATATCGAACAGTTCAGGTTAAACCCTATTCTGGAGTTGAGCTTAGCGAAATATTATCCAGCGATGCCAAAGCACTCTACATTACCCCAAGCAACCAGTATCCCATGGGCACCACACTCAACACCGAACAACGCTTAAAACTTATCGAGTGGGCAGCAGAACAAAAGAGCTGGATTATTGAAGACGATTACGACAGTGAATTTCAGTTTGCTCATCGCCCATACACCAGCCTACAGGGACTGGCCGAACAGACTGGGGTGACGGATCGGATAATGTATGTGGGCTCTTTCAGCAAAGTGATGTTCAACGGGTTACGAACCGGTTATTTGGTTGTTCCGCATTCGTTAGTGCCTAAGTGTCTGGCGATCAAAGATGCCTTGAGCGGAGATTCTCCGACTCATACGCAGTCAGCATTGGCCGATTTTATCGTTGAAGGGGACTTACTTCGTCATATTAGAAAGATGCGTCTGTTATATAAAACCAAACACCAACGGATGATTGATGCAATTGAGCGCCATTTTGGCTCTGATGTAGAAGTCATTAGTCAGGCGGCTGGGCTGCATATTACTTTGAGCTGGGTGGACGGTATCGATGAGGCGACCTGGAGTCAGAGAGCGTTGGATGCCGGTATTCGCACGCGACCACTCCAATTTTATGAAAAGCCCAACAACATAGAAAGAGAGTGGCAGGGGATAATACTCGGCTATGGCAATACGGCGCTTGAAGAGATAGACAGCAAGATAGAACAGCTCGCTGAGTTATTTTATGCGTAGGCCTTCTTATTCAGTTTTAACATTTATTCAGCGTAACGATACTTAAATCGTATAGCTACAATGCTGAGTAAAGGGATTATTGATAACAGCCCAATCATCGATGTCATGGGGATCGCACTAGCGTTATATAGCAATCCCACAACATAGCCACATAAAGACCCTAATGCAGCCTGACAACATCCTATCCAAGCGGCAGCAGCACCCGCTTTTTTAGGGAAAGGCATAATGGCCAATGACATCGCCGTTGGCATCACGATTCCATTCCCCAACGCGTAGATGAACATGGGACCAACGATTGTTGCAACTGATACCACTCCTAGCCATGGCAATACGGCCATTATAATACCACCAAGGGCGAGTATTTTCGCGCCATACAAAACGGTAGATGCACTGCCGAAATGACTATTAAGTCTAGCGGCAATGATACTGCCTAATAACATTCCAAAAGCACTGACGCTAAATAACAAACCATAAGCCGTTACGGGTACCGCTAGCAATTCAATCAGAACAAAACTTGAAGCAGAGGTGTAAGTTAAAACACCTGCGATAGAACAACACACGGCTAACGAATATCCTACAAACGAAGGCTCTTTCATTAAGGCGGCATAATTTCCAACTAAATGATTTATTCGTGTCGCATCTGGGTTGAGATTTGTATTTGATTCTTTATAACCGAACATTGTCCATAAAATTAATACGACACCAAATAGCGATAAAATATAAAACAAGCTCCGCCAACCAAACTCAACACCAACAAAGCCACCAATCATTGGAGCCAATAAAGGCGCCATTGAAAAGCCTGTTGTCATATAAGACATGACTTTGCCCATTTCCTCTGGAGGGTAAACGTCTTTAACTATCACACGGCTGATCAGGACTCCAGCGCACCCGCCTAACGATTGTACAAATCTTGCTCCAATCAGGAATGTGACGTCTGTTGCCAGGGCACAAACCAAAGAGGCGACGACAAAAACGCTATAACATACCAATAATATGACTTTACGGCCGAATCGATCAGACAACGGTCCGATAATTAATTGAGCACCAGCAAAGCCCATTAAATAAAGGGTTACCGTTTGCTGAATCAAAACGGCACTAGTTGAAAAGTCCTCCGCCATATTAGGCAATAATGCCAAGTAGAAATTAATGGCTAATGGCCCCGAGATACTCAGAATTAATAAAAAGCCTAAAAATGCAACTGAGTGACGACTGTTCATATGAATCCTTTTAGAAGATAAGCACTTTTAACAAAGCTGCGACCGCTCACTTAACTGATGAGTTTGTGGCGTTAATACCACCGCAAACCCCAATAAGTTATGCTTGAAAAGGGAGTCTATTGGTTCAATTAAGAATCAAGTTACCTTTGTAAGTCGACCAGTTTATTCAAACAGTCGTCAATCTGCTTCATTTGGTCAATTTCAATAAACTCGTTGGGTTGGTGTGCTTGATTAATACTTCCCGGACCAAGAACAATGGTTGGGAACCCTGCTTGTTGAAAGTGTCCAGCTTCGGTACCAAAACCAACTGCGCCTAGTGTTTTAGGACCAAGTAACTCTTCACAAAGCTTTACCGCCTCGCTGTCTGGTTCTGGTTTAAAGGCGGGAATGCTGCCTTCAACAACGACATTAGCTGAGCATTCAGGCGCATGCTTTTGCATACGGTCTTCCACCTCGGCAACGATATGTTTAAAGCAACCCAAATGCATATCAACGGTTTGCGAAGGCATAAAGCGAGTAGACAAGGTCATTTCACAGTCTTGTGCGATGATGTTTGGTGCCACTCCACCAGAAATTAACCCGGTATTGATAACGGTATAGTTTGGGCTTAGAGCACTTTGAGGATCACAATTCGCTTTTTGTGTATCCGCATATTCAGAAAGCCCCTGTAATACTTTACCTGCATAATGAATTGCACTCACTCCAAGGCTTGGATCGCTAGAGTGACCGGCTTTACCTGTTAAGCTAATCTTGCTGCGAAATGCTCCTTTATGCTGATTTATGGGGCGCATTTCAGTGGGTTCTCCTACGATGACAGCTCGAAGGGGCGGGACAATATCGACGATATCATTAATTAAACGCGGCACCCCAAGACAGCCAATCTCTTCATCGTAAGACAAAGCAAGATACAGCGGCTTAGACAATTTTTCGGAATTGGCCTTGATCAACGCAACGAGTGCGGCGGCGATAAAGCCTTTCATATCGCAACTGCCACGTCCATAAAGGCGACTACCTCGTTCAGTTAATGTGAACGGGTCAGAGTCCCAAACTTGCCCAGTTACAGGAACGACATCGGTGTGGCCACTAAGAATAATCCCCCCTTCCACTTGAGGACCGATCATTGCAAAGATGTTCTGCTTTGTGCCCTCATCATTTGACGTTAGGCGATAAGGAATATCATGTTGATCCAGTAGATCTGTCACCCATGAAACCAGTGCCAAATTAGATTGACTGCTGACGGTATCAAATGCGATAAGCTTGCGCAAAATTTCGATGCTGTTCAATTAAATATCCTCATTAGGTGTTCTTTTTACGTATATTGAGCCAGTAAATAACAAAGATGGACATTGCAAATAATACTAGTGCTACAGGGTGATGGATTAAGCGAAGCGGGTCACCTCGTAAAATAGTGGCAGATTGACCCAGCGAGAGTTCAAACCGTGGCGCCAAAAAGAAAGCGATAATAAAGACAACTACTGGGTAATTTAACGCCGTCATAATAAGCCCAAGTCCAGCGAAGAGAAACATGACATAGATACCAAACATGCTACCCGTAGAGAGGTAAACCCCAGCTACGCAGAGCACGAGAGCGGCGGAAAACACCAAAGATTCAGGAGCCGAAATGAGTTTAGACCAAACGCGTAAGCCAAAGAATCCGATAATAAAGTTACATATATTGGCCATCAGCATCGCACCGAACAGACCGTAAATAAGCTGCCCCTGTGATTCAAACAACAATGGCCCCGGCTGAATACCTTGAATAAGAAACGCACCAATTAACATCGCCGATGAGGCTGAACCAGGTAATCCTAGAGTCAATAACGGGATCATATCAGCGCCGGCAACAGAGCTATTCGCACTCTCTGTCGCCGCAATGCCACGGATTTCACCAGTGCCAAATTTCTCGGGATTTTTCGATGATTGTTTTGTCGCTGAATAGCTCATAAACGCTGCCGCTGTCGAGCCCATTCCTGGCACCGCGCCAATGCCTGTGCCAATAAGTGCCCCGCGCAGCAGCACAAACTTACAACTCAAATATTCTTTTAGGCTAATATTTTTATCTTCATTTGGTTGTATTTTCGGAAAATACACCGCAGGACGAATTTCTCCAGTCATTGCAACCAAACGTCGTATGATTTCAGCCACAGCCAGTGTACCAATTGCAATCGCAGGTAGCGGAAATCCATCATAAAGGTCGTAAAAACCGAACAGAAATCGTGGAGTCGAATGTTCGGGGTCTAATCCAACTGTTGCCACTAAAAGCCCAAGTGCAGTTGCAATAATGCCTCGTGTAACAGAACTCCCAATCAAACCAGAAATCAGCGAGAATGCAAAAACCATCAATGCAAAGACCTCTACTGGTCCCATTTGCAAGGCAACAATGGCTAATGGAGCAGCGATGGTGATGAGTACGATGTCGCTAAAACTGTCTCCAGTAACAGAAGAATACAACGCCATTTTCAACGCCTTTAACGGTTTACCTCTTTTAGTCAGAGGGTATCCATCAATTGCGGTTGCCGCTGCATCTGGTGTTCCGGGAGTGTTGATTAAAATAGCGGGTATCGCACCGCCGACAAGCCCACCTTTGTTTATTCCTATTAAAAGACCAATCGCCGGTAAAGGGTTTAAAACAAACGTAAACGGTACGGCAATGGCCATTGTCATCACGGGTCCAATACCAGGCATAGCGCCCACAAACTGACCGATAATTACACCCGAGACTACGTACAACAGATTGGTTAGCGTGAAAGCATCGGCAAACCCAGCGAGAATCGTAGATAAATCAACCATGATGAACTCCTAAGGTAAATACCGATTTAGTACCTGCTCTACAAGTAGCCAAACACCAATAGGGATTACGAAAGCACCTAAGAACAACCAATGTAACCTTCGTTCACCAATCAACAACATGACACCAAGCGCTAATAGGGGGGCCCCAAATTCAAATCCAAAATGCCCCATTATTGAGATGGATGTAATCACATAGGCGACACAGGCAACTGTGCGAAGACACAAGGTTGGATTAAAGTTGATGGTCGCTTTGTTTGAAATAAACTGAAAAATTGCCGTAACAATGATGATCCAAATAGCAATCGTTGGGACCGTTGTGGGAACAATACGAGCATTCTCAATGTGGTCGACTTGTCCTGGCATGATGACAAAATAGAAAAAGATCATCCCAAGAATAAGTATGCCTGTTTGCAATCGTTCTAATGACATTTAACACTACCTCCGGAAAAGTGATACGACTGTGCAATTAAACACAGCCGTATGGTTCTACTCTATTTCATCAACAAGCTTTTCGTATCTGTTAAATTGTTTTTTAGGCTTGCTTCTGTTCCGTCTGGGCCAAGGTTGTGAGTGCTTGTTTTCATTGTATTTTCAACCAGATTTACCACTGATTCTGACTTTAGTGCTGTGTCAAAAGCCGATGCTAGGGCTGTTTTAGCTTCCGTAGAAAGGCCCTTTGGTGTTGTAAGGTAAAAATAGGGATTCAGCGAGTAATTAAAGCCTTGTTCAATCAACGTTGAGGTTTCAGGAGAATAATTTTGGCGAGTGTCTGTTACCACGGCGAGCATTTTTAAGTCACCTGAATTGATGTACTCAATATGTGCACCTGCGCCAAAGCCAGCTTGTAATTGTCCACCTAATAGGCCTTGAATTTGCTCTGCGCCACTTTTATGACTGACGGTTTCTATACCGGCATTTGTGTCGGCGTTGATAGCGTTAATAACCATACGCTGAGGGCCACCATCAAAACCAATTAAATATCCGCCATTGGCTTTTGATTGCTCCACAAACTCAGCGAAAGTGTTATAAGGAGCATCGGTTGGAGCAATAATGGCCAAAGGTGCAACTGCAATCGTCCCTAGATAATCGAAGCTATCAAGGTTAAATGGCAAACTCTCTCCTCGAGTTGCAATATTCATTAGTGTGGCCAGTGTTACACCGAGACCGATATTGGTGCCATCTGGATCATCGTGTGCCAAGCCAGATAGCATTGCAACACCACCGCCACCAGGTTTGTTTTGAACAATAACGTTCCAGCCTTCGTTTTCTTCAATGGCAGAAGCAATGGCTCGACCCATCACATCTGTTGCCCCACCAGGGCCAAAGCCAATTTTTAATGTAATTGAACCATTAGGTTCCCAATCACTGGCCATTGTGGTGGTCGAAATCAAAAGTGATGTGGTTAGAACTACGTTCTTTATAAAACGATTAATTTTCATCTTGTATTCCTTCATTTCTTTAGATGGCTAATGGGCACTGCCTTGTGCCAAAATCACGACTTTTAATTATCTGAGTATTTTTCCGTTACAATATCAGCGACTCTTGCGCTCAAACGAACGAATGTTTCAAGCTCCGAGTCAGTGAGCGAGTCAGTTAATTCTTGATGGAAGTTGTCGACCAAAGGGCTAAGTTGTTGATAATAAGACTTACCCTCGGTAGTAATAGAGAAACGCCAACTGCGTTTGTCTTCTTTAGATCGTTGTAGTGATACAAAGCCTTTCTTCTCTAAATCAGTGAGCGCTCGACTCATTTGACCTTGATCGATATTGGCAAATTTAACTAACTCTTTTTGAGAGGAACTGTCTATTTCTGACAGTCCTCGTAGAGCTCGCCAGCTGGCAAGATTTAAACTGGAGTTTTCTTTAATAAGCCGTTCAAGTTCTACCAACAATAGACTCGATAATTTACGAGAAACATGCGCAACGATGCTGCTTCCCGATGTGTAACCTTCGCCAATCGATGGGGTCTCTTGCAGAATGTGTTTGGTGGATTCGTTCATAAGTAGCTTCGCATAAATACATGACTAGACATATAATGTTATGACATCATTGCGAAACTCATGCCAAAACATTAAATTACTTTAAAAACAAATAGTTAATTATATTTTTCAATCCAAACCTTCGAGAGGTTACTCACAAATCAGTAGATTTTGATGCAACTAGAGCAACTTTGGTGCACCGTTAATCAAATAATTTTACGCTCAAATTACTCCATTAATGCGAGGGAATGGCATGCGAACACCATCGGAAATGTTTCATGTCTCTATACCGTCTTCTACTTGTTTATCGTGGCTGTGATTACATTTTTCTTCGGCCAAATCTGTTTTGGTCCACTAATAGGTTTGTATCTATTTATCGCCCCAAGAAAGATCAAACGCACCAAAGCAACACGGGTATCGTACTTACATTAATAATAAATCATTGATATTTATTGCTTATTTAAATTGGCACGATTTTTCCATCTTTCATTGAAAATATATGTTTAGACATACAAAGTGAAATGAAAGAAAACCGAATTCACCGAATTACTCGTATTGTTGTTAAAGACTCGATGATAAATCTGATCTAATAAAAAACGGACTGTGAAGCAGCCACAAAATAAAGGGAAAAAAGTCAGTATGATTTCAAATAAAACCAACCGTGCTTTTAGTAAAGTTCGACCGTATATACCGGGTGCCAATATTGAAGAAATGAAAGACGAATATGGTATCGAGACGCTAATTAAATTGGCATCAAATGAAAATCCATTGGGCGTTTCTCCAAAGGGAATAGAAGCATTAAACGCAGCCTCAATTTCAGTCAATATTTATCCAGATCCGAGTGCGATATCGTTGCGAAAAGCCATTGCTTGCAAACTTGGAATATCGATGGAACAGCTCATCGTTTCGAATGGAGCTAGTGGGGTTCTAAGGCTGGTAACAGAAATCCTGATCGAAGAGGGTGACGAAGTGATCTACAGCAAGCCAACGTTTCCTGCCTATTACAATAATACCGTTAGGCATGGTGGTGTCCCTGTTGAAGTTCCGTTGGCGGATGGCTACAAATATAATTTAGATGGGATGCTCGAAGCGATAAGCGACAAAACTAAATTAATGATTATCTGTAACCCCAATAATCCAACGGGAACGATTTTGTCCTATCAGGAGATCGCTACATTTTTAGCTCAGGTTCCTGATGATATTTTGGTCATTGTTGATGAAGCCTATATTGAATTTGTAGAAAATAGAGATCAAGCAGATTCACTCCAAGGCCTAAATATGCATCCTAATCTTATGATTGTCCGAACATTTTCTAAGATCTATGGTCTTGCTGGGTTGCGTATTGGTTACGGTATTGCTTCAGAAGAGATCATCGACGTACTTAACAAAGCTCATCAAACATTTGTGACCAGTTCACCCGCTTTAGCTGCGGCTGAGGCTGCAATTGATGATGATGCTTTTTTAGAAACAGTAAAAAGTAACAACCAAATTGGAAAAGAATATCTATTTGAAGAATTTACCAAGATGGGATTTGATGTTGTTCCCTCGGAGGCCAATTTCCTTTTCGTCGATATGAAAATGGACACTAAATATATTTACGAAGAGTTGCTAAAAAGTGGCTGCATTATACGACCTATGGGCAAATTTGTGCGTGTTACGATTGGCACCGAAAGTGAAAATAGAACGTTAATCACGGCACTAAAGGGGTTGAAATGAAAATCCTTTTTTATAGTGTATTTAAAAACCAAGTCGCCGGCGTGGAAAGTGTTTCAGCTGAACGCGGTGTTGATGTCGTTATCGTGAATCAACCTCTTAGTATGGAGAATGTACACCTTGCTAAAGGATACGAAGCAATATCATGTGCCGGAAAATGTACGCTGAACAGGGAAGTGTTAACTCAGTTAAAAGCATTTGGAGTTAAACATATTTCAACGAAAGCCATCGGGTATGAAAATTTGGATCTTGAGGCATGTCAGGAACTAGGCCTTAAGTTTAGTAATTCTTCTTATTCTCCTCATTCGGTTGGCGAATTTACAATAATGTCGATTTTAACTTGTTTAAGAAAGTTGTCGTATTCTCAAAGTAAGTTAAGAAAAAAGGACTTTACCTTGTTGGGTTTGCAGGGAAGAGAGTTACATAATCAAACTATCGGCGTGATTGGCACAGGCAGAATTGGGCAGAGCGTGATCAAAGGGCTTTCCGGATTTGGCTGTAGAATCATTGCTCATGATATCTATGAAAACAAAGAGATAAACACGAAGGTGGAATACCTGCCACTGGAAGAGGTATTCAAACAGTCTGACGTGATAACGTTGCATGCTCCATTGCTTGAATCAAGTTACCATTTACTTGATGAACACGCGTTTCAACTAATGAAAGAGGATGTATGCATTGTTAATAATGCGCGAGGAGAATTAATTGATACTGAGGCATTAATTAGCGCCCTGAAAAGTGGAAAAGTTTCCGCTGCTGCATTGGATGTTGTAGAGGGTGAACAGGACTACTATAGGTATGATTTTAGTGACAAAGAGATCACAAATAAAAATCTCAATACTTTGTTAAGCATGGATAATGTTCAAATTACCACTCATCATTCCTTTAATACGCGACAAGCGGAATACGATATGGTGAATTCGGCAATTAAGTCGCTACAACAGTTTAAAACAGATGGATATGCGACTAATGAAATTTGTTAGTATCTAGCGGAATTTAGAGCTCTATTACAATCTTCAGGTCGATAAATTGAGCTCTTAACCCCATCACTTCACGCTTTTGATAGACAAGAATATATGAACATCGTGCCCGATTAAAACACCATTACGTGGTCACATTTATACTGGCCATCGATGTTCACTAATACCATTTCGGCGACAAACTCACCTTTGGCTTTAGTGAAATACTGCTTCCAAATAATGGCTGCTGAGTCTGGTCGTTTAAAAACCGCGACAACCTCTCGCTGGGAAAAGTAACCTTTCTCCGACTGGTAATGCTCACACACCATTTGGAGATGTTCCGTTGTGACAATGGCTTTCAAACGATCAGTAAAATCGACGACGTGCTTCTGATGATCAATCTCGGTCGATGCTTGCATTAGGTTATCCATGATTGGATTTGCAATCGATAAAATCTTCTCATCTGACATCTGTTCGAAACTCATACTTTCTCCAAATTTTTTTACACGGGTTAAGCTTAGCTAATCTTACTCACTTTATTGACCTCGGAGATTTTTTCCCCGTCCCAAATCATTTCCAGTAAGTAACTCTGTACAATATCAGTAACGGGTTTAGGTGTTAATAATGCCCAGCAAATACCATGGTTTGACCTAACAGACGGGTACTGGATGCATTGTACTTTCTTGGTCTTTAGTTCACGAGCCAGTTGTTGCGATGCAGCGTAAAAGTCGGGGTCTAAGATAGAGGTATCGGAGTCCTGAACAATATGCACTGATTTTGGCTCAGACTCAATTCGCAAGCCACGAAACAAAAATCGGTCATATTTTAGTCCTACCACACCAGACCAATATTGCTGTTGGTGATGCCTTACTTCTACAACGGCGGTTTCGTCATTGGAAGCAAAATAGAGCGCGCCAAACAGACCATCATTAAAGCGACCACCGACGGGATTAATGTGCGTAAATGGCGCAACGGCGTAGCTTCGATTGCGTTTACAGTGAAACGGAATCTCTTGTTTATCGATGAGAGAAATATCTCCAACTTGGTCTTTGAGACGCGGATTTGTGATTGCTTGGATGGCATAAAGCGCGTCAAACTCTTCTTTGTCGGCAACATCGTCGAAAATGGCGATGGCAGGGTATTGCGTATTGATCAGCCGGAATCCCTTTACCACTTTCGTTATCCCCACAATCCGCCTCTTAGAGCATCGACTCTTTTCGCCACCTCATACAAATCCCCAAACTTGCCAGAGCAAATAATCTCTAGGGGTGTTTTACCGGCAAAGTAATCGTTGTGATTTTCCATACTCATAAAGCCACTGACGTTCGCTGGGTTGCTAAATACAATCCGAAGCCCTTGATGTATGTTGAGAATATAGCTGATGCGTTCCAACTGATCGTCGGTTAGATTAGCGGTGTCAGGCGATGATTTAAATTTATGATACGAAGACTTTGATACCTTTAGAATTGTTTGTGCTTGCTGAGCGGAGCAGCCCCATTTAGAAAGGATATTATCGGCGGCTTTGAAGCCAGCAATAGACATGGTTTTATGGTCAATTTGGCTGTCGTTCGCTAATTTCATAATAAATCCTCATGAGGAGTATTTGTTAATAATATTCTCTATAGAGACTATTGTAAAGATTAGGTGTGCGCCGGGATGGCGTTAATGGCCTGAAGTCATATGTGATATGAGCAGTGGGTTAGGTCGCTGAACGCACTATTGAACAAATCGCTATTAATATCCATATGAAAAACTTAGAATAATTATAATTGATAGATAGGAATAGTTATGATCAACAAGCACCTTCATTTTCGTAGCGACATCGGTAGAAAGAAGTTTGAACATCAAAAAGGCGAGGTTAACTGCCCATTTTGCAGCCGAGATCAGCTCGCGACGATTATTGATACCGCTGGCTCGATCCTATTGGTTGAGAACAAGTTTCCGACTATCGAGCACACCTACCAAACGGTATTGATTGAGACCGATCAATGTGGGGAAGATATCTCAAGCTACAGTGCGAGCCATATGCATAAGCTGATCACCTTTGGCATTAATCATTGGTTTAGCATGTTAGAGAGCGACCGATTTGCTTCCGTCTTATTTTACAAGAATCATGGGCCACTCTCTGGCGGCAGTGTCGATCACGCTCATATGCAAATTGTGGGGTTACAAGATGTGGATTACCAACAGTTAATCTGTGAAGAGAGTTTTGATGGCGTTGAGATATACAGAGAGGGTAACTGCGTTGTGAATATGTCGACCAAGCCCAACGCGAGCGCGGCAGAATTCAATGTTATTACCGATCAACGCAATGATCGCTTTCTCGCGACTCATATCCAAAAACTGGTTCGTTATGTCACCAGCTATTGCAACAGTTATAACTTGTTCTTTTATCAGTGGAATGGGGGTATCGTCTGTAAAGTGGTACCTAGATACGTCACCTCTCCATTTTTGATCGGATTTTCTATCTCCCAAGTGACCAACAGTGTTGAGCAGGTTGTAGAGAAGGTGAAGAGTGGCTATTACAAGTAACCGCCGTTTGCTCTTCACCTTTGTCTGTGCTTTCACCATTCATATTGACGAGTTAAGTTGGTAAACCGTTTTCGTTAAAGAAAGCACATGTCTATGCGGCTATCTGCTTTGCCTTTTGACTGCGAGAAAAAGCGCTAAGAACAGCTTGCAGTACGGCCGCTGAAGTATCTTCTCCTATGGTGACACTGCAATAGGTTTGACCTGAAACAGTCAGGGCAATGCATGCTTGTGCTTTCGACATCGTTCCTTCAGTGAGTGCGCTTTCTTCTAAGTGAGTAACAACGATTTCTGTAGCAAAACGTTTCTCCAAAGCATTCACTAAAGCCTCTATTGAACCCTTGCCTTCACCTTTAAGCGATTGTTGAAGACTCGGAATTCTAAATAGCCCAGTCACCATTTCTTGCTCGGTATGCACATCGTATTCTTGAAGCTTCCACTGTTGATTTTGAACCATAAAGTTCTGCTCAAAAATCGATTTGATCTCTAGAGAGGTGATTTCTGAACCGCTACTTTCTGATGCCTTCTGCACAATACGGCTAATCTCTGCGTGCATCCATTTTGGGAGGTTAATGTTGTAATCTCTTTCTAAAATCAACGCCACGCCACCTTTGCCGCTCTGACTATTGATGCGGACTACCGCCTCGTAATCTAGACCGATATCTCTGGGATCAATGGGCAAATACGCGACCTGCCAATGGGAGAGTTGGTGTTTTTCGTGGTACTGCATCGATTTACGGATGGCGTCTTGATGACTACCTGAAAACGCCGTATAAACCAGTTCTCCAACCCAAGGGTGACGAGCAGGCACCGGCAGTTGAGTACAATACTCCACGACATCGATAATCTCCGTAATGTTTGAGAAATCTAATTGCGGATCGATACCTTGAGAGTAAAGGTTCATCCCCATCGTAACGATATCCATATTGCCTGTACGCTCACCATTGCCTAACAAAGTTCCTTCGATTCTATCTGCCCCAGCCATAACGCCCAATTCCGCTGCTGCTACACCGCAACCTCGGTCGTTATGCGTGTGCAAACTTATCTCAACATGCTGTCTATGGTTGATATGGCGACAAAAGTATTCGATTTGATCCGCATAAATATTAGGTGTCGACACTTCTACCGTTGCGGGTAAATTTAGAATCACTCTACGCCCAGTTTGTGGCTGCCATTGTTCCAAAATCGCATTACACACTTCTAGCGCATAGTCCATTTCGGTTCCGGTAAAGCTCTCAGGTGAATACTGGAATGCCCACTCTGTTTCAGAATTCTGTGCCGCATATTCTGCAACCCAACGCGCTCCTTGAACAGCGATAGCTTTTATCCCTGCTTGATCTTTCGCAAAGACTTGCTGGCGCTGTACGGTAGAGGTGGAGTTGTATACGTGAACGATGGCTCTTTTCACCCCTTTTAATGCTTGATATGAGCGAGCAATTAGATCTTCACGAGCTTGGGTTAGAACCTGAATAGTGACATCATCAGGGATCAAGTTATTGTCAATTAATGAACGAACAAAATCGAAATCAGGTTGAGAAGCGGCAGGAAATCCGACTTCTATTTCTTTAAAGCCAAGTTTTACTAATAGAGTGAACAAACGCGTTTTCTTTTCCACATCCATAGGGTTAATCAGCGCTTGATTACCATCACGTAGATCAACACTACACCAGTTCGGTGCTTGCTCAATAACGTGATCTGGCCATGTTCGGTCAGTTAAACGAATAGGCTCAAAAGCGCGGTATTTGTGAAAGTCATACATTTTGGACATTCCTCTACTAGGGATATGGTTGTCACTGCTGCCACGGTGAAAAGTTGATGAACAAACCAGAGCAACACGTCTTTACTATCATCTAGTTTAATGGATTATCTAAACAACAGGCTTGCGTAGTTTTGTTATATTAGTAATAATTGTTTGATAAAATTGCGCAGTAAGTAAGAAATAGTAATTATTATTTCTTTGATGGAACAAGCAGGGAAATTTAATGCAACTTGATAAGTTTGATATAAAGATACTGCAAGAGCTTCAAAAAGACGGTTCTCTTTCTAACCAAGACTTAGCGGACCGTATAGGCCTCACTGCCGCCCCTTGTTCTCGCAGAGTCAAACAGTTACAAGATAGTGGTGTTATCGATCACTATGTGGCCCGTATTAATGAGCGACAGATAGGGCTTAATCTAATTGCGCTTGTTTCTATCAGTATGGATAAGCATATCCCAGCACGATTTTCCAGCTTTGAACAAGCGGTAATCGAAATCCCAGAAGTAATGGAGTGTTATTTAATTGCAGGCAATGATGCTGACTATCAACTGAAAGTCGCTGTCGCAGATATGGACAGTTATCACGATATTTTACTCGGAAAAATTACCCGAATTCCCGGTGTCGCAGGGGTTAACTCTTGTTTTGTGTTACGCAAAGTACTCGATTCAACATCATTGCCACTACACTATATAAAAACGTAAAGCGGATGTTTGATTCTCTTCTTAACAATGCAGCCCAATTTTTGTCATGCTCAGAGGTGTTTTGGGTCTAGTAAGAGCCAGTACGTTATGGAGTAGGATAGGGGACCTTTGCATCCCCTAAAATGGGGGAAGACTACTATGTGTCATGTCCTACTTTAAAGGCTCGCTAAATTCTTCATTTTCTAAGCGAAGAAGACGTTAGTTCAATAGATTTTCAAAGTCAGCTTGTTGAGTTAATTGTAACGGTCAAGCCTTGTCGTTCCACGTATTGTAGCGTGAAATTAAATCACCCTCGCAGCATTTAAAGCCAAGGTATAGGAAAAGTGACATGATGCCGACAGCAGCAAGCTCAATAGTTTGAATCAGAGCGCCAGCCATGATCGCAGTGAAGCCATGCTCTTGTATGAATTCGATATTTGCCATCGACATCTGGAAAAGATTAACAGACAGTAATACAAAGCCAATAAAAAAGAGACCACAAAGAAAGAATACGACTGTCCAGTGATACGTACTGAGTTTTAATATTTGTTTCATACGTGCTTACCCTTAGTGCTTTAGATAGAGTTTAGCTCGGAAAATATGCATTAGAAAGATGATAATATTAAGTTTTCTATTGACGACACACTCTCAAGTCATGTTTATAACTTCGATGTATTTAAAAAATGCTTAGTGCAGTTCTTCTCTCGTCATTATGGTTCGAATTAGACAGAGTCTACTTTCAATAAGTGGAAAAGCTTCCAACAAAGGCATTATTCCGGCAACTTCCCTTGCTACTCATACTTTGTTTTATAAGTGTTTTAGGTGTGCATACACGTGAGAAATATAAGCCGTTTGTAGATTTTAGTAGGTGCATTGTATCTCCTTATCGGACTAGATAGGGAGATACAATGTTCAGAAACAAAAAAACCGCTGAATAATCAGCGGTTTTTTTAGAATGTGGCGGAGAGATAGGGATTTGAAACCAACCTCTAAAAATTCGCTTTAACCTAACCCTTTATATAATAAAGAGAAAATTCGATTTTCCATTGCAAATCTGTGAACAAATGGATATCTAAAACGACCCTAACCCTAGAGCTAACGGATGTCAATATTTTTGTGGAGTTTATGTACGATTAGGATGGGGAAGTCACCAATAAATAAGAAGTATCGGTGACGTTGGCGTATCTTGTTATTTAGGCTGATTGTTTTGACTATTGTGTAATAGCCATTCATTTTCTGCGACTGAAATAGCCATTTTTTTCATCAGATCAATTGGAAATTTGTGATCAGAACGACGATTCAACATTTCCTGTTGGTACGTGTACCAGGCGTGAGGATGTGTCGTATTTCCCTCAAAATAGTGATAGATAGCTTCCGCCCTATCAAGTCCAGTTAGACCCTTCGCTACTTTTCGAGCTGCATGGATGTGTTTGTTATAGAAGTATTCAATGGTTTTCATAAAAATCCTACTGTTAGTTAATTAAAATCTGTAAATATTCATTTTTGTTACATCAAGGCTGTAACCTGCTCAGACGACGGTGTTGTCCGTATGTCTTTATTTATTATGAATATTATTATTATCTTAATTACCTACCTCATAGGATTCTGTATAGCACCTGATTACAAGGTATCGATTCAGGCTCTTCAATAGCAGATGTGCTCACTATAACGATCGATGGTAAGCTTTTCTATAGTAAGTCGACATTATATGCCCCAAAATGCCTTATTTTCTAATGTAAATATATCTAAGAGAAATATCACAGGATAATAATCCAATAAGAGAGCTCTAATGCCTAAGAAATCACTAATTCGCACCATTAATACTGAATAGGCAGCAAAGTCCTTGCACACCTGATTTATTGTTTATCGCTAAATCTAGTCACGGAGCGGTTTGATTTCTCTTCAGAATTGCTTTTTCTCCACCGTGTGTTATCCCGCATTTCTTGAAGTCTATCAATTTTTACAAATATGCATTAAGTGTATTATTTGAATATATAGTTTGATGTAGTGCAATTTAACACATATTAATTTAAGACAATATTATCTACTTGACAATGTCCACAAAATAACTGTTATGTTGATATCTGACTATCGAGTTTTTCCTCAAGTTTCGATTGTATCTATTTGATTAATTATCTAATCCAAGCTAGCCTGATCATGCTTCTGATCTTCTAAGTCTAAATGTTTCGGAAAGTCCCCCCTTGTAGGTGGTATCTGCAAGGGCAATAGCGCAGTGGGCAAGCACTCTACGCTGGACACTTCGTCGGTTAGTCCGAGGATTAATCAGTCCATACTTTAGAGAAACACTTGGGAGCTGTGATGATTATTCAATTGACCATCAGAATACACCCTAGATTGGTTGTGCTGGCTATGAATTTAGCTTGGTATTTTCTGATTTAGGCAGTGGGTTATAGGGGCTAGACACAGCCCCTAAAATTTCTACAATCTTCATGAGGTTATGTAACATAACAAAAAAATTAAATGGATAGCAAACTCTTTGAAGCTTTTGGTGCAAGCTACTTGGGCGTTAGCTTCACTCTCGAGATCAGTGATTATGAAAGGTAAGGTTAAATTCTCAAACTTGGAAAAAACACTAAGTATCACCAGTGCCTCATCTGCTATTGAACAGGCAATGAAACCCTTCGAATCGCAACAATCATTAATGGATAAAGCGTTAAGTATCACCAGTGCCTCATCTGCTATTGAACAGGCAATGAAACCCTTCGAATCACAACAATCATTAATGGATAAAGCGTTAGGTATCACCAGTGCCTCATCTGCTATTGAACAGGCAATGAAACCCTTCGAATCACAACAATCATTAATGGATACAGCGTTAAGTATCACCAGTGCCTCATCTGCTATTGAACAGGCAATGAAATCTTTCGAGTCGCAACAATCATTAATGGATAAAGCGTTGAGCATTACCAGCGGCTCTTCTGCTGTAGCAAAAGCTATGAAACTTTTTGACACTAAAAGCTATCTAACTGAAGAAACTATGTCAGTAATATCAGGCTCCTCTTCTGTATTTAACGCTTTAGCTGAGTTAGAGCAGGCAAGTGTGATTAAACAATTAACCCCTGATTTTCTAAATTGTGCTGCTAGCTCTATTTCCGAATCAAGTTTTACTGAATACTTTCCTCTAGATGAAGAAACTATAGAACTTGATTTTCAATCGGCAGCTAATCAGTTATCTGACACATCTGATTCAAATAATTTTGTTAAAACGTTTAAGCAATTACCTCCATTTATTCAAATAATATTGGCTGCGTTCTTCTTACATATATTTCTCCCTCAATTAAATAGCATTTCAGCAAATTTGTTAACTCCTGCTGTCACAGATTACTTATCTCAAAGTGATAAATCAGCAAGAGATAAAGTTAAAGATATTAAGGTGTTACCAAGAAGAATTGCTGACTTTGACACTACAAACCTTCGTTTTATTACTGGCAATAATGTTAGGTTAAGAGCCGAGGCAACGACTAATTCACCGATCTTGGACGAAATGATCTTTGGACAAGTTGTAACTATTCATTCTAAAAATAAAAACTGGATTGAGATTTCATATGAATATGAAGGCGGCACATTGCTACAAGGTTGGGTGTTTACTAGGTATACCGAACGTTTTGTAAAATAGTAAAGCTAACAACACCAACCTATGCACTGTTGTTTGCAGTGTTATGTTTAAAATTTAATTAGAGGATTTAGGGCTCGACGACAAATCGACGGAGCAGAATCACTATGCCACTACACCAAATGAAAAAAAACTTGAATCACTTTGCTTGTTCTTTCTAGTAACGCATTTGCGGATGAAACTCTAAACAACAATTTCGTTGTTTCATATGATTTCGGCTCTATTTCTGGCTCTGGCGTGATGGATGCTGAGCCTGATTTTGAAAGAATCGATAAAATCTTAGCACCCACCGTTACTGTAGAAATTGGAGATACTAAGTTAACAAATCCAACTTACTACTTCGGAAATTCTCAAAAAACCGATAATTCAAGCACCTGTGTCGTAAGTGGTGCTGGTGAATTCGAAGAGTTTGTATGGCTGGTAGGCAATAATGGATGCTCAGAGATAGAGATGCACCCATTATCGAAAGATGAACTGAATATTTGTGGTGTATCAATCAAACTTCTGAAGCGTTGATACGAAAATCATGAGGATATGACCTCATAGGCAGGTTTGTAGTGGATGACAGTTTTTTGGCCTGCCGATTATAGATTTTGCTATACCTCAGAAGTGCCCCAAAGTTAGCTTCGACTATCAGGGTTAGTTCATCTAGTCAGGTAGCTTTAGAATAGCTTTGTTATCGTAATTTTTTTAGATCTCACATTAATTGGAGTTATTGTGAAATAGGTCGTTGTATAAATGCATATACACACATATAGTCGGCTAAACACTTAACTATAATTAGGATAATAAATGCTAGATTTTAGTCAGCTTGGTGGAACCAACCCTGTTGATAGTTCTTTCAAGCCAAGGGAGATTTTTCAGGCTCTTCCTAAGGTTAGCGGGAAGTTTCAGTATCCACGTGATGTCCAAAGTCAAGTTTGGGCGAAATGGTACGAAAGAAGGGATACGAACAACTTAGTGATCAAGATGAATACTGGTGGTGGTAAAACGTCAGTAGGTTTACTCGTGTTAAAGAGTTGCTTGAATGAAAAGAAAGGACCTGCAGTTTACGTAGTACCTGATAACTACCTTGTAGACCAAGTTATATTGGAAGCCAAAGAACTTGGAATTGAAACCACTAAAAACCCGCATGATCATCGATACTTATCAGGTAATAGTATACTTGTTATCAATATCCATAAGCTTGTTAATGGTCGGTCTGTTTTTGGTGTGGATGATGAGGGTATCAAAGTGCCTATTGGAAGCATTATCATTGACGATGCTCATGCGTGTTTAGACACCGTAGATCAACAGTTTACAATGGAAGTTCCCAGCACATCTCCTCTATATAACGAACTTCGCTCTACTTTTGACAGCGTGCTAGAAAAGCAGAGTTATGCCAAATACCATGAGATCTTAAGCGGTGATACAAGTGCTTTCTTACAAGTGCCGTTCTGGAGTTGGCAAAAACAACAAGCAGTGGTGACACAAACGCTTGTGAAATACAAAAGTGACCGTGTTATCGAGTTCTCATACCCGTTACTTAAGAGTCACCTACAGTTAGCAAACTGTGTGTTTAGTGCAAGTAAAGTAGAGATCTCTCCTCATTTCATCCCCATTTCTGTAATACCTGCACTGGGACAAGCAACACGTAAAATCTTTATGACTGCAACACTTGCAGACGATAGCATCCTTTCTAGCCATTTTGGTGTGAACCCTAATGAACTATCTAACCCGATAACTCCCGATACTGCTGGAGATGTCGGTGATCGTATGATCTTACTACCTCAGGTTATTAACCCACAAATAACAGACAAAGATATCCAACAGCTATGCAAAATCGTGTCTAAAAAACATAATGTAGTAGTTATAACTCCATCTACATATCGAGCTAAGCAGTGGGAAAACGTATCCGACCTCACATTAAACTCAAGTAATATTAGTGAAGGTGTTGCCCGTTTGAAAGCTCAACATGTTGGCTTAGTCGTGTTAAATAATCGTTATGATGGTATTGATTTACCTCAAACAGCATGTAGGCTCCTAGTTATCGATGGATTACCCGATGCTAGAAACTTGATCGATCGAGTAAAGCAATCTTCGCTGATGTCGAGCAACTATGACAATGTCGAGAAAATCCAACGGATTGAGCAAGGCATGGGACGTGGTGTTCGTTCAAGCGATGACTATTGCGTAGTTCTACTTACAGGAAAGGGGCTAACAAGCACTATCTATACAGATAACGCTATTGAAAACTTTTCACCAGCTACACGTGCGCAAATGAATACATCGGAACGCGTGACTGCACAAGTAACAGATAAACCTGCTTCAGAGTTAGAGCAGTTGATGGACTACTGTTTACTTCAAAATCCACAGTGGGTAGCGTTTAGCAAAGGTCAACTCGCCCAGTTGACTTATGATGAGCGAACCGACAGTAAACCAATTAAGCTTTCACTTTACGATGCTTATCTGTCGGCTATTCGTGGTGATGTAAATAATGCATGTCGTATCATTGAAGCTACAGCGAATGCTTGTGACGATAACGCATTAAAAGGATATCTAAAGCAAGTATTAGCTGAATATACAAATATCAACGATGAAACTCAGGCCCAATTGATATTGCTAAATGCAAATACATATAACCAGAGGCTTTTAAAGCCATTGTCTGGGCTGAACTACTCTAAAATTAACAACTTAACTCAAGAGCAGGCTGAGCAATGCTCAAGCTACTTGAATAGTAAGTTCTTGGTAAAAAACAAGATGATCATTGCTGCAAATGCCATGATCGACGACTTATTTTTCAAGCCTAAGTCAGCAAACAAGTTTGAAGCAGCAATGAATGATTTAGCAAAAATGTTGGGCTTCAATAGTCAACGACCAGAACTTGCGTATAACAAGGGGCCAGATAACCTTTGGTCTATTGGCAATCAACAATATTTGGTTATTGAGTGTAAAAATGAAGCTACCTCTGACACAATCAATAAAAGCTACTGTAACCAGCTAAATGGTTCCTCTACTTGGTTTGAAAACCAGTATGATTTTACAAGTCAGCACACTCCTATAATGGTTCATCCTTCTGTGAAGTTTGAATACGCATCTTCACCTAAGCCGACTATTCGTATTATCAATGAGCAAAAGCTGCAGGAGCTTCGTCAAAATGCTCTTAGCTTCTTTGAAGCTATCTCTACAAGTAACGAAATAAATAATGTCGATGCGATACGTGAGAAGTTAGCAACTTACAAGCTTCGAGGACAGGATATAGTGGAATGCTACACTGTGCCTTTTAAAACATAACATCCACGTATTTAAGGGGAGCAATAACTCTCTTTTTTGTATCATTCGTGAGGCTTCTGATACAGGATTGTCCAAAATAGCTTTAGACAAAACAATACCGCACGTCAGTGCGGTAGCTTTGAAATTACTTTCTCTTGTCAGGAGTTTTCGAAGTGTCTTTTTTCGGGCGAACCCCATTCATTTTGTCTATGACATCGTCAATAGTCAGAGGTTTGTGGGAGTTCAATTTGCTATTTTTCGGCTTCAGCTCTTCTCGTATTTTGTATAGAAGAGTCGGCTTTTGAATCAAGGCAACAGTTGTTCTGACAATGTTTTCACGGATTGCTCTAATTCGTTGAAGGAGGTTTCCAGCATCGTTAATCTGTGCTGGAACTTCACTATTAATGACTCTGCTGAAATCAATTGCTGATCGGCATCTTTGGATAGCTGCATTAACTCGTTTAGAGAGTCTCGGTACTCTTGTGTCAATGTTTCATGGAGATCTTTCAGCTTGTCTAGAATTTCCGTCCGCTCTTCCTGATACTGGGACATTAGGAGATTGATTTTCGCTTCGTATTTCTCTGACTGAGACCGAAGATCGTTCTGGTGCTGCATCAGGAGATCCCTGATATTGTTTTCGTAACTCTGTGATTGTTGCTGTTGTTCGTTTTGGTATTGCTTGATTAACTTTAGGTAATCTTCGTTTAGTCTCGTTATGCACTGGCTCATTTGTAGTTCTAGGTGATTCATTTATATTCTCTTTGTTGTGGTTATTTTCGATAGCTTCTCCTTTGAGTCGCGGTTCGATAGCGGTTAGTTCTCGATTAATTTTCTCAGAGAGGAACTGTATATTCTCTACCTGTCTCATATGAGGAAGGTTCTCTATGTTTGATTTTTTTGGCTCAGGTAGTTGTAGTTGAATGTCCTGTTTAATCTCGATGGTTTTGTGCTTCTTAGAGGATAGATACCGCTTACGGTTAAACTCAGCGCGTTTTTCAATAGCGGCATTCATATTCTCTACCAGAATTTTCACCTGTTAGCGCGCAGTGAGTACCATATAGATAGTCAGATGCGGCAGTAGGGTTGCTGGATTGGCTACCATCAGTTCGAAAAATGGAAATTACCGTCATTTATCTAGCTCCTCATCGAATTGTTCTGGAGTTAGTCCAAAGCGAATCTAGTTGAAATGACGATCTTGAAACAAGATTTTCATGACACGTCTATCGTGTCGCTCAAATTCTGAAGAGATTCTTTCCAACCCACCTAGGATGGTTAATGTATCTGCGGAGGTTTTATATGTGTTCGCCCATTTTGCAAGTTGGTTGATTAGAGAATTGAATCATACTCGTTCGTTAACAACCTGGTTCAGTTCTTCTACGCGCGGCACAATCACTTTCAAGTCTTTCAGGGTATGCGATATTAACTTTGAAACGCTGGTTTTTGCTTGGATGGCTTTGTGTTGCCAAAGTTTCTTTTCAACGATTGTGCATTGCATTTCTATCCGAGCATTTTTACGCTCGGCGAAGTAGGGGTAGACTAAATCCAGAGTGCTTTGATCGACATCAATCCGTTCGGAAATCGTTTTTTTAAAGTTCTGGAAAGGAATAGAGCGTTGGGATTGAAGTGAGGTGGAACACTGGGCTGAAGTGAACGCCTGCTTGATGCACGCAGTTATCTCAAAATTTACTAGGTACATTGTATCTCCTTATCGGATTAGATAGGGATCTGCAATGTTCAGAAACAAAAAACCGCTGAATAATCAGCGGTTTTTTTTGAATGTGGCGGAGAGATAGGGATTTGAACCCTAGGAGGGTCGCCCCTCGCCTGATTTCAAGTCAGGTGCTTTCGGCCACTCAGCCATCTCTCCGTGAGCGGTATAATATTTTAGTTCGGGATTCGTTGTAAAGTTATTTTTTCATTGTTTTGAATTGTTTGCACATTTTATCGCCAACTTTGTATTCAGGGCTATAGAGTTTTAATTGGGCAGATAGATATTCACATAACAGGCAAATAAATTAGATTAAAAACTCTAATTGATAAGTTTTTAATAAAATAGTGTTTTATTTCTAATTGTATGATTTTAAAGGATAAGAAAGGTTTCAGTTAACGCTTGTAAGCCATAAAGTGTTTGCGTCTTGGTGTGAACTGCTTCAAAATTATGAATAGATAATTCTTAATCATGAGACTGGAGTTAATTATGAGTGTCGTGGATCTTTTAAAACAGCGTAGTGAAGTTCTTAGCAAGCAGCATGATGTGTTGATGCAACGGATGCCGCCTGCAGTAAAGGAATATTGGGAAGAGCTTTTAACGAAGACCAACAACTTCCACCTCTTTACATGGTTGAAAGATACTCATAGCCCAGTGATTCACGAAACCACTATTAAAGTTAAACCGGCTATCGAGCTTAAACCAGCAGCTCAGGTGTTGTTCGACCAACTACAAAGTCAAATTGGTGAAGAAATTCATATCGGTGATTGGTTAGAAGTAGAGCAGGGCAGAATCAATCAATTTGGCTCGGTTACAGAAGACACACAATGGATTCACACTGATCCAGAACGAGCCAAAGTTGAATCGCCTTATAAATCGACCATCGCACACGGTTTCTTAACGCTTGCGCTATTGCCGAGGTTGACGGAGTCGGTTAACCCAGAGAATCCATTGTTTCCAACCGCAAAGCTCGTGGTCAACATTGGTTTGAATCAAGTGCGTTTCCCTTATCCAATTAAAGCAGGTGATAACGTTCGTGCTCGAAGTCGTTTAGTCAGCGTAACGCCGATTAGAAAAGGTCTCGAAGTGGTTCGTGAAATTCGCGTCGAAATTGAAGGTGTGCGCCGTGCTGGATGCGTGGTGGAATCGGTTATCCAACTACATTTCTAATGGCTTGCTATTTCGTTACTTGATCTGGTGACTGCGGTTCAGATCAAGTAGCCTGTTTTACTCACTTTCCTAGCTTTATTAATCATTTCTAATTCTTTCTTATAACAATACGTATCAATAATTCTCTCCAAGATTCGTTGTAATCCATTCAAAATAGTATCACTATCATTATCAACGTTTATTTCAGTCAGTGACTAAATCCGAGGAAAGACGATGAGCAAAGAATATGTACCACCAAAAGTTTGGGTCAACGATACCGCGGGCGGCAATCAGTGGGCAAATATCAATAGTCCAGAAGCGGGCGCTCGATTTGAGCGAGATCTGCCAGTCGGTGAGCATCCATTACAGCTTTATTCACTTGGCACGCCAAATGGTCAAAAAGTGACGATCCTTTTGGAAGAACTGTTAGCGTTAGGCATTAAAGAAGCCGAATACGATGCGTTTATTATTAAGATTGGCGAATCCGATCAGTTCTCTTCGGGGTTTGTTGGCGTGAACCCTAACTCTAAGATTCCAGCATTGGTCGATAAATCCGGTGATGAAGATGTGAACGTGTTCGAATCTGCTTCGATTTTGCTTCATTTGGCAGAGAAGTTCGGTCATTTCATGCCAAAAGAAGGCAATGCTCGAATCCAAACCTTTAACTGGCTGTTTTGGGTTCAAGGCTCAGCACCATTCTTAGGCGGTGGATTTGGTCACTTTTATGCTTATGCTGATACCAAGTATGAATACCCAATCAACCGTTTTGCGATGGAAGTAAAACGTCAGCTCGATGTACTCGACAAACAACTTGCCGACAATACTTATATTGCCGGTGAAGAGTATACGATCGCCGATATCGCGATGTGGCCATGGTACGGAAATTTAGTACTGGGTAGAGCGTATGATGCAGGAGAGTTTTTGCAAGTCGATACGTACACCAATGTCGTTCGCTGGGCGAAACAGATCGAAGCTCGTGAAGCGGTACAGCGTGGACGAATTGTGAATAAACCGTTTGGTGAAGAGTGGGAAAAACTGCTCGAACGCCATTCAGCCGCGGATATTGATGAGGTTTTGAAGTTACGTCCTGAGTAACCTCAATCATACAGAAACGCCCTGTTTCCCTAGATGTATAAATAGCATCGTGGAAAGCAGGGCGTTTTTTGTTATCAGAGGGTCGCTATCACTGAGTTAATAACGACTCGATCTAAGCGAACCACAACCAATTGATCAATCCAGAACTCAGCCACATCAGTACCATGTAATGCCATTGCAGTTTTAAAATTTGCTTCGGCGTTGCTTGATAGCGGCTAATCATCGCAAGGCCAACACCCGAAAGTGGACTTGAAGCGGTGGCTATTCCCCAAACGGTTAAGAATAGAAACGCGAGTTGATTTGGATTTGCGCCGAGTGGAATCAAGAACGGGCTTGCAATCGCAACGGTGACGACCGGGTGTACGCCGACTAACGCAAAGCCAATCATAATGGCACTGCAGATGATAAACATTAATGGTGAGAACGACGCGATCTCAAGCTGCATTAACTCTGGGTAACAGCTAATCACAGTACTAATGCCGGTCGAAAAGACGCCTGCTGCGAGAAATAAGGCAAATTGACTGCTTACATTGGCTTGCTTCTCATTGAAGTAGTTAAGCAATATCTCTTTACGTGGCCGCCCTTTCATAAATATCAAGGCTCCCATTGGCGCGAGCACAGTAATAATCGTCAGAATACTGATGTCAGGATAAATTTCATGGGTGACAAGTACGCCAACGGCTAAGACTAGGGGCATGATCAAACTGTCTTTTTTCAGTGGGTAGCCTTCAAACTCGCTAAATTTTGCTAACCGAGTATCACGATAGTTTATCAACATCATCGGGATAACCATTAACAGTCCCGGAATGAACGCTTGCTTCCACTCGGCACCTGGAGCGTAGGTTAACGCAACACCGGTGGCGACAAAAAAAGGTGACCAGAAAGCCGCGGCGCAAAAACTTCGCATCAACACCTGAATTTGGCTATCGCTAAGGCGTCCATTTCGCAACAATCTGTCACCGACAACGAAAACGATCGAGAGGTTGATGACAGCGCCGAGTATGTGGCTACTTAATAGTGTTGACCAGAACCCAGACTTTCCCCTAGGCAGTTGTTTGGCTTCCTCGGTAGGGTTTGCTAATGAAAGCAATGAAACCGCCACAAACATGGTAAGTAGAGGCATATTTCTAGAGGCAAGCTTGACCCAATCTGGGCTCGCACCTAAACCAAGCGACCAGACGATGAGCAAAATGCCGATGATCAACAATATTGCAGCTTGGCGCTGAGCCGAACGTCCGAGCGCAGTCCAAAATAGACCAACACTGAGCCACGAAAATAGAGCGGGAATCACGGGTGAAACTGGAAGCCATTGACTGACGAGAAATAAGATGGCGCTTGTTAATATTAACCAGCCAACAATCATTCGTTGTTTGCTCGGCTGGGGAAGGGCTGTGCTCATTAAAAGTGCCTATTGTTCAGATAAAAGGTCATAAAGTGTTGGAAGATGTCGCGATATCACGTCTACCATGGCGATAGCGTAATGTAATCCTATTAGTATGACAATAAGATCGATCACTTATCATTAAGGTTGATTAAATTCGGTGTATTTTAAGAAAGAGGCTTGGAGTGGCGAATTATCTGGATTTCATAAATAAGATGTTGAAATGTGAGGCGAGCTATTATCTAATCAAGGTATAGGCGAGGTTTTTTCATTCATGATTATGGCATCCTCGTTAGAGTTCATTGTGATTCTTTGTGGTCGAGGTGTAAATGTCAGTTGTGAATTTGCTACAACGTCAAGTTGAACGACGTGCTGAATTGTTATGTCATAGCCGAAATAAAGGCATGCCGGTTGCCCTTGGTAAGTCTTGCTTCGAACCTTTATCAAATGGAGTCCAGTTTAATAAGCAGTGTTATAAGCTCGATTCACATCATGTTGAATACTTAAGCCCTGTGGCAAAAATCGAATGGGATAGTGATGAAGGCATGTGGGCGCTGTTTGTTGCCGACCAAGAAAATGAGTGGATGCCATATCCTTATCTTCAGCGCAGTGGTGATCTTACCGCAGTGATTCGTGAAGTGGAAAAAGACCCTAAGTCCTATTTTTGGTCGTGATTGTTAGATAAATTGGAATAAAAGAAAACAAAATAAAAAAGGAGGCAAGTAAGCCTCCTTTATTGATCTTAGCGTTCTAAATTTAGTCGGCTGGTGTTTCTGTCGCGACTACTGGTTCTGGGAAAGCTTGCGTTGGTTTGGCAACGAGATTTCGGTTCTCTTGGTTCACTTCGGTTAGTACCACCTCAAGTGTCCCGCCTAGCTTATACACGACCTCTTTATCGATGGATATAGTGCCAATTTCGTTGTTGCATTCGATTCTCTTCTTGTTGTCCACAATGAGAGAGCCAGGAATAAAGGCTGCCGCACCATTTTCGAGAAGTCGTACGCGCATCCCTGCTCGATTGATATCAAAGATTTCAGCGGTATATCGTGTTTCATTAGCTGGCTCTTCGGCAAGAGTACGAGCGTATAACCAATCACTCACATTGCGTTCTGCCATTCTGTGATGTTTACGGTGTAAAGCTAACTCTTCACCCACGGTTTCATCAGGTACTTGGACAGGCTCTTTACCTAAAATGTGCGCTTTCAGCATTCGATGATTGATCATGTCACCGTATTTACGAATCGGAGAAGTCCAAGTGGCATACACATCTAAGCCCATCGCAAAATGGGGTAGCGGTTGATTTCCGACCTCACTGTAGGCTTGGTACTTACGAATGCGATTATCCAAGTAGCTTGTCTCTTGCTTGGATAAACTGCGGCGAAGCTTGGCAAAACCTTCTACCGTCACTAATGACTCTTCGGTGTGACCTTCTACGCCATTGTCGGACAGCATAGTAAGTAAGTCCGCCATCTTTTCTGTTTTAACGCCGGCATGAGTATTAAATACACCTAAATCGAAGCTCTGTTTTAAGATTCGGCCAGCACAAATATTCGCGGTTACCATCGCTTCTTCAACCAAACGATTAGCACTGCGGCGAAGATCGGCATGGATGGCGACGACATCATTGTCTTCACTGAGCTCAAAACGATAATCAGGACGATCAGGGAACACAACTGCATTGGTCTCTCGCCATTGCGCTCGTGCCAGTGATAGGTCATATAGATCGTTAATAACACCTGCAATATCTTCACTTGGTGCCCAGTGTTCACATTTTCCGTTTTCTAAATAATCGGAGACGTGATCGTAAACCAAGCGTGCATGAGACTTTATGTTCGCAGCAAAAAAGCGAATATCATCACCAATCACACCATCTTTGGCGATGGTAACAGTGCAGCATAGTGTTGGACGCAACGTGTCTTCGATAAGAGAACAAAGCTCATCGGCTAAATCTCTAGGCAGCATCGGAATATTTCGACCGGGTAGATAAATGGTGTAGCCACGTTCGCGCGCGACTTTATCCATAGCATCATCTGGAGTGATATACGCAGTTGGATCGGCTATCGCGATCGTCAGTTCGTAATCACCAGAATCGAGTTTCTTAGCATAGAGAGCGTCGTCCATATCTTTGGTTGATGCGCCATCGATGGTGACAAAGGGAATATGAGTTAGGTCTTCGCGAACCAGAGCATCATCATCTTTGAGTTGCCAATCATCGATGCCTTCTGGTTCTTTATTTGGCAAGTCGTTTTGTGCCAATGTTACCCACCAAGGCGCAATCTTATCGTCGGCATCGGTGATTTTTTCCGTGATTTCGACAAAGAAATGATCATCCTCTTTTTTGAGAGGGTGACGAATCAATTGACCAACAATCCAGTCATTATCTTGGAAATGGGTTGGATTCTGCCCTTTGGCTATTTTTGCTCGTAATGGGAGCTTCTTTAGTTGTGGATGATCGACCACAACATTGAGTTTGCCTTTTGTTAGCTTTACTCGTCCTATAAATCGAGACAGAAAGGGTTCAATCAATGTTTCTGGTTCGGCTACTTCTCGCTCTTTCTCTGTGCGAATGATCGCCGTCACTTTATCGCCATGCATGCATTTTTTCATGTACGGCGGCGGGATAAAGAAGCTGGTTTTGTTGTCCACTTCGAGGAAACCAAACCCTTTATCAGTTGCCTTAACGGTTCCTTCTTTCTTGGGTAGGGTTTCTTGAATTTGCTGTTTGAGTTGTGCGAGTAGCGGGTTGTCTTGAAACATTAGTGTATTGTATGCCTTTGATTTTTTATGAGGAGTAATCTTTCCCCAAAAACGAAAATTTACCCGGTTAGGACAATTTACCCGGTTAGGGCAATAACCTTGCGAAGTACATCTATCTAAACGGTTACTGAGTCACATGTTACTAGCTAATCGGCGAAAAGTGTACTTATCAGGTGTTTGATTTGTGCTTATGAAAAAGGTCGTCAACTAATGATAGTAAGAATGTCGATTTATTCACACGTTGATCTGGGTCTTTTGAGCAATTAAGTTACCCGAAAGAGGTAGGCGGTACCTGTCGCAACTGGGCATCGGGGGCTTTTTCGCTGATATAACAACTAAAAAGTAAAAATATGTGACGGAATTCAATTTTTTCTGGCTTTTTAAGGGCAATTAGGGAATAATCCGCGTCCTTTGAGACGTCCCTAGCCGCTTTGGAGTATTTCAGTAAGTAGCTTTGCATCTTAGAATAGTATCTTTCCCAGTTTAAATGGGGAATGGTGAAGCGCATGGGACCTGATATTTACGTATAGTTAGTGGGGACCCCATGCCAGAAGAAGTAACAATCCAATTTAGTGAATTAGCGTTAAACAAAGATGTCCTATCTGCATTAGATGCAATGGGATTTGTAAACCCAACGCCAATTCAAGCCGCTGCCATTCCTTTTCTTTTAGAAGGGCGTGATGCTCTCGGTAAAGCACAAACCGGTACTGGTAAAACAGCTGCATTTTCGCTTCCTTTATTGAACAAAATCAATCTTGCTCAACATAAACCTCAAGCGATCGTTCTTGCTCCAACTCGCGAACTTGCGATTCAGGTTGCAGCAGAAATTAAATTACTTGGTAAAAACATCAAGGGTTTAAAAGTTCTTGAGATTTACGGTGGGGCTTCAATCGTTGATCAAATGCGTGCTCTACGCGCAGGTGCTCACATTGTTGTTGGTACACCGGGTCGAGTTAAAGATTTGATCACTCGTGACCGTCTACACCTTGATGAAGTTACAACGTTCATCTTGGATGAAGCCGATGAAATGTTAAAAATGGGCTTCGTTGACGACGTAACGTGGATTTTGGAAAAAGCGCCAGAAACTGCACAGCGTGTACTATTCTCTGCGACCATGCCACCAATGGTTAAAACCATCGTTGATCGTTTCTTACGTAACCCAGCTCGTGTAGATGTGGCTGGAACAAACCAAACTGTTGCGAAAGTAGAGCAGCAATTCTGGGTTGTTAAAGGCGTAGAGAAAGACGAAGCAATGATGCGTTTGCTTGAAACCGAAGAAACCGATGCGTCAATCGTATTCGTTCGTACTCGTCAAGACACCGAACGTTTGGCAGATTGGTTAGGTGAGCGTGGCTTTAAAGCTGCAGCTCTGCACGGTGACATTCCTCAATCTTTGCGTGAGCGCACTGTTGATCATATTAAAAATGGCGTTATCGATATTCTTGTTGCAACCGACGTCGTTGCTCGTGGACTTGATGTGCCTCGTATCACTCACGTATTTAACTACGATATTCCGTTTGATGCAGAATCTTACGTTCACCGTATTGGTCGTACTGGCCGTGCTGGACGTAAAGGTAAAGCGATTCTGTTGGTTCGCACCAACCAAATTCGTATGCTGCGTACTATTGAACGTGTTACTCGTTCGTCAATGGAAGAGATTCAACTTCCAGCTCGTGACAAAGTTGCTGAAGCGCGTCTCATTAAGTTAGGCGAAGAACTTGCGTCAGAAACCGGTCACAAAGCATTAGACAAATTCTCTGAGTTGGTTGAAAAGCTGCAAACATCTTTAGAGATCGATGCAACAACTCTAGCGGCGATTTTGCTTAAGCGTCAACAAGGTAAACGTCCACTATTTTATGTGGGTGAGGATCCAATGATTGCGCAAATCGCTCGTGATAAAGCACGTCGTAGCGAACGTCGTGATTCTCGCGATTCTGGTGGCTATTCACGTGACCGTAATCAAGATTGGGAAACCTATCAATTACAAGTGGGTCGTGAACAAGGCGTACAAGTTAAAGATATCGTTGGTGCGTTGGCCAATGAACTTGGTTTAACCAAAGGATCGATCGGTGCAATTAAACTTGCTCCAGGCCATACCTTTGTTCAGTTACCAAAATCCATGTCTGCTGATGTAACTCGTAAACTCAGCAAGCTACGCATTCGCCAAAAAGACGTAAGCGCAGTGGTTAGTGACTTTAGTGACTTCCGTGAAAACCGAGCTCCTCGTGGTGGCAACGGCGGTGGTGGTAATCGTGGCGGCAACCGTGACAATAACCGTCGTGGCGGTAATGGTGGTAACGGCGGAGAGCGTCGTTTTGACCGTAACCGTGGTGGTGATAGCCGTGGTAGTTACCGTGGTGAACGTGGTCATAACCCAAACAGAACTCGTCGCGCAGACGCTTAATTTAAGCAATTGAGTGACAAATAAAACCCATGATTCGTCATGGGTTTTGTGTATTTGGGTGAAATAAGATTTATCCATTGTCATTTAAACCATTTGCTTTAAAATACCTCTTCGTTTATCGGAGGGCATTCGTATTTGTTCTCCTTTTTTTATTATTGGTTGGTTCTACCAACTGTATTTACTTTTAAATGCAAGTGTTGCTTAGTGTGCAACACCACTGTAAGGATTCCACATGCCTATTATTACTCTTCCCGACGGTAGTCAACGTCAATTCGATGCTCCTGTTTCTGTTTTAGAAGTCGCTCAATCTATTGGTCCTGGTCTTGCGAAAGCAACCATAGCTGGACGAGTAGACGGTGTTCGCGCTGACGCGTGTGATGTCATCGAGCAAGATGCTGCACTGGAAATTATTACCAATAAAGATGACGTCGATGGACTTGAAATTGTTCGTCACTCATGTGCGCACTTGTTGGGGCATGCAATTAAGCAGTTATACCCTGATGCAAAGATGGCGATTGGTCCTACAATCGATAACGGTTTTTACTACGATATCGACCTAGAAGAGTCACTGACCGACGAAGATCTAGAGAAGATCGAAGCTCGTATGAAAGCATTGGCGAAAACCAAATATGCTGTCGTTAAGAAAAATGTAAGTTGGCAAGAAGCTCGCGATGCTTTTGACGCTCGTGGAGAATCCTACAAAATTGAAATCCTAGACGAAAATGTGTCTCGTGATGATCGTCCAGGCTTATACCACCACGAAGAATATATCGATATGTGTCGTGGTCCACACGTACCACATATGGGCTTTTGTCAGCACTTTACGTTGCTTAATGTGGCTGGTGCATACTGGCGCGGTAATAGCGATAACAAGATGCTGCAACGTATTTATGGCACAGCATTCCATGATAAGAAAGCACTTAAGGCGCACTTAACTCGCTTAGAAGAAGCGGCCAAACGCGATCACCGTAAATTGGGTAAACAACTTGATTTATTCCATATGCAGCAAGAAGCGCCAGGTATGGTGTTTTGGCACAATCACGGTTGGACTGTCTATAAAGAGCTCGAAAACTTTATGCGCCAGCAGTTGGTTAAGTTTAACTATGAAGAGGTTCGAGCACCGCTTATCCTTGATGTGAGTATGTGGGAGAAATCCGGTCACTGGGATAAGTATGGTGATATGATCTTTGCAACTGAGTCGGAAAAGCGGACTTACGCGGTTAAACCGATGAATTGCCCAGGTCACTTACAGATTTTTAACCAAGGTCTTAAATCCTATCGCGATCTTCCTTATCGTATGGCGGAATTTGGCCTTGTGCATCGTAACGAGCCGTCTGGCTCATTGCACGGTTTGATGCGAGTTCGTTCATTTACACAGGATGACGCTCACGTATTCTGTACCGAAGACCAAATTTTGCAGGAAGTCTCTTCTTGTATTGAAATGGTGTTTGATACTTACGGTACTTTCGGCTTTGAAAATATTGATATTAAGTTATCAACCCGTCCAGAGCAGCGTGTTGGTTCCGATGAAACTTGGGATAAAGCAGAAAAAGCACTTGAAGAGGCTCTCGAAGCCAATAACTTGAGCTATGAATTGCAGCCGGGTGAAGGGGCATTTTACGGACCGAAAATTGAATTTACGCTCTATGATTGTCTCGATCGTGCGTGGCAGTGTGGTACTATTCAGCTCGACTTTTCAATGCCGGGCCGTTTAGGTGCGACTTATATCGATGAAAACAACGAACGCCAAGTTCCGGTGATGATTCACCGAGCAATTTTAGGGTCGTTAGAACGCTTTATTGGTATTTTAGTTGAAGAATATGCTGGTTTCTTCCCAACGTGGTTGGCACCAGAACAAGTTGTTGTCATGAATATTACGGACAAACAATCTGATTATGCTCAAGAAGTTGCACAAAAACTGCAAAAAAGTGGTATTAGAGCAAAAGCGGACTTGAGAAATGAGAAGATTGGCTTTAAAATTCGCGAACATACTTTGAAACGTGTACCTTATATGCTCGTTTGTGGTGACCAAGAAATGGAAGCCGGCGAAATTGCTGTTCGTACACGCAAGGGCAAGGACTTAGGTAAATTTAAATTGGACGACTTTATTTCATACGTTCAAACCGAAGTTTCTAGCCGTAAGCTTAATCTGGAGGAATAAACTATTAAAGGTGGAAGACGTGGCCAAGTGCCAGCTAAACAATCACTGCATCGTATTAACAACGATATCCGTGGCGTTAGCGAAGTTCGCTTAAGTGGAAGTGGCACCGACGGTGATGATTCAAAAATTGTTTCACTTGATGAAGCAATGGATATCGCTGCAGAGGCCGGAATGGATCTAGTTGAGATCAGCCCTAATGCGGAACCACCAGTCTGTCGTGTGATGGACTATGGTAAGTTTATTTTTGAGAAGGCTAAAGCAGCTAAAGATCAAAAGAAAAAGCAAAAACAGGTTCAGATTAAGGAAGTTAAATTCCGTCCTGGAACTGATGTAGGAGACTATCAGGTAAAACTACGCAACCTGACTGGTTTCCTTGAAGACGGCAACAAGGTGAAGGTAACAATTCGCTTCCGTGGCCGAGAGATGGCTCACCAACAGATCGGTGTGGACGTTCTTAATCGTTTGAAAGAAGATACGGCTGAATTTGCAGTTGTTGAATCTTTCCCAACGAGAATTGAAGGCCGCCAAATGATCATGGTTTTAGCCCCTAAGAAGAAGTAATTAACGGCTTACAAGTAATAGAACCTTGCTGTTCCTTTTATAAAAAGGAGCACGGCGGGGTTTTTATTCGCCCTAATTACACGTTTATTAACTTAACTACAATGCGGAGTTATTCATCATGTCTAAGATGAAATCCAATAAAGGCGCTGCGAAGCGTTTCAAAAAAACTGGTGGCGGTTTTAAATTTAAGCACGCTACTAAACGTCACATCTTGACTAAACGTACGACTAAGAACAAGCGTCAGCTACGTCCAAATGCCATTCTTCCTAAATGTGAAGTTGCTGGTGTTGTTCGTATGTTGCCATACGCTTAATTCTTTTTTGTATATTTATTCGTTTAGTTTAGGAGAAGCATAATGCCTCGCGTAAAACGTGGTGTACAAGCTCGTGCACGTCATAAGAAAGTTCTAAAACAAGCTAAAGGTTACTACGGAGCACGTTCACGTGTTTACCGCGTAGCTTTCCAAGCTGTAACTAAAGCTGGTCAATACGCATACCGTGACCGTCGCAATAAGAAACGTCAATTCCGTCAACTATGGATTGCACGTATCAATGCAGCATCTCGCCAAAATGGTCTATCTTACAGCCGTTTCATCAACGGTCTTAAGAAAGCATCTATCGAGATCGATCGTAAGATCCTTGCAGACATCGCAGTATTCGATAAAACAGCATTTGCTGTGCTTGTAGAGAAAGCAAAAGCTGCACTTTAATTAGTAAGCAGTTCCCGTTTTCTGAAAAGGAGAGCTTCGGCTCTCCTTTTTGTTTTTCTAAAAGAGAAACTATGAATTCTAAATTGTTCAGAGGGGAGTCGGGAGTCTACTTCGCCATTATTGGTTTAACGGGATTGTCATTCGCTTTCATCATTCCAATTATGGCTCTCTTCTTAGTCAAAGAGCTCCAGATCGAACCCAGTTATATTGGTTTATATACGGTTAGTACTGCATTATCTACCATGGTAATTAGTCAGTTACTGGGTAACATGAGCGATCGCGGTGTCGATAGCAAATATCTCTTTCTTCTTAGTGCTGCTGCTATGGCACTTGGAGGTTTTTCATTCGCAATATTGACGCAATTTTGGCAAGCACTGATTGTTGGTGTGTGTTTTATGTCATTTGGTGGTGCGTCAATGTCACTGTTGTTTGCTATGATTCGTCGCTATTCTGAACGTAGTGGACAAAATAGCACTCGTATTAGCTCTCAGATGCGGGCTGCAATGTCCTTAGTTTGGGTGGTAGGGCCAACGTTGGCTTTTGCTTCAATGGAGTACTTAGGGACACGAAGCAACTTTATCTTGGCTTCGGTCATTAGTGTTACCGTGTTTATTTTTGCGGCACTGAAACTGACACCTGAAACTAAATCAGATAACCATGTGACTTCCCATGAAGCAATCAAGAAAAGAGTAGCGATACCTTTTTCGGTTTGGGCTTTGGGAACCGGGATATTCTTCGCCAGCTTAGCCAATTCGGTCTATTTGAATTCGATGCCGATTTTTATGATTGACGAGTTAGATATGCCTGTGTCCTTACCAGGAATACTGTTAGGTCTAACCGCAGGGCTCGAAATTCCCGTAATGCTCGTTGCCGCGCATTGGTCTGCACAAGTCGGTAAAATAAGAATGATGCGAATAAGTTTTTTATTTGGTCTGTTATTTTACATAGGGATGGAATGGCTTGACGGCTATGGGAGCTTTATCGCTTTGCAATTGTTAAATGGTTTATTCTATGGGACGTTTGCCGGTTTAGGTGTCACGGTACTACAAGATTTTGCACCTCATATAGTAGGGAAATTATCGGCCTTTTATACCAACTGTATGACGATTGGAAATATGTGTGGTACGTCAATATTAGGCCTAGTTGCACAATACCATGGTTTTAGAAACACATTGTACGTGTCGATGGTGGCAATATTTCTCTCATTTTCTATCTTTTTAGTGTTTGAATGGCGTTCTAAAGCGAAAAACACCGAAGCTGGATATTAGAATAAAACCCATGTAACACCAGATCAGGACAAGGTGATTGTGCCTTTATCTTGAAAGCGACGTATTTATACATAACAATGGACTGAATAAAAGAGTAATATATTATATATTCCACCACATTTGATGTCTTGTGTGTTGTAAATAACACGTAGACACAGTATTTTTAAGCAACTTCTTTTGATTTGCATTGATGGTAAAGTCATAAGGTTGCATTACCTTTATCAAGATATTCGAATTATCACAGGCTAACAGGACGTTAGAAGGACAAGAAAAATGGATTTTAGAGTCGCGCAGTATAGCGATTATGAACAGATAGCTCGCATGCAAGCTGAGAATTGGAAAAACTATTATCGTGACATTATGAGTGCTGACTACTTACTCAAAGAAGTCGAAGATGATAGGAAGATGATTTGGCAAACTCGCTTAACAAATCAATCAATGAATCAGCATGTTATTGTTTTTGAAGACAATGGCTCCCTATGTGGGTTTGTTTGTGCATTCGGTAATCATGATTTTGAAAAAGGCTCAATTATCGAATCTCTTAATGTGGCTCCAGAGTATCAAAGCCAAGGTTGCCGCCAGCGTCTTTTGGTCGAGATGACTAAATGGATCGGGCGTTATTTCCCAGATTCCGGAATCTATGTCGAAATAGGCGAGCAAAATACCGAAGCTTTAGCATACTACAGCGGACTTGGCGGTATTAGTACATCGAAAAAGGTTTGGGATACACCTTGTGGCGCAAGTATTACTGAACGTGTCTTTACATGGGAGACACCTCAGACGCTTCTTGATGCTATTGGTGACTAGAGTTTTTGTTAAAAGATAGATAAAAAAAAGAGCGATAGCCAGTTATATGGACATCGCTCTTTTTTTGATATGACAGCAATACGATGAATTAACCGTCGCAGATTACTGTACGTTGATAAGTAACACATCGAAGATGAGTACGGAACCTGGTGGTACTTTTCCTACACCACGTTTGCCATAAGCAAGGTTATGTGGCACATAGAGGCGTATCTTTTGTCCGGCTACCATCAGTTGTAAGCCTTCTTGCCACCCTTTGATTACTTGTCTCACCTTAAAAATAATTGCATCACCACGTTCAACAGAACTATCAAATACACTCCCGTCGATCAACGTCCCGTGATAATGAACGGTGACTTTTGAAGCGCTGCTTGGGTGAACCTCACCAGTGCCTTCTTCGACAATCTCATACTGCAAACCACTTTTTGTCGTAATGACGCCGTCACGTTGGCCATTTTCTGCAAGAAAACGTGTACCTGCTTCGATATGTTCAACGGCTGCTCGACTTGCTTTCCAGTTACGATAAAAAAGTATTATGCCCATAGCGAGCAAAATACCCGCGAAAATCTGGTTATTATCCATAAAGTGTCCTTAAATTATACTCATGGCTATTTGACTAAAAAGCGTGGTGTGAAGCAATCCCTATATGTTAACAAATAGGAAGGTTTTACAAAATTTAACTATAAAGTTTTCGAAATTTTGCCGATACAGCATAAGACGAAGAAATGAAGAGTGCACGATAATGAAGTACATGGTTTGCTTAATGATAGTGTTATTGACTGGTTGCAGTTCAATGAAGAACTCAAGCTATATGAGGAAAAGTAAACTTGATGTCGCGCCTAAGTTTGATCATGAGGTTGCTCATCCAGAGTGGGGGCGAGTGGCTAGAGTTGCATCGAACGACCAAATGGGATTAAAAAAAATCTCTAGTACGCCGCTTCCTAGAACCGCGCAAGCAACGTCAACAAGTCGAAACAATACCACGCATCAATCTAAAGCCAGTCATGATGTCAAAGGGTCGCTCAAGGTTCTTATGAATTATTTTGAGCGCAACAGTATTCGTTACGAGCTTATCCCTGGCAAACATGCCATGCTGCGTCTATTACAACCAATATACTTTCAACTTGATTCGATGAAAATGACAGACCAATCGCGAGACTTTTTAGACCATGTCGCTCGTTATCTGGCAAATTATCAAGGTGTTGAAATGGTCATCGAAGGGCATACTGATAATACTGGTGCTTCGGCCTACAATGATACGTTATCGTTAAAGCGAGCCAACGCGGTCAAACAATGGGTGGTTGGACGCTTTAGTCATTTGAAAAATATTTACGTCCGTGGCTACGGCAGTGCGGTACCCGCATGTGAAAATACCACCCAGAGTGGCAAGGCGTGTAATCGTCGAGTGGAAGTCTTTTTTATCCTTCCTTCCTAATACCTATCTACTATGATGAAATTGAAAAAAAATGCCAATCTAGATTGGCATTTTTTATTTGAGTGGTTTTTGAAAGTTACCGATTAAAGCTGAGCTTTAAGCATTGCTTCTAACTTACCTTGGTCAATGGCAAAGTTACGGATTCCTTCTGCAAGTTTCTCAACTGCCATTGGATCTTGGTTGTGATCCCATAGGAATTCTGGATGTGTTAGAGCAGCAGGCGCGGGCTTGGTATCGCTTACCGGGCTAAGTTTCAGCTCTAATTCACCGCTTGAATCTTCTAACTCTTGAAGTAAACTTGGCGCGATTGTTAGACGATCACAGCCTGCTAATTCAAGAATCTCGCCGATGTTACGGAAACTTGCTCCCATAACAACCGTCGGGTAACCATACTCTTTGTAATAGTTATAGATTTTACTTACTGAGACAACGCCAGGATCTTCACTGCTCGTAAACTCTTTGCCTTCTTTGGCTTTATACCAATCAAGAATACGTCCAACAAATGGTGAGATAAGGAAAACACCCGCTTCCGCACACGCACGAGCCTGAGCGAAAGAGAAGAGTAAAGTTAGGTTACAATTGATCCCTTCTTTCTCTAGTACTTCGGCAGCACGAATCCCTTCCCAAGTTGCAGCGACTTTAATTAGGATACGGTCATTAGTGATACCAGCATCATTGTACAAGCCAATAAGCTTACGTGCTTTCGCGATGGTTTGTTCTGTGTCGTAAGAAAGACGAGCATCGACTTCAGTTGAAATTCGACCAGGGATCGTTTTTAGAATTTCTTTACCGATGATAACGGTAAGCATGTCGCCAGTATCAATCAATTGTTGCGCTTTATCGTCACTTTGGCTTTTTGCATAAGTAATGGCTTGATCAATAAACGTGCTGTATTCAGGAATCTGAGCCGCTTTTAGGATGAGTGATGGGTTGGTTGTCGCATCTTCTGGCTGATACTTTTTGATCATATCGATTTCACCAGTATCTGCAACTACCGTGGTGACTTTACGCAGTTGCTCTAATTTATTGTTCATATCATCTCTTCTCATTTCGTTTAGGCAGTTGTTTAACGTGCGGCAACGATTCAAGTACTTCCGTACGGCCGTCACTCAATTATAATCAGTTACTCTCATCATGTGAGCATATGTTTGGTTGTTGAGTAAATGATATGGGTATAATTATCCTAACAGCTGGGAATGTCAATTCTATCTTTACTTATATCGTAAAATGAAGACATACATGGTGAAATTCCTTACTTAGTAGCAAATAGTAGCAAAATGACGATTGCTGATAGAGTCAGACGTGCAGGTGTTTGGTGAATTTAGACTGACCATATTTCTTGAGCATATGTAATGGTAGAGAGAAATTGCTCGCAGAATAAAAGGTAATAACATATGCTAGGGGAGTGTACATTTGCTCAACAATGATAATTGCTCATTGGGAGGCTATAAGTAGGAATGGAAATGGCTAGTTCAAAACTCAGTTCGACTTCGAACGATACGGATTTATTGACGGAAATCGCCGTAGCTTATTATCAAGATGGAGCGACACAAGAAGAAATTTCTCGAAAGTTCAACGTATCGCGGGCTAAAGTGGGGCGGATGCTAAAACAAGCTCGAGATGAAGGTATCGTGGAAATTACCGTGAAATACCACCCTGTATTTAGTACCAAAGTTGAGCAACGGCTTATGGAAAGGTTTGGTATTAAACGCGCGTTAATAGCCCTCGATCAGCCAAATGAAGATCTCCAGCGTAAGCAAGTCGCGGGTTTAGTCTCCAATTACTTATCAAGCAGTTTACGCAGCGGTATGGTCGTTTCGGTTGGTCAAGGACGCAATGTTTCTGAGGTGGCACATCATGTCGGGGTTATCACACCAAGAGATGTAAAGTTTGTATGCAGTATTGGTGGTATTCACCCTAGAGGTGGTGCGTTCAATGCTGATCATATATGCCGGCAACTTGCGAAGAAGTATGGTGGTACGTCGGAGACATTGTACGCGCCAGCATACGCAGTGAATCGGGAGCAACGGCTAGCCTTTATGCAAAACGAAACCGTCAAGCAAACATTAGATTTAGCTCGAAAAGCCGATGTCGCCCTAGTGGGAATCGGTGATATGAGTGAAAACAGTTATATGGTTGATTTGGGATGGTTTACCGCTGAAGAAGTTTTGTTATCGAGATCTCAGCAAGGGGTTGTTGGTGATTTTGCTGGCTATGATTTCTTCGATATCCAAGGAAAAGAGGCAAAAACGGTAATGAGTGATCGTATCATCGGTTTGAGTATTAACGAGTTCAGACCGATTTCAGAAGTGATTGCGATTGCATCGGAAAATACCAAACCATTGGCGTTACTTGGGGCACTTCGCACTGGCACTATTGATATCTTAGCGACCAGTGTCAGTAACGCCTTAACCATATTGAATCTAGACGAACAACTAGTATCCTAGTTAGCGCTATTTCTCGATAGGCAGTTTGAGATCGGCTCCCCAATCTGTCCATGAGCCATCATAAACCTTCATTGTCGATTCGGGGACACCTGATAGCAAGGCAGCGAGCAGAACAATACAAGCAGTAACACCAGAACCACAACTGAAAATAAGTTCATTGGGTTGCTCGTTTAGAATCGTTTTGAAGTAAGGAGCGAGTTGTTCGGGTGACTTCATCTGATGCTGATCCATGAGCTCAAGAAACGGAATACATACAGATTGAGGTATATGGCCGCTGCGTATTCCCGCTCGTGGCTCGGGTACTTCAGCATTAAATCTTTCCAAGCTTCTAACATCAATTGTGACGCTGTTATTGTTGTCTATCTGTGCGAGCACATACTGGCTATCAATGAAAGAATTTCCGTTGAGCTTGCCATTGAAATCACCTGGTGTCGACGTTTGGTGATATTCGGTTTCAAGTGGGTAATTGTTAGCTTTCCAAGAGGTCAGTCCGCCATCTAAAACCGCAACATTTTTGTGTCCCATTGCTTTCAACATCCACCAAGCCCGTGGTGACGCAAATGTGCCAGTGTTGTCGTAAACGATGATGGTGGAATCATTATTGAGGCCAAGCTCTTGAGCTAATTGATTAAACCTTCCCTCAGTCGGCATCATATGAGGCAGTGTCGCGTCTAACTCGCAGAAGACATTATCGTAGTCAAAACGGCGAGCGCCCGGAATCACATTGGTTGTATCTTTTTCAATTTCTCCGGGGATCTGGAATGCCATACTGCAATCTAAAATGACAACCGATGGGTCAGCTAACCGTTGGCGTAACCATTGAGCAGAAACTAATGGACTCATAGTGAGACTTCCTTGTTTAGGTTAATCGGATTGAATATCACCACATACTGCGCAACTATCTAGTTTACTTAGTTTGAGTTCGCGCCAGTTTGCGTATAAGGCATCAAATAACATGACTTTACTTTGTGCGACTTCGCCATAGCCAGTAAGCATTTTAATGGTTTCGATCGCCTGCATGGACCCAATAACACCAACGACCGGGGCTAAAATTCCACTGGTCACACAGGAAAGGTTTTGCTCACCAAAGCGTTGACTAAAACACTGGTAGCAAGGTGTATCAGGTTGATAAGTATACACACTCACCTGGCCTTCCATACGAATTGCAGCTCCAGAAACTAACGGTGTTTTGTTGCTGTGGCAAAGTTTATTTAGTTGATTTCGAGTCGCCAAGTTATCACAGCAATCGACCACGATATCGTGCTGTTTAATGAGGGTCATCATCGGGCCATCATGAAGCCGTTGCGCAATCGCGCTTATTGATACGCTGTTATTAATTTGAAGTAAACTGTCGCGGGCAGATTCGACCTTGTCTCGTCCCACATCCTGATCACCATGAAGAACTTGACGCTGTAAGTTGTGAAACTCGACTTGGTCATCGTCGACGATGGTCAAGTGACCAATACCCGCACTGACCAAATAAGGCGTCGTTGCACACCCTAATCCCCCAACGCCAACGACAAGGACTCTGGCCGACTTAAGGGCTTCTTGTCCCTCAAAATCAAAACCCGTTAGGTTTATTTGGCGGCTGTAACGCAACATCTCTGAATCGGTTAACGTGCTCATTGGTCTATCTCAAATCGGTTAGTACAGCGAAGAATTAAACGGTTCAATATTAACCGATTCACCCATTTCTACTTTGCCGCGCTCTTGCTCTAGCACGATAAAGCAGTTAGCCGCGCTCATTGCGGTAAAGGCTCCAGAACTTTGATTTCCGGCAGTCTCAACAACCAGTTTTCCATCTTCGACCCAATAAACACCACGTTGGTAATCGGTGCGTCCTTTGCCTTTCTTAAAGTTAGACTTACTTGTCGCCGGTATTGATGGCGGAGCTTGCCAATCAATTTCTCCTGACAGTTTAGCGAGCAGTGGCTGAACAAGAACGTACATTGTGACCATAGCAGAAACTGGGTTTCCAGGCAGACCACAGAACAGTGCTCCATCTAATGCGCCAAAGGCAAAAGGCTTACCGGGTTTTATAGCCAATTTCCAAAAATTAATCGTTCCCAGTCGAGCAAGTATGTCTTTGGTATAATCCGCTTCGCCAACACTGACACCGCCAGAGGTTATGACAACATCGGCCATCGCTTGGGCTTTATCAAAGGCTTGTTCGATGGTTTCTTGAGAGTCAGGAATAATGCCTAGGTCAATTGCTTCGCATCCAAATCGGCTTAATAATGCTTCAATGCCATAGCGGTTACTGTCGTAAATATCCCCTTCATTTAATGTCGACCCTAAAGGCTTGAGCTCGTCTCCCGTGGAAAAAAAGGCGACCTTGGGACGCGAATAAACATCGAGAGTAGGGATCCCAAGAGAAGCGATGAGGGGTAAATCTCGAGGTGTAATACGATGCCCCTTACCTAAAACAATATCCCCGGAATGTAAGTCGTCACCAGTAGGGCGAATATTTGAAAGAGGTTTGAGTTGGGTGGCATCGAGTTCAAAAGTCACCTTATTATCTGTGACAGTGGTGTACTCTTGCATAATCACAGCATCACAACCCGACGGGATTTTAGCGCCAGTCATAATGCGTACCGCGCTCATTGCAGGCCATTTAGCTTGAAAAGGCTGTCCGGCGAATGCGCGGCCTGCAATTTCTAAGGTGAGGTTTTGTTTGAGATCATCGATGCGGACAGCATATCCATCCATCGCGGAGTTATCGAAAGGCGGAACATTAATTGGAGAGCAAATATCAAGCGCTAATACTCGGCCTAAGCACTCTTCAAGTGGTAAGTTTTCGCTTGTGTTTACTACAGACGTTGCCAGTAGTATCTGCTCGATGGCTTTGTCTATTGCCAGTAATCCAGGTGCATCACAGCTTCCCATATCCATTCCCTTCCTATCTATAATTAGTATGTGTTTCTTTTTTGTTTCGGGGTGTATTTATCGCAACGAGATTGAACCGGTGAACGAGGAAATACGTCGACAATATAGTACTGCAACAAATGCAATAGGCAAGTAACCTATGCGTTGCTTTCCATGACTAGATCAAATACCTGTCAGAATTTGTGGATGTAATTCCTCTAAATTGCGAGTATCCTTTACGCCATTCGGATGGGGGGCTAGGGCTAGTCTCTAAAAGAATTGTCGATGAGGAAGTGTATGACAGATCTAAGTGAATCAGCAATCAAGGTAAAACAAGCGCTTGAACAACGTGGCTTGGAAACGCCAATGAAGCTAAACAGTATCGGACGTGAAGAGAAAAAAGATCACATTGAACGTCATATGCATGAGATTTTAACCTTGCTTGGGCTTGATCTAACGGATGATAGTTTGGAAGAAACGCCTCGTCGAATTGCGAAAATGTATGTTGATGAAGTCTTTTCAGGTTTGGATTATAAAAACTTCCCCAAAATAACGATGATCGAAAACAAAATGAATGTGAGTGAAATGGTACGAGTAAAAGACATTACCGTCACCAGCACTTGTGAACATCATCTTGTCACGATTGATGGCAAAGCGGCCGTGGCGTATATTCCGCGCGGTAAGATCATTGGGCTTTCGAAAATCAATCGTATTGTGCGCTTCTTTGCGCAGCGTCCTCAAGTCCAAGAGCGTATGACACAACAGATACTGGTAGCGCTGCAAACCTTATTAGAATCTGATGATGTTGCGGTGACTATGGATGCTACTCACTACTGCGTTAAATCTCGTGGTGTTATGGACGCGACCAGCGAAACCACCACAACAGCATTAGGCGGTATTTTCAAATCTATTCCCGCCACTCGTGCGGAGTTTTTCTCTGGATTGCGTTAGTTCCTACAATCCTGACAATATGTAATTGATACTTTAATAGCCTCTACTTTAGAGGCTATTTTTGTTTCTATGGATATCTTGCAAAGAGTAGATAGGGCACATGAAAACGCTATGACACTGTAAGGCTAAATTGTGGTTTAGCTTGGCTTTCGAGTTGTATATCGTCGGAACGGTCTTTTAATTCAACCCCTGTGAGTTTACGCTGATGTGATTCACTCAAAAGATAAGAACATTTATGAGCCGCTGCGAGGTAATTAAGCCCTTGTGGCCGTACGTTTGAAATGCAATTGCGCAGTGAGTCTTCCGTACCTCGTTTGGGGTTCCAGGTCAGATATAATCCCATACTGTCTGGGGAACTTAAGCCCGGGCGCTCTCCGACAAGCAATAACACTTCTTTTGCTTTTAGTGCTTCTCCGACATCGTCTCCGACCGCGACTCTGGCTTGCTCCACAATGCTAATAGGCGCAATATTCCATTCTTTATTTTCGTCACAACGTAACTGATTAAGCAATGCTTCAATAAAAGGTTGTGCGTGATGAGTAATAGCATAGGATGAAAGTCCATCGGCGATAACGATGGCTAAGTCATACTGTTCGTCATTCGACTGTTCATTCTGAAAATTTTGTAAACGAAACAGAGAGGCATCATTCAATTGACGACCAAAATCAGGACGCTGCAAATACTCCATTCGGTTGTTGGCGCAGCTTTGTAACATAAAGGCCGGAAGCAAAGTGCGAATGGAATCACTCTGTTGAAAGCTCTTTATTAACGCGTCTGAATCGAGAGGTACGTGTACCGCATCCATTGCTTGAGCGTGAGACAGTTGAAACTTGAGTAGTTCATGTGTGGGAATACTGGTGCCTACTCGGCCTAGACCAATTCTAGCATCGGTAAATTGACGTAGCCTGTCCCAAGGATCTTGGTGTACCAATTGGTCATGCTGTGCTTTTTTCGTCATGATGCCACCTGGATTTTCTTAAGAGTGTCGGCGAACATGGATGGTAGTGCATCACTAAGTTGAGATTGTCTATTTTCTGGGGTAATCCGCATTGATTTTAACCATTGATCAAATTCAGGTGCGGGACGAGAACCTAATACTTGTCGCGCATACAAAGCATCATGAAAAGAGGTTGTCTGATAGTTCAACATGATGTCATCTGAACCGGGAATGCCCATAATAAACGTACATTCAGCCACACCTAATAGCGTGAGCAGGTTATCCATATCATTTTGGTCGGCGTAAGCGTGATTGGTGTAGCAAATGTCACATCCCATCGGTAACCCAAGTAGCTTGCCACAAAAATGATCTTCAAGTCCCGCGCGCATAATTTGTTTACCGTCAAAGAGATATTCGGGCCCAATAAATCCAACCACAGTGTTGACGAGTAATGGATTAAATTTACGTGCTAACGCATACGCTCGAGTTTCACAGGTTTGTTGGTCGACGCCATGGTGACCATTGGCAGATAACGCACTGCCTTGTCCCGTTTCGAAATACATCACATTATTGCCAACCGTACCTCGATTAAGTTGGAGTGCTGCGTCGTTCGCTTCCGCCAAGATATTTGCATTGACGCCAAACCCTTGGTTAGTGGCTTCTGTACCGCCAATCGATTGGAACACGAGATCGACAGGCGCGCCTTTTTCAATGCATTCGATTGTATTGGTTACGTGGGTTAAGACGCAGGATTGAGTCGGAATCTCATAGTGTTGAATAACATCGTCCATTAGTGTCATCAGCTTCATGGCTTGGCTAACACTGTCGGTTGCTGGGTTAATGCCTATTACAGCATCGCCATTGCCATACATTAAACCGTCAAAGATAGAAGCCGCAATGCCATTCATGTCATCGGTGGGATGATTTGGTTGCAAGCGAGTGGAAAGATGTTTAGGTAATCCAATGGTATTGCGAAATTTGGTGATCACTTGGCATTTTTTGGCGACCAAAATCAGATCTTGGTTGCGCATTATTTTCGAAACAGCGGCAGCCATCTCTGGTGTAACCCCAGCTCTTATACGAGCTAGTACGTTACTGGTAGTGGTTTCTTGGAGTAACCAATTGCGAAAATCCCCAACGGTTAAATGGGCAATTTCGAGAAATGCTTTAGCGCAATGCTCATCAATAATTAGGCGCGTGATTTCATCGATTTCGTAGGGAATCAGCGCCTCGTTCAAGAATGTTTTGAGTGGGAGATCGGCTAATACCATTTGTGCAACGGCTCTTTCTTCAGCGGACTCAGCACAGACGCCAGCAAGTTGGTCACCGGATCGAAGTGGAGTCGCTTTGGCCATTACTTCCTTAAGCGAGCTGAATTGATAGGTGTGAGTTCCCAGTTGATAACGATACTTTGCCATTGATGCCCCATGAACGAATTAAAACTAGGCGTAAACTTTGCTTATTTATGAATTCAGGTAAATACAGTCAATATGCGATTCACGTTCCGAGCAACTAACGTTATTACGCAATTGTATTTTTATTAATGATTTCATGTTCTTATTTTGTTGATGCGTCATGTTAATGCACGGCGTAAGGTAAGGAGTTAAAATGAGTTTTCCCCAAGTGCATTATGAAGAAAGTTCATTTGCGCCAAAGCGGTGCAAGTCGTATGCGTTCGATGTCAATCAACAGGCAGAAAGTCTGGTTAAGTGGGAGCAACGTTACGATCAACATGGCCAAGGAACATTTACAGGTTATCTTGATGAACTTTCGATGGGGGGAATACACCTCTTCGAAGAATATACCAATCAGACATTATTGCAGCAGTGCTGCGTTAATGAACAAAGCATATGGTTGGGTTTTTCATTGCAGAAGCAACGTCCTAAAATTAATGGTACTCAGATTAATGAAGGGCAGTTGATGATTCGTCCATCGGGTGTTGAATTCGAACTCATCACTCCCCAAGATTTTCATATTTTTGGCTTGGTATTGGATAGCGAAGTAATACAAAAAGAGCTGATTGGCTTGGATGCTGATTTATGGAGTGATCGCATTTCAAAAGTAATGGTCAGCGAATCGAACCCTAGAGTCAGTTTTGAGTTGGCGAAAATCATTCGAATGATGCTCAATAATCTAGATAGCATGCCATTGTCGTCTAATGAAAATATACAGCAAGCGAGAATTGAACGATTAACACCTATGGTGAGTTCTGCTATTGCTGATTTACTGGTTGAAACCGAATCTGGATTACGCGAGGTTCATTCATCTGCACCAACTCGGCGCAGAGTGTTGCAGCGAATTTACAACCATATTGATCAAACCGGAAATTATCCGCTAACCATTACCGAGTTATGCAATATCGCATTTGTAAGTCGAAGAACACTTCAATACTGTTTTGAACATGAGCTAGGGGTGTCACCGATTCAATACCTTCGCGATCGTCGACTAAATGAAATTCGTCGAATCCTGCTTAAAGATACACACCATCACAAAGTCATTTCCGACTTAGCGATAGAGTTCGGCTTTTATCACATCAGTACTTTTAACCAGCATTATAAGCAATTATTTGGCGAGACCCCTACTCAAACACGAGAGCGATCTCGAGTCTATCTTCATTGTCGTTAGGCTGTTTAGTGCTAATTCTTATTATCCGAAAACAAAGGTTCAATGCTATAGTAAGAGGCTAAGCACCCTGTTGGGCACGAGATTTAAACGCTGATTGGTTTGGTGAGAGTAAGGACTATTTTGTGCAGTATATAAAAATTAACCAAGTCATTGCGGAGCAAATTGAGCAAGGAATGTTGGAGTCTGGACAAAAGCTGCCATCTGAGCGTAAATTGGCGGAGTCTTTTGATACTACTCGAGTGACTTTGAGAGAAGCTCTCTCGTTACTTGAAGCGGACGGGTTGATTTATCGAGAAGATCGTAGAGGTTGGTTTATCTCTCACCCACGGCTGCGTGTGAACTTAAATTCAAAGCAGAGCTTTGTTACGTTAGCAAACGATCAACAACGCCAGCCACGAGCCGAAACCGTTGAGCAAAAAAGCTTAATGGCGAACAAATTAGCCACTCAGTTGCTGCAATTGGCTCCATTCAGTGAAGTACTTCAGTTAGATCAACTATTTTATCTCGAGCAACGTCCGGTCTGTTATTCAACTTGTTATATTAACCGCGAGCATTTTAGCGATCTTTTTCAACATTCGCTGGAGCATGGGATACTTGAATGCTGTGAGCAACACTATGGTGTCGAGGTGGTTAACATTCACCATGAGATCACAACTTGCGCTTTGTTGGGAGATATCTGTCAACAACTTCATGCAACGCCAGGTACGCCAGCTTTGGTGATTACACGGCGATTTTATAACTCTCAAGATCAGGTGTTGTTTGCAGAGGTCGCGTACTGGCGTCATAACACGCTTCAGCTCGAGGCGACAAATAGATTTTGATTACACTTCAATCACTTGCTAGAAGGACGCTGGCATGGGATTGTGTTAGCATTGAAACATTGCCACCTTGCTAAACACGCCAGAGACTAATGAGACATTTAAGAACAACAATTCATCCTGATATACCTTCTTTAGATAATCTAACCACTATAACTCGCCATGCAACCCGTGCGATCGTTATTGACCAGGCGAATATCCTACTGCTTTATACTGAGCGGTATGATGACTATACCTTACCGGGTGGTGGGCTTAACGAAGGCGAAGATCCGATTGAAGGGATGATTCGTGAGCTGCAAGAAGAAACCGGTGCGATGAATATATCGATGGTCGAGGACTTTGGTATTTATGAAGAATTTCGTCCTTGGGCTCGTGATAATGCTGAAGTGATGCATATGATTTCTCACTGTTACACCTGCAAAATTGATCGTGAACTTGGACAAACTCAATTAGAAGATCACGAAGTACGAAATGGTATGAGGCCAGTGTGGCTCGATATCCATCAAGCAATTAAACACAATGAAGAGACGATGGCGCACAGTGCAAAAAAGGGAATGAGTATTGAGCGCGAGACGTTTCTCTTACGTAAAATCGCCCAAGAACATGATTTATAAGTATTCTCAGCATAGATTCCATTATGGAACTAACATTATAGTTTGATGGTCTGTAGAAGAGTGTTCGCTTTACAATCGTTAGTCAGGGAGCTCTGACTAGGGACATAAGTTCATTACAAGGATTTAAGATGGGAAAACAACGTCTATTTTTATTGGGTCTACTGTTAGGTTCCGTGCATACAACTGCGCTGGCTGATGTCATTGAAACCACGAGCTTAGTGGGTTTTGGTTCAGCTAAATACCCAGCGGATTTTAAGCATTTTGACTATGTTAATCCAGAGGCTCCTAAATTTGGCGATGTGACTTATGGGCAAGTTGGGACTTACGATAATTTCAATCGTTACGCTTCTCGCGGTGTCGCCGCAGCAGGGTCTGGCGAACTTTATGATACCTTGATGTTCTCTCCTAATGATGAAATTGACTCATACTATCCGCTCATTAGCGAAAAAGTGCGATACTCCGACGATTACTCTTGGCTGGAAATCTCAATTAATCCAAAAGCGCGTTTTCATGATGGTGAGCCAATTACCGCTCACGATGTCGTGTTTACCTTCGACAAATTTATGACCGAAGGTGTGGCACAATATCGTGTCTACTACAAAGAGATTAAATCGGTTACCGCGCTTGATGATTTGACTGTGCGAATTGAGATGGAAACACCTAATAGAGAAAAACTGTTTAGCTTCGCAGAAACAACTCGAGTATTACCGGAACACTATTGGAAAGACAAAAATTTATCTGAACCGTTAACCGAACCGCCGGTCGGAAGCGGCCCCTACAAAATTGTCTCTTATAAACCGGGCCAAAGTGTCACCTTGGAACTTGACGACAACTACTGGGCAAAAGACTTCCCGGTTAACGTTGGTCGAAATAATTTTAAAACAGTTCAATATGATTATTATCGTGATGACACGGTGATGCTTGAAGCGTTTAAAGCTGGCGAGTTTGACTTACGTCGAGAATCTTCCGCAAAGTTTTGGGCCAATTCTTATACTGGTGCGAATTTTGATGCTGGCTACATAAAAAAAGAAGAAATTGCTCATCAAAACCCTGCGCCTACACAAGGGTTTGTATTCAACACCGAACGCAGTGTGTTTAGTGATCCTAAAGTCCGAGAAGCACTGAACTACGCAATGGACTTTGAGTGGATGAATAAGAATATGTTCTATAACCAATATTCTCGAACGCGCAGTTATTTTCAGAATACCGAATTTGAGGCTCAAGGTTTACCGACACAGAGTGAGCAAGAAATCTTAGAGCCGTTCAAAGATCAAATCCCATCACGTGTTTACACTGAATCGTATCAACCTACTGTAACCGATGGTTCAGGTCGAATTCGCAAACAACTAAGAACAGCTTTTGCATTGCTAAAAGAAGCCGGTTGGGAAGTCAAAGATAAAGTGATGACCAACATTGAAACCGGTGAACCGTTAACGTTTGAGTTAATGATATATAGCCCAACCACAGAACGCCTTGCTACGCCCCTGCAGAAAAACTTGAAGTTGCTTGGTGTTGATATGAAGATCCGCTCCATCGATGTGACGCAATACACTAAACGTCTACGTGACCGTGATTTCGATATGGTGTCGTCGTCCTTTGGTGCGAATCCTTATCCTAGCCCAAATCTACTGATTCAGTGGCATTCAAGTTATATCGATTCGACGTACAACACGGCAGGCGTGAAAAGCCCAGTGGTTGATGCGTTAACCGAACAGATTGCGAAAAGCCAAGAAGACACCGAAAAACTCACGGCATTAGGTCATGCATTGGATAGAGTGCTGACGTGGAATTTCTACATTATTCCGCAGTGGTACATTAGTCAGTACCGTGTTGCGACGTGGGATAAGTTTGAACGCCCAGATGTGATGCCAAAATACGATTTAGGTATTGATACGTGGTGGGTATCGCAAGAGAAAGCGGCAAAACTGCCTGAAAAACGTCGTTAACCGAGAGTAAGCTATGGCAGCGTATATATTCCGTCGTCTATTGTTGGTCATTCCTACTTTGTGGGCGATTATCACGATTAACTTTTTTATTATTCAGATTGCACCAGGCGGCCCCGTAGAACAGGCGATCGCCAATTTAGAAGGGCATTCCTCGGGAATTATGGAACGCTTTTCAGGTGGTGGCTCTGAAGTTGAACTCGCTGCTCTTGATAAAGGTGGCAGTTCTGGCTACAAGGGGTCACGCGGACTAGACCCTGAAGTTGTCGAAGACATAAAACGTCAGTTTGGGTTCGATAAACCGATTCTAGAACGCTATCTGGATATGCTTAAAAATTACATTACCTTTAACTTTGGAGAGAGCTTATTCAAAGGCGGTAACGTGATTGATTTAATCAAGGAACGTCTTCCTGTTTCTATCTCCCTAGGGTTGTGGAGTACCCTGATTATCTACCTTATTTCCATTCCTCTTGGGATTGTTAAGGCGATTCATCATGGTTCGCGTTTTGACGTGTGGTCAAGCGCATTGGTGATTGTGGGTTATGCGATCCCCGGTTTTCTGTTTGCTATTATTTTGATTATTTTATTTGCCAGTGGAAACTATTTTAGCTGGTTCCCATTGCGTGGACTGGTGTCGGATAACTTTGCGTCGTTGACTTGGTATCAACAGATCATTGATTACTTTTGGCATTTGGCGTTGCCGATTTTTGCCATGGTCATCGGTGGGTTTGCCACGTTAAGTATGCTCACGAAAAACTCGTTCCTCGACGAAATCAATAAGCAGTACGTGGTAACGGCTCGAGCCAAAGGCTTAGACGAAGGCAGTATCTTATATAAGCACGTATTTCGTAACGCGATGTTGATCATTATTGCAGGCTTTCCGAGCGCGTTTATCAGTATTTTCTTTACAGGTTCGATGTTGATTGAAGTGATGTTCTCTCTGAATGGCATTGGTTTGCTTGGCTTTGAATCGACAATTCAACGTGACTATCCGGTCGTGTTTAGCTCCTTGTACATTATGACGCTTTTGGGGCTTATTCTGAGTATTATTTCCGATTTAACCTATACGTGGGTTGATCCGCGCATTGATTTTGAGGCTCGCTAGATGTTGTTTAGTGTCGAAACGATGAAACCGATAAATGCCGCTCGCTGGCTACGTTTTAAGGCGAACCGTCGCGGTTTTTGGTCTCTCTGGATTTTTTCATTATTGTTCTTTTTCAGTTTATTTGCCGAATTTATCGCCAATGATAAGCCTTTACTTGTCTCTTATGAATCGCAGTGGTACTACCCAGTATTTTACGAATATCCAGAGACGCAATTTGGTGGTGAGTTTCCAACAGAAGCCGATTACACCGATCCCTATGTTACTGATTTAATTGAGGAGAATGGCTATATTATTTGGCCAATGATTCGGTTTAGTTATGACACCATAAATTATGATATTCAAGGTGGAAGCGTGCCTTCTGCTCCTGATGACACCAACTGGTTAGGGACCGATGATAAAGGGCGAGATGTCTTTGCAAGGATTATCTACGGTTTTAGAATTTCGGTGCTTTTTGGTTTTGTGTTAACCATCATATCATCGGCTATCGGTGGCGTTGTTGGTGCAACACAAGGTTACTATGGCGGTTGGATTGATTTAGCAGGGCAGCGATTCATTGAAGTTTGGTCTGGTATGCCAACGTTATTTCTTCTTATTATTCTCTCGAGTTTTATTGAGCCCAACTTTTGGTGGCTGTTAGGTATTATGGTGCTGTTTAGTTGGATGGGGCTGGTTGGCGTGGTTCGCGCCGAATTCTTACGCTGTCGAAATTTCGACTATGTCAAAGCGGCTCAGGCCATGGGTGTTTCCGATAGACGTATTATGCTGCGCCATATGCTGCCTAATGCCATGGTAGCGTCGTTAACCATGATGCCGTTTATTCTTTCAGGTTCGGTTACCACCTTAACGTCACTCGACTTTCTTGGCTTCGGTTTACCCGTTGGTTCTCCTTCTCTTGGAGAGCTGCTAGCGCAAGGCAAAGCTAACTTGCAAGCACCTTGGCTCGGTATTTCCGCGTTTGTTGTGTTGTCATTAATGTTAACGCTATTGGTTTTTGTCGGCGAAGCAGTACGTGATGCATTTGATCCGCATCAACAGGGGAGAGGCTAATGAGTACACCAGTATTAAATATTAGCGATCTTTCTATTGGCTTTGGACGAAAAGGGAGTGTCGAGGAAGTCACTCATAAGGTGTCGTTGTCGGTGGATAAGGGAGAAACGTTAGCGTTAGTGGGTGAAAGTGGTTCTGGGAAATCGGTAACCGCAAATGCCGTGTTGAAGTTACTTGAGAAAGGATCAGCGCACTATCTTAATGGTTCGATAAACTTTAATGGTACGAATACGTTAACCTGCTCTGAACGAGAGCTTCGAGGCATTCGAGGTGGGAGAATTGGCATGATTTTCCAAGAACCAATGGTATCGCTGAACCCACTGCATAAAATAGGACGCCAGCTGGTTGAAACTGCTGAAATTCACCGTGGTTTAAGAAAAACCAAAGCACAAGCGCTTGCGATTAGTTGGCTCGACAAGGTGGGAATTCGCCAACCGGAACAAAAAATCGAAGCCTATCCCCATGAACTATCCGGTGGAGAACGGCAGCGTGTGATGATCGCCATGGCGCTAATCAATGAACCGGAGCTATTGATTGCCGATGAGCCAACCACTGCATTGGATGTTTCCGTTCAGGCGCAAATTTTAGATTTGTTAAAAGCCCTTCAGCAAGAGCTGGGGATGGCGATGTTATTTATTACCCATGATCTAAGTATTGTTCGCCGCATCGCTGACAGAGTGGCGGTGATGCAAGATGGCAATCTGGTGGAAATCGCCGACTGTAAAACTTTGTTCGATACGCCCCAGCACTCCTATACTCGTAAACTCATTGATTCGGATCCGAGAGGGCGACCTGTAACCATAAATGCACAAACAGAATCATTGGTTAAAGTGGATGACTTAAAAGTATGGTTTCCTATTAAAGGTGGTCTATTTAAGAAAACAGTCGGCCACATCAAAGCCGTGACTGATATGGCGTTTGACTTAAGATCAGGACACTCGATTGGTTTAGTGGGAGAGAGTGGTTCAGGAAAATCTACCACGGGAATGGCTCTGTTAAAGTTAGTTAACTCTCAAGGTTCGATTCAATATCAAGGAACCGAACTTCAAGGTTTAGATCGCCGAGCCATGCTGCCATTTCGTAGTCGCATGCAAGTTGTGTTTCAAGACCCTTTTTCGGCACTTAACCCTCGAATGTCAGTTGCGCAAGTGATTGGAGAAGGAATGCGGGTTCACACTGAACTGAGTGACGATGACATTGATCGGCGGATTTGCGAAGTTATGCGAGAAGTTGATCTTGACCCCGAAACGCGTCACCGCTATCCCAATGAGTTTTCAGGAGGGCAGCGCCAGAGAATTGCGATTGCCAGAGCGTTAGTGCTGCAACCCGAGTTTATCTTACTCGATGAACCAACGTCCTCTCTCGATCGAACGGTTCAAGCTCAAGTTCTTGATTTACTTAAAGAGTTGCAGAAAAAGTATGGGTTGACTTATCTGTTTATTAGCCACGATCTTAACGTTGTAAAATCACTTTGTCATTTTACGATAGTGATGAAACAAGGTGTGATTATTGAGCAAGGTGAAACCCAACAACTGTTTTCTTCGCCACAGCAAGAGTACACGCAGCAACTCGTGGCATTGTCGACGTTTTAACAAGCGCAATCAGTGAGAGAGTGAAATGTGGGTCTCTCTCACTGATATTTCTATTTAGATGATTTTATCAACTCAATAAATGCATTGTTTGAAGCTTCTACATCTTGGTAGCGCTCAGCTTTTGTCATAACGCGGATGCCTTGCATTTGCACCAATATTGCTTTGGCGATTGCTCTCGGCTCTACCTTATCCGTGATTAAGTTCTCTTCTTGAGCACGTTTTATCGCCGAATATGCCGCTTCTTCGATGGACGCTAATATGTGGTCACAGGTTTTGCGAATATCTTCACTTTCATTAATGTTATCAAACAAACCATTGAGAATATAATACCCAAAGCTAGAGCTCGATTGACGCTCAGTAAAGTTGTTTAGAAAGAACTCTACCTCAGGCCAAGAGGCGGAGTCGCTACACAATTCTCTATATGCAGGCCAAGAGATCTTTTTAAAATAGTAAATTAGTGATTCAAAATAAAGTGTTTGTTTATCACCATAACTATCATAAAGAATAAATCGATTTATTTGTAACTTCGCGACTAAATCAGCGACAGAGGTATTTTCAAATCCTTTTTCCCAAAAAACTTCCATTGCAAGTTTTAGTTTTTCTTCCCTGTTAAAACTGCGGGCTCTTGCCATTTTTCCTTTTCACTCACATATAGTTATTAAGTAGGTATCTCATAAACGATACATTGTATTCTAAGTTAGCACGTCTATAAAGTCTTCTAAATAGTAAAGCAGTAAACCATATCGCCAATTGATGAGAATGCCCCGTTTAATAGTTAGAAGATTTTCCATTTGAAAAGTACGTGATAATGGGTGCATACAAGTTGCTATTATACGCGATAACATTGGAAATAACGTGACTCACCCATTCAAAATCGCTACCCTCAAATCTATATTTTAGTTGCGTTATATGACAGACAGTAGGAATGAGAATGAGTTCAGATCAACAAGAAATTGAAGTAGAAGCCATTGGTATTGAGGTCGATTCGCAACCCATTGAACTGTATAAAGTCTTAAAAATAGCGAATGCCGTTAGTGGCGGTGGAGAAGCTAAATATGCAATTTCAGAAGGATATGTAGCCGTTAATGGTGAATTAGAAATCCGTAAGCGTCGAAAATTATTCGATGGTGATTTGATAGAATTTAACCAAGAGTACTATTTGGTGATTTGTGATCAGCCCGTCGATAATACACCTAAGGAAAAGGTGCCAAGTGCCCCGCGAAAGAGCGCTCCAGTAAAAAATAGTAAGAAAGCAAAAAAGGCGTCGGCTTCAAAAAGTGACACGACGAATAAAAAAAGAAACCCTAAAGAGCAGGTAACGATTGAAGCCGCGACAGACGGTGGTCGATCGCGACTTCGGTTTGGTGAATAGCCTTAATCATTGATAAGTGTATATAGATAACTTGCTAAAATGAATATAGTTTTTTTGCAAACGCTAGATATTCAGCTAAACTAAAATTATTTTGAACTCTACTTAAAATGGCGTACTAAACATGCATGTAGTGATATGTGATGATTCTGCTCTTGCTCGAAAATCGTTACATCGTACGATCAGTGCTGTATTCGAATTTGATGTCGTTTTTTGTGAAAACGGTCAGCAAGCGTTAGATCATCTCGCAGCACACCCTGTTGATATCCTTTTTCTCGACCTTACTATGCCTATCGTTGATGGCTTTGGCGTACTCCAAGCGCTACCTGTTAACGATTATCCGACTCAAGTTATCGTTGTTTCAGGCGATGTTCAGCAAGAAGCGAAAAATCGTTGTTTGACATTAGGTGCAATCGATTTCATTGAAAAACCGTTTAATCGCGATATTGTATTTGATTTATTGTCGCAAATTGGTGTTACGAAAAAGGGTGAGAAGGTCGCATCTGATGTGGTCACAGCAGATGAAGACGCCATAGATCCTCAAGTTAAGTTCAAAGAATTGATTAACGTCGCTCTTGGTCTTGCTGCGGCTATTGTTTCGGATAAAATCGGAATATTTATCGAGCTTCCTATCCCGACTGTCGGCGTTTTGGAGACGAGCGAACTCAATATGGCGATTACCGATGCCCTCCAACGAGAGAACCTACATGGTGTTGCTCAGCGCTTCGTAGGCTCAGGCTTTCACGGTGAAGCACTTGTCTGCATGCGAGGTGAAGGGATTGATGGTATTGGCCGTTCTTTAGGGTTCTCTCCTGAACAAAGTAGTTTGAACGAAATTGTTTTAAACCTCTCAAACCTTTTGATTTCTACATTTCTTAATTCTCTATCAGATCAAATGGGAATCGACTTATCGCTACGCCAACCTGTCACGTTAAAAAATTCATATAGCGAAAGGTGTGTTGTTAAAGAGAGTAATGAAGCAGCGTTTGCTGTGGAGTTTACGTATTATGCTGAGAATACCGATTTTGAATGTGAAGTACTTCTTTTCTTTGATCAACAGTCTGTAGGTGCGATTAACTCTGTGATGGATACACTATGAAGCAAGGTGAATTAACGGTTGGAATGAGCGAATTCCATTGGGCTATGCAAGTCATGGACACGATCGATGTCGGACTTGTTGTTGTGGATCGTGAATACAATGTGTGCCTTTGGAACAGCTTTATGCAGGGTTATAGTGGTGTGCGTGCTGATAAGATCATGTCGAATAACCTGTTTTCTGTGATCGACGGTCTCCCGGAACAGTGGCTGAAATCCCAAATAGATAGCTGTGCTGAGTTGGGGAGCCGCAGCTTTTCAAATTGGGAAGACCGACCATTTATTTTCGAGTTTGTGAATTATTCTCCGATCTCAAATGGTATGGATGTGATGTACCAAAATTTGGTACTGACGCCATTGAAATCGTTAAATGGTGAAATTTCTCATGTTTGCCTAATGATCCAAGATGTTTCTGATATTGCGAAGAATAAGATAACACTACGTGAATCCAATGCGCATTTATCTGAAATCAGCCAACAAGATGGGTTAACCGGGTTATTTAACCGCTCATATTGGGAATCTCGATTTGCGGAAGAATATCAACGATCATCCATTACTGATCAGTGCTGTAGTGTGGTAGTTCTGGATATTGACCACTTTAAGAAAGTCAATGATAATTATGGTCATGCCGCAGGTGATGAAGTCATTCGTCAGACTGCCAAAGCGTTACTATTGACGGCCCGACGTACTGACGTATGTGGTCGATATGGTGGCGAAGAGTTCGTCGCACTGTTGCCTGATACAACCGCGGACCAAGCGAAGTATTTTGCTGAGCGAATGAGAAAGCGAATTGAAGCCTTAATCGTTAAAACTGAGACAGGAGATATTAGTTTTACAATAAGTCTTGGTATTGCTCAGCTGAATAGTGATATTCTTAGCCACCTTGAATGGTTCGAGTGTGCTGACAAAGCTTTGTATTTCTCTAAAGAGCATGGTCGAAATCAATCAAGTACTTATCAAGAGGGCGTTTAATCCTTTGGTTTAACTTAGCTTTTATATTTGTGTGATACGTATACTCATTAAAGTATAGACATGGCCGATTTATCGTTTCGTCAAACGCCGTGCCTCGATCACATCAAATAAATCGAATTACGGGAATTAATATGAGTTGGTATCTGTTGGTATTGAGTAAATACGCGGTATTCTCTGGTCGAGCAAGACGCCAAGAATATTGGATGTTCTTTCTCTTTAATCTGATATTCACAATCGCATTGGGTTTTGTTGACCGAATGTTTGGAACCGACGTCCTGAGTTTTGTCTACGGTGTATTTATCTTTATTCCTAATTTAGCTGTGTTAGTTCGTCGTTTACATGATACTGGGCGTTCAGGTTGGTGGGCTCTGTTATTATTGGTTCCCCTAATTGGTATATTGGTACTATTTATCTTTGCTATTCTTGATGGCCATACAAACGAAAATGAATATGGGCAAAACCCTAAACACATTGCTCCTCGTTATTAATTGTTTATCAGTTTTATTTATAGGAAGTTATTATGAAAAAAGTCGCTATTGTCTCTTCACTACTTTTATGTTCAACCTTTAGTCATGGGTTTGATTTGAAGAGCGTTGCTGAAAGTGTTGTGAGTAAAGTGTCAGAATCATCAGACAGCACGTCAGAGAGTAGTGCGACTGATTCATCATCGTCATCAGATCTTAGTAATTCAACGGTTTCCAGTGCGGTTAAAGAAGCGCTAACCCTCGGCGTTGATTATGCAGTAACCAGCTTAGGTGCTGATGATGGTTATTTAAATAATGATCTGGTGAAAATTGCGTTACCTGAAAACTTACAGTCAGTTGAGTCTTTGATTCGCAAAGCCGGTGGTGATGAAATTGCTGATAATTTGATCAACTCAATGAACAGCGCAGCTACCAAAGCCGCGCCTGAAACCGCGTCTATTTTTGTCGATGCAATCAATAATATGAGCCTTGATGACGCAAAAGCGATTCTCAATGGTGGTGATAATGCGGCAACAGAATACTTCTCGGCGAATACTACCGATTCGTTGACATCGTTAGTATCTCCAATTATTCAAGAAACAATGGAAGAGAATAAAGTTGCTGAATACTATGACACTTTCAATGATTACTATAAAGAATACGGTAGTGAATTGGTTGAGAGTGCGAATGTCTCTAGCTTAGCTAAGTCACTAGGTGTAGACAGTTATATTCCTTCATCAAGCGATCAAAATTTAGATGAATATGTAACCGAGCAGGCGATTGATGGTTTGTTTACAATGATTGCTGAAAAAGAAGCATCGATTCGTCAAGATCCAATTGCTCAAACGACTTCACTATTACAAAGTGTTTTTGGTGATTAGTTTCAGGTTTTTTTGTCACTAGGTGTTAAGCGATATTGCTTAGATGCACTAGCTTAGACGTATTTATATTGCAATTTAAGAGCACTTATCTCATATGAAGGTAAGTGCTTTTTTAATGACTATTTAATGGATAATCGATGATGACGTTCTTGATAGGTGTGGTCTATATCGAAGTTATCGCCTTTTGTTTCAGCGTTTGGTAGAACTGAAATTAAATAACTCAATTCAGCAATTTTGTTCAAGTTTTCTTATCTGTTCCTCATTATAATTATTTTATGGTAATCAACTGAACCGATTTATCTTGGAAAAGGAGAGGAGCGATGACGTCAAAGAATCAATTTCAGTTTGCTGCAAGTCGTCACCTCGCTGGAGTTACGGTCTTAGAAGCGAGCATGAGTGACTTTTCTTATGAGAAGCACGCTCATGAAGAGTATTCGCTAGGTGTTACGCTTCAGGGAAGACAAGATTTCTTCGCTCAACGAGCTTTTCATAAGAGTTCGCCCGGTAAGGTGATTATCTTTAATCCTGAAGATGTACACGATGGACACTCAGGAGGTGATGCGAATTTACACTATCAAATGTTGTATTTTCGTCCAGAAGAGATGCTGTGCCAATTTCGCGCACTCGGTGTGTCGAGTTCACATCCATTAAGAGTAAAAGGGTCAGTCTTTGATGACCCATTGTTAAAGCATCAGATTTTGAATCTTTCGAATCTAATCAGTACTGAACAAACGTCAAAATTAGAGGAAGAAGCGAGTATATTTCAAATTGCCCAGTCATTAGTCAGGCTTAATGGCAGTCTATCAGCTCCGATATTGGAGAGACGTAAAGATAAATTATTATTGAGAGCGAAGGAATATATTGCTGCTAATTTGAATAACGATATTAGCATTGATGATATTGCTAATGTTGCAAGCATGTCGAAGTTTCATTTTATACGTCTATTTCGATCCCAATTTGGTATCACACCTCATCAATATGTTCTTAATTGCCGAATTAACTTAGCCAAGAAAGCGCTCGATTCTGGTTTGTCTTCAGTCGAAGTCGCACAACTGTGTGGGTTTGCAGATAGCAGTCACTTAAATCGGCGATTTAAAAGCTATTTCGGTATGACACCCAAACAGTATCAACTGCAACTTACCCAATAAAAAAGAGCCTTTTTATGTTAGCCATATTCGCTTACGCATTTAGCGTAATGTACAGTCCTGGGCCAATGAATTTACTTGGCCTTCATCTCGGTTTTCAAGGTAGAGCAAAAGCCAATATTGGATTTTACGCCGGTATTAGTACTGCAATGCTGATCTTATTTATTTCGATTGCATTTCTTGGGTCTCAGATTATTAGCAAGTCATTACTTCCATACATCAGTATTATTGGGTGCAGTTATATGTTGGTGATCGCTTGGAAAATATCGCAAGCCAAAGTGAATATGAAGGATCAGAAAGTAGAGCAGGGTGATCTCACATTTCGAGATGGCTTGGTGATGCATATTCTTAACCCTAAGGCATTTATTGCCACGCTACCCATCGCGACCATTCAGTTTCCTGCAATGGGCATCGTTGGCCCTCAGATTATCCTATGGTCTATCGTCCTTTCGGTATTCTCATTTGGGGCCCCAGCAGGTTACGCGTTGGTCGGTTCTATACTAGGGAAACGAGTCCAACGTCAGCAGTACTTTGCTTATTTCAACGCGCTGATGTCGATTCTACTCGTATACGCCGCAACCACGATTGCTTATCAACATGCTTATTTGCCTTTGTTTGTTGATAGTAATCTTTTTTAGATTGCACCATGTTTAATGAGGCTTTGAGCCGTGGCCAGAATAGATTCACGCTCGGCTCTTGGCTGCCAGTTAAGTTTTTCTCTCGTTTTCGTATTGTCGACGTTATGTTTGTAGTTGAGATCTTCAACGACGGTTTTCAAGGCTGGATCAAAATAGGAAACCAGTCGAGCAACAGTGTTAGGTAATGCGTATTTTGGAATCTTATAATTTGGGTATTCAGAACGTAGCACCTCGGCAATATCACTCATCCACATGAAATCACCGGTTGCGAGGAAGCGCTCACCATTGGCAGCGTCTGAAGTCATTGCGAGGATATGAGCTTCTGCGACATCTCGAACATCTGAGATAGTAAACCCAAGTTTAGGGATCGCTGGGAGTGACTTATCCATTAGCTTTATGATGACTTCTGCAGACGTTCCGTAGTCAGACTCAAGAACAGGTCCTAGTATGATTCCTGGTAGCACCGTTGTTAGTTCTAGCCCTGATTGATTTGCGTAATCCCAAGCGGCGCGCTCAGCGAGTGTCTTGGATTTATAATAAGGGGTAACTCGTTTATTGTCTGGGTTGCTCCAACTCAGCTCGGTTTGAATATCTTGATCCTCACCATACAGCACCGTTGCGACAGAAGAGGTTAATACGACACGTTGAATTTGGTGCTTGTTTGCGGCTTTCAGCACTCGTAAAGTCCCATCAACCGCAGGCGTAATTAGCTCGTTTTCATCTTTGGGGACATAAGATAAAAATGGCGATGCACTGTGAATGACATAGTCGGCTCCTACCATTGCTGAGTCCCATCCATCATCCACCATCAAGTCACATTCAAAAAAACTCAGTGTTGCGTCAGAATTCGCAACATGACTATGAATAATTTTCTTTATGTCAGCTGAACGGTCAAGTGAACGCAGTGTTCCTCGTACATTAAATCCACGATTGAGTAACTGAATTGCGATATGGCTGCCGAGAAAACCGGTAATCCCCGTAACGACAACTGTTTTTGAGTTATTCGAGTTCATAAATCATTTCCTTTTAGGTGACACAAATTACGTTTTTTGTCAGAAATGTTATACTGACAAAAAGTGTAATTTATGTCAAGATGTTATTTTTACACCTCTAACCGTGACACATGGCATGTGTTACTTAACCTAAGGGTTACCAATATGTTAGCCGACGATAGAAAATTTCAGATCATTGAAGCTGCCATTGATGTCTTTGGCACTTATGGCTATAAAAAAACGTCAATGAAAGACATCGCTGATGCGCTCGATATCTCTCGACCAGCGCTCTACCAATACTATAAAAACAAAGAATCAATTTTTCTTGCTTTGGTCGATCATATGTTGGAATTAGGAGAACAAGCGGCTATTCGTGGGTTTGGCCGCTCAGATGATCATTTTGATTGTTTGCTCCATGGTGTTCAGGAAATGGAGAGAGTTATATTTTCTCCAATTTTTAGCAAACCAAATGGTAAAGAGCTGTTTCTTTTATCGAAGAAAATGGCACCTAACTTGATGGAAGAGTTTGAAGAAAGATTTTTGGCTCATATTGTTTTGAACCTTGAAAAAGCTCAAGAAGAGCAATTGATTAACTTTAGGGCACTTGATATCGGTTCACGAGAAGTCGCTCAACTTTTATTACTCGGTATCGACGGAATTAAGAGAGCGAGTCACTCACAAGACGAATTGGATCGTCAAACAGAATTATACATAACAATATTTTGGCGAGGGCTAAGATGTTAGGTGTTGAGTATATCACTCTGCAGCATTCACTAATTCGGAAGGTGGCGAATTTAAAACATGTCATACAGAACAAGAATGAATCATCTTCTAGAGTTGAGATGAAAAAAACAGTGAGACCATAACAGTCTCACTGTTTTACCCAGATGATAGGGGGATATCACCTGAATTCTTTGTATCTATGGGGTTAGTCCTTTGGAGGCGCTGGAAGTTCATTTTTAGATAACACGCCATCACCATTTTCATCAAAGTGGTCAAATTCGTCTACCAATGGTCCCTGAACTTCGTCTTTAGATAGTACCCCATCTCCGTTTGCGTCAAGTTGATCAAAAGATGGTGGTGGACCAGGGTGACCTTTTTGTTGGTCAGCAGCAAAGCTAGGTGCAGAGATTAAGAGAGATGTTGCACATAGTAGGCTTAGTAGGGATATGTTTCTTTTCATTATATTTATACCTTTTTGTTTATAGTGATTAAGCGAGTTATTGGTGTTGCTGTGTGTTCGAAATCGGCGATCAATAAACTGTATATACAGCTTACTTATTATATTTATTGCCCATTCCTTAAACAGAGAGGTCTCGTAGTGAATCGACAGTGTATGGCCCGTTTGGTCAAATATAGATATGGTCATCTACTTTCTAAGTGCGTACGCTAACTATTGTGATGTGTTTTTTCTTTTCGTTAGAGCTCAATCAGCGCGCTGATAACCATCAATGAGTACTCTACGGTCATATCTAAGAACATCAGAGTTTACAATGTGTGGTGATGTAAAATATTGAGCCTTGTTAATGTTTTCTCGTTAATGTTATAGACAGAAAAATACTTCTGATTGGAGTTGCACGGGAGTGAAGGATTGGCTTATTGTTTACGCTAGAGCGCGTAGAATGGTTGGACACTCGATTAAAAATGCCACATTTAATATGTGGCATTTTGATAAGGCTTAAATACTAAAATTAAGCGCACTTTTTATAAGCTGGCTCTGCGACTTCTGACTTTGGACATTCACGCAAAATAACTTGTGCTTCAGCAACAAGACGTCGGCGTTTCAGTTCTTCATCAGATATGGTCGTAGCATTGCTTAGTGGCGCTTGAGCAGTATCTAATTCGCTCGGAACAAACACATAATATTTGTTGAACATAATTATCTCTCCACTAAATGCAGTAAGTTTGAATCATAAATTGTTGATTCAAAAGGAAAATGAGATATTGACTATTCTAACATCTCATTTTCGCTGTAATTATAATACAAATATTGAGTAAATCTCGCTCAAAAGTGAGAACAAAGCGAATTGTTAAACATCATAAGTGGTTGACGCTGTGTCACCACCAGTTCCAGTCCAATTAGTATGGAAAAACTCACCGCGCGGTTTATCTGTGCGCTCATAGGTGTGAGCACCAAAGTAATCACGCTGAGCTTGCAGCAAGTTAGCAGGTAGTCGAGCAGTCGTATATCCATCAAGGAACGAAAGGGCAGATGTCGTACACGGCATTGGAATTCCAACTTCTAAGGATTTCGCTGCCACTTTACGCCATGCACTTAGGCAATTTTCTAAAATAGCTTTGAAGTAAGGGTCTGAACCTAAGAATGCTATTTCTGGGTCAGTATCAAATGCGTCACGAATGTTGCCCAAAAATGCTGAACGAATAATACAGCCTCCGCGCCACATTAACGCCACATTACCGTAGTTGAGATCCCAGCCGTTTTCATTTGATGCTTCACGCATCAGCATAAAACCTTGTGCGTAGGAAATGATCTTCGAAGCCAGAAGAGCTTGACGAAGCGCATCCACCCACTCTTGTTTGTCGCCTGCTACCGTTTCTACTTTTTTACCGAACAGTGCTTCTGCTGCAACACGTTGTTCTTTTAGTGAAGATAGGCAGCGAGAGAAGACTGATTCTGAGATCAAAGTTAGAGGAATACCAAGATCAAGTGCGTTGATACCGGTCCATTTTCCAGTCCCTTTTTGACCGGCCGTATCGAGAATCTTGTCAACGAGAGGAGCACCATCTTCATCTTTGTATTTAAGGATATCAGCAGTGATTTCGACAAGGTAGCTATCAAGCTCGGTCGTGTTCCAATCAGCAAAAACAGCCTGCATTTCATCTGCAGACATTTTAAGGCCATCTTGCATAAACTGATACGCTTCGCAGATAAGCTGCATATCACCGTATTCGATACCGTTGTGAACCATCTTCACGAAGTGGCCTGCACCATCGTTACCAACCCAATCACAACAAGGTTCGCCTTTATCTGTTTTCGCGGAAATACCTTGAAGAATCGGCTTAACTGTTTCCCAAGCTTCAGGAGACCCACCTGGCATAATTGAAGGTCCAAAACGCGCTCCTTCTTCACCACCTGAAACACCTGTTCCAATGAAGTTGATGCCTTTTTCTCGTAAATAGGCCACACGGCGGTTAGTATCTGGATAATTCGTATTACCACCATCAATGATAATGTCACCCTTATCGAGAAGTGGAATTAGCTGCTCAATAAAGTTATCAACGACCTCTCCAGCACGAACCATTAGCATCACTTTGCGTGGAGAAGCTAGCTTATCGACCATTTCTTGTAGCGAGTAAGCACCGACGATGTTTGTATCTTTTGCTGGACCTTCTAGAAATTGGTCAACTTTAGCCGCTGTACGGTTGTGAGCCACGACTTTAAAACCATGGTCATTCATATTTAGGATAAGGTTTTGACCCATAACCGCGAGTCCAACTACACCAATATCACCTTTCATTATTTCTGCTCCTTTATGCCATCTTTTCGGCGGCGGCTGAATCGAGATACCACTCGGTTTCACCATGAGTTGATTGTATTTTAGCGGCTGGGTATGGCAATTCATCTGCTGGTGTGGATGAAATTTCTTGGATAATTTCAACCTTACCCGAACCTAGCACTAAATAGCTGATACGTTTTGCTGCTTGTATAACCTTTGCTGTTTTTGATACTCGAAACTGTCCCGATTCTGGGTGAGTCGCAACGACAGATAGATTAGGATCCTGATAATTGGTCACGTTAGGGAAAAGAGATGCAGTATGGCCATCACCACCAATACCTAACAAAATCCAATCGAAAATGGGCGTGTCGTTCTCACATGGAATGACGGCTTTCATTTCATCAGCGAAACGCAATGCTTCTTTCTCAGGATCGGATTCTCCGCGAATGCGATGGATGTTTTCGGCTGGAATGTCGATTTGGCTAAACAACAGAGTATTGGCTTCACCATAATTACTTTCTGCATCTTCTGGAGCAACGCAACGTTCATCACCCCACCAGAAATGCAAATTCTGCCAATTAATCGTTGCAGCATATTCAGCTGTTGCTAATAGTTTGAACAACATTTTAGGGGTACTGCCGCCAGACAATGAAATGTGTACCGGCGTACCTTTCTGACTGTAAATGTTTAAATCATCGGCAAGTGATCGTACAACTTCATTAGATGTTGGAAATATTTTATGACTGATCATAGTTCGCAATAGTCCGTATTTGTTAAGTTCTTACATGGGAAACGCCATTCGCGGTTGTTTTTGTTCAATAATTTGTCCGCTTCTTTTGGCCCCCAAGTACCACACGCATAACCATAGAGAGATTTCGGGTCTTGTTTATAATCAATGATTGGTTGAACGAACTTCCAACAGGCTTCGACGGCATCTGTACGTGCAAATAATGTGGCATCGCCATTTAGTGCATCGAGCAATAGTCGTTCATAGGCGGTGAGCATCTTGGTTTCTTCCAACTCTGCATAATGGAAGTCCATCGATACTTCTTTAGCATTAAATCCAGCGCCTGGTTCTTTTAAGCCAAAACTCATAAGAATGCCTTCATCAGGCTGGATTCGAATGATAAGTTTGTTTTCAGGCGCGTTTTGACCAAATACAGGGTGAGGCGTACGCTTAAAGTGTATGACCACTTCTGTCACACGGGTAGGTAGGCGTTTACCAGAACGAACGTAAAAAGGAATTCCATTCCATCGCCAGTTATTGATGAACATTTTCAATGCGACATAGGTTTCGGTACGCGAATCATCAGCAACACCTGTTTCATCTCGATATCCGGGCAAGAATTCTCCACGCACACTGGATTCGGTGTATTGACCTAACACTAAGTTCTCGTCTAAGTCTTTGTCAGTTAATGGCTGTAAGCTTTGCAGCACCTTGTTGACTTCGTCTCGAATAGAGTCAGCAGTAATTGCTGCGGGAGGCTCCATCGCCATCATAGCAACAACTTGGAGCAAGTGGTTCTGAAACATATCACGTACAGCACCTGAACCGTCGTAATAGCCGCCTCGCTCTTCTACTCCAAGGAATTCAGCACCAGTAATTTCGATGTAATCGATAAAGTTACGATTCCATAAAGGTTCAAACATACCGTTGGCAAAACGTAAAACCAATAGATTTTGTACCGTCTCTTTACCAAGATAATGATCGATGCGGTAGATTTGGTGTTCCTTGAAGTTCTTATGAATTTCAATATCTAAGGCTCGTGCTGATTCAAGATCATACCCAAACGGTTTTTCGATAATCAGACGTTTCCAACCATCACTTTCATCATGAAGATTATGGGCAGCAAGGCAGGTTGGGATCACACCATACAGGCTTGGCGGCGTGGCTAAATAGAACATAGTATTACGTTGTTCTAATTGATATTGCTCAGCCAATTGATCCAAGCGAGTCGTTAACTTGTGGTAGTCATCGACATCAGCAGTATCAAGTGCTTGATAGTGTATATGTTGACAAAAACGATCAAGGACTTCCGGTTTGGTTTCCTCTAACTCTCGCATGGACTGAGCTAACTTCTCTCGATAAGAGTCATCAGTGTATACGGTTCTACTCACTCCAAGAATGGTAAACGATTTAGGCAGCTGATTACTTGCATATAAGTGATATAAAGCCGGAATAAGTTTGCGGTACGTAAGGTCACCAGAAGCACCAAAAATTACGATGCTACTATTTTCAGGTATAACCATTATTCTTCCCTTAAAGCGAGCTGACTAGTAATTTTGCTTAGACTATCAGCGCATTAGACTACTGAAAAATTGGTTTTCTCTATCATACTGATAGGCTGACGCTACTTGATGCTGAGATATCAACACGTAATATAGGGTCTTAACCAATTCTCTATTTTGTACGACAATTTAAATTTCATCAAGCAAGAACGTATTTTCGATAGCGTTTTTTCATGACTAAACGATAACTGGGTGACCTACTTGTAATCTAGAGTTTATCAGCTTCCCTACGAGTCATAAATAACGTGAGCTACGTCACTATAAGTAAGCGCAAGCCTGATTTCAACCATAAGGTAAGTGGGGAATTTAATTGGCATTTACATTGTTACTTATTTCATTGCACTGTTAGAATGTGATCTGGTTAACAAGGAGGAAGCAATGCACTTAGAAGTTGATACTCACACTCATACTATCGCGAGTGGGCACGCATACAGTACGCTTATCGAGAATGCGAAAGTCGCTCGTGAAAACGGATTAAAGATCATGTGTGCAACGGATCATGCTGAGTTAATGCCAGGCGCACCGCACCCTTGGTTTTTTGTTAATCAGAAAGTTCTCCCTCGATTTATCGAAAATGTTGCGATTATTAGGGGTGTTGAATCAAATATAATAGATGAAACCGGCAATATCGATATTCAGCCCTTTATGGATCAAAACCTTGATTGGATCATTGCCAGTTTCCATGAGCCGGTATTTGCGCCGAACAATACGAAAAATCACACTACCGCATTACTTAATGTGATTAAGAATGGGCGTGTTGATGCATTAGGGCATCTGGGAAATCCCCGGTTTGATTTTGATTTTGACGAAGTTATTTCATGCGCAGCGGAACATAATGTCGCGATAGAACTCAATAATAGTACCTTACTTGGGCATAGCCGCGTTGGAAGTATCGATCGTTGCTATAAAATTGGTGAAATCGCAAAACAATACAACGCATTTATAACCACAGGAAGTGATGCACATTTTTGTGATGCGATCGGTAAGCTCGATCTAGCCCAAGCATTAATAAACAAAGTTGGGATTGATTCACAACAGGTGATCACTCACCGTGCGTCGCAGTTTCTCTCATTTCTTGCATTACGCGGCCATCAGCCAATCGACGCATTTTCGACGCTTGGTTAAATTTTTATAAAACGATACACCTATTATAATTTGAAACAAATTTAGTGTGGTTAAAAGAGTGAGATTACATAAACTCACTTTAAATTAGGAAGCTGGAGATAAAAATGAAAAAAATAGTATTAGCATTAGTTGGTGTCGGACTCAGTTTTAATTTATTCGCTGCAGACATAGATCTTGAAGCAGTAATGAAAGAAATTAATTTAAATTATAAAAAAGCCGCTCGTGCAGAAACCGTTGAAGATATGCAGTCTCGAATCGATAACATTGATGTATTAATCGAAAAAGCGAAACAAGGCGATTATTCACCAGAACGTAATGAGTTATATCAAGAAGGATTTGAAAAGCTAACTGTTGCATTTGCTGAAATAGACGAAACACTTGCAAATGGCGATATCGATGCGGCACGTGGTCAACTTAAAGAGATAAATAGCCTGAAGAAAGAGTATCACAGAGCAAACAAGCAACTTGATTAAGAAGGCTTTTAGCTAGCTTTCAGTAATATAAAGTGCAGTCAGGTGAGGTTTTGCACTGAATGTAGAGAAGTGTTTTCGGTAGGCATAACGTTTTAGATAGAAAGCATAAGCTCGGCTTGTACAGGCGGTGAATCAGAAGTATCTGGTTCGCCGTTTTTTATTTGCAGTTGGGTGCTTGTAGCCGAGTAACATTTTCCATTGGTGGCTGAATGGGAATTAACCAGCCCACGTGAGTGATAAAAGTAGGATAGGAACTGCGACACATGCAAAAAGAGTTAAAACGCTAACGGCTTCTTTAGCGAAAGAAATAAATGCGTTTGTTTCCTGAGTAGTTTCTATTTGAGAAGCTAATGTTGAATTCATAGTGATATCCTTTATGTTGTTTAATTTGATTATTATTAAGTATCTGATCACATTATTGGTCAAAATGTGACCCATGTCAACTTATTTGGTAATTTAATTACATAAAAGTGGAAATTTAGTAACAAGTTGAGGGAGTGCTTAGCTAGATATGTCTCTGTGTTAGAAAGGTTTCATTGAATGACGGTAACGTGTAAGTTAGCAACAGCATTAAGATAAAAAACGCGCTACTCAGTAGCGCGTTTTTATTTTTAATCGTTCGCTAACACTATCTAAATGATATCGCGAGTGAACAATGTAGCTTAGTTGCTTGAAGGGATCGTTGCTTTGATGCCTTCAACATACCAGTTCATACCAACAAGTTCTGCATCAGGTGGTAAAACACCCGCAGCGATTTTCTCATTTCCTTGGTTGTCGTTTAGAGGACCAGCAAAAGGAACGATTTCACCTGATTTGATTTTATCGTGAGTTTCAGTGATCGCCGTTTTAACATCTTCAGGAAGGTTATCGTTTACCGATGCGATTTGAAGAATGTCATCTTGGAAGCCATTCCAGTAGTCTTCTGAAGTCCAAGTACCGTCGATAGTTGCTTGAACTGTTTTGATGTAGTAAGGAGCCCAGTGATCACGTATTGAGAACATATGAGCTTCAGGAGCGAAATGGCTCATATCTGATGCTTGACCAATTGCTTTCATGCCGCGCTTTTCAGCTGCGATAACAGGGGCAGGGCTATCTGTGTGTTGAAGTACCACGTCGACACCTTGGTCCATTAGCGCATTTGCTGCATCGTTTTCTTTGCCTGGATCATACCAAGTGTTAACCCATACAATTTTTAAATCGATATCAGGATTGACGCTTTTCGCACCTAAGTATACTGCGTTAATGTCGCGAATAACTTCAGGAATTGGAAATGATGCAATATAACCAATGGTATTTGTCTTGGTTGTCATCGCTGCAGCTACACCAGAAACGTAACGACCTTCATAGGTACGTAGAGCGTATGTACCAACGTTTTTAGAACGTTTAAAACCTGTAGCGTGCTCAAATTTCACTTTTGGAAAACGCTTTGCTACTTTAATCGTTGGATTCATAAAGCCAAATGAGGTGGTAAAAATTACGCTGTTACCGGCTTTTGCTAGCTGAGTGATAACACGTTCAGCATCCGCACCTTCCGCAACATTTTCAACGAATGTTGTTTCTACTTTTCCACCGAAATGTTTTTCCATTTCTAGACGGCCTTGGTCGTGCTCGTATGACCAACCATGATCACCGACAGAACCCACATATACAAAGCCTACTTTTACAGGATCTTCTGCAAGGGTTGAAGCAGAGAACATTGCTGACACAGAAAGTGCAGCCATGGACAACCACTGATTAATTTTCATGAAATACTCCGTTTCCAAAGGTTAATATTTGTATTAGTACCGACTTATAGCAAATTACTGACCAATTCGTGTATTTATTCATGAAATACGTCTGATTTAGCCATTGAGCCATAATACGGCTGATGTAGATCATTTATATGCCAAATCTACTTGGGCAGATTGTTTTCAACGTAAAAACAAATCGGTTGTTTTGCCTGATTTCTGGGCAAGTACTGCACTGAGATCAAGCAAAACGAAACTTCATAATTGCTTTATTAATGAGCTTTAGGATCGAAAGGTTTACCTAAACTCATTGGAGTTGCTAATTTTTGTCGTACTTTATTTGAGCTGATCAATACCATAACGACAATCGTTGATACGTATGGCGTCATTGCGAGCAAGTTTGGAGAGATATCAAAACCAAACCCTTGCATCATTAAATGCATTATCGATGTAAAGCCAAATAAATAGGCGCCCAATACGAGATACCCTATACGCCAGGAAGCAAAAACAACTAATGCTAGAGCGATCCAGCCTCGACCAGCGGTCATACTTTCCATCCACATTGGTGTATAAGAGAGAGACAAGTACGAACCTGCAAGCCCAGCCATTGCGCCGCCAAATAAAACGATGGCAAAGCGTAACGGGATAACCTTAATGCCTAAAGCGTTTGCTGAGTGTGGGTTTTCGCCAATTGCGCGTATGGTTAATCCAAGGCGTGTCTTGTGCATGATGTACCAAATAATGGCTACTGCACTAAAGCTGAGATATACCATGAAGTCATGTTGGAAAAGGACTGGGCCAATAAACGGGATATCACTTAACAGTGGAATATGAATTGTTTCAAACCCCGATATGGTAGAACCAACGAGGTTGCTGCCCAAGAACGCACTTAACCCAGTACCGAAAATGGTTAATGCGAGACCTGTTGCGACCTGATTAGAGTTCAGGAATAGTGTTAAACCGCCAAAAATCGCTGCCATTAACATACCTGCCAAAATGGCACAAAGCATTCCAACGGCCAAGCTTCCTGTGAAATATGTCCCGGCAAATCCTGCCATAGCACCCATCAACATCATGCCTTCCTGGCCGAGGTTAAGAACACCTGATTTTTCACACACCAACTCGCCGAGCGCAATTAATAATAAAGGCGTGCCGGTTTTTACAGCTGCGATAGCGATTTGTTGAATTAGTATAATATCCATTAGGCAGTCTCATCCTTGTCTAATGTTAACGTTTGTTCTGGAGATGTAGGTTTACGTTTTGTAGACACAAATTCGTAATAAATTAAGAAGTCACATGCTAATAGGAAGAACAACAACGTTCCCTGAAACAAGCCTGTAACGGCTGTGGGTAGTCCTAGTTCGATTTGAGCGAGATCACTTCCCATGTACAGCGTCCCCATAAACAAAGCGGATAAAACGATGCCAATAGGGTTAAGACGTCCTAAATATGCCACTATGATTGCGGCATAACCATATCCAGGAGAAACCGATGGTATAAGTTGACCAATTGGTCCAGTTACTTCGGCTGCGCCTGCAAAACCTGCGAGTGCACCTGCGAATAGCATGACGCCCCAAACGATTTTATTGCCATTAAAACCAGCGTAAGTTGCAGCGGAGGTATCTTCTCCAAACACTCTCAATTTAAATCCGGGGAGGGTTTTAAACAGAACAAAACTGGTGATGAATGCGATTATGATAGCGATAACGACACTAACAGTTGCACGGCTTTCTTCATTTAATAGAGGAAGCATTACACCATCAGGGAAAATCGCTGACTCAGGAAAACCATATCCATTAGGATCGCTGAGTGGGCCATGTACTGCCCAAAGCAGCAAATACAAGCCGATATAGTTGAGCATGATGGTGGTTAAGATGATATTGGTGTTGAAGATGCGGTATAGCAATGTGGGAATTGCTGCCCAGCCCATGCCAGCGACGATACCCGCCATTATAACAAGCAACTGAGATCCGAAACCTGCTTCTTCTCCCATTTGAATCGCCACAGCACTCGCCGCAACTGCACCGATCAGAAGTTGACCTTCTGCTCCAATATTCCAAATGTTCGCTCGATAGCACAAAGCTAAACCAATAGCACAAAGCATCAGAGGTGGCGCTTTTACCATTAGCTCGCCGATGTTGTAGCTGTCGCTAAATGGCTGAATAATAAATACTTCAAATGCCGAAAGTGGGCTGACATCAAGCCAAATGAACATCAGACTAGAGGTTAGCATAGTTAATGTTACCGCAATCAACGGCGATAACCATTTCATGACTTGAGAGCTTTCAATCCTTGGTTGAACTTTAAACATGAGTATTATTCTCCTGTTTAACAAAACCACCGGCTATCCATTGTCCGATTTCTTCGATATTGGTATCACCTGTTTTGACCATTGGCGATAATTTTCCTTCATAGAGTGCGGCGAGGCGGTCTGAGATAATAAATAGTTCATCAATGTCTTCTGAGATAACCACAATTGCAGCTCCGGCATCACGCAGTGCAATAAGCTTACGGTGAATTGAGCTAGCGGCACCAATATCAACACCCCATGTCGGGTGTGCACAAATCAGTACTTGAGGGTGTTGATGTATCTCACGACCAATAATGAATTTTTGTAAGTTGCCGCCTGATAAACTTTTTGCTTGAGAATGTTCGTTACGACATTTCACTTTATTTGACTTAATAAGGGAACGAGCAAGTTCCTTCAATCGGCGTGTATTAATCAAACCGTGGCGTGACATATCTGCACTAAATGTGAGCAGTGTGTTCTCTTCTAGTGTCATTTCTGGCACCGCACCCTGACCTAAACGGTTGGTAGGGACGTGCGCCATACCCATAAGTCTGCGAGCACCAGCATGAAGGTGTCCAATGGGTTGTTGGTTAAATAACACTGACGCCTTTGGAACTCGTGGATCTTCGCCGCTAAGTGCTTCGAGTAGATCTTCTTGCCCATTACCTGCTACACCGGCAATACCGAGGATTTCACCTGCACGAAGCTCGAGATCGATGTTTGAGATACCACATCCAAAAGGATGAGCAGGTGGAAGTGTCAAGTTATCTGTTTTCAGGGTTACGGTGTCACTATATGCTTTATCATAACTTTCTGATAACTCAGCATCACTGCCCACCATCAAACGTGCAATTGAATTTGGCGTTTCGTCTGCAGGAACACATGAACCACTGACAAGCCCCCCTCGTAAGATCACTGCGCGATCGCACAATTCGGTCACTTCCTTCAGCTTATGGCTAATAAACATAATACTACAGCCTTCACTAGCCAGCTTTTTTAGGACTCGGAAAAGGCCAGAGACTTCTTGTGGAGTCAATACAGACGTGGGTTCATCTAGGATCAGAAGTTTCACATCTTGAATTAAACAACGTAAAATTTCTAAACGCTGTCGTTCACCAATTGAGAGGGTGTGAACGTAGCGGTCGGGTTCAACATGTAGATCGTAACGACTACTCATCTCAACGATACGTTGATGTAAATTGCCCACTTGTTTGACAAACTCTTTATCTAAACCGAGCTCGATATTTTCCAATACGGTTAATGTTTCAAATACCGAAAAGTGTTGAAACACCATTCCAATTCCCATGGCACGAGCTTGATTTGGCGAAAGAATATTGATGGGTTGGCCATTCCAATAAATTTGACCTTCACTTGGCTTACTTACGCCATAGATCATTTTGACTAGGGTTGACTTACCCGCACCATTTTCGCCCAGCAATGCGAGAATTTCGCCAGAATACAGTTTTAAATCGACATTATTGTTGGCTATAACGCCGGGGTAAAACTTACTTACCTTCTTCAACTCTAATAGAGGAACAGTTGTCATGTTACGCGAATATCCTTTTGTATCTCTGCTAGCGTAATGCACGTAATGCAAAAAATTGACCAAGTGTTTAAGAGGCGCGATTGTATCTTGTTCTAGATGAAAATGGATCAGAAAATTTGACTAGTTGAATTAGATTTGTCTTTGATCAGTCTTAGACATAAGATTTAAATTCAACTGATTACGTATGTGTTTTGATAAATACCTCAATAAATCAAAGAAGTAACAGAATTTATTGGTAGTATGGCAATTCTTGCTATCGAAATTCATATTTTCGATGTTGAGAGTTATTCACATTTTTGAGTTGATGCTGTGGTTGTTGGACAGAGAGGTTAGCAGGTTGGTCACACAAGCGGAAAAATCAGTTACACGTACGATAGCCAAAGCAATGTTGCTAATTGTATTGCTTTCTATCGTTACGACGACGTTGGCAATCGTAACGCTGGCTTCATCGTTGAATGATGCTGAGGCGGTGAATGTTTCAGGTAGTATGCGAATGCAAAGCTACCGTTTATCGCATGATATTCAACAGCAGTCTCCAGAGTTTGAATCTCACTTAAAGATATTTGAACAATCACTCCTTTCACCTTCCATGCAAGCTCTTGAGTCGTGGGGCGTGCCTAAAGATATTACCAGTGACTATCGAGCTATTATCTCGCGTTGGGATGAATTAAAGCAGAACCTACTTAGCTCTAATCGTATGCAATATATTGATATTGTAGCTGATTTCGTAAGTCAGATAGATGGGTTTGTATATAAGTTACAGCGTCACTCGGAAAGAAAGCTTATCGCTCTTGCTTGGGTGGGAAGCCTTGGGTTAGGTGGAATTCTTATCGCTTCGATTTATGTGGTGCACTTTATCCGTAAAGAAGTAGTGAAACCATTAAAAGCTTTATTGGTTGCAAGCCGCAGAATTCAAAATCATTCGTTTGATGTGGTTTTGAATTCAAAAAGTCAAAATGAAATGGGAATATTGACCAACACATTTAATCATATGGCACAAGACCTAGGTAAGTTATACCGCGGTATGGAGTTGGCCGTATATGAGAAAACACGCGAGTTACAAAATGCAAATAACGCCTTGAAAGTGCTTTATGATTCATCGCAGCAGTTAACGGCTTCACGAATTGGAGAAGATAACTTTAAATCGATTATCGCCAATATGGTCAATATCGATGGTATTGCGGCTGTGCGCTTAGAAGTGGGTGAGAATAGTGAAACATCATGGAACTTAGAACATGGAGATATGACGGGTGCTTGCGAGAATAACGATTCAACTGAAACGGCTAGTTTGCCGCTTATTTTAGACAATCAAAAGCTCGGTGAACTTACTTGGTGCTACTTTCACCCTAATTATGACGCAGCATTGATAAGTAGTTTCGCACAAATGCTGGCGAGAGCGATTTACTTTAACCAAGCGCAAAGGCAAGCAGAACAAATTATTTTAATGGAAGAGAGGGCAACGATCGCTCGTGAACTGCACGATTCATTAGCTCAATCTCTATCTTATTTGAAAATTCAAATGTCGTTACTCAAACGTGGTTTAAAGACACAATCGATAACCTGTGATCAGTCACGAGTTCAACCTGTGATTGGCGATATTGATAAAGGGTTAAGTGACGCTTATATCCAATTACGCGAATTACTGACAACGTTCCGCTTAACAATTAAAGAAGGCAATTTTGATCAAGCACTTGAAGGAATGTTACAACAGTTGAACGATCAATCATCAGTCGCCATTAAACTGACCAGCTATTTTTCTACACAAACTCTAGATGCTCATCAGCAAGTGCATTTGTTGCAATTAATTAGAGAAGCCGTACTAAATGCGATAAAACATGCCGATGCGACTGAAATTAAGATAAACTGCATTGATAATCATGATAGTTTGGTTTTACAAGTCGTCGATGATGGTAAAGGTTTTGATAAGCAAGAAGCTGAGTTAAATCACTATGGTGTGGCGATAATGCGAGAACGAGCAGAAAGATTGGGCGGGGAATTGACCTTAGACTCTTCACCGAATCAAGGGTGTACAGTGACATTAACTTATAACAAACCACGGGAAGGTGTTAGCAATGATATATAACGTTGTACTCGTTGATGATCATCCATTAATGCGCAAAGGGATTGCTCAGTTACTTGATTTTGAACCCGAATTTAATGTGGTTGGCGAAGCAAGTAATGGTACTGATGCCGTTGCCTTAGTCCACGAAGTCGAACCTGATTTAGTGTTACTTGACCTTAATATGAAAGGAATGTCGGGGTTAGATACATTAAAAGCATTACGAGCAGATGGTTCTCAGGCGGCGATTGTCATATTGACCGTTTCTGATAACTCACTTGATATTGATAAACTAGTGAAGGCAGGAGCGGATGGGTATTTACTCAAGGATACGGAACCCGATGACTTAGTTACCTTGATTAAGGAAGCAGTTACTGGTGGTAAAGCGTACAGTGAATATGTCTCTCGATATTTACGCGAGCGTGGAGATCACGTAGATGGTTTTGAGCTTTTAACTGAGCGAGAAATGCAAATTCTGGCGCAAGTAGTAAAAGGGTATCGTAATAAACAGATTGCAGATCGACTTATGATTACAGAATCTACGGTCAAAGTTCACATGAAAAGTTTGCTGAAAAAGCTTTGTGTTCCATCACGTACTGCGGCGACCGTTTTATATTTAGAACGCTGTGGTGATGTTAAGTAATGCGATACATAAAAAATAAGGGTTGTTTTTACGGTGACAATTTTTTATCTTAAAATTGATACACAAGCCTGCTTTTTAAAATATTAATCATCTATATGCATACTGTTACTTGTGGCGTCAAGCTCTCAACGCTAAAGTTAAAACAGTGCTCTTGTATGAGGTGTCTGAAAATTATGATTAAACAATGTCGTTTGTTAGACAAGAGAGCAAAAGATCAATTTAAAGCGGTGGATGGGCAAGCAACGGACTTCTACATTGCTTTCCAACCAATAGTTGATTGTTTAGAGTCTAAGATATTTGGGTACGAAGCGTTGGTTCGTGGAGAAGACGAATTAGATGCAGAATCTGTGATTCATACAGTGGGTAGAGCAAACCGTTACGAGTTTGATCAGTTATGCCGTGAGCGTGCCATTGAAGTTGCCGCTGGTTTTAATATTCAAGATAAGTACTTGAGTATTAACTTCCTGCCAAACGCGATCAACTGCCCTGAGAAGAGTATTCTTTCGACGGTAAACGCCGCTAAAAATATGGGGTTTCCGATCGAAAAAATTATTCTCGAGTTTACCGAAGTAGAAAAAATTCATGATATTGGTGTGGTTAAACACGTACTGAATCTGTATAAAAAATTAGGATTCAAAACGGCGATTGATGACTTTGGAGCAGGGTATGCTGGTTTAGGGTTATTAGCTGACTTGCAAACCGATATTGTGAAGTTAGATATGGCCCTTGTTCGCAATATAGATCGTGATACCGTACGTCAAACTATCTTAACGCATTCATTAAGTATGCTAAATCAACTCAATATTGACGTTATTGCAGAAGGTGTGGAATCTCATCAGGAAATGCGTTGGCTGCGCTCAGCAGGAGTGCGTTACATGCAAGGGTTCTATTTTGCACGACCGCAAATAAACGGGTTACCTGAAGTTGACATTCGAGCATTCGAACTTCATTAAAAAAAGCCACCAAGTCGGTGGCTTTTTTGTGGCGTGTTGTAAAGAGATTAACCTCGTGTAAATACTTCCGTAAAATCACGTTTTAGGATTGGATCTCGACGAGCTTTTTTAATTTGCTTGACCATATCTTTTACGCAGTTGGTTAACACTTTGTTTAAGATTTCAGCTCTATAATCATTTAGTGCATCTTCATCCATATCCTGAGGCTGATTTACCGCTAATTCTTGCATTACGTTAACTCCCGCAAACCCTTGGCTTACTGAAATTAAAGCGTGAAATTGCTCGAAATTATCTAGGATATTTTGTGCGCTACCAGGTAGGTGGTCCCAAGCTTCTCGTACGACTTCTTCTGATATCTCGTGTAATGAGGCGACCATCGGAATTATGTCTTCTGAAACTTCGTCAAATTCGATAACTTGGCGAAGTTCAGGAGAAAGAGTGTCGAGATCGACTTCTGTTGTTTGATTCTCAGTTTCTTGTTGGCTCATGGTTTGCCTCTCATTATATTTTAAGAAGTGATCTAACTATCATTAATAATGTTAAGTCAATATAACTTAACTAATAAATCAGTGAAAGCCTAGAAATGTTGTGCTATATCTAACTATTATCATATAGTTACATTCGATATCTAAGGATGGGTATGGGAAAGATGAACTGTTCATTGAGAATTCTTCTTGTAGAAGATGTGCAACTTGATCGCATGCAACTTTCAATTAGATTGAAGCAGCTTGGGCATGTAGTTGAGGCAGTATCTAGTGGCTCAGCGGCGCTTAATTTGTTTTCGTCATTTGAACCAGATCTGGTGTTGCTTGATATTATAATGCCAGGTATGTCAGGTTTTGATGTCGCATCTGCTATTCGTTTAGAGCACGATGATTGGGTGCCAATTATCTTTTTGAGTAGTCATCATGAACCAGAGATGATTGCTAAAGCCATTGAAGCCGGTGGAGACGATTATTTAGTCAAACCCGTCGATAATCTGGTGCTGACGTCCAAACTGCTCGCTATGTCGCGTATTGCCGATATGCGTCGTGAACTGAAACGTACCAGTTCTCGGCTTACAGAACTCAACCATATCCTTCAACTTCAAGTTAACGAAGATAGCCTGACCCAGATCTTTAATCGCCGATATATGGATGAGAAAGTCGCGGAAATGATCAGTTGGCACGGGCGACATAAATTGCCACTCAGTCTCATTTTATTCGATGTTGATCAATTCAAAATATTTAATGATTTTTACGGACATACTGAAGGCGACAAATGCCTCTATACATTGAGTCAAACATTTAACCAGTTGTTCACGAGAAGTGGCGAGTATGTCGGACGCTATGGAGGAGAAGAGTTTATTGTTCTGTTAAGTCATTCTGATTTACAAATGGCTCAGCTCGCTGCGAAACGAATTATGAGCGCAATAAAGCTCTTAAATTACCCACATGAGAAAAGTAGCGTAGAGAAATATGTAACAGTATCTCTAGGGCTTGTTTCGATGGTCCCTAATGGTGATGAGTCGACCAGTTATTTATACAACCTTGCCGACAAAGCGATGTATCAAGCAAAGCAGGAAGGAAGAAACTGTTCGATCGTCTGTTCGGATCAACACTTTCTTGATGCGATGTAAACCGAGAATACTACTGCGTTAGCGATAACAGCTCTACCGAGTGCGATAGAGCTGCTTTAGATTTACTCTTTATTACTTACATACTGACTTAGTTACTTAGCTGTGATCGCAAATTCATCAACTCGAATTTCTGAATCTTTTGCCATATTGTTTCCATCACTTGGATCGGTTTCCAACAGAGCAAATATTTCGACACTTCCTGTGCTGCCAGAGTTGAAGTCAACGCTAATCTGTTTAAAGCAAGCTTTTACTTCAGCAACAGGTGCATCACCTAGATCTTTGACATGTGCACGAGCATCAGCAATGACAGCACCAGTGAGTGCTGCACCTTCCACAACTTCATTCACGCCATAGTGAAGTGTACTTGCTGACATTTCGCCTTTTTCATCACAGTAATATAAAGAAAATTGCATGTCGGCATTTTGTGGTAATCCAGACACTATTTGGCTTAAACCAGGTGTTGCTGTGTAATCATTAATTGCGACTTTTTGTTTAAAACGAAATCTTGAAGAACCTTCATCACCAAACGCGGTGTTGCCAGAACTGCCTACATCGCCTTTGCCTCCATCGGAATCTTCATGAGAAACCCATACTTCGCTTTCTCCTTTATTTGCACGGTATTCGCTTAACTGTGCATCTTGGATGTAAGCCGCTTGAGTTGAAAGTGCGAATGTTGAAACGAGAAGTCCGACGGTTGTCGCGACGGTTTTGGTTAGTTTAGTCATGTTGGGTTCATCCCTGTAAGGTTGTTATTGAAATAAAAATAGTTAGAAATTTTATTATTGTTAGAATTGTTACTGTGAACATAAGTAATATTAAATGATCATTGGTATGAGTTTTGTGACGAATTCCGTATTTGAGAACGGGGTAGGTCGATCAAGTTAACACTTTCATAACAGCTCATTGTTTGACCATGATTTTGTGTGATGTTAACCCTAATTTGAAGCAGAGATATTACGTTGTAGTTTAATAAGGAAGCCCAATTCTCTGCTTATTCAATAGCGAAATGAGATCAAGTTAACAAATATTTAATATTAAAATAATACTAATAATGTGCGCTAGAACACCACTGAGTTTATGAAACTGGGATCTAGCTTATAGTTCAGCGAACCTAATTGATAACAATGTTGTTACAGCTAGTTCGACAAGTTTACCCTTGGTTCAATTATCTCAGCTCTCACAATGAGACTTATATCGATTTTCTTGAGGTGGAAAATAGGTAGTATTTCATTTCTTAAATCATAATGTATGACTAAAGGTAACCAGATGACGAAGAAAATTCTTAGTTCAGTATTGACCGTATCGGTCTTGGCTGCACTGGGCGCATATGGCACTGCTTATGCTGCAGGCGTTCCAGAAAAGCCAGTCTTGATAAAAGCAAGTTCCGACGATGGCAACGTTCCGGACCGTCTTGTTGATGGAGATACCAACACACGCTGGTCAGCCAATGGCGTTGGTTCATGGGTTGAGTTTGATTACGGGGTCGTCTCGAAGATCAACGCAATAAAAGCCTCATTTCATAAAGGAGATGCTCGCACAACCACGTTTGACCTAGAAGTCAGCGTTGATGGCGAGACGTGGACAAAGGTTATTAGCCAGCAAGCAAGCAGTGGCTTAACAACCGATATAGAACGTTATGATTTTGATGAAATAGAAGCGCGTTACATTAAGTTAACGGGATATGGAAATACGTCCAATAAATGGACCAGTTTAACAGAATTACATGCGGTAGATTGTAACACCAGTGTGTGTAGTGATAGTGAAGTTCCATCGGCTCCTATTCTTAAACCTGTTGCGATTTCTGCAAGCAGCGATGACGGTAATACACCAGAACGCCTTTTCGATGACTCCCTTAAAACTCGTTGGTCAGCCAATGGCGATGGCGAGTGGGCAATGTATGATTACGGTAAAGCCGAGACCTTTGATGCGGTTCGCCTTGCTTTCCATAAAGGTGATGCACGCTCAACTAAGTTCGATATTGAAGTTAGCGAAGATGGCACAACCTGGACCAAAGTGGTCACCGGTGGAGCAAGCTCTGGCGCATTAACAACCTACGAACGTTTTGAATTTGAGCCCGTTACTGCACAATATATTCGATATGTTGGCTTTGGTAACACGTCGAATACTTGGAACAGTTTAACGGAAATGGCTGGACTGAACTGTAAAATCAATCTCTGTCCAGTGAATGAAGTTATTACCGAAGAAGTAATTAAAGCGGCGAAAATTGAAGCAGAGAAGCAAAAGCGCTTTATCAAACATGTTGGTAAGCAAACAACATTAGATGATTGGAAGCTGACTATTCCTGAGAATTACGGTGGTTTCTATAGCGGTGTATCCAAAGAACTGGCTAAAAATGAGATCGATGTTAATAAAGCAGCCGAAATCTTGCCTAGTGAATGCAGTGTTGATGGTTCTTCTTTAACAGCTGCAACGAAAAATGATTACTTCTGGGCAGACGAGAAAGGCTGGCATTTCCGTACTCCATTAGATGGTGGCGCAACGACGCCAAACTCAACCTATATTCGTTCAGAACTGCGTGAGTTAGCAGGTGATTGGGCACCTTGTGGTGATACCTCTCTTGCAAATTGGGAATACGGTGGCGAGCATACTTTGGTTGCGACATTAAGTTTGGATGAAATTCCACATCTTCCGCTGAAAAAAGATGGTATTACACCTACCGATCCTAAAGTGGTATTGGGTCAAATCCATGCTCACGACATAAGCGCAGCAACCGCTAAGCTTTTGTGGGAAGGTAACGATAAGCCAGTCCGCGTTATCCTAAATAAGTCGACAGAGAAGAGCGCATTCTCGGTTAAACTTGGCAAAATCGATGACCCAAGCCAGCCTTGGAGCTACAAAATTAAAATGACAGCCCGAGGCATCGAACTTAGTGCTGGTGGTGTGACTAAGAAGTTATCGTTTGGCAAAGAGCTGGATGGCGCATGGAAGAATGAAACCTTCTACTTCAAAGCTGGCCTTTATCCTCAAGTCTATAAAGAGTTTGGCGGTGCTTTTGAAGCTACGTTCTCTAAGTTGAGTATCGAACATAAAGCTCGTCCAGGTGATTTCGGAACAAAAGTTGCTCTTGAGTGTGACCCAGCTGTTTCGGATTGTTCTTGCCTAGAAGCGGATCCAAACTGTACGTGGTGGGATGTGCCATTAAAAGCCCCAACCATTCCAGCAACACCGCTTCCAGGGAATAAACCAGGCCAGAACTTTGACCTAACGACTTGGTATTTGTCTCAACCGTTTGACCATGACTTCAACGGCAGACCAGATGATGTATTTGAGCAACATTTGAACCAAGGCTATGAGCACCCAGAGCACTTCTATACTGCTGACGATGGTGGCATGGTATTTAAGTCGTTTATTAAAGGTGTTCGTACCTCTAAGAATACCAAATATGTCCGTACTGAATTACGTGAAATGCTTCGTGCCGGTGATATGTCAATCCCAACTAAAGGGGTGAACAAAAACAACTGGGTATTTAGTTCTGCTCCAGTTGAAGATCAAAAAGCTGCGGCTGCTATCGATGGTGTGATGAACGCCACGCTTAAGATTGATCACACAACAACAACGGGTGATCCTAGCCAAGTTGGACGCTTTATCATTGGTCAAATTCACGATAAAGATGACGAACCTATCCGCCTCTACTACCGTAAACTGCCAGATCAAGAGATGGGTACGGTTTACTTCGCACATGAAAATACAAATGAAGGCTCAGATAAGTTCTTTGACTTAGTGGGTGGCATGAAAGGTGTCACAAACGATGGTATTAAACTCGGTGAAGTCTTCTCTTACCAAATCAAAGTTGTGGGCAACACAATGACAGTAACGGTAATGCGTGAAGGCAAGCCTGACGCAGTTCAAGTCGTCGATATGAGTGAAAGTGGCTACGATCAAGGCGGAAGATACATGTACTTTAAAGCTGGGGTTTACAACCAGAATAACACTGGTGATCCAGATGATTATGTACAAGCAACCTTCTACAAACTTGAGAAATCACACAGTCAATATCAAGAATAATACGTGCTGATGTCACTGTAACTTGGTATCTACATTTCAAATCTAACTCAAAACCGTTCACTTTATGTGAGCGGTTTTTTTGTTCTAGCACTTAATTTTTCCCTATCTACGCTTTGGTTAGTTCAAGTTTTAGTTAAAATATTTAACTTTTATTACTATAAAATCAAAGTGTTAGTATTTAATTTGAACGTTTTAAAAAATATATTCAATTGCGGTGTAATATTTTGGCAGTCATTAGCGACTAATGTTTAAAGGTAAAATACTTGATTTGAATTACACTTTGTAGATGTCTATTTGAAATAACATCGCAATAACGAGAAGACGCAAGGAATTTAAATTGATCGATGAATTACAAGCATTTCTTTTAAGTGGTGAAACATCAAATGTACTGTTGTTTATCGGTATCATTTTACTGTCTTACTTATTAGAAGATTTAGCCATAGTGACGGCTGGCACGTTAGCCGCACAAGGCAGTATGCTGCCATCGGTTGCTCTATTTGCAATCTTCATTGGGATTGCGAGTGGCGATCTTGGGTTGTACTGTTTGGGACGAGTGGGGCGCAGAGTTCGTGTTTTGCGCTATAAGGCACTAACAAATCGCCACTTTAAAGTTATGCGAGCTCGTTTCCATCGTGGTGCTTTCTTCAATCTTTTTGTTATTCGTTTTATTCCGGGAATGAGAAGTGTTGGTTTTACTCTTAGTGGTTTTTTCACTATCCCATTGAGCATATTTTTATGCGCGGTCATTTCGGCTACCGCGATATGGACAACATTAGTCTTTTTCGCCATTTACTATTTAGGGAGTCAGGCATGGATGCAAGCGTCGCATTTACAATGGTTGATTGTACCGTTTGCTATCGCCCTATTATTTTTCGTTAATCGTTTTCTCAACCATTCACTATCAAAAGGTCATGCATGAGCTCGTTGACAGATGTTCGTTTAATTCCATCGCATAAAATTAATGCAGGTATGCCCGTTTTAGAGATTGATTCAGAGCAGAGTATTTCTCGATTTGAGTTTTTTCCAACGTGGTTTTTTTATACGCCAGTTGTTTTACAGAGTGTGGCACAAGGGCTGTATTATCGAGATTTTCGTTTACCGTTAGTCGTCAACCCAAGCATTAAATTAAGTGGCATGGTGGGTGAATCGAAACACGATATCATGCGCTTAGCTGGAGAGACGGCAATGCCTTGGATTTCGCCTTTCGTGACGTTGACGAAAACCCAATCTCCTGTAGACGAGCAGGTTGAAGATGCATTAGCTACGTTGCGCAGTGAAAACCTTGATTTTCCAATTGTTGGTAAGCCAGACCTCGGTTGTCGTGGGGTTGGGGTGAAGCTCCTTCGTGATTCTGGGCAGTTAAAAGATTACATTGCTAATTTTCCAAGCGATGCGCGCTTTTTACTTCAGCAAAAAGCTCCGTACCAGGCTGAGGCAGGGGTGTTTTATGTGCGCCATCCAAATGAATCTAAAGGGAAGATAATTTCAATTACTTTGAAATATTCACCGTCTGTTGTTGGAGATGGTCAAAGTACGTTGCAGCAGTTGATAGAGCGTTGTCCTCGTGCGGGTCAGTTGACTCATCTCTATTTTCCAAGGCATCTCGACAAATTAAATTGGGTTCCGGCAGAGAATGAAGAATTTCAACTCGCTTTTGCTGGAAGTCATAGCCGCGGCAGTATTTTCCGCGACGGTAATCAGTACATTACCAAAGAACTAACCGAGAAGCTGGATCTGATTCTTAAAGATGTTGAGGGATATCACTACGGTCGACTTGATATTAAGTTCGATAATCTCGACGACTTTATGAAAGGTGAACACTTTACCATTCTAGAACTCAATGGTGCGAGCAGCGAGGCCGCACATATTTGGGATAGAAATACGCCATTAATGTCCATTTTTGGGATGTTACTGAAGCAATATCGTTTGTTGTACTCAATCGGAGCAAAGCAGAAAAAACGGGGCTATACACCTCCTTCTTTTAGAGAGCTTTTGGGTGCTTGGCGAGAAGAAAAAAACTTAACCAAACAATATCCAAGTACCGATTAAATTTACGTCATTGTCTAAGGCAACAAAATTATAAGGAAGCTTATGTTATCGATAATTGCAAACAGTCAAGGCCAGTTGGTTGGGCGTGAATTGCCCGTAATTCAAGGTTGTATTGAAACGTTAGAACAAGGTTATGATTGTTTAGAGTTTTTAACTGATGAACAATATTTATGGTCAGCTAAACCACATGTTAACAGTAGTATTGGAGAGCATTTTCGTCATCTTCTTGACCTCTTTCATTCGGTAAATGTTGGTATGTCGGAGTCAGCAAAGAATAATGAACCACTGGTTATTGATTATAATTTGAGACGACGTGGACACATTGTTGAAACGTCACGAGAGCAGGCGCTAATGGAGTTATCTCAGTTAATCCAGTGGTTGGAAACACTTGGCGAGCAAGAACTCAAAACGTCGGTAGATGTCCTGACAGAAGTTTCTATTATTCACACCGACATGCATCTTATGACGTCGACACTAGAGCGAGAAATTACGTTCGCGGCGCTACATGCCACGCATCATTATGCGATGACAAAAGTAACAACCAGTTTATTAGACCTCAATGTGAGTGATGACTTTGGCTTCGCTCCAGCAACGTTGTCGTATTTAAGAGGTCAGTAACTATGTGTTCTGTTTCTTGGTTAGTCGATAAAGACGGCTATCAGATATTTTTTAACCGCGATGAACAAAAAACACGAGCAGACGCATTACCACCTCAGATACTTCACATCGATGGGGTTGATGTTGTGATGCCGATCGATCCTGTTGGTCAAGGAAGTTGGATCAGCACCAATGAAATGGGTTTGAGTTTGTGTTTGTTGAACAACTATCAAGCGAGTAACCCAAATGATGTGATATTAAGCCGTGGGTTATTGCTGAAGAGCTTGTCGAGTGAGAACAGTATTGAGAGCGTCCGTGAAGCTTTTTCTAAGCTTGCTTTGCCTCAGTTTGCTCCATTTAGTCTATTAGCATTTGATCGCAGTGTTAGCCAAGATGGAAACCCTGTTATGGCGTTTGAGTGGAATGGTGTGGAGTCCAATGTGCATCCAACAGACTCACCATTGTTTTCATCTGGCGTTGATTTACACAATGTTATTCATTATCGCAAAACGGCCTTTCAGAGCATTGTTGGGGAAGAGCGAACTCAGGAGAACTTATTGAAGTTTCATCGCCATCAGCATGCCGAACATTCACATATGTCGGTCTCTATGCATCGAGGCGATGCTAAGACCGTGAGTTTTACTCACATTGAGGTATCCAATGATTCGCAACAAATGAGATACGTTGCGGGGTCACCGAGCACACAGCTTACTTTACAAGCATTAACTAATAACACGACGGCGCTGCCGAATCGTAATTCTTTGGCATTAACCAATTAAGGAAATAATTATGAAATATATTATGGCAACAATGTTGTTCTTTTTTACTCATCTTAGTTTTGCAGCCGATGCAATTTCTACCAGCTTCTTGAGTAATAAGGCTGTCAGCGGTTATGACACGGTCGCTTATTTTACAGAGGGTAAGCCTGTGAAAGGAAGTTCGACATTTAAAACAGAATATATGGGTGCCGATTGGCTATTTGCTTCACAAGAGCATCTTGATCTGTTTCTAGCGGAACCAGAGAAGTATGCACCTCAATATGGTGGGTACTGTGCGTGGGCCGTTTCAGCTCAGAATGATTTCGCTCCATCAGACCCTACTAAGTGGGCAATTGTCGATGATAAGTTATACCTGAACTATAACGCATCGGTTAAAGAGAAATGGGATGCTGACCGCGCATTGCACATTACCCAAGCTGATACTAATTGGCCTGCTCTAATTAAGTAAGAAGTGATAGAAGGAGATACGCTATGATCGCAAGCCCATTTCGTTTACCTAGAGTAACCCCTTTTGGGTTGGGAGAGTCTGTTGTTGAATGGGCTACAGGATTGTCCAAGTTGGATCATTTGTATCAGCAACGACCTGAAACCAATACCTCGTTTGATTTTATGCGCTACACCTTAGATGCGCTAAACGTTGACTATGCGGTGAACCGAGGCTCTACCGACTCAATTCCAGTGGAAGGTGCGGTTGTTATCGTAGCAAACCATCCACTTGGTGCGATTGAAGGGGTTATTTTAGCGGACTTGGTTGGTCAGGTGAGGAAAGACGTTAAAGTTCTCGCGAACCAAATGCTAAAACGCCTTCCTGAAATTAGCGATCTGTTTATTGGTGTTGATGTTTTTGGTGGGGAAGGAGCAAAGCGAACCAATAGCAATGCTATTCGTGAAGCTAATCAACATCTTGCCGATGGTGGTGTTCTGGTTATCTTCCCTGCTGGGGAGGTATCGACCTATCCGAAAGGTGGCTCGTCTCTATCTGATATAGAGTGGCGTAACTCTGTTGCGAAGTTTATCAAGCACAGTGAAGCGACAACGGTACCTATCTTTATCAATGGAAAGAATAGCGATCTGTTTTATCGAGCTGGCCATGTTCACCCGTTACTTCGTACAGCGATGCTTGGGCGAGAGCTGCTTAATAAGCGATCAACTGAGATTAAAATTTCGATAGGCGATACGATTCCGTTTAGTGAGCTTTCAACCTTTGATAAAGACAAAGATATCGTTAATTATCTGCGTTTAAACACCTATTTGATGCGACCAGAAAGTGATCATTTTTCAATGCAAGGTGCTCCTAGTTATGGAACTGAAGTCATTGACTCCGTAGAGACGAGTTTACTTGAACAGGAATTAGTCACATTACCGTCTGATGCTGTGTTACACGAGCAAACCGACTTTATTGTGTACTATGCGTCGACCAGCCAGATCCCTAATATCATGCGGGAAATAGGGCGAATTCGAGAAAATAGTTTCCGTGCGGTTGGCGAAGGCTCTGGTCTTGAATGTGACATTGACGAGTTTGATAGCTACTACTTACAGTTGTTCGTGTGGCACAAGCAAGACAAACAGATTGTGGGTTCCTATCGTCTTTGTATGGTCGACGAACTGGTGAAAGAAAAAGGAATAGAAGGGCTTTATTCTCGTAGTCTATTTAACTATGACCAAACGTTTATTGATTCTCTCGATCATAGTATTGAAGTTGGGCGTTCTGTTGTCGCTGAACGTTACCAAAAGAATCTAAATTCATTGTTAATGCTGTGGAAAGGCTTGGCGAGTTTTGCTTCTCGTAACCCTAAATACACACACCTGTTTGGTCCAGTGAGCATTAGTAATGATTACAGTGACAGTGCACGACAGTTAATGGCAGCGACATTATCGGTTCATTATTACGATGACGAAAAAGCCGAATTGGTCAAACCACTCACACCATTGCGCGCGAGTAATTCTGTGTTTTGGCAACCTAATTTGCTGTCTGCACTTGCAAGCGTCTCCTTATTGTCTAAGGTGCTATCTCGCATGGAGCAAGGTAAGGGTTTGCCAGTATTGCTGCGTCAATACATAAAGATGAATGGTAAGCTGGTTTGCTTTAACGTTGACCCGGCGTTTCATGACACGTTAGACGGGTTAATCGTTGTCGACTTAAGAGAAGTGCCGTTAAAGACATTAGGTCGGTATATGGGGCGTGAACAAGCCGCGGAGTATCTAGAGAGCCATGACGTCACGTTATAGGTAATAGGTCAGAGAGCCTAAATACGCTTAAATCAATGAGCCGATGTAAATCACATCGGCTCTTTTGTATTTATTCGCTTATTTGGAATTATCGATATCAAAATTTGTGATACAAAATTCAAGAAATGTTTCGCACCGTTTTGGTAACTTTATTCCCGAAGCTTTAGAAATGACCAGTGAAATAGGAGTCGCGTAATCAGATAATGGAATACTAATAAGTTCTGATCCATCGAAACAACTATTTGATTTTATATGGGAATTCATTAACGCATAGCCTTCGCCATTTGCAACCAAACTGCGCAGCATCTCGATACTTTTAGTACGGTGCTTAATGATTGGATCTTTATCATATTGCTCAAATAACGACTGAAAATATTTATTTGAATGAGGTAAGTCTAATAAAACCAAAGGCTCATCTTTTAAGGTCATTAAATTGATTTGTTTTCTATTCGCCAATGGATGTTTCACCGATAACAGTACATGTGGACTGATCTTCGCAAGCTCCGTTGATTCAATTTGAGCGTTGTTATTTAAGTCATACATCAAAGCCATCTCGATTTTCCCGGTAAGAAGCGCTTCGTTTATCTCTTCGATATCTCCTTCGAATAACTTGAAGCTTACTTCTGGGTAGAGCTTGGTGAATCCTTGGATTAATTTAGGTGCATAAATCGGCCCTAAACTCGCGTAGCAGCCAACATTTATTACCCCAGAAATTAAGGTGCTATGTTGCGTCATATAGCCGTTAATTTCTTCAGCATGAGACAATAAAGTACGGCTATAAGAAAGCATCTCTTTCCCTGCCGGTGTTAGTGAAACCCCTTTAGCGTGGTGTCTTATCAGCAATTGAGTATTTAACGTTTCTTCGAGCTGAGAAATCGCGTTTGAAATTGCGGGTTGGGAGATGTAAAGCTTTTCACTCGCTTCTGTTACGTTGCCAGATTCGGCAACAACAACAAAATATTTGAGTTGTTTTAAAGTGTAATTAATCATCTCTAAGACCTACCATCAAATAAAATCTATCGGTGTTAGACATAGCATAACTTACTTTTATACAAAATAATGGGTTGAATTCTTAAGTATCCTAAATCAGTATAAATTTTAAGCGAGGGGTTCAATAAAAAAAGATAGACCATTTGGTCTATCTTTTTTTGTTTATACCTTAGCGAAAAGTGAGATTTTAGCGCTGTGAAGCATCCTTATAGGCAGAGTATGTGCGCTGCGTAGCAATATGCCCAGCGATATGCTTAGCATCATGCCATACTCCCCAGATAAAGGCTGAACCACGTCGTGATAACCACGCTTGACCAACAAAATACACACCTGGCTCGGTCGAGACACCACGTTGATGAGCAGGTTTGCCTTTTTCATCAAACGCATCGACTTTTAACCAGTTGTAATCGAGCGCGAAGCCCGTTGCCCAAACGATGGTTGTGATGCCTTCTTTCGCTAAATCAAACTCAAGAATAGGGTTTGTCATACACTCAGGATCGGTTAAAACTTTGCGAGCAGATGGTTCTTCAGGAAGATCTAGACCATTGCGTTCAATATATGCATCGGCAGAATCCAAGAAATCCATGTAATTCTTATTACCGCGCTCTACATTGTCATTAAGGTCATTTTGGAAAGTAACCTTACCGTTATTAAATTCCTTGGTCATACCAAGTAGGGTAATCCCTTGATGAGCGAGTGCGCGAAAATCAACAGTACCGTCCTTACCATGTGCGCCTGTTACAGCAATAGTTACATGTTCTGTTCCTGGCTCTAGAGACTCACGATCCCACTCTCCTAATACGCCTAACCACCAACAAAAATCGCGATTACGGTATGAACGAGGCGGACGATCATGTGGGCCAGCTGATAAGAAGACTTTTCGGCCTGAACGCTGAAGTTCGTCAGCGATTTGCACACCAGATGAACCAGCACCTACTACCAACACAGCGCCTTCTTCCAATTGCTGAGGGTTTTTGTAATCTGCAGAGTGTATTTGTGTAACGGATTCGTTTTTAGCAATAGGAGGAATAACCGGAGTTTGGAAAGGTCCGGTTGCCGAGACCACACGTTTGGCTTCTATTGTCCCTTGTGATGTTTCGATGATAAAGCCTTGAGCATTCACATTTCGCACAACGCTTTTAACTTCTACACCAGTGCGGATAGGGGCTTCAAACTTTTTCGCGTAATCCACTAGGTAATCAGCGACTTTTTCTTTAGGGATAAAAGAGTCAGGATCATGGCCTTCAAATTCTAATCCAGGAAAGCGGTCATGCCAAGCTGGACCATTCGCTACCAATGAATCCCATCGTCTGGTTCTCCATTGCTCGCCGATACGGTTACGCTCTAAAACAAGGTGTGGAATATCATGCTTGCTTAAATGCTCACTCATTGCAACACCGGCCTGACCAGCACCTATTACAAGCGTATCTATTTTTTCAATTGCCATTGTTGTTTCCTTATTATTTTTTATCAAGGCCAATGAATAAGCCAAGAGGGTTTCCATATCACGTAGACGATTTAGCCAGCTGTCAATTGGAAGTGAACCTATACAACCGTATTCTTTACTCTTTTAAGATTGAAAAAAGCATAATTAGGAAATGTGCATTGGTAAAATATTATTAATTTAACAATTAAATCAAAAAAAATTATTTAAACAATTTGGCTAGTGGTAGTTTGTGGGGGATATAAATGGCTAATTGTTTGAATGTGTTACTAAAGAGATCAAGCAAATGATTTCTCGTTTTTCTGTGAATAGAAATAAGTTATTTTGCTGATATATTTAAAAAATTTTCATTTCTAGAAAGTGATTATAGAATAAAAAGTAATAGCAAGATTAGACGGGACCAGATACATGATAAGAACAGGTGAAGAGTACCGTGAGTCAATAAAAGATAGCCGTGAAGTTTATATAGCAGGAGAAAAGGTAAAAGATGTTACTAGCCATCCTGCTTTTAAGCCGATCGTTGATGTAAAAGCGAAAATTTATGACATGCAGCATAGCGCTTCTACAAAAGATGTCATGACCTATCAAGCCGATAATAATGAAGTGTGTGCTATCGCCTTAAAGCTGCCGCAGAGTAAGCAAGATTGGTGGGATAAGAAAACAGCCACTAATTTGATGATGAATGAAGTTGGCGGTGTTGTTACCCGAGTCGGGGATGAGACGGTTGGCGAAATGTGGTCACTGTATGATTCACAAGAAGCGTTAAATGGCATCAATTCTGAATTTTCAGACAATATAAAAAATCACATTAATAACGTTATTATTAACGATACATTCCACTTAACGGCGAACACAGATCCAAAAGGCGATCGTTCTAAAGCGCCTCAATTACAAGATCCGGACATGCGCTTACATGTTGTGCGAGAAACGGATCGCGGCATTGTGGTTCGCGGAGCAAAATTTGAAACAGCCGCAGCTTACGCTAACCAAGCCTATACCAAGCCCACGATTGCTAATTGGGAGGCGGATACAAAATTTTCAGATTATGCATTAGGCTTTATTTGTAATTTTAGCTCTCCCGGTCTCAAAATTATTTGTCGCGATGGTTTTGCTGATAAAAATCCTTTGGATTATCCCATTGCGACAAAGTTTGATGAAATTGAAGCATTGGTCATTTTCGATGATGTTGAAATTCCATGGGAAGATGTGCTGTTCTATCGAAACACCCAAGCCGCGAAGTTTATTCACACTTCGCTACATCGATATTCTGCCTTTGCATTTATACAGCGTAATTTAAAAGTTGCTGAGTTATTAATTGGTGCATCAATACTGAATGTCCAGCAAACTGGCGTAGATAATCAAGTTGGTGTGCAGGAACGCTTATCTAAATTGGCATGCTATCGAGAAGGTATCGACGCTCATTTAATTTCATCTATTGCGATGGCTGAAAAAAGCCCGAGTGGTTTGGTTATGCCTAATCAGTCATTGCTTTATGCGGGCCGCGTTTTTGCTTGTTCTCAGCTTTATGAAATGGTCAACGTTGCGCGTGAATTAGGTGGTGGGCAAGTATGTTTAACACCTAATTACGATACGTTTAACCATGATGAAACTAAGCCATGGTTGGATAAATTTTACAACGTAAATGCTCAGTGGCCAGCTGAGGAAAGAAGAAAGTTGCTGGCGTACTCTCGTGATCTATGTAATTCAGACTACGCTGGTCACAGGTTAACATTCCAAGAATTTGCTCAATCACCGCGTTTTGCTCATCTAGCGTCGGTTTATCACCATTTTGATTTCGATGGGCCTGCTGAATTGGTTCGCCAAGCGGCAGGTTTAAGTCAAACAATACAGTCAACACAGCTCGAAAATACAGGTGTGGCGGGGGAACATGGCTCTTTCTTGAGCACTACGGCAGATATTTTAAATAATAAAACTCGCCTATAAACAACGAAAACTCCAATTTAATCATGTTTATACGAGTCACTTTCTATGAGCTATTCTTCTAGAAGTGGCTTGTTCGGCTCTCTATTTTTAACTAAAACCCAAGACATAATTTGATAAAAAGCATTGGATGAGCATCCACAATTATGAATAAATTTTAATTATCCAAGAACTTAAAAATTAATATTTTACTAATGTTTCGTGGAATCATAATGTCTGAAATTGAATAACGTGAAACATTAATCCAATGACTAAAGATAACTAATAAGTCGCTTACTTATGAGTGACTAAAACAAACGTGAAAAGAGATAATACTATGATTATTGGTGTACCTAAAGAAATTAAAAATCATGAATACCGTATTGGCTTAACGCCTGCTGGGGTTAAAGAGTTAGTTTTAAATGGTCATAATGTGATCGTTGAAAATAATGGCGGTGCCTCGATTGGTTTCGATAATGAACAGTATGTTACAGCGGGTGCAAAAATTATTGATAGCGCTGCGGAGATATTTGCTACTGCCGATATGATTATCAAGGTAAAAGAGCCACAACCTGTAGAATGTAAAATGCTTCGTCCAGGGCAAATACTGTTTACATATTTACATCTAGCACCTGATCCACAGCAAACTGAATTATTGGTTGCATCAGGCGCAACGTGTGTTGCCTATGAAACCGTGACTGCTGAAGAAGGTGGTTTGCCTTTATTAGCACCAATGTCTGAAGTAGCCGGTCGTATGTCGATTCAAGCAGGAGCTCACGCGTTAGAAAAAGCACAGGGTGGACTTGGTGCGTTACTTGGCGGCGTTCCGGGTGTTGCTCCAGCTAAAGTATTAATTGTTGGTGGTGGTGTTGTAGGAACTCAAGCTGCAAATATGGCAGTAGGTATGGGCGCTGATGTCACTATTTTAGACCGCTCTTTACCACGTTTACGTCAATTAGACGCAGAGTTTAAGGGTCGTTTGAAAACCGTTTATTCTACGGCTGATGCAATGGACCAACTTATCGTCGAAGCTGATTTAGTGATTGGTGCGGTATTAATCCCAGGTGCTGCTGCGCCGAAATTGGTGACAAAAGAGCACATCAAAATGATGAAGAAAGGCGCTGTTGTCGTCGATGTTGCCATTGATCAAGGTGGCTGTTTTGAAACATCAAAAGCAACGACACACCAAGATCCTACCTATATTGTTGATGATGTTGTTCATTACTGTGTTGCCAACATGCCTGGTGGCGTGGCTCGTACTTCAACAATGGCACTTACCAATGCAACGATGCCGTTTGCTGTAACACTTGCCAATAAAGGTGCTAAACAAGCGTTACTTGATGATAAGCATCTACTCGCGGGACTAAATGTTCTTGGCGGAAAAGTGACTTATAAACCTGTTGCCGATGTTTTAGGATATGAATACATATCCCCAGAAGTTGCTCTAGCCAGTTTGTAATGTTTAGCTAGATGCATATCTCACTGTATCTGAAAGAGTACAAATTTAACGTTTGTACTCTTTTTTATACGATTCGATAAGGCTTTTAAGCAGGCTGTAAACCTTACTGGTCCCTTAAAGCCGTTTCTTTTATGAATTCAAGTGAAATTATCCGGTTGCTTCACAGTTCTTTATTTTGCTTTCACTAAGCTTCTTGCCTTTTAAAGCAAGGAATTACAGGTCGTTTTATTCAATTTCTCTAGAATTCAGTATCTTTTTGAACGTTAACTTTGTTGAATAGATTTTTTTTATTCGATTGTAAGGTTAATAATATTTTAACAATTCATTAACGCTCCTTAATCTAGAGTGAGTAATCAAAGCGATACCGAAAAGCAATACCCGCAACGCTTTCGTATCGGATGTGGACATGACGAATAGATAATGAATACGCATGTTATCAGGGCGGGCAAGTAGAAAGAGCTGAAGATGAAAAAGTCACCCACTATAGATATGTTAAAACAACTCATTCATTTTGATACGACGAGCATTAACTCAAATTTGGAGTTGATGAATTACGTAACAGAATACCTAAATTCGTACGGTGTTGAGAGTACATTGATCTACGATGAGGATGGGAAGAAAGCCAACCTTTTTGCCACTATTGGCCCAGCAGGTATTTCAGGTGTTATGTTGTCGGGACATACTGATACTGTGCCCGTCACAGGACAGAATTGGACCAAAGAGCCTTTTACTCTGAGTGAAGAAAATGGTCGTTTTTATGGCCGTGGTACCAGTGACATGAAAGGCTTCGTTGCAACTGTTCTTGGTGCGGTGCCAAAGATGGTTGCTCAAGAGTTGCAGATACCTATACACCTCGCTTTTTCTTATGACGAGGAAATTGGTTGTATCGGCGTGCGTAGCTTGATTGATATGTTGAAGAATTCTCCTACCAAACCTGCTGTATGTATCATTGGTGAGCCGACATCAATGAATGTGGTGACTTCTCATAAAGGAAAGCTGGCCGCTAAAGTAACTGTTACAGGAAAAGAGTGCCACTCAGGTATGGCTCCCCAAGGCGTAAATGCGGTTAATTACGCTGCACGTTTGGTTTCTTGGTTAGAAAACGTTGCGATAGAAAAACAGACTAATGGCCCATTTGAAGAGGGCTACGAAATACCTTATAGCACAGTACATACTGGAGTTATTAATGGTGGGAACGCCTTAAATATTGTTCCCAAGCACTGCAGCTTTCTATTCGAAATTCGCAATATAGCCGCAGAAGATCCAAAAGAGATACTCGCCGAATTTAAAGCATACTGCTCAGAACTAACGAGTGAAATGCAAAAAACCGATGCCAATTGCAAGATTGATATCGAAATTACCACCGAATACCCAGGGTTAAATACACCTGAAAGCGACCAAGCGGTTGCCTTTGTCCGCAAGCTTGCCCAATCAACAAACCACGCCAGTATTAATTTTGGCACTGAAGGAGGGTTATTTAGTCACCATCTAGGTATTCCTACCGTTGTTTGTGGTCCCGGTAGCATGAATCAAGGGCATAAACCAGACGAATATATTCATGGAGAGCAGCTAGTTAAGTGTGAAGAATTTATAGATCGTCTAATCCTAGAGCTAAGTACCAATCGTGACATTCATCTAGACCTTTAGAGATGACGGGTTGGTATAGGTTCTAAAATAAACGTTAAACTAAAAAGGAAAGTTCAATTATGGAAATTAGTCAGAATCATCCACAAAGTTCAGCTGAACCGTCAGCTTCGACATCAACCTTTAAGAGGACACTCGGCCTTGGTTCGCTATTAGCGGTTTCCGTGGGTTTGGTTGTGTCACAAGGTGTAATGGTATTGATGCTTCAAGGCGCTGGTATTTCTGGATTAGGGTTTATCATACCGCTCATCATCGCTTACTTCTTGGCAATCACTTATATTTATTCTTTTTCTGAATTATCACTAATGATCCCTAAAGCAGGTGGTCTTGCAAGTTACACTGAGGTCGCAATTGGGCATTTCTCAGCCATACTCGCGGTCTTTTCTGGATACGTTGTGGTAACCATGTTCGCCGTCTCAGCCGAACTTTTATTAGTGGATTTTATCATTAATAAAATCTTCCCAGATATGTTCCCTAAATATGTCGTCGGCTTTGGGTTGCTTACTATCTTTACTCTTTTGAATTTAAAAGGTCTTGATGTATTTGCTAAATTACAGTCTGTTCTAGCTTTCGTCATGATTACGTTACTGCTTATTATCGCGCTAAGTGCTCTTGCTGGCCCTATGGATGCGAAACCGATAAGTCTTGATGCTCTGACGGCTGATTGGAACCCGTTGGGTCTCGGTGTAATCACGCTTGCAGCATTAGCGATATGGGGGTTTGTTGGCGCGGAATTCGTTTGTCCATTAGTTGAAAACGCGAAAGAACCAAACAAAAACATCCCTCGTTCAATGATTATTGGGATGACCATTATTTTTGTCACCATCTCTTTGTATTGTTTTGCTGCTTTACTGTATGTGCCAGCTGATCAGTTAGCAGGATCGACAGTACCTCACTATGATTTTGCACTTGCCGCTTTTGGTGATATTGGGCTTATTCTTATTGCAGTAATTTCAATAACGGCAACTTGCAGTACCGTGAATACTTGTCTTGCTGCTATACCTAGAATGCTTTACGGCATGGCTTTAAATGGACAAGTGTTCCCACAATTAAAAATTCTTTCAAAGAAAAACAAAACACCTTGGGTAGCAGTACTGTTTGTCGCAGTAATTACAGGTATTCCAATGGTATTGCTTGTTGATCAGCCTGAATCTATTGGCTTACTGCTTGTTTCGGCAGCAATCGCTTGGTTGATTTCTTACATCATCACGCATATCAATGTGATTGTATTACGTCGTCGTTACCCAAATCTAAACAGACCGTATAAAACGCCTTTTTATCCAATCCCACAGATTGTCGGGATCATTGGGATGATTTACTCAATCTACTATGCATCACCTGCACCAGAGCTTAGTTTTCAAATCTTCAGTTCTGCAGGCGTTGTGTTAGGGGTTGTCTCAATCATTGGTGTTATCTGGGTGAAGTTTGTGATGAAAAAAGGTCTATTCACTCCAGAACCGATTGAAAGTGTATTGGGTAAGGACAAATAAACGGGATAAGTTAATAGAAATATAAAAACAAAATTACATTTTAACGTTGTAAACAAAAATCTGTTTTTAGCTACATGTTATTGACCACTGTGTTGAAAAGTGTAGCTAAAAACTCTTGCACTACGATTGAGGAGTTCCCCTACAATGAACTATTTAGATAAAGAAATGCAAAACGTTTGGCAAAAAGATAAAGATCACCACATTCATCCTTGGACTGATTTTTCATCATTTAACGAAACGGGTGCCATGATTTTATCTGGTGGCGACAAAGCACATGTTACTGATGGCGCTGGTAAACGATATTTAGACGGTATCGGCGGATTGTGGTGTGTCAATATTGGTTATGGTCGTCAAGAGATTGCGCAAGCAATGGCCGAGCAGGTAATGAAAATACCTTATTACTCTGCATTTGGTCACCACACTACTCAGCCAGCTGCTGAATTGTCGGCAAAACTTGCAGAACTCGCACCTGGCGATCTCAATCACGTCTTCTATGGTTGTGGGGGCTCTGTTGCAAATGACACCGCTGTTCGTATGGTTCATTTTTATTTCAATCAATTAGGCAAAACTTCGAAGAAAAAAATCATTTCGCGTATTGATGGATACCATGGCAGTACTTACATGGCGATGTCAGTTACTGGCGTTAAATTCGATCATATCGGCTTTGACATCGAAGAAGAACTTGTTCACCACATTTCATGTCCTAACTCTTACCGTCGACCTGCAGATCAAAGCTTAGAAGACTTCTGTGATGAAAAAGTGCAAGAGCTTGAAGACAAGATTCTGGAACTTGGTCCTGATAATGTCGCGATGTTTTTTGCTGAGCCAATCATGGGTGCTGGTGGGGTAATTGTTCCGCCTCCTGGGTACCACAAAAGAACTTTGGATGTTTGCCACAAATACGACATTCTTTATATTTCTGATGAAGTGGTAACGGCTTTTGGACGATTAGGCCATATGTTTGCCTCCGAAGATGAGTTTGGTATTGTTCCAGACATCATTACTTGTGCAAAAGGTTTAACTTCTGGTTACATTCCTCTTGGTGCCACGATTATTTCAGATAAGATTTATGATGTAATCAGTAAGCCACAAGCTGAAGGTGCATTATTTACTCACGGTTACACCTATTCAGGTCACCCTGTGAGTTGTGCAGTTGCACTTAAAAACATTGAAATACTTGAAAGAGAAAATATTTGTGACAATGTAAAAGAAATGGGTAGTTACTTTGAAGAGCAGCTACGCACACTAAGTGATCTTTCTATCGTTGGGGATATTCGCGGTAAGAAATTCATGATTTGTATTGAGAATGTCGCGAATAAAGAAACAAAAGAGCTAATCGATGGTAAAGCTAAAGTAGGCAATAGAATCGCAGATTATTGTGAAGAACAAGGACTATTAGTTCGTCCTCTTGCTCACATGAATATCTTGTCACCGCCACTTATTTTGACAAAAGAAAACATCGACTTTCTTGTCAGTACATTAAGAGGTGCGATTGAAAACACTATTTCCGATTTAAAACAGGAAGGGTTTATTTAATAACCATTAGAATTAACGTTATAAGGTTTCCGCAAACCTTATAACGTATTCTTTATTGTAGGTTTACTTCTTGTGCTTAAATTTTTCAAAATCATAACTTATCATTTTATCTATTCAAATGTTAAATGTAGGTTTGTATAAAAATTAATTAACCATAGACAACAAAGGATTAAATATGTCTACAACTAATACTCAAGAAAGTTGGCTAAAGCTAAAAAATGAATTGGTCTACCAAAATCAAGCATGGATAGATGGTCAATGGCACACTCCCACAAATAGTGAAACCTATGCAGTAACTAACCCTGCAACGGGTGAAGTCATCGTGGATATGGCAGCCTGTCAGCAAGAGGATGTTGATGTAGCTGTTGCGGCAGCAAAACGTACCTTTGATGCTGGCGTTTGGAGCTCGACTTCACCTGCTCACCGTAAAGCTGTGTTAAAAAAATTAGCTCAATTAATTTCAGAAAATACCAATGAGCTCGCCCTTCTTGAGTCGTTGAATATGGGTAAGCCCGTTGCAGACGCAGTTAGTATAGATATCCCCGGTTCAGCTGCTTGCATCGAATGGTACGCAGAAGCCATTGATAAAGTTTACGGCGAAGTTGCCCCTACAGATGCAGATAATTTTGCCACTATTACGCGAGAGCCTATTGGTGTGATCGGTGCTGTTGTTCCTTGGAACTTTCCTTTAGATATTGCTGTTTGGAAGATAGCTCCAGCACTAATAACAGGGAACTCTATTGTCTTAAAGCCAGCGGAAGAGTCACCACATACTGTGTTAAAACTCGCAGAGTTAGCTAAAGAAGCAGGTCTCCCTGATGGCGTTTTAAATATTGTTACTGGTGTTGGTGCGGTAACTGGCCAAGCTTTAGGTCTACACAATGATGTTGATTGTCTTGTGTTTACTGGCTCAACAGCGACGGGTAAGCGCTTCTTAAAATATTCAGCAGAATCGAATATGAAGCCGGTTTGGCCTGAAACGGGCGGAAAAAGTCCAAATTTAATATTTGCCGATTGTGATTTAGAAAAAGCCGTTACTGGTGCTATAAACGGTATTTTCTTTAACCAAGGCGAAGTGTGTTCCGCTAACTCAAGAATTTTAGTTGATAACAAAATAAAAGCTGAGTTTATGGATGCGTTTATTAAGGCGGCCGAAAAACTCGTACTTGGTGACCCTCTAAATCCTGCAACTCAAGTTGGTGCAATTATCGACCAAGCTCAAGTAACACGTATGTTAGCAACGATTGAGAAAGCGAAAGAGCAGGGTGCCAAACTTGTTCTAGGCGGTAACGCCGATGAAACGAAGCGGTTTTTATTCCCTACGATTTTTGATGAAGTCACACCGTCGATGGAAGTTGCAACCGAAGAGATTTTCGGCCCTGTTGCTGCGGTCATCGGTTTTGATACCGAAGAAGAAGCTGTTCAGATTGCGAATGACTCAATTTATGGGCTAGCGGCTTCTATATGGAGTAATAACCTATCTCTTGTTCACCGTGTATCACGAAAATTACGCGCCGGAACAGTTTCAGTGAATACGGTTGATGCCTTAGACTTCTCAACACCTTTTGGTGGTTACAAGCAATCTGGTTTCGGACGTGATTTATCATTACACGCGTTAGATAAATTCACCCAGCTAAAAACCACTTGGATCAAACTAGTCTAGTGATTAAATGCTTGTAAAACTAAACCTTCTGAGACTATGCCTCAGAAGGTTTTTTATTACGAGAAAATGGCGTTAGGTAAGGTATACATACAATAACTATTCGCGCTTTAGTTACTTCAACCCAAGCTTTTTAAGAAAAAACACTGCCGGGCAGAATCCAGTAAACGCACTTTGAATTAGATTCACACCGATAAAGGCAGTAAACCAAACAAAATTCGCATGAACGAAATAGGTGAGAACCAAAGACACTAACACCATAACACCCGCAAAGACCTGAATACCTTTATCAATAGTCATAAAAACGTTCCTCAAGTAGTCGATAGTTCAAACTATAAATAATTATATTAGATAAGCCTAATTAAAGTTAAACTAAATTCATCTTATCTAAATAAGAATTGACTAATATAAAAACTGACGTATCATTCTTAGTACGAATATAAGTGGGTGAGGCAAGTATGAAACGATCAGATATCGATATTGAAAGCATGCAGAAGAATGCCAAAGAAGTGTCTGAATTGTTGAAAATAATGGCTCATCCTGAACGCCTGATTGTCTTGTGTCAATTGACTCAGGGAGAGGTCGGGGCCGGTCAACTGCAACAAGGATCGAGTTTGAGTCAGTCTGCTTTTTCTCAACACCTCGGTTTATTACGTAAGCATGGTTTGGTTGTGATTAGAAAGGAATCACAACAAGTTTACTACTCGCTTGCGGACCAACGTTCATCAAGAATCATAGAAAGCCTAGAACAGATCTTCTGTGAATAATATTGTTTTGCCAGTCAACGAATTAAAGTTCATGACCCATATAAGGGAGAATAAGATGAGAAACGCTTACTTAGCTACTGCTGTTACATTGTCGATGATGGGAGTGAGTTTGACGAGTTCCGCAGAGCAACTCTTTACCGTGAGTCGTGATTCGATTCCAAACCTTATTCAATTTGATGGTGTTGTTGAAGCAGTCAACCAAGGAACGGTAGCAGCACAAACCAACGGACGGATTGTGGGGATAAATGTTGACGTTAATGATCGAGTGAAAAAAGGTGATGTGTTGTTAGAAATTAGTGCAGCCCAGCAAAGTGCATCGCTCGATGCAGCACAAGCACAGCTGAGTAGCGCGAACGCTCAGAACCGAGATGCTCAGTCTCAAGTGAAACGCTATCGTTTGCTATTCCCGAAAGGCGCGATTTCTCGAGAGCAGATGGACAGTGCAGAAGCTCGAGCGAATAGCTCTGAAGCCGAGGTAAAGTCGGCACAAGCAAATGTGACTAAGGCAAAGGATGCATTAGGTTATACCCGTATTAAGGCACCTTATGACGGAGTTGTGACAGAGCGCTTCGTCGAGCTGGGAGAAACAGTCGCGCCTGGCTCTCCGCTGTTTAGTGGTTATGGGGTATCGCAGCTTCGAGTGAAAACTCATGTTCCGCAATATTATCAATCTCAAGTTAACGACGTCAGTCAATTCCAAGTGCATTCACCATCTGGTGCTTCTTTGACACCCACGTCGTACAACTTATTCAGTTATGCAGATCCTCAGACCCATACCTTTACCATTCGTCTAGAACTTTCTCAAGAAGCCAATGATCTACTGCCGGGCATGTGGGTTAAAACCGATTTTAATTATGGTGTTCATTCCGCTTTAGTTGTGCCAAAAGAAGCGGTGATTCGTCGTGGTGAATTGAGTTCGGTGTATCGTTGGGAGGATGAGCATTCGGTACTCAATCCAGTGCGCCTTGGACAAGTGTATGAAGGTTATATTGAAATACTTTCTGGGCTAGAAGTAGGTGATCAGGTTGTTAGTAAGGCTGTTACGCTGGAAGGTAAATAGTATGGATAAGCCATTAGGAGTTTCTGGCCGTATCGCGGCGATGTTCCAACATTCAGCAATTACACCACTACTTGCCATTGTTGGAATGTTAATGGGATTGTTCGCCGTAATGGTGACACCCAAAGAAGAAGAGCCACAAATTGATGTGACTTTTGCTGACATTTACATACCTTTTCCCGGAGCTTCACCGCAAGAAGTCGAAAGTTTGGTGACTAACCCTGCAGAACAGATCATTTCTGAAATGCAGGGAATTGATAAGATCTATTCGTTCTCTCGTCCAGATGGTGCGTTGATTATTGCGATCTTTGAAGTCGGGGTATCACGTAATGATGCCGTGGTGAGAACCTACAATAAACTCTATTCCAATAACGACTGGATGCCGCAAGGTGTCGGCGTTGGCCAACCGGTAATCAAACCGAAAGGTATTGAAGATGTCCCGATCGTGAGTATTACTTTAAGTGATAAAACCGGTCGTTTGGACAACGAGCAATTAACCCAAGTCGCTTCTGGTTTAGAGACTGAGTTAAAACGTATTCAAGGTACGCGTGATATATATACCATAGGCAAACATTCGACCATTGTTGACGTGCGTCTTGACCCAATAAAAATGAACGGATTTGGTATTACACTTGATCAACTTAATCAAACTTTGGTTGCGGCTAACGCGTCGTCTTCAACCCTTAAAATTACTCATGACAACCAGCAATTTCCTGTTCAAGTTGGGCAATTTTTAACTCGAGTTGAAGATGTAAAACAGCTGGTTATTGGGATGAACGAAAATCGCCCAGTTTATCTTTCTGATGTCGCGGAAATAAAAATAGGCGCCGATACACCAAGTCAGAATGTGTGGACCAGTAACAAAGAGAGTATTCACCCAGCGGTGACGATAGCCGTTGCAAAAAAGGCAGGGGAGAATGCAGTTGATGTTGCGAATCAGGTTGAAACTCGTTTAGAAGAGCTTAAAAATCAACTAATTCCAGAGAACATTAGTGTCGATATTACGCGAGATTATGGCCAAACTGCCGCCGAGAAAAGCAGTAAGTTAATTGGGAAATTAGCCTTTGCGACCGCTGCAGTAGTGTTGTTGGTGATTTTAGCCATGGGTTGGCGCGAAGCGATTGTGGTGGGTATTGCGATTGTGATTACCTTAATGATTACCTTGTTTGCATCGTGGGCGTGGGGATTTACCCTCAACCGAGTATCGTTATTTGCGTTAATCTTCTCGATAGGAATACTGGTGGATGATGCCATTGTGGTGGTTGAAAATATTCACAGGCATATGGCACTAGGAAAACGAAAACTCAAAGATCTGATACCAATAGCAGTCGATGAAGTGGGAGGGCCAACGATTTTAGCCACACTGACAGTCATTGCTGCACTTTTACCAATGGCATTTGTGTCGGGGTTGATGGGACCATACATGAGTCCAATTCCAATCAATGCCTCGATGGGAATGTTGATATCACTAGCGGTGGCGTTTGTGCTTTCTCCTTGGTTAGCGAGTCATTTGCTTAAAGATGCACACCACGAAGAGAAACCAGCCTCTAAAGGGGTGTTTTATAAGGTTATGGCTCCGTTTGTTTTATCCAAACGTCAGAGGCGCAATCGATGGTTCTTATTACTCGGTATTTTTGCATTAATTGCGGGATCATTGATCTTGCCGTTGACTAAGACTGTCGTAATGAAAATGCTGCCATTCGATAACAAGTCAGAGTTTCAAGTTGTTCTCGATATGCCAGACAATGCGTCATTAGAAAAAACACAGCGTTTGTTGTTCGACGTTGGCCGAGAACTTAGTAAAGTGCCAGAAGTTACGGATTACCAAATTTATGTGGGTACCGCAGCCCCGATTAACTTTAACGGTTTAGTACGTCACTACTTTACTCGAAGCGATGCAAATCAAGGGGATATTCAAGTTAACCTTGTTGATAAAAACCATCGTGATAAATCGAGTCACCAAATTGCCAGTGAAGTTCGTCCTGCCTTACATGCAATAGCAGAGAAATTCGGTGGAAAACTCAAAGTCGTTGAAGTGCCGCCGGGGCCACCAGTGTGGTCGCCAATTTTAGCGGAAGTCTATGGGCCAACGCATGAAATTCGTAAGCAAGCGGCTCGCGAAATTCGTGAAGTGTTCAAAGCAACCGATGATATTGTTGATGTCGACATCTATCTACCCGAGCCGTATAAAAAGTGGCAGGTAGTGATTGATCGCAACAAAGCCTCACTATTACAAGTTCCGTATAACAGTATTGTCGATGCGATTTCGACGGCTGTGGGTGGACAAGCCGTGACGTACTTACACAATGACTACAATAAATACCCGATTCCAGTACAGGTGCAGGCCAGTGAGTCAGCCAAGGTTCGTTTAGAACAAGTGATGAACATGATGGTGGGTAGTTCGAATGGCAGTCGATATCCTCTGTCTGACTTAGTGACTGTGCGCCAAACCGATATGGATGATTATATTGTTCACAAAAACTTGGTGCCGACGGTGATGGTCGTTGCGGATATGTCGGGTAGTACCGATAGCCCACTGTACGGGATGTTTGATGTCTATTCAGAGCTCGATAACCTTCCATTTAACATTGAGCAGAACTTGATCGAACAACCCTCTGGTATCGATAAAGTTGCGGTTCTTTGGGACGGTGAATGGACCATTACTTATGAAACGTTTCGAGATATGGGCATCGCATATGGTGTTGGAATGATTCTGATCTACTTGTTGGTGGTCGCACAGTTCCGTTCGTATTTGGTTCCGTTGATTATCATGGCACCTATTCCGCTCACGATCATTGGGGTTATGCCGGGTCATGCGATATTAGGAGCGCAGTTTACGGCGACCTCTATGATTGGCATGATCGCTTTAGCTGGAATTATTGTTCGTAATTCAATTTTGCTGGTGGACTTCATTAACCAACAAGTTGATGAAGGGATGGCATTTGCTGATGCCGTGATTAACTCTGCTTCAGTTCGAGCCAAACCAATTATGTTAACCGCATTAGCAGCGATGATTGGCGCGGTGTTTATCCTGGATGACCCAATATTTAATGGTCTAGCAATCAGTCTGATCTTCGGTATTTTTGTTTCGACCGTATTGACCTTGGTGGTGATTCCGGTGCTGTATTACGTGGCAATGAAGGAGCGGTTTACGCTTGAGGTAAGTTAGAAACTGATTCGGGCATTAATATAAAACCCTCTCTGTGAACTCGATGTTCGCAGAGAGGGTTTGTCATTTTTAATCGTGACTATTTACACTGTTCCAAGCTGCTTATTAGCGCAACAAGAAGTGAACTGTATTGCTCTTTTCCTATCGTAATATTGGCACCTAGTGGGTCCATAACACCAATCGTGTTTACTGTGGAATCTTCAAACACCGTTTGTACCATATCCGGATTATATTGTGGCTCGGTGAAGACACAGGTAACACCCAGATCGCTAACGGTTTGGCGAATTTCTGCAATACGAGCGGGACTTGGATCCGATGCATCTGAAATTGAAATCGCACCGCTTGCCAATAATCCAAAGCGTTGTTCAAAATATTGGTATGCATCATGGAATACGATGAATTTAGCGCCTTGTAATTCCTGTGCTTGTCGTTTTATATCAGCCGTCAGTTGATGTAAGCGTTCAATAGCCGCGCTCGCATTGTTCTGATATGCCCGAGCATTATCACTGTCTGCCTCAGAGAGTGTTTTGGCAATTGTGTTCACCCACGCTTCTGCGTTTTGAGGATCTAACCATACGTGAGGATCATGCCCTTCGTGATGATGGTCGTCATGACCTTTTTCATCATGGTGCTCGTCTTCATGATGGTCGTCGTGGCCTTTTTCATCATGGTGCTCGTCTTCATGATGGTCGTCGTCGTGGCCTTTTTCATCGTGGTGCTCGTCTTTATGATGGTCGTCGTCGTGGCCTTTTTCATCGTGGTGCTCGTCTTCATGATGGTCGTCGTCGTGACTTTCTTCGTCATGGTGAGCATGAGCTTCAAAGGTTGCGCTTTCACGAAAATCATAAAGAGTAACGCCTTCAGTTTCCATCATTTCAATTTTTGTTGCGCCACTTGCCAGAGTCTCTAACGGTTTTTCAAGCCAAGGTGTTAATCCTTCGCCGATCCAAAATACAATATTGGCATCAGACAGTGCTTTTGCCTCCGATGGACGCAAATTGTATTCATGTGGTGATGCTTCTGGGCGAATTAATAAGTTCGGTTCGCCAACACCATCCATAACTTGTGCCACCAATGAGTGTAGCGGCGCAATGTCTACGGCAACGCTAGGCACTTGGGCGTAAGCCTGAGAGGCGCTTGCCACGCTAAGGCAGACACCCAATACGGCTTTCTTAAACATGCTTTTCTCCTAGTAATGTCCAAATCAGTCACCAATATGAAGAGTGGTAACCTTTTCTATCTAATGTTGTTATGTTATAACATAACAACATTGAACAATGTCTGGCAACTGATTTTTGCTTTAGCCCATTTGCCTGACGAAATCCCGCTATTAAGAGAACGTAGATGTTAATTTCCTCACACGCATTGTCTGTGAAGTTCGGTAAACACGTGATATTGGATCGCGTAAATTTGTCAGTAAATCGAGGTGAAATCGTCACGATTGTCGGCCCTAATGGATCTGGAAAGTCGACCTTATTAAAAACCTTAATAGGGGCGGTTCCTCTTGCTGGTGGACATATTGATCGTGCTGACGATTTGAAAATTGGCTATGTTCCTCAACGCCTGCATATTGATGAAACCTTACCGATGACGGTCGTTCGATTTCTGACACTGCCAGTACGTCATTCAAAAGAAGCAATTGGTGATGCTTTAACGCGAGCAGGAGTCGCTGGTTTTGAAAAGCAGCAAATAATGTCATTGTCAGGAGGGCAACTTCAACGAGTTTTATTAGCGCGAGCGTTGTTAGAAGAACCTTCCCTTTTGATATTGGATGAAGCAACTCAAGGGCTCGATCAACGTGGAATGATCGATTTTTATCAACAGATAGATGCAATTCGCAAAGAAACCAATTGTGCCGTGATTATGGTAAGCCATGATCTTCATGTTGTGATGCGCCGAACTGACCGCGTGATTTGTCTCGACGGTCGCATATGCTGCCAAGGTGTACCAGATAAGGTGACGGAATCTCCAGAATATAAAGCGTTATTTGGTCTGGATGATGATGAGGTGCTTGGTGTTTACCGTCATCACCCGCATTCGCATCAGGGCCAAGGAGCATCGACATGTTAGATGACTTTCTTTGGCGTGCTGCGTTAGCTGGAATTGGAGTGACATTGGCCGCTGCGCCATTAGGCTGTTTTATTGTTTGGCGCCGTATGGCGTATTTTGGTGATGCCACTGCTCACGCGTCAATGTTAGGCGTTGCACTGTCACTTTCTTTCTCACTACCAATTCTTCCCGGCGTATTATTTATATCGCTTCTTATGGCGATCACCGTATCTTCATTCAGTGGGCGAGGATATGCGATGGATACCTTGCTGGGTGTGATGGCGCATTCTGCATTGGCGGTTGGACTGGTGGCGGTTTCGTTTTTGTCTGGTGTCCGGCTCGATCTTATGGCGTATCTGTTTGGGGATATTCTTGCTGTTAGCAAAACAGACTTGTTGGTGATTTGGGGAGGCACAATATTGGTCATAGGCCTGATTAGTCACCGCTGGTCTCGCTTACTGTTGTCAACGTTAAATAAAGATTTAGCTCTTGCCAGTGGTTTTTCGCCAAAACGCGAACAATTGATTCTTACCATTGCACTTGCCTTGGTGGTCGCCGTCGCCATAAAAGTGGTTGGTGTATTACTCATTGTCGCAATGTTGATTATTCCTGCTGCCACCGCACGCCCGTTTAGTCGAACTCCTGAAATGATGGTGGTGCTAGCAGCACTATTTGGTAGCGGATCCAGTGTCGTTGGTCTGCATTCTTCGTTTGTATTTGATACCCCTACCGGTCCCACCATAGTGTGTGTGGCTGCTGGATTCTTTTTAGTGTCGAGTGTGGTTTGGAAAATGACGAATAACACTCGCTCAATCAAGGAGTGAATACCCATGACAGAAATGGAAAATAAGGCTCGCATTGTTAGTGCGACTGTAGCGAGAGGTAAGGAATCGAGTGACATGTGGGAGGTTGAGCGATGAGTCTACAGCTGACGGCGGAACCAATGTCAATTCGTCCGATAACAACACCGGTATTCGGCTCTGAGCCGAAAGTCTTTGCAGATATTTACAAGCCAGATCATAACATCGCGATTTGGCAGCGTACGTTGTCGACGCAAATGACAGAGGATATTGATGCGCTGTTACAAGATGGGCAACTGGCGTTAGTTCGCAGTGTTACACCCAAAGATGCGGGTCTATGGCTTCGGAATAAGCTTGAAGGGTACGCTTGTGCAAAAGCGCTAAGTGAAGATATTGCGCTTATCGTTGATATGTTCTGCTGCTTGTTTGATCTAAAGGAAGCTGGCGTACGGCTAACAACACTCGACAGACCAATGTGCCCCAAATTTCATGTTGATCAGATTCCTTGTCGCCTCGTGACAACTTATGCGGGTACCGCGACTCAGTGGCTGGGAGATAATGATATCGATCGTTCAAAACTTGGGGCGGCTAGTGCGGGAATACCTGACCATCTCTCAGGGCTCGTTAAAAATAATATGGCGATTAATCAAATGGAGTCTGGTGATGTCGCTTTGCTCAAAGGTGGCGGCTGGGAGGGTAATGAAAGTACTGCGTTGGTGCATCGTTCACCCGAGCTGTCCCCTAATGAACGACGGTTATTACTCACATTGGATTTTATCTAGTTGCGTTTACAAGTATCAACACATCGGTTTTATAAATAAGAAGGAGAATTTGAACCATTATGCAGGCAACGCTGATTAAAAATGCGCTCGTTGTGAACGAAGGCATTGTAAAGGAAACGGATGTTCGTCTCGTCGGACAACGAATAGAAACCATTGCGACCCACCTCACCGCTAAACCGGAAGACATTATTGTCGATGCCAAGGGGCGTTACCTTCTTCCAGGAATGATCGACGATCAAGTCCATTTTCGCGAGCCCGGTTTAGTTCATAAAGGTTCCATTGCTACAGAATCACGTGCAGCGGTGGCGGGCGGTATAACCAGCTATATGGAAATGCCAAATGTAAACCCTGCGACCACAACCATCGAAGCATTAGAGCGTAAGTTTGCGATTGCCGCAGAGCGTTCGTTTGCTAACTACTCTTTCTACTTGGGTGCAACAGAGGGCAACCTCGACCAAATAAAAGCACTTGATCCTAAATGGCACTGTGGCGTAAAAGTGTTTATGGGAGCATCGACTGGTGACTTACTCGTAGAAGACCCGCAGGCGTTGGATGCAATATTTCGTGACTCTCCTGTCCTCATTGTCACGCACTGTGAAAGTGGCGCAGTCATTAACCAGAACCGAACACAGCTCATGAAAAGCGGAGCTCCTTTAACGATTGATGATCATCCTATTCTTCGAGATAAAGAAGCCTGTTATGCATCATCCTCATACGCGGTCGATCTGGCGAAGAAGCACGGCAGCCAGCTTCATGTTTTGCACATTACAACAGAAAAAGAATTAGCGTTATTTCAGCAAGGGCCGATTGAGGGTAAACGCATCACAGCAGAAGCGTGTGTGCATCATCTTTGGTTCAGCAATGAAGACTATGCTTTACTTGGGAATCAAATTAAATGTAACCCTGCAGTTAAATACGCCAGTGATCGCGAAGCATTATTGAATGCCTTGAAGACGGGACAAATCGATATCATCGCGACGGATCACGCTCCTCATACTTGGGAAGAAAAACAGACCGATTATGATGTGGCTCCAGCCGGCCTTCCTCTTGTGCAGCATGCCTTACTGAGTTTGTTCGACCACGTGAATAATGGAAAGATGACCCTTGCTCAAGTGGTGGAAAAAACCGCCCATAACCCAGCTATTCGGTATGCAATAGAAGACCGTGGCTATATACGCGAAGGTTATTTTGCGGACTTAGTGTTAGTGGATCTCGAGGTACCAACACAGGTTAGCCATGAGAACAGCTTGTACCATTGTGGTTGGACGCCTTTTGCGGGACACGAATTCTCAGCTCAGATTTCTCATACTTGGGTTAATGGATCGTTGGTCTACGCAAATAAAACTGTGAATGAAAAAGCCACTGCAGCCATGCGTCTATCGTTTAATCGCTAGCCTCGGGTTTAGTCTGGAAATAAAGAGAATTTAGTATGTTAAGAAGAAACCCTAGCGGTCATTTACCTCAGGTGTCGGAGACCGCATTCGTTGATCCGACAGCCATTATTTGTGGCAAAGTAGTGATTGAAGATAACGTGTTTATTGGGCCCTATGCCGTAATTCGCGCAGATGAAGTGAATGAGCAAGGTGATATGGAAGCCATAGTGATTAAGCGTGACACCAATATTCAAGATGGCGTTGTGATTCACTCTAAAGCTGGTGCTGCCGTGACAATTGGAGAGCGATCTTCGATTGCGCATCGTTCTATTATCCATGGCCCGTGTGAAGTCAGTGATGATGTTTTCATCGGCTTTAATTCCGTAGTGTTTAATGCTGTGATCGGTAAAGGCTGCGTTATCCGTCATAACTGTGTCGTTGACGGTTTGGATTTACCTGAGCATTTTCACGTACCACCTATGACCAATATTGGAGCAGAGTTTGACTTAAACAGTATTTCTAAAGTACCACCTGAGTATTCTGCATTTTCCGAGTCGGTTGTATCGGCAAACCATACCCTTGTCCAAGGTTACCGAAGAATTGCTAATGAGCTTTGATGGTATTGGTTTTCGGGTTGTGATGTTGTGGATGGCGATGATTATGGTTGCACCGAGCGTTCATGCTCATCCACACTCTTGGGTCGACTTGAAAACCACTGTTCAAGGTAAAAATGGGCTTATTACCGGCTTTAAGATGGAGTGGTCCTTTGATGCGATGACGTCGGCCTACATGCTTGATGGCGAGGGTATTACGCCTCAAAACGAGCAAGAAACGTTTCGACGGTTGTCTGCGTCGGTGATGGAAAATATGAAGTATGAGCATTATTTCACCTATTTTTACGATGGTGAAACGCCAATCAAATACCAGGTTGCACACAGTGATAGGTTGGTTCGTGATCGTTCGAAACTTGTTCTCAGTTTCACGCTTCCTTTATCTGAACCCAAATCTGTGACTCGCGAGGGTTTGAGTCTGTTGATCTTTGATCCAAGCTATTATGTCGATATGGCGTGGAAAGCAGACAATGACGTTGTGTTGTCACCAGAGTTGGCTAACGATTGTGGGTTAGAAATCCATGAGCCAAACCCGACACCTGAACAAGTAAGCTATGCTTTATCTCTACCTGCGGATGTCGATCCAGATGAAGCACTAGGGCAGTTATTTACTCAAAGTGTGCAAATCCACTGCGCTAATTGAGCATTCCTCAGAGAGCTATATAATGACAAATTCAATACGTAACACACGAACTATCACGCTTATTTCGATTGTATTGTTGATCGTATTCGGTGTTTATCAACTCTGGTTAATCTGGCCAACGATCATAGTCGCTAGTGCACAATGGCAGCGTGAGATTAACGCTGAAATTGCCGATTTACTCTATGAAGCGCAAACCAATCCGTTGGTGGCTGGGGGGTATTTAGCGGGACTGAGTTTTTTGTATGGCATGTTTCATTCATTGGGACCAGGGCACGGAAAAGTGATCGTGACCACCTACCTCGCGACACACCCAACTAAGGTGAAAACCAGCCTTATCTTAACCGTTGTTTCGGCGTTATGTCAGGCGCTCGTCGCGATTGTATTGGTGAGTATTCTTGTCTGGGGCTTTAGTATGTCGATGCGTGCGGTAAACGAAACCGCAATGCTTTTTGTATCAGTGAGCTTTGCCTTGGTTGCGATATTAGGTGTGTTGATATGTTGGAAAGCGACGAGAAAAATATATCGTTCTCTGAGCCCAGCAACCTTTCAAATACATGCTGCGATGCCATTAAATAACCCTTCATTAGCTGGACAAAAACCGATAATTTCGAATTCGGTGGTTAAGTCATCGATGCTCCTAAACAATGACATGACAAGATCCCAAACACATGTCGCACAGGATAATAGCCATCATCATGGCGAAACGTGTGGCTGTGGGCATCAACATGTAGCGGATGCCGATGCGATTAACCGAGCTTCTACACTGAAAGAATACATCGGTATTATTGCCACCATCGGGATTCGTCCATGCACGGGCGCGATAATGGTCTTGCTCTTTGCCAATGTCGTTGGGCTTTACTGGATGGGTGTGGTGAGTGCGATCGTGATGGCGGTTGGAACGGCATTTACGACGTCAGTTATCGCGATTCTAACCTTGACCGGGAAACAGTTAGTTCGACGTTACCTGGTAACAAGTGATCGAGATCGGAAGAGTGGCTGGAAGCTTGCCGGCTACTCGCTTCAATTGTTCGGAGGAGTATTTCTTATCGTCATTGGCTTAATCTTGCTAAGCGGCACCGAATACGGAATGTCACCTGTGTTTTCGCTGTAAAAAAAGGCCCTGATAGCATCGTCTATCAGGGCTTTAAAATATGGTTTTTATTTCATGTTAGGTGAGATTAGTCCACTGAGACGGTGCGTTTTTCAGCCAACGCCATAGCAATATTTGCCAGACTGTATGCGGCTTCGTTGATAAAGTGAGGGTAGATCTCTCCCTTTCCTTTCCAGCATATCTCTTTACCAGTAAAAGTAACCAAAAGAGGCTCACCAGACTTAACGGGTTCGAAGTCTTTTCCACAGATACTTGGATGAACGATTGCTTGACGCATGCCGTGTGTATCTAGGGGAATATGGACTTCTTCAGTAAAGTAAAACGCATTAAAATCGTTTAGTTTTGGTATTTGTTGTGTGTTGTGCTTTTCGACGTAATCGAGAACTAAAGTGAGCATACGCTTCATCAGATCTAACGTTTCATGTTTCAAGGCTCCGTGAGCTTGAGCACCGACTTCGATCATCACACCGTGTTGTCCAGCCGTACATAGATACGCTTGTTCTGACCAAGTAATGGTATCTTCGAATAGGATATTGGCTTCGGGCATGTATTGTTTTATGTATGCGCCCATCTTGAGGTAGAACGCATCTGAGGAAAGCAAGATTAACGTTGCTCCCATATTGCTGGTGGTATTGTGAAGATCGACGATCAATTGATTATCGGTCTGTGAATACTCTTCTATTATTTGACGAGCAATGGGGTGGCGTTCGCGGGTTGAGTCGCCTTCGTTGGAGTTTGAGAACTCGCGGTTTAAATCGGTTTCAATAAATCGAACGTTGCGTTTCATCGCTTCTTTATTCGCGATGATCGATACTGTGTCAAAGCTAGGACGTTTTGCATCATAAAGTCCATCGTTGATGAGTTTGTTCAGGTAAATGCCGGACAACTCATTTCCATGAGTTCCTGATACGATTAGTACGCTATTTAGATTATCAACTTTCATTTACATCACGTTCTTCGAATAATAATTACTGTTATGTTATAACAATTTTCAACGTAGTGGAATCTCGTGTCACAAGGTTTACTGCGTTTGCATTTACCTCTTTAGGACGGGTACGGTATCTAGATATGATGTACTGTAGAATCATATCTCGTTATTGCTGTTCAAGCTCTCGTGCTGTCATCTTATGCCTACAATTCAAGGAGTGAATTAATGAAGCTTCAAGCTATTACCTATTTTAATGAATTGGTGAGTTCCCGTTCTATCCGGCAAGCGGCGGAAAATTTAGGGGTTTCGCCGACGTCAGTGATTCGTCAGTTAGAAAACCTTGAGCACTATGTTGGAGCTGCACTCCTTATTCGGGGGGCGAGAGGGATTACGCTTACCGCTGCGGGAGAGTTATTAGCCGTTCGTTCAAAAGATATGATGCGTGACCTTGATAATGCGAGACAAGCAATTGATGACTTGCGTGGGTTAAAGAGGGGTAAGGTAGCAATTCATATTAATGGTGCGGCAATCAATACGATACTCGCTCCTGCATTGGCTGAGTTTTATAAGCTCTATCCTGCGGTGTCAATTGAGGTGACGGTTTCATCTGCGGAAGATGCGATTAACGCTGTTACTAATGGTCATACGGATATCGCTGCGACCATGTTTTCGTCTTCCGATCCACTATTGGATATCCGATTTAAGTTTCCGGTATATCATGACGTAGTCATGGCGGTTAATCATCCGTTAGCGACTTTAAAAGACATTACCCTAGAAGATATCCGGAAATACCCTGTGGCTATGCCTGATAAGTCATTTGGAATTCGACGCCGATTTGACCAGCGACAACGAGCAATAGGGCTAGTGCCATTAGAGCCTTCATTCACCACTTCTTCTCTGGAACTGCAAAAAAGAGTTGGCATTACGCCAAGCGGCAGTATTGATTCTTCCAGCCATGTCAGTGATTCGTGAAATTCAGTCGCAAGAGCTTGTCGTCAGACCTTTTCAGGCTCAATCGGCTATTCGATCAGAACTTCAAATTGGTCGTGCCAAAAATACCGAACCCAGTTTTGCTGCGGCACGTTTGACTGACTTTCTCGAAGAGTTTTTGCCTGCTCATGCTCAGAATATCTATCGCGAAGTTAAACAATAAGTTGGTCGCGATAGGTTTCTCTAAAAATCAATATGATAAGCTATTCCAACTTTCATTTATAATAAGACATCGCTCCCTCTGATACGCCGCAAAATCAGTGTTACGGTTTTAGTGTTACTGTGTGCTAATAAAACTGATTGCAATTACACTGAAATCTCAGGCATGGTAGGGATATTAAATAAAACCTTTTAAAACAACCGGAAAGGAATCCATGTATGACTTGTAAGATTCGTTCTTTTGTTGCTGCAACTGTTATCGCTATGCTCACTACAAGTTCGGTGCATGCGGCGGCACGCACCGATCTTGTTTTAGGTATGAGTATTGAACCATCAGGGCTTGATCCTACTTCTGCAGCTCCTGTTGCTATTGGCCAAGTGGTTTGGCAAAACCTATTCGAAGGATTAGTCACTATAGGAAAGGACGGGGACATTGAGCCTGAACTGGCGGAAAGCTGGTCAATTTCGGAAGATGGGCTGACTTATACGTTCGATCTGCAAGATGATGTTAGCTTTCAAAATGGGGTTGCGTTTGACGCAAAGACCGCGAAATATACCATTGACCGATTGCTTGCCGATGATTCAATCAACCCACAAAAATCCTTGTTTAAATCGATTGAAAGCGTTGCGGCACCTGATCTTGATACTTTGGTGTTAACGTTATCTAAGCCATCTTCTGATTTACTTTATTGGTTGGGTTTCCCAGCTGCGGTAATGATAGAGCCTTCAAGTGAAGCATCGAATTCAACCTCACCAATAGGAACTGGGCCATTTAAGTTCGATGAATGGAAGAAGGGTAATCAAGTCTCGTTGGTGAAAAACCCAGAGTATTGGGGAAAACCAGCACAACTGAATAAAGTGACGTTTCGTTTCATTGGTGATCCTCAAGCTCAAGCAGCGGCGCTCAACTCTGGTGGCATAGATGCGATGCCAGAATTTAGTGCACCGGAACTTGTTAGTCAGTTTAAATCCAACAGCGCATTTGACACCGTGATTGGAACGACGAGCATGGAAGTGATTGCTGGAATGAATAATAGCAAAAAGCCGTTTAATGATGTTCGTGTTCGTCAGGCTCTAATGATGGCTATTGATCGTCAGGCAATTATCGATGCAACAAGTGAAGGGTTAGGTAAGCAGATTGGAAGTCATTATTCTCCTTCAGATGCTGGTTACGAAGATTTGACCAAGATTTTCTCGTACGATCCAACTAAAGCGAAAGCACTACTGGCTGAAGCTGGGTATCCAAATGGTTTCGCTTTCACAATCAAAGTTCCCACTCGACCTTATACCGAGCGTGCAGCAGAAATAATGCAAGCATACTTTTCTATGATTGGTGTCACGATGAACATAGAGTCGTCGGAGTTTCCTGCTAAGTGGGTGCAAGATGTATTTAAGGATACGAACTATGATATGACGATCATTGGTCACGCAGAGCCGCTTGATATCGGAATTTATGCTCGAGATCCTTACTACTTCAATTATCAGAACCCTGAATTTAATCAAGCTATGGCTGATATCGCCGATGCAACTTCGGAAACGGATCGAATTACTGGCTATCAAAATGCTCAGAAAATTCTCGCGAATGATGTCCCTTCTCTCTTTTTATATGCCTTTCCTAAAATTGGTATTTGGAAAAAAGATCTCGTCGGGATGTGGACCAATGAGCCTGTTCCTTCTAACGATTTAACTGACGTGTATTGGAAAAACTGATGAACTAGGGTGCTTGCGATATTGTGCGAGCACCCAGTCTGATTGAAGGTTTAGGATAGAAAATATATGCGGCATATTCTCCACTCTTTTTCTAGGCTAGTCATAACGTTATTGATTGTGTCTTTTGTCATTTTTTTGGTTATGGAAGCTGTCCCCGGCGATCCTGCGGAAATTATTTTGGGTATGTCCGCCGAACCCGATACGTTGGCAGCACTAAGAGCGCAACTTGGATTGGACCAGCCGCTTTTGGCGCGCTATTTCATATGGCTAACTGGACTATTGCAGGGAGATTTGGGCAATTCTTATACCTATTCTACCGCTGTGTCGGAGCTTATTGGAGAACGTCTCGCGGTTACATTGCCTCTTACCTTAATTGCCGTCGTGCTTTCTGTTCTCATCTCTTTGCCATTAGGGGTGATGGCAGCGGCAAAACCAAATAGCCCTATTGATATGTTTGCTACGTTCTTTTCTCAAATAGGCATTGCAGTCCCTAATTTTTGGATAGGTTTACTGCTTATCTTGGGGATTTCATTAACGTTTGGCTGGTTTCCTTCAGGTGGCTTTCCTGGGTGGGAAGGGAATTTTTGGCTTGCTATACAAGCGTTGGTTTTGCCTTCTATCGCACTCGCCATTCCACAAGCGGCGGTATTAACTCGAGTGACTCGGGTAGCGGTTATTGAAGTTATCAATGAGGACTTTGTGCGTACGGCGAGAGCGAAAGGCGCAACTCCGAACTACGTGTTGTGGCGTCATGTAATGCCGAATGCTTTAATCCCAGTGGTGACAATGTTGGGGATGCAGATCTCTGTCTTAATCGCGGGTGCCGTTTTGGTCGAAAATGTTTTTAACTTACCCGGTATGGGGACGTTGGCGTATCAAGCTTTAGCACAACGTGATCTTATTGTAATTCAGAACGTTGTGTTGTTTTTTGCCGCTATTGTGATGATTGTGAACTTTGTTGTCGATGCCCTTTATACGGTTTTAGATCCACGTATCAGGAGCCGCCAATGAAACGCTACCCTTGGTCGCTCATGGTTGGTGGAAGCATCACCCTTGTGCTTGTTATTGCAGCGATATTGAGCCAATTTTGGACACCGTCGGATCCAACCGCAATTAATATTGTTAATCGATTAAAGCCACCGGGAGTCGGGGGGCTATTGGGCTCGGATCATTTTGGGCGTGATGAGCTCTCAATGATAATGAGTGGAGCGTGGGTTTCACTGGGTATTGCCTTTTCCGCTATCGCAATTGGCGGATTTATCGGTACTGTCCTTGGAGTGACAGCGGCCTCGAAAAGAGGGGTATTTGAGTCATTGGTGATGCGGGTAAATGATGTTCTTTTTGCATTTCCACCGGTGCTTTCAGCAATATTGCTGGCTGCAATTCTAGGCGGTGGGCCTGTTACGATTGTTATCGCGATCGCGTTGTTTATGATTCCCGTTTTTACCCGAGTGACACGTGGGGCAGCATTACAAATATGGGCCAGAGATTACATACTTGCGGCACGAATGGCAGGAAAGAGTCACGTTAGAATTACGATTGAACACATTATCCCAAATATTGCGGCCCAAATTATTGTACAGATTTCGATTCAAACAGGACTCGGAATTTTGACCGAAGCTGGCCTCTCTTTTCTTGGTCTTGGCGTCGCGCCACCGACACCGAGTTGGGGAAGAATGTTAGCCGATTCACAAACCTATCTTTCAGTTGCTCCCCACTTAGTCTTTGTTCCGGGCTTGATGATTTGTATTGCGGTTTTGGGGCTAAATTTATTAGGTGATGGGTTGCGAGACTTAACGGATCCGAGACGGAAACAATCCACATGATGCTTGAGATTAAAGACCTAAGAGTCAAGTTTAAAAATGAAAACGACCAAGAAGTCGAAGTTGTTCATGGTATTAACTTGTCTCTCGCGAAGGGTGAAACTCTTGGTATCGTTGGCGAGAGCGGCTCTGGGAAATCGGTTTTATCGTTAGCGACGATCGGACTATTGCCTAAAACAGCCAAGGCTACAGGCGAAATCCTGTTTAACGATGAAGATATTTTGTCTAAATCCGAACAGCAAATGTGCCGATTACGGGGTTCTAAAATCGGTATGATTTTTCAAGAGCCGATGACCGCATTAAATCCCGCGATGAAAGTGGGAGCGCAAATTGCCGAAGGGCTACGGCTACACCGTAAAATGAGTCGTTCAGACGCAAATGCGGAAGTGATCCGACTATTAGATATGGTAAAAATTCCCGATGCAAAAAGAAAGATGCACGTATATCCGCATGAAATGTCCGGTGGACAACGTCAACGAGTGGGTATCGCAATTGCGTTGGCTTTAGAGCCTGATTTACTTATTGCCGATGAACCGACTACTGCTCTGGATGTTACGGTGCAAGCAGAAGTCCTCGATATTCTTGACGATTTAGTGAGTCAATTGGGGATTGCTCTGATATTGATATCACATGATTTAGGGGTGATTGCTCGCATTGCAGACCGTACGTTAGTGATGTACCAAGGAAATGAAATGGAGCAGGGGGAAACCGCACAGATATTGCGCCACCCTCGCTCAGAATACACTCGACAACTGATCGATGCTCAACCCCGGCGAGTTCGTGAAAATGCGACCTTGACGCAAGTGAATCAGGGAGAAGTGGTATGAGTGAAACACTTTTGGAAGTCATCGGTGTCTCGCGCGAGTTCAAGCTTGCAGATACCACGATTAAAGCCGTTAATGATGTCACTTTAACGCTTAAAAAGGGTGAAATTCTCGGCGTTGTCGGTGAAAGTGGTTCTGGGAAATCGACGTTGGCCCGTATGGTGATGGCACTCGATAGACCCACAGAAGGAAACATATTGTTTGAAACGTGGGATCTTTTCAAGCAACGAGCGGCTCGATTACAAACCATGAGGGTTAACTTTCAGATGGTATTTCAGGACCCATATGGCTCATTAAATCCGCGTCATAAAGTGAGTCGAATCGTCGCTGAACCTCTGCACTTGGAAGAGAACCCACCTAAAGGGAAAGCATTGCGTGAGCGAGTTACAACGCTTCTTGAAGAGGTTGGGCTATCGGCTTCTGATATGGATAAATACCCCCATGAGTTTTCCGGTGGACAACGTCAGCGCATTGCGATTGCACGAGCGCTGATTACCAAGCCAAAGTTGCTCGTTGCTGATGAAGCTACGTCTGCACTCGATCTTACCGTTCAAGCTCAGATTCTAAAATTGATTCTTAAAATGCGTGACACGCATGGTATCTCTGTACTTTTTATCACTCATAACATTGGGGTGGTTGATGCGATTTGTGACAGTGTCGCGGTGATGCAATCGGGGAAAGTCGTTGAAGCGGGGCCTGTTAGGCAAGTGCTTGATAACCCGAAAGAAGCCTACACCAAACGCCTTCTTTCTGCTGAGTTGACGTTGGATAATATTGGTCGTAAAGGCCATAGGGATATTTGATAGGGATATTAAACAATGACGGATTTTTCAAAGCTCAATACTCGAACCCTCGTGCAAGCGTATGCGAGTGGTGATACCAGTCCGACTGAGTATATGAATTGGTTAATAGAGAAAGTTGAAAGAGTAGAACCTAAAATTTGCTCTCTATATGCATTTAAACCTGAACAAGCATTGAAACTTGCCACACAATCGACGACTCGCTGGTTAAAAGGAGAACCTCTGAGCAAGCTTGACGGAGTTCCTGTAACGGTGAAAGAGTTGATCGCGACCAAAGGTGATCCGATTCCCATGGGGACCGCTGCCAGTGATAAAACTCCTGCTGAAGAAGATGCTCCAACCTCTGCACGTTTAAAAGAGGACGGTGCGATTATCTTTGCGAAAACAACATGCCCAGATTATGGGATGCTCTCTTCCGGACTCTCTACCTTTCATCATTTAAGTCGCAATCCGTGGGATTTGACTAAGAATCCTGGTGGCTCATCAGCTGGAGCCGCGGCAGCAGCAGCGGCAGGGTTGGGGCCATTGCATATCGGTACAGATATTGGTGGGTCAGTACGCCTTCCCGCAGGGTGGACTGGGCTGTTTGGTTTTAAGCCAACACTTGGGCGTATTCCTATTTATCCCTATTATACCGGGCGTGCAGCTGGACCAATGACGCGTACTGTTGACGATGCGGTTATGGTGATGCCAACGATTTCACGACCAGATCGCCGTGATACCACTTCTGTGAATTACCAGAAGTTGGACTGGGATGTTTCTGCGGCATCGATTCGAGGAATGAAAATTGGGTTAATGTTGGATGCTGGTTGCGGCATTGACGCTGAGCCAGAAGTCAAGGCAGCAGTGATTGAAGCAGCAAAGCGATTTGAAGCTGAAGGGGCGGAGATTATCGAGTTAGCACCGGTATTAAAACGTGAACACCTAGATGGTTTAGATGTGTTTTGGCGAGCTCGCTTTTGGGACACGATGCTAAAACTCACGCCTGAGAAAAGAGCGACTATTTTGCCTTATATTTATGAATGGGCAAAAACGGGCGGAGATGCAAACCCACTTGATGTAGTTAAAGGTTTCGACGGCACAATGGCGATGCGGGATGCATGCGCTGAGGTGTTTAATCGAGTTGATATCGTCCTTTCACCTGTGAATCCTAATGTTTCATATCCGGCCGACTGGGCTTCACCGACGAATGATCCACAAAAGCCTTTTGAACACATAGCATTCACTGTTCCTTGGAATATGGGAGAGCAGCCAGCGGCATCAATTAATTGTGGGTTCTCCAAATCAGGAATGCCTATTGGCTTGCAGATCGTCGCTCCAAGATTTGATGATCTTAAAGTGATTGCGTTAGCAAAAGCCTATGAACAGTGGCGTGGAGCGATTAATTGGCCATCCCTTTAATACCATAGCGCGTTTCGGCTGATTGAACTGCTTTCAGTACGGCGGTAGCCATGACTTCTGCAGCAAGAGCACCGATAACAGACACGTCTGCTTCATATTCACCCGTGGAAAGCGTAAATATGGTGTCACCATCATGAAGAGTGTGTATTGGGTTAATTACTCGAGCAAAACCATCATGTGCCATCATTGATACTTTTTGGGCTTGCGCTTTTGTCAATTTCGCATTGGTTGCAATGGTGCCAATGGTGGTATTTGACATCTTTGGGTTAATCCCAGTTGATATTATCTCTTTATATACATTGATCGTGCCGGCAAAATGAGTTTTATCTTCCGTTAACATTCCAGCAATCACTTTTCCAGAAGAGGGATCGATAACGTCACCTAAGCTATTTACTGCTACAATTGCCCCAATTACGATATCGTTACATCTTAGACTCGCAGTACCGAGTCCACCTTTCATTGCAAACTCTATTCCTTTAGTTTTACCGACCGATGCACCTGTGCCTGCACCGACGTTACCGCAGCGAGCTTCGTCATCGGTGGCGTTAACACACGCTTGGTATCCCATCGCTTTATCGGGACGAGCATGATAATCAGCAACAGGTAAATCAAACAGAACAGCACTTGGAACAATTGGAACAACACCCACACCGACGTCATACCCTCTGCCATGCTCTTCACACCAACTCATTACGCCATCTGCGCCGGCAAGTCCATAAGCACTGCCACCACCTAAATAGACGGCATGGACTCCTTGGATTAGGTTGACAGGATTGAGTGCATCGGTTTCACGAGTTCCGGGACCACCACCTGCAACGTCGACACCACAGACCGCATCTAAATCGGGTAATATCACCGTACATCCAGTTCCGCCTTGGTCATCTTGAGCATGCCCTACTTTAATTCCAGGGACATCACAGATAGAATCCAACATACTCCAGCTCCTTGCGCATTATAGTTGATCGCTTAATGGGTCATTCACGATTTGATTTCCTAACCTAACAATGAGAAATAATTTAAGCCAGTTATTTAAGCATAAAAACCCATGAATTTTTTGCATCGAATTCACTGTTCACTATTTTTTGAGCTTGAGTCTTGAACACCGGTTGCCTAACGTTAGCTGGAAGTCTATTATCGAACAGCTTTAGAGCGAGTTAACCGCTAGAAAAGCGATGTAAACTAAGTAGATTTACTACGGGCTGTTAGCATTTTATGGCAGAGGAGATCCCCGATTAAAGCGCAACCAATGAAAGATGAATCAGTTCTAATTCCTGCTATTGAAGCTAAAAAGTTACGTTGGTTATTACTTACGGCTACCATCTTCTTTGCCATTGGTATTGTGACTCCGATGATGACCGTTACTAAGTTTTTTGTCTTTGAAAATTCCTTTTCGGTGCTTTTCGGCGCGCTTGAGTTGCTGCTTGGCGGTCATTTCGTTTTGTTTCTGGTTGTCGCTGGGTTTAGTATTCTACTGCCACTACTCAAGATTTACGTACTTTATAATCTCTTATTACCCCGTAACAGATCATCACGAAAGACAAAACAATTCTTAAACCTTATGCATGAGTATGGTCGATGGGCCATGCTTGATGTCATGGTGGTTGCGGTCTTGATTGTTTCCGTCAAATTGGGAGCGATAGCCAGTATTCAAATTCATTTTGGCTTATTTGTCTTTGGTGCTAGTGTGTTGTTAATTATGCTTATCACCAACAAAATTGTTCATTTCACTAAAGTTGAAAGCGAGTTAGTGTAAACGGAAGAGCAATCGTACTCTGCTAAGTCCGACATATGCTGACATTCTCATTTCAATAATTAAGCGTTGCCGCAAGAGGGCAGTGATCACTCAATTGATATCTCTGGTCTTCTAGTGAATACAGAATTTGAGAGATCGATTTTGCGCTTATATCTGAGCTGGCAATCATGTGATCGACCAGATAGCGATGACGTTTCGTCTTACCACTCGGAACACATTCGGATTCTAGCTTACTTGATAACAGGTTCGGTGATGGCTTGGTATCCGCAGAGATTTCTCTCCACATCCAATCCCCACGATAGGTGAGATCGTGATTAAAATCACCAAGGATTAAGAAAGGCTGATTTTTCGCATTCCTTTGGTTAATCCATTCATGTAACTGCTTGCTTTGTTGTTTGAGGGTCACACAACTTTCTTCTTTTGATAGGTATTTTCCAATACACCCAGCTTTTAAATGTACTGAGAGCAGATGTATCGGTGACGAATTTTTGGGTTCAAGTACAACGTAGCTTGCGAATCTCAGTTTTCTGTTGGGAGAGAGAACAATATCTTTTGGATCACTGTAAGTGAGCGATTTGTTGATGGCGACACCAGTATATTGATTGATATCGCGATATTGGAGAGATTGATTTGATGACGTTGCTCGGTCGGACATGATGATATTAAAGTTTTTCCCGAGAACTTTGTTTAATACTCCTAAATCGTTCACTTCTTGAAAGGCAATAACATTCGGCTTGCGTTTTTCAATAATGGTTCGGTATGCATTTAAATCGGCTTTAGAACGTTTCGATTCATTAACCTGGGTTGCCTGTGTCGAACTCAGCCATTCAAAATTCCAACTCATTATATTTAGCGACTGCGCGTTAACGTTAAATGCTGTGCTAAGTAAAGCGAATAATACAAGAGGGTTTTGTATCGACAATGGCAGACTCCTTTGGTTGATTGTAGAACTTAAATTTTGCTAAAACCGGTTGATCTTGTGCAAAGCCTTATGCAGAAAGCCTGACGAAAATACTTCGCTATCTCTCACAAAAATAGAGTTTCATTATAAATTTTCACTAAATGAGACCTGTGATAAAAGATCGTAGCTATCTTATCCAAGAGCTAAATTTTCTTGATCTAAATCAATACATGTCTAGGTGATTAGAGTTTAATACACCACAACATATAGTGTCAGACAGTAAATATAAATCCCTATATAGTGTATCTGCCGATGCAACAAAAAAATCAAGGGAAGGAGAATATAATGAAACCAGTAGTGATTAAGCGTGATGGATCAAGCGCTGTATTTAACCGAGATCGTATCCAAGCAGCTGTCGAAGCGGCTGCAGACCACGGAAACAAAGAGATTGCCATTTACGCACTCAATGTAGCGTTGGCTGTCGAACTACAACTCGAAGGCAAACAGCAGGTTCACATCGCTGACATCCAAACTCTGGTTGAAAACGAATTGATGCAAGGACCGTACAAAACATTAGCGCGTTCTTACATCGAATATCGTCATGATAGAGATGTTTCCCGTGAGAAGCAAAGTGCATTGACGAGAGAAATTGAGGGGTTGATCGAAGAAAGCAACGCTGACCTACTCAATGAAAATGCGAACAAAGACGGTAAAGTGATTCCAACTCAGCGTGACTTACTTGCTGGTATCGTGGCAAAACATTACGCGAAAACTCGCATCTTACCGCGAGATATTGTGCAAGCGCACGAAGAAGGTGAGCTGCATTATCATGATTTAGATTACGCGCCATTCTTCCCAATGTTTAACTGCATGCTGATTGACCTAAAAGGTATGCTTACCCACGGTTTCAAAATGGGCAATGCTGAGATTGATACGCCTAAATCTATTGCTACTGCGACAGCGGTTACCGCACAAATTATTGCTCAAGTTGCGAGCCACATATACGGTGGTACCACGATTAACCGTATCGACGAAATTCTCGCGCCTTATGTTACTGCAAGCTACGATAAGAACCTCGAAATCGCGATGGAGTGGGACATTCATAACCCAGAAAAGTTTGCGACAGAGCGAACTGAGAAAGAGTGTTATGACGCATTTCAGTCGTTAGAGTATGAAGTTAATACATTGCACACCGCGAATGGTCAAACACCGTTTGTTACCTTTGGTTTTGGTTTGGGAACAAGCTGGCAGTCACGTTTAATTCAAGAGTCGATTTTGAAGAATCGTATTGCCGGTCTTGGCAAGAATCACAAAACACCGGTTTTCCCAAAATTGGTTTTTGCAATCAAAGATGGCTTAAACCACAAGAAATCGGATCAAAACTACGATATCAAGCAACTGGCGCTGGAATGTGCTTCTAAACGCATGTATCCCGACATCTTGAACTACGACCGGGTAGTTGAAGTAACTGGCTCGTTTAAGACGCCAATGGGATGCCGTAGCTTCCTAAATCCTTATGAAGAAAATGGCGAGTTAGTTCATGATGGACGTAATAATTTAGGGGTTGTCAGTTTAAATTTACCTCGCGTAGCAATTCAAGCTAAAGGCGATATCAACGCATTTTACGAACTGCTTGATCAGCGTTTATTAACCGCTCGTCGAGCACTAGAAACTCGTATTAGTCGCTTAGAAAAAGTCAAAGCGCGTGTCGCTCCTATTCTCTATATGGAAGGGGCATGTGGAATCCGTTTGAAAGCGGATGACTCGATTGCAGACCTATTTAAAAATGGTCGAGCGTCTATTTCACTCGGTTATATTGGGGTTCACGAAACCATTAATGCCTTGTTTGATAATGATAGCCACGTTTTTGATGATCAAATGCGTCGTGAAGAAGCGATCAAAGTGATTCAGTACTTAAAAAGAGCAACCGAGCAATGGGCAGAAGAGACTGGTTACGCATTTAGTCTTTACGGCACACCTAGTGAAAACCTATGTAACCGTTTCTGTAGTCTTGATGCAAAACAGTTTGGTGTTATTGAAGGCGTAACGGACAAGGGATACTACACCAACAGTTTCCACCTTGACGTTGAGAAAAAAGTAAACCCGTACGATAAGATTGATTTTGAAATGCCATATCCAAATCTTTCAACCGGTGGCTTTATTTGCTACGGCGAATTTCCGAACATGCGACGCAATGTCGAAGCGTTAGAGAATGTGTGGGATTACAGTTACTCACGTGTCCCTTACTACGGAACTAACACTCCAATAGATGAGTGCTACGAGTGTGGTTTTACTGGAGAATTTTCCTGTTCGAGCAAAGGCTTTGTTTGCCCTAAGTGTGGAAACCATGACTCTACGAAAGTATCGGTGACTCGCCGAGTGTGTGGCTATTTAGGCAGTCCTGATGCGAGACCTTTTAACTTCGGCAAACAAGAAGAAGTGCAGCGTCGAGTGAAGCATTTGTAAGGACAAGGTATGAACTACCATAACTATTATCCTATCGACGTGGTGAACGGGCCTGGAACTCGTGCAACGCTTTTTGTTTCTGGCTGCGAACATGCGTGTCGTGGGTGTTATAACCAGAGTACGTGGTCATTGCGCTCAGGGCACTCGTTTGATTCAGCAATGGAAGATCGAATCATTGCTGACTTGAACGATAAGCGTATTTACCGACGAGGGTTGTCGCTATCCGGCGGCGATCCAATGCATCCAGAAAATGTTGCAGATGTTTTGAATTTGGTCAAGCGTGTAAAGCAAGAATGCCCCGATAAGGATATTTGGCTGTGGACAGGGTACTTACTCGGCGAATTATCTGAGCACCAACGTCAACTTGTGCCTTACCTAGATGTTGTGATTGATGGGAAGTTTGAGCAAGATTTGGCTGACCCATCATTAGAGTGGCGAGGCAGCAGCAATCAGGTTGTTCACTATCTAACGCAGTCATCTCAGTAGTGAAATTAAGCTTATTCTTGAGCTATTAGTCACTTATTAGCAACAATTAAAAACGGCTCATACTTTGATATGAGCCGTTTTCTATTTTAGATTGTCAATTTTGCACAATACGTATTGATAATTTGGTTTAGTGGTTACGGAAGAAAGCGAGGAGTCGTTTCTGTTTCTCTGCCTCTTCAGACAACACTCGGCTGAACTTAGTGCTTTCACCGATACCGATTACATTTTCGTTGACCATCTCAACGGTGGCAGAAATGTTGCTTGAAATATCTTCTGTTACACTCGATTGCTCATTTGAAGCTGTTGCGACAAGTGTATTGATGTCAGAGATAGAGTTAACTGACTCAGATATCCCACTAAAAGCTTGTTGTAGTTGTTGGGCGACAGTCTGTGATTCATCAATTAATTTTGAGTTTGATTTCATATAATCATCGGCTTTACCCGCTTGGTCTTGAAGCTTGGTAATGATCTCTTGAATATCGACGGTTGATTGCTGAGTTTTCGCGGCTAACGAACGGACTTCATCTGCCACGACTGCGAATCCTCGTCCATGTTCACCTGCACGAGCGGCTTCAATAGCGGCATTGAGCGCGAGTAAGTTTGTTTGTTCTGAGATGCTGTTGATAACATCGATCACCGCTCCGATTTCAGTCGAGTATGATTTGAGTTGGTCGACAATTTCAGCCGATTCACGCACCGAATCGCCAATTTTTTGTGAAATCGTGTCTGAATCGCCAAGCGAGCAGTTACCGCCATCAACGTTTTTCATTGCTTCGGTCGCTGATTCGTGAGCTTGAGTGGCATTTTGACTCATTTCTAGGGCTGTACTAGACATTTCATTTACGGCCGCGGCTACCTGTTCAACCTGACAAAGCATTTGTTGTGAATTGGAATCAGCCTGTGTCATCGTCGACGCTAACGTTTCAGAGGAAGAGGAAACGTTGTCGGCAACCGACGTGAGTTGACCTACCATTGTCGAGAGTTTTTCAGCAGTTTTGTTATAGCCTTCTGCAAGCATTCCTAATTCATTGTTTCCTTGGTCGGGAACTCTTACCGTGAGATTTCCTTCCGACATCGTGGTCATTGCATTTTGCACTGTATTAATCGATGTCACTAAGTTTCTTGCGATGACAAGTGCGATGAAAATGACACCAACAGATACCGCAATCATTAATCCAACCATCATCATGACGGATTGGTCATAGATGATATCACCGTATTGACTGGCTTCTTCAGCTCCGGCTTCGTTAATGTCTGATAGTTTTAAAAGTGTATTGGAATAATTATTGTAGGCAGTTAATGATGCGCCCAAAAATAACGTTTTTGCTTCATCATTTTTATTTTGCTCAGATAACCTCAGGAGGTTGCCTTGTATAGTTAGGTAATCTTGATATTGACGCTTAAATTGCGACAGTAACTCGCGTTCTTCGCTGCTCGACACCAGTTTGCTGTAGGTATTAACTGAATCATTGACGTCGTTTTTAACACTATTGATCGAAGTTGTTGCACTGCGTATTTGAGAAGAGTCAGTAGAAATAATATGCACGGCTTCTTGGTTACGAAGATCAGCTGTTTGTGTATTAATCCGTTCTACAAGTTGAACGGAAGGTAACCAATTTGTTGAAATCACCGTTGATTGGTGGTTGATAATTTGCATTTCGTAAATGGATAAAAGCACTAAGCCAATTAATGCAATAATTGGGATGCAAAACCCACCCAATAATAGCTTACTGATCTTGATGTTTTTCATGCTGATGTTCTCTTTAAAATGGGCAAATAAGAAATAAAATGAGTAGAATTTTAGTATGATGTGAAAGTAGTTACCTAACACCATCCTGTATATACTAGTTGCTACTTTTGAGTTTTGTCGGAAATGTGACAAATTTTTTCTACGTGTTTTTGTGTTTGTTTAGGACGACAGTGTCACATCTAAGATTCTGTTATTATTTAACTATATTTCAATGAATGATTGACGATGAAAACCATTTACCAGATCAATGAATCAGATTATGTATTCGCTTATATGCTTTCTCGACGCCTGAGTCGATCGAGCTGGTTTATTCGCGGGTTCGTTGTATGCGTGTTTATCGCGGCGTATGTATGGCTTCCATTGGCTTTAAAACCCATCATTGTGAGTATCGGGGTCGTGGGGTTTGGGATCTGGGTTGTTGCTAGGTTAGGTTCGCCACATATTGCTCGGCGCTATTACCGACGACATAAAGCGGTACGAGAGCCTTATAGTATTGAGTTATTTCCGGAGTCTGTCGTGATTGCATCGACACGAGGTCGTTCACGCCTTCGGTGGAATACCATTCACAGTTGGCGTGAGGATCAACATAATGTGATTATTTTTCTTTCAGCGAAACAGTTCTATATTGTGCCGAAGCGAATAGCTGAAACGGGATTCAGCATTGATGAATTACTGCTGCGGTTACGCCAATTTTGATCATTAGCGAGTTTTTAGATGTTTTTGCAGTTTATCACCTGTGAAATCAAGCAGGGGATTGAGACTAATTATGTTTCGGGAGAAGTAGAACCTTGAGAAATCTTAAACTAAACTCCAATTAAGTCATCATAAATGAAAAGTAAAATCTCATTATTGTCTACTAGACCAAGGGAAAATGTAGATGTAGATGCCATTTATTAAAAATAGCCATGTAGTACTACGTTTTATTTTTATACTTAAATGTATGCGAGTAAAACGAACTGAGAATATATACGATGAGAGCCATTGATATGACTATAGGTGAAGTAGCAAAGCTAGCTGGTGTTTCAAAAACAACAGTGAGCTGTGTTATCAATGGCCAAGCAGCCCAAAATCGCATCAGTAAAGAGACGCAAAAACGAATTATGACCATTGTTAAGCAATACAACTCTCAGCCAACTCGCCCTGACTCGGTACTATCTGACGATGAAAGCCGTTGTTTTGGTTTGATTATTACGGATATTGAAAATACGAGTAACGCTCGATTTATCAAACGATTCGAAAAGCTGGCTCGTGAAGCAGGATTTACGGTATTGGTCTCAAGTACTGAAGATGATCCGGAAATAGAAAAGTCGATTGCACAAGCACTCGTTACTCGTCGGGTCGATGCACTAATTGTTGAAACGTCCCTAGGTGATGGGACGGGCTTTTACAAAGCGATTCAAGACACCGGAACGCCTGTTATTGCGATAGACCGTTCGTTAGATGATGAATTTTTTTCGTGTGTTATTAGTGAAGATTTTGGCGCTGCATTTGATTTGTCTGCCTCTATCATTTCTCCAAGTATCACGTCAATTGGGCTGATTGGAGCACTGCCTGAATTAAGCGTATCACGCGAGCGACAACTAGGCTTTGAATTTGCGGTGAAAAAGAAGGGGATCCGCTCTGTTGTCGCACATGGCCAATCGTTTAGTCGTGAAGAAGGCGCACGCTTGTTTTCAGAATGGGTAGAGCAAGGGTGTGTGCCTGATTCTATTGTGTGTACATCACATAGCCTTCTTGAAGGCGTATTAGATGTGCTAAATCAGCACGATGAACTGCTGAGTATGGTTCGTTTGGCAACTTTTGGAGATAGTAACTTGCTAGACTTTTTGCCATTTCGGATCAACTCTGTACCTCAGCAATATGACTTGTTTGCGAAAAGCGCTCTAGCGTTTGCTTTAGATGCTGCAGATCATAATTACCAATCCGGTGTTGAACTCATCCCACGTATCTTGAAAGTGCGTAAGAAATAAGATTTATCTCCCATTTCATCCTGTGTTAACGGCTGTTGATTGCTGTATGATTAAGTCATTCGTGGCTAACACATTCTAATTCATGAAATTTATCCATACCTCTGATTGGCATCTAGGGCGAAGCTTTCACAATCGCTCTCTTATCGATGATCAAGCTTATATATTGCGCCAATTGACTCGTTATCTCGGTGAGCATTCTGATATCGATGCACTACTGATTGCTGGCGATATTTATGACCGCTCAGTGCCACCAACTGTCGCAATTGAATTGTTAGAACAGGTTATTGATCAAGTCTGTCAAAAGCTTAACGTGCCGATTATCCTAATTCCAGGAAACCATGATAGTGCCGTGCGTCTGGGGTTTGCTGCTTCTCATATGAGTGGCTCAGGGCTGCATATCTTATCCGAAATCAAATCGATCACAACACCGGTAATTTTAGAAGACAATAAAGGTCAACAGGTGGCATTTTACGGTATTCCATACGTGGATCCAGAATTCATTCGTAACGACTTTTCAGTACAAATAAAAACCCATGATGAGATGTATCAGTTTTTGATTGGGGAAATTACCCGTGACATTAATTCGAATATTCCTAATGTGCTTCTTGCCCATTGTTTTGTGGATGGTGCCGATGAATCTGATTCAGAGCGCCCCTTATCATTAGGTGGGTTAGATAAAGTTCGTCCGAGTCAATTTGAAGCTTTTGATTACGTCGCCCTCGGTCATTTACATCAACCTCAAAAGAGAATCAAAGAATCGATTCGTTATTCGGGTTCGTTGTTGAAATACAGTTTTTCAGAGCATCAGCAGAATAAGTCAATGACGATTGTTGAGCTGAATGAAGATGGAGAGTTTTCCACGACTCCGTTGAAATTTAGTCCGATGCGTGATGTTCGGGTTATTGAAGGTGAGCTTTCCGCTATTATCGAAAATGCGAGCAGAGATGCGCATTCAGAGGATTATCTATTAGTACGCCTGCTAGACAAACATGCGATGCTCGATCCTATGGAAAAACTGCGAACAGTGTATCCCAACGTACTCCATATCGAAAAGCCGGGCTTAATGCGAGAAGGTTTAGATATGCCAAGTTCAAGTCAGCTAAAACGTGGTGAGCTCGATATGTTTGGTGATTTCTTCCAAGAAATTCAAGGTGAAGCGCTCACCGATTCGCAATTGGAAGTGATCAAACAGACTTTGAGTGAGATTAATCAAGGTGGAGGTGAATAATGCGTCCACTAAAGTTAACTCTATCTGCGTTTGGCCCTTTTCCTCATCAGGAAAATATTGACTTTGGTAAGCTTGGTCATACGCCCTTTTTCTTGATTAATGGCCCGACGGGGAGTGGCAAAAGTACCATTTTAGATGCGATCTGTTATGCCTTGTATGGTTCAACCACCGGTAATGAGCGCACTGGTGACCAAATGCGCAGCGATCTCGCCAGTGAAGGCACTGAAACTCAAGTGTGTTTCGAGTTTGAATTGGGGGAGCGGCGATTTAGAATTGAACGTAAGCCAGAGCAGTGGCTCCCAAAGCAGCGGGGGACGGGGTTAACTCGACATGTGCACCGAGCATCTTTAGAGCAGTGGGTGTCAGAAGATTGGGAAACTGTCGCGGTTAAACCGAATCCCGTGAACACGAAAATCAACGAACTGATTGGCTTGAGCGCCGATCAATTTCGCCAAGTCATGGTGATTCCTCAAGGTAAGTTTCGTGATTTATTACTGGCCAGTTCTAAAGATCGAGAACAGATCTTCGGGCAATTATTTAGCACCAATGTTTACAGTCGTTTAGAGAGTGCATTGGCAGAACAAGCGAGTGGAATTAGAAAGGAAAAAGACGCATTTGATCAGCAGCTGAAAGGTATTTTAGATTTAGTTAGCGTGGAGAATGAACCGGAATTGGTGAGCAAGTTGGATGAGCTTGCTCCTGAGCTTTCACATGTTAAACAAGAATGTGATGTGTTAGCGAAAGCGCTGGATGATGCAAAACGTAGTCATCAGAAACAAGAACATCTTGTTTCACGTTTTGCTTTGAGAGATCAATTATCTCAACAGATAAGTCTAAATACGCAGAAGCGCACTGAGATTGAAGACCAAAGAGTGGTGCGAGACCGAGCGTTAGAAGCACAAAAAATTGCTCACTTACATCTTGCTCAAGTTGAAAGTGATAAAAAAGTAGCGACCTTGAGTTTGACATTAGAGAAGTTACGCGCTCAAGAACAGACGTTAAATCAACATATAAAAACCGCAACCATTGAGCTTGATAAAGCGACTAAGGCTTTGGAAGCGAAACCGAAATTGCAACAAAATATATTTGAGATTGAGCAGCAACAAGATCGACTTTCTGAGATTCAAAAGCTACAAAAAAGTATCGAGCAATCAAATGGAAAGCTTAGTGCAACCGGGCTTAGTATTACTAAGAAACAGGAAGAATTAGTCCGTTATCAAACTAAACTTGATCAACTTGAACGCGATAGTAAAGTCGCCAGTGATAGTAAGCAGCAAATTGCGCTGTTGCGTTTAGAACTTGAAAAGCTGTCATCGGTTAAAAAGATGCTTTCTCAACGCAGAGATTTAGCTCAACAAGACGCTAAACTCAATAATCAGTTAACAGGTTGGTTGAAGACATTAGAAAAACAGCAACTGCAAGAGCGCAGTGCAAGAGCCGAAGCATTAAAACTGGAAGGCCAGTGGTTGCTGAATCAAGCCGCTAATATTGCCCAGACCTTAGGTGAAAATAGCCCGTGTCCAGTATGTGGTTCCCTTGAACATCCAATACCTGCGCAATTTTCAGGTGACACGGTCACTAAAGAGCAAGTTGATAAGGCCCGCCAACACGCAACTCAGTCGGAGCTAAAACTCAAGGAGATTGAGAATACTATCTCATCATTACGTCTAGAGCTTGAGCGCATTTCTCAACAAATAAAAGGACTTAATGTCGATGTTATGGCGCTTTGGTATGGTTCAGAAACAGAACTTGAAAGCCATTACACTGTCACAAATAATGGACTCAATGAGCTCACCAATCTCGATTTAGACATTATTAATCAACGTTTAGAAAAAGGGCGTGCTCTGGTTGAGCAAGGTAATGCAGAGCTTGTGACACTTGATAAGCAACGAGAACAATGCGCTCTTGAAGTCGCAAGTTATCAAGCACGATTAGATACGTTAATGTTGGTGGATATAAAAGCAGTGAGTCGAAACCAACTGGAGATTAAACTTAGCGAACTACGCACTCAGGTATTGTTAATCGATCAACATTTTGAGAAAGCGCAGAAAGATGTTACGGATTTAAATACGCAATTAACCGTTATCGAAACCAAACTGACGAGTGGCGAGAAAGAACTGCAGCAGTCGACGGCCCAACACCATATAAATTGTGAATCATGGGAAAGCGGGCTCACGGATAGCCCATTTAGTCATCTGCAGGAGTATCAGAACGCGTTTAGAGAAAAAGAAGACATAGACAGGTTAAGTATTGAAATTAAAACCTTTGATGAATTACAGGTCAAATTGTCGTCACAGCTTGAACAGATTAAAACGGAACTGGTCGATCAAGACCTCCCTAATCTAGATCTTAGCCAACTGAAGATAGAGCGTGCAAACGAGGAGCTCGTCAATCGTTCTGCGCAGCTAAGCAAAACTCAGTCCCGTTACGATGCGCTACACAGCGCTCATTCGCGCTTAGAAGTACTTAAGAAGAGAAATCAGGTACTAGAAGAAGAGTATAAGATTTTAGGGACGTTAAGTGATGTGGCCAATGGGAAAAACCATCTTCGAGTGAGTTTACATCGCTTTGTGCTAGGAGTACTACTAGATGACGTTCTAATTCAAGCATCCATTCGTTTACAAGCCATGAGTTTTGGTCGCTATCATCTTGTGCGCAAAAATGAACGCAATAAAGGTAATGCAAGTTCAGGGCTCGATTTGTTAGTCGAAGATTCCTACACCAGTAAAACACGTGATGTCGCGACCTTGTCAGGAGGAGAGTCGTTTATCGCGGCATTGTCACTGGCATTAGCCCTTTCGGATGTTGTCCAAGCTCACAGTGGCGGAGTTCGTTTAGATACATTGTTTATTGATGAAGGTTTTGGCAGTTTAGATACAGAATCACTCGATCTTGCAATAGAGTCGCTTATCGAGCTGCAGAAAGGAGGACGTACGATAGGAATTATTTCTCACGTCAATGAATTGAAAGAACAGATGGAAAGCAGGATTGATATAGGAAGAAGTGAGCATGGCAGCAAAATTACGCTCATTTCCTCACAATAGTGAATGACATCATAAATCATATGAAATAATGATTTTGTGTAGGTCATTGCTATAATAGTGGCTTCTTTTATACATTTTGGTTCTGATAAACACAAAAAAGGTTATCGTACATATTTTATGGATTCGATTAAGCAAATTTATCATGATTCCGAGCCTAACCTTTCGCCGATTGGGTGGGGGGGATTTATATGTTTCCCTTTATTCTATTTTATTTGGGCCGAACTCTTTCCTCAGCCTTATGAGAATTTAGTTTTTCGCCTGTTCCTAGGCTTTATGATGCTTGCTATTGTGAAGCGTCGCTCTGTTCCTGTAAGGTTTCAGAAATATCTACCCTATTATTTCATCGTCATGACGACGATGTGCTTACCCTATTTCTTTTTCTATATGTTGGTGATGAATAATTGGTCCAACGTATGGGGTATGTCATGTATGTCGGCTATTTTACTCCATGTACTCATTGTTCCGCGGGCAAAAATTGTATTTTGTCAGGTAGTGGTTGCAGTTTTAGCGGCCTATCTGGCAGTATTTTGGGAGATTGGGTATGCACCGTTCACCGTGGTCGACTGGCCACAAGCCTGTATTTTTATTTTCGCATACGTTTTGGGTGAAGTATTTGTACACCGAAATCAAAGCACCTATGAGACTCAAGTCTCTATAGCTAAATCTTTTGGAGCCGGTATTGCTCACGAAATGCGAAATCCAATGAGCACGATTAAGACGTCTGTCGATGTTCTTAAAGCGCTAACACCGGTTCCAGATGAGTCAGATTCAACGCTAAATATTAGTAAGAAAGATCTTGTACAGATTCATGCGGTATTAAACGATGCAGACAATGTTCTTCATTCTGCGAGTGATGCGATTGATCTATTACTGGCTTCTATCGATAGCAATCGCATTAGTTCGACAAGCTTTAAACGTTGCAAGGCTTCAGAGGTTATTCGAGATGCAATTTTTAGCTTTCCATATAAAGAGAGTCGAGATAGAAACCGAGTTAATATTATTGTCCACGATGATTTTGAATATTTTGGAAGCCAAACGTTACTCAAGTACTCGATATATAACTTACTTAAGAATGCTTTTTACTATAACTATTCTGAAACGTTTTTTATTCAAATAGAGCTGATGCAATATGGTGCTAAGAACGTTATTCGAGTTCGTGATAATGGCGTTGGTGTTGAGAATGATATACTCGAGCATATTTTTGATGACTTTTATTCTTCTGGGAAACACGATGGTTTCGGATTAGGTTTACCATTCTGCCGTAAAGTAATGGAGTCTTTTGGTGGTACTATCACCTGCCAATCTGAGGTTGAGCAATGGACCGAATTCGAACTTAATTTTCCTTTATATGAGTCCAGTAAGGTTAGGGATACCAAATCGAATGTTCTGAAAACCAAGCATGTCTTATATATTGGAGAAAGAGATGAGATAAGTGGTAACCTGGCATCATGGGCGAACTCCCAAGGTTTTAATTATAGCCGGATGCACCTTCATCGAGCCTGCCACTCGAAAAGTACCTACTTTGACTTGGTCATCGTTGATATTGAAAAAGCGTACTTTCAGCTAACTGATTTGCTTGCATTTGAAGATAATTTGCATTTTTCAAAGTCTAAAATTTGTTATTTACATGATAAGAACAGTAATTCAGTACATACACTGCCTAACAATTTAGGCGCGCTTTTAGTGACATCACAGCGTTGGAAAGAAGAAGGGAATGAATTACTGGATGAATTAATATTCAATAATCATCAGCCTGAACGTCAAAAGTACCAACTCTCTATTAAGCCTTATAATCGTAGGGTCCTGATAGTTGATGATAATCGCTCTTTACGAATGATTACGTCGATTCTTTTAGAAAGAGAAGGCTATATCGTTGAACAAGCTCAAAATGGCCGAGAAGCGTTAGAGTTGATCCGGGCGCATCAATATGACGTGGTATTACTTGATATAGAAATGCCTCAGCTTAATGGATTAGAGCTGACTTCGTTGGTTCGTTCCTCACATGAAGATTTTAATAATATCGTGATTATTGGTTACACCGGAGATAACAGTCCAGCGACGATTGAGCAGTTGCGTGAAGCTGGTATGAATGACTATCTTGTCAAACCCGCAGATAAGCAGGTTCTGCTAACTCAATTAGAGAAGTGGTGCTCTAAATGATATCCACTCATCCCGACATATTTAAACCTTTCAATTATGCACATTGTTTAATTGTGACTACTATTATAATTGGTATCTTGTCTGTAAACTTATCGTCATTATATTACTAGAGTGAGTCTTTGTGATTACACAGTTAATTTGTTTGGTTCTTGTTGTTGTTGGTTTACTCCTTATTGTTTCTAGTATCCGGCCGATTTATCGTATTTCTAAACTAGAAAAACTTTCTGGTTGGTTGATACTGACCTTTCTTTTGGTTTTCTTCGTATTTGGTTATGGTTTTTTCTTTTTTGACTTGTTCGTGAGTGAAACAGTAGATAGTACGCGTCAGTTTATTTCTATGATTATGTTTGGAGGTTCAGTTTTTGTCGCTCTGGTGTCTAAACTTTCTTTTCAAACGATTTTAAAAGCGAATACGTTTGCTGAACATCAATCCCATTATGCACTCCATGATAATTTAACGGGCCTAGCGAACCGTAAATACCTCTTCGATACGTTAGAGCTGAAAATATCAGAGCAAACATCGTTTGTGTTACTATTTATCGACCTAAACAACTTTAAACATATTAATGATGGTCTCGGCCACCAATTTGGCGACAAGTTTTTAAAAGTGGTGTCCAATCGGTTAGCGACCAGCCTTTTAGATATGAGTAAAATATACCGAATTGGCGGCGATGAATTTGCGTTAGTTATTGAGGAAAGTGAAACTCTTGGCGTCAGTCGGGTCATCGATAAAATGCATCGCAGTATTGAAGCTCCCGTCATGGTCGACAATTATCCTATGAAAATCTCTATTAGTGTTGGCGCTACGCGATACCCATTAGATGGAAATGCAGTTGAGACGTTGTTCAAACAAGCCGATCTCGCAATGTATGAGTCGAAACGCAAACAAAATTATTTAGAATATTACCATTCTGACATGGGCGAGGCCTCATACGAACGGCTGAATCTGCTTATTCAATTGTCAGAGGCCATTCGCAATAGTGAATTTGAGGTTTATTATCAGCCGATTGTCGATGCGACTAGTGGCATCATAGTAAGCTATGAAGCCTTAATTCGCTGGCCTCAACACGATGGGAAGTTTATTCCACCAGATAAATTTATTCCACTGGCAGAGAAGAGCGCTCTTATTTGTTCGATTACTAAACGGGTAATTGAACAAGTATCGAAGGATATTTTAACTTTTCGACAGAGAGGGTTTGATGGCAGCGTGCACATTAACTTATCCGCTAAAGATCTACTGTCATTGGATCTATTATTGCAGCTTGACCATTTAATTGAAGAGGGGAGCCTTAAATTTGGTGATGTCTCATTTGAAATCACAGAAAGTGCAATGCACGAAGATTTGGATAAAACCAAGCATGTGATGACAGCAATGAACCGCCGAGGTTTTACATTTAGCATCGATGATTTCGGTACAGGGTTTTCGTCTTTGGTATTACTGCGAGAGCTACCGATTGAACAAATCAAAATCGACAAGTCATTTATTTTGGGATATCACGATGACGAAACCAATCGTTCAATTATTAATTCAATTTTAAACTTAGCTCAAGATATTAACTGTAGTGTGGTTGCAGAAGGCGTCGAAACCATAGAAATACGACAAAAACTGCAAGACTTGGGATGCTGCTATTTACAGGGGTATTTGTTTTCTAAACCGCAACCGTTGTCAAATATTGATCTAACAGTTAAGCAATATAAAAACCACTCCTCTGATTCTTATCAAAATTAATGCCTCATTAACATCATCAGATAAATTATCTTTATGTAATAACTTAATCGTCTTTCACAAATTGTGTTAACGCGTACCATTGTGTTTCATCAATAGATTAGCTGAATGTAGGGAACACAATGCACGATAAGATAGATCGAACTACGGTGATAACCACCATTATTGCGCTATTGGCGTTCGCAGGAAATTCGGTGTTATGCCGGATTGCGTTAGCAGAAGGGAATATTGATGCCGGAAGTTTCACCTTGTTACGAATTCTGTCGGGAGCATTTGTGCTGCTAGCGATAGTACTCGTAAAAAATAGATCTAGGACGAAACATCTGCGCCCGAATTGGGTTGCATCAGCTTTATTATTTATCTATGCATTAAGTTTTTCGTACGCCTATTTGTCGCTCGACACTGGTGCAGGGGCACTGATTTTATTTGGTGCGGTGCAATTAACGTTAATTGGAATCAGTTGGAAGTCTGGCCATCGATTGACACCTATCGAGTTAGGCGGTGTCGTGTTGTCATTTGTTGGGCTTGTGTATCTTGTGTTACCCACTCTTAGTACGCCATCTGCATTTGGTGCAAGTTTAATGACGTTATCGGGTATCGCATGGGGTGGTTATACACTCATTGGACGTAAGTCTACAGCGCCATTGAATGATACCGCACTGAACTTTGGAGCAGCCTCAGTTTTGATCGTGTTGTGGATGCTGATTGATACTGGTGAGCGTCACTATAGTGTGAAAGGGATCAGTTACGCGGTTATGTCTGGAGCATTAGCTTCGGGAATTGGATACGCAATTTGGTACCATGCTCTTAAGGGGCTAACCACATTACGTGCGGGGGTTGTTCAATTATTAGTTCCAATCATAGCGTCTATTGGGGGCGTTTTATTCAGTAATGAAGCGCTAAGTTCAAGGCTAGTTATAGCGAGTGGTTTAGTGTTAGGTGGTTTACTCATTGTGATAGTACAGCGTTCAACTTCCAAGTAAGATCATTGCCCACTATAGAAGCGGGCGATGATGTATGTAGCATGAGTTAGGTTCACACTACGCTTTGATTAAGATCGGATCAAAATCAATTCGTGAATAACTGCCTTCCACTTTCCCGGATAGTTCAAATCCTTGTTCAGGGAATGTGCCCGCTTCTTGAGGGATATAGGTCGTAACGAGATCCTCACGTACACCAAATACAGTATCTTGATCTAAATACGGGTCATCATCTGGGAACACCTCAGTGACTAATGAACGAAACCCCTGTGCACTTACAATGTAATGCAAATGAGATGGTCTCCATGGGTGGCGACCAGTTGCATCCAATAGCTTGCCAACAGGACCATCACTCGGGACGGTGTAAGAAACCGGACGCACAGTAGTGAACGCGTATCGCCCATTTTCATCGGTGGTAAACATGCCGTGGAAACTATTGATATCTTGTTCATCATCTTGAGATGAATACATCCCATTTGGAGCGGTTTGCCAAATGTCGACACTTGCACCAGCAATAGGATTTCCATCGGTATCTTTGACCGTACCTTCGACGAGAATGACTTCGCCTTCATAGTGGCGTTTAAAATCTGCGCCTTTGTCCATTGGTGGTGCACCAGTGACATGAAACGGACCAAGTACACTTGAACTCGTCGCTTTAGGGGCAGAATTAATCATATCCACCAGAGATGAAACACCTAATACATCAGAGAGAAGCACAAACTCATTTCGTTCTTCGGTCGTGATATCACCAGTCCACTTTAAAAGTTCGAGAGAATGTCGCCATTCGTCGTGCGTTAACTGTGTCTCTTTAACAAAACTATGTAAATGACGAGCGAGGCTAGACATTAGTTCTTTTGTACGTGGATCGGTGTCATCACCAAAATACCCAATGAACGTATCGGTAATATTCTCTGCGGTAACGGTTCTCATAATTTATCCCCTTAATTTAATATTCCTATGCTTAATACTGGGTATTTAATTAATACGATTAGTACCATTAGCATGATAAATGTGAATGGAAGAGCACCCATAAATACATCTTTGAGGCTGATCCGGTCGTCGTCTAAACTGGATTTAATAACAAAACAGCTAATACCCAGCGGTGGAGTAAGTAAGCCTATTTCAGCGCCAACTACGGTAATAATGCCAAACCAAACTAGGCTTAATCCCATAGGTTCAATGAGTGGCAAAAATAGAGGAACAACAATTAAAATAATTGATGCTGTATCGAGTAACGTGCCTAAAAAAAGCATCAAACATACATAGATAAACATTGTCATAAAAATGCTCATCTCATTTTGTTCTAATATTTCCGCAAGTTCATTTGGTAAGCCTGCGATGCCTAACATCCGACTATAGATCGACGCTGCTGTGATTAAAAATAAAATAGACGCAGTAATGTGTCCGGTTTCTATTAACGCTTCCCAGAATATTTTTAGGGTCATTTTTCGTCGTGCAAAGGCAATCAAAAGCCCGCAAGCTGCACCCGCTGCTCCCGCTTCGACTGGCGTTAGCCAACCCGTATAAATTCCGCCTAAAACAATTGAGATCAAGCCAATTAGCGGCAGGGTCTTTTCGGCAATTTCACGAAATGACATCCACTCGGTGTCAATTTTTCTTGCTCCGCCAATGAAGCTACTGAAAAAATGACCCATAAACCAAATCGAAACAATATAAGCAAATGTCAGTATTAAGCCCGGTACAACACCGGCTAAGAACATATCACCCACGGATTGCTCAGCGACGAATGAATAGATAATGAGCATGGCCGACGGTGGAATGATCATGCCTAAAACAGAAGAGCCCGCAACCACACCAACCGCAAATCTTGGGTTGTAACCATATTTCAACATTTGCGGGACCGATACTTTTGCAAAAACCGAAGCCGATGCAATTGAAGAACCCGTCACTGCTGCGAAAATACCGTTGGCACCAACTGTTGCCATGCCTATTCCACCTTTCAAGTTTTTGAACCCCGAGTTCATCACTTGATAGATATCCGATCCCATACCCGCTTTTGAAACTACTAGGCCCATAAATGTAAATAATGGAACAGTTGCAAAAGTGTATTCCATCACACTGTCCGAAACGGCAACTTTTAGCAGGTTGATAGAAAGCTCTAGATTGTCTCGTAGTAGCCATATCGCGACGATCGACACGACACTTAATGCAACTGGAATGTAAAAACCAATGTAGACACTGACTATAATCGCAAGGACAGAGAGGTATCCAATCTCGATTGGGCTCATGATTTATCTCCTGGCGTTGATAAGGTTTTTGCTTGCTCACCCAAGATCACTTTGAAAGCAAAGATAAATGTGCAAAGTACGGCGCTCAGAAATATTGTGAGCTTGATTGGCCACCACGGCGCAACAAATATGCCTGGCACACCAAAATAGTCTTTGGTTTCTAACATTTCGATAAATTCCGGCCAGATAGCCACCGCGATCATAACCATTAAGCATGCGGAAATAGCATTAATTAACTTTCGAATAAAACTTATAAATTTGGGGAACCTTGGCTCCATAAGAACCAAAAATCCATCTGATCGAGTTAATCGATTAACTCGAATCACATCAGGCAGTTGCAAAAATACGATAAGCACCATCGAAAATTGAACAACTTCTACTGCCCCCATAAAAGGCTTGTTAAATAAGCCTCTCGCTATCACGTCATAATCTACCGCTAACACAAGTAGCAACACGACGAGTGTTCCTACTGTGTTTGCGATCATTGCTATGCCGTCGGTTATGCGCGAGAAAGGCGTTATCACTTTAATCAATAAACTTGACATAGCGAGGCTCCAATTATTAATCCGTAGACTTAACAGAATGTTTAATTAAGTTCGGTTGCCCAATCACGGATAGGGGTAGCGCCTTGTGTCGTTAATTTGTTGATATATGCTTGAATGATTTCTGTTCCCGGCTCACCGGATTTTTCAAGGGTGTCGGCCAGTTCTTTCGCCAGGTTTGGCATTGATTCTGCCCATGCTCGCTGTGCTTCCGGTGTCATTGTTATAATGGTTCCACCAGATGCGACATATGCCTCACGACTTTCTTGAGCACGATCCATTGCGATATTTGCCAAGTGATCACGATACTTGATAGCGACTTCTTGAATCGCGGCTTTAACTTCATCAGGCAGTTTTTTCCAGAATCGTTCATTGGCCGTGACTGTTTTGGTATTGACTGCGCCAAAATTAGCCTGAGTCATGTAGGGCGCGACTTCCGCTATCTTGAATGTCTTCGCTGCTTCAGGCCAAAGCATTGCGTGATCAACTAAGCCAGTTGCTAGCATATTATAAAAGTCGGTTAATCCACCTCTAACTCCAGCAACATCTCCAATACCTTCGAGATAGCGTAAGTTTGTTCCTGCACCAGCAACCTTAGTCCCTTTCAGTTGCGTCGCATCGGTTATTGGGTTTTTACTATAGAGTTGATAAGTATTTAGAACGACGCCCGTTGCAAGGTAGACTTGTTTTTGTTTAGCAAACTCTTTTTGCATTGTCGGATATTCTTTTGCAATTTCATCGACGGCTTTAGCAACAACGCGAGCATCATTGGACACAAAAGGGGTAACTGCAGCGAGTGATTGGCTAGGTAACTTAGAACTGTGAAAAATCGTTGTTACGATACCAATATCGCCTAAACCCAGTTTTACCCCTTCTAATACGCCTTTGGGTTTAACGATAGAGCCACCGTAGGACTCTTGCCATTTTATGGCGTAGTTGCCCGTTTCAGCGAGTTTCTTATCTACCTCAGGTATGAAAAAGTTTGAAAATTCATGAACCCACATTGATTTTGCTGGGTAGCCATCAATGACTGTGGCTTTGATGGTTTCCGTCGCGCTTGCTGGTAGAGACATCAAAATGGCCACCGCCATTCCCCATCCTTTTACGTGTAGTCTGTTAGAAGTTTTCATCGTTCATCGTCCTTTAAAATATATTTGTACTTAATGTTTCACTCTTGTGCTCTATATATTTCTTTGGCGTAAATTTTATAAATTGTTGTTTTTTTTATTGTTCTTCTTGGTATTTCTTAAGTGCTTTATTGAAACTGTAAACGTGCTATTTAGAGAAATGTACACACTTCTTCAAATTCAAATCGAGGTAATTTTTGAAAGAGTGCCGTTTCATCGGCATAACCTAAATTACATAAGAAGTTGGATTGTAAACGAGTGCCCGCGAAGAAGGTTTCATCTACAATCTGATTTGAAAATCCAGACATGGGGCCGACATCTAATCCTAATGCTCGTGCTGCGATCATTAAGTAAGCACCTTGAAGCGTACCGTTTAGAAAAGCGGTTCTATCGCAGTACTCCGTTTTCCCTCGAAAAAGAGGCGTTCTATCTTCATGTGGAAAGAGAAACGGAAGCTTTTCCCAGAAATCTAGATCGTGAGCAATAATTACCGTCACGGGAGCCGCGCGCATTTTATCGATATTTTTTTCTTTTAGTGATGCTGCAAGTTTATCTTTACCTTCTTGCGAGGTAACAAAGAAGAACCTTGCTGGACTGCAGTTCATACTCGTCGCACCATTGGCAACTATTTGATAGAGCTCTTTGAGCAATGATTCAGGAATGGGTTTGTCTTGCCACGCATAATGTGAGCGAGCATCATTTAATATCACGTCAATAGAATCAGAATCTAGCCTTGGTTTTCGAATTCGCAACGCCCGAACACTTTCCTGAGCTCTTGCTCTCACTTGTTCTAGGTTGGTTTCAGATGATTTATAGTCACTCGAATCTGCCATTCCTTCTTCCTTTTTTGCTGTATTCACATACGGTGTGATTACCCATTTGATTGATATCTAGGTGTCAATTTAATGTCTAGAATTAACGGTTTTTACTTACTTGCTTTCACAAACATTTAACACTTGCACAATTTTTAACGATGTTTTAATGTGATGTCAATTAATATCGATATTTTTATTTTAGAATTGCGTCAAGGCAAAAAGGAGATAAAAATGATTTCGTGGCAAGACTACAAAACCGAAGCGAAAGAACGTGGTGCTCTGGCATTGGAAGTATTTGTTGTAGAGAGTAAACCCAATACCGATCTCGAAGTGATCAAGCACTATTTACCTTCCCATCTGGCATATCAAGCTGAACTCGAAGCATTAGGTTCACTTATGTTAGCGGGACCAATGTCCGACTCGACTGGTGAATCATTGGAAGGGGCTGGGTTGATTGTATATCGAGCATCGACCTTAGAAAAAGCGACGCAACTGGCTGAAGCCGATCCGATGCACAGTAGTGGCGCTAGAGTGTTTAAGATTAGGCGTTGGTTGATCAATGAAGGGAGTATGCAAATTGATATCAGATTATCGGCTCAAGTGGTCACCCTTAGCGGTGATGAATCAAATTAGCTCTAGTGAATATTGAGTTGCAATTCTGTATTAAGCTATAAAATATCTAAATTTAATTTATTTTTTAAATAATAACGATATTTTTTATAATTTATGGATATTATCAATATTAATGGGTATATTAACGTTAACAAATTGATAACAGCAAAAGGGGATCAGCATGAGAATTGTCTCATTTGAATGTGAAGGAAAAAGCCGTATCGGTATAAAAACCGATGATCAGGTCATAGATCTAAGTGTGGCGGCAGCTCATTTACCCACCGATTTATTAAGTTTGATTCAATCAGATATTGATATTGAACAGGAGCTCAGTTCGATTGTTGATAACTGCCCTCAAAATGCGAAAGTTTCGAGTGAAGGTTTACGTTTTACACCACTTGTATCAAACCCACCGAAAATTATTTGTATTGGACGAAACTATGCTGCCCATGCGGTAGAAGGTGGTGTAGAGCCGCCGTCATACCCCGAGATTTTCTTTCGTGGAGGAGAATCATTAATTGGACATGAAGCCCCAATTATTCGTCCTCGATGTTCTGATAAGTTAGATTATGAAGGCGAGATAGCCGCAGTCATTGGTAAAAAGGCTCGTCATATAAAAGCAGAGAATGGGTTAGAGTATATTGCAGGCTACGCATTGTTTAATGATGCAACCATTCGAGATTATCAGCGTAAAAGCTCGCAATGGACAATCGGCAAAAATTTTGATGGTACCGGGGCGTTTGGTCCAGAGTTTGTTACTTCCAATGAACTCCCAGCTGGAATGGAAGGGGTTCAATTAGTCACTCGGCTTAATGGGCAAGTGATGCAAAATGCCAATACATCAGATTTTATATTCCCAATGGCAAAATTGATTGAGATATTGAGTGAGTGTATGACCTTGATGCCAGGTGACGTCATTATTACAGGTACACCATCTGGTGTCGGTTATGTAAGAAAGCCACCGGTATTTATGAAGCCCGGTGATGTTGTTGAAGTTGAAGCAGAAGGGTTGGGTATTTTAAGAAACTCGATTGAAGATGAATAACCATTAAGTTGCAATAAAGCCTTGATTATTTCAAGGCTTTATTAACGAGCTAAATTACCACATTAGATCGTCAGGTACGACGAAATCGGCATATGGATCATCTTCAGCAATGGTGTCGGGCTCTTGTACTTTCTGGTCAATAATATAGTCATTATCTCGTTGAGCAATTTTGTTGGCAACGCTGCTTGGAATTACAGCGTAATTTTCACCGTCTCGAGCAATCGCTAGTATGCCCTTAATCAGTTGATTACGAATGGGTTCGTCGACGTAGAGGGACTTAACCAGTGTGCCGTCTGTAAAGTTGTATTTAATCTCGCCATCTTTGCGATCAACTTTATTCATCGAGATCAGTTGAACGATTTGAGCTTGAATTTCTCGCTTGATTCGTTGCTGGTTATTTTGATTGTTCAGCTCTTTATCTCGTTCTAATTGTTGCTGTTTTTGTTCTTCTACTGCCGCTTTTACTTCACGAGCTTGGACTCGTGATTTTTTTGCGCCTTTTTTGGCTTTTTTTAGTTTTTTCTCATTCACTAAACCAGCTTTAAGCATTTGCTCTTGAAGGGTAAGTTTTGCCATGGTGTTCTCGATTTTACTATGATGATAAGTATTTTACGCAGTTACCAAGATAAATAAAGTGCTTTGCTCTTGAATGTAAATAGCTTGATAGAGCGGAATACTGCTTGTGCATTCGATGTCTTTATTGACTGAGTTTATGTTCAAACTCAGCAATCGTAATGGGCTTACTGAACAAATACCCTTGAAACACCATCGCATCTATCGACATTAGAATATCCAACTGCTCTTGTTGTTCGATGCCTTCACAAACTACTCTAAGATTGAAGTTTTTCGCCAAATCAACAATCGACTTAACAAGTACTAGCGATGCAGGGTCTGTGTTTAAGTTGTCTACGAAGCTTTTATCTATTTTAATCTCATCGACAGGAAAGGTACGCAGGTGGCTCAATGAAGAAAATCCAGTACCAAAATCATCCAATGAGATCGACAAACCGTAGTCTTTTAGTTGAGTAAGCTTATGATGGGCATCGTCGATAGCTTCAATTAATAGTGACTCGGTAATTTCTAAAGTTAATTGCGAGCGTTTAAATTCATACTTATCAATAATTTGAATGACTTCATTGACAAAGCTCTCTTGCCAAATCTGTTTTGCGCTGATATTCACCGATAGAGTTAGGTGACGAGTATTATCAGACGCATGCCACTGCGAGAGTTGTTTACAAGCAAGTTCAAGTACGCGGTTGCCGATTGGAATGATTAAATTACTGTCTTCGGCAATATGAAGAAAAGCCCAAGGTAATAGAAGCCCACGAGTAGGGTGCTGCCATCGAACTAGTGCTTCTGCTCCTAATATTTTTTTATCAGAATTGTATTGGGGCTGCAGATGGATCGTGAGGTCATCTCTCGTCAGTGATTCGATCATATCTTTTTGAAGCATTGCGATATTAGTTAATTCTTGAATGATTCGATTGTTTATAAACTGTAAGCTATTTCCCGTTGTATTTTTGGCTTCAATTAGTGCGTATTTGACAAGGCTAAGTAGCTCTTCACTGGAATGGCTACTGTCATTAAATAAAATACCTCCGACACTGCATGTAATGCGGTAGTCGATATTCATATTGTTGTGGCTAATGATGTAGCTTTGACTTAGCTGCTCAAACAGTCGCGTAATCGTTGAATCGATCTTAGCCTGTGCCGCGGCTTCAGAAGTATCGATATCTTCAAATAAGATAATATATTCGTCACGTTCGTAGCGCGCGATCGTTGCCATATCCTCGATGGTGTTTTGGATACGGTTCGCGACTTCAACAAGAATGTTATCTCCTTCTTTGTTGCCATAGCAATCATTTAAAAGTTTGAATTTATCAATATCTAATTGCAGTACCGCGCTATAGGAATGAGCTGAGTTTTCAGCTTTGACGGCTTGGTTTAATTTTTTTAGTATCTGACTTCGATTGATTAGCCCAGTTAAATGATCAAAATACGCCAGTTTTGTGATTTCGAGTTCCGTATTTTTTCGTCGTGTGATTTCGAGAGCGATTCCTACCATCAATGTTGGGTTCCCGTCAGCATCGACATCGGCTATTTTACCTCTATCCCACACCCATATAACCTCTCCGTCAGGTCGCTGTATACGGTACTCGATGTCAAACACCTGGTTGTGATTTAGTGCTTGAACAATTGCCTGATAAACTCGACCTTTGTCTTCGGGTAAGATGCAGTCTTCATATTCAGAAAAGGTGGTTTGACTACCGGGGTCCGTACCACAGAGTTTATGCCAGTTATCATCACATACAGCAATATCGGTTTGTATGTGCCATTCCCATATACCTTCCTTAGATACCTTTAAGACATGTTCGAGCCGAGACTTACTGCGGTGTGCGTCCTCTCTTTGAGAAATAAGTTCGGTGATATCTTGTTCTATAACGAGGTTTTTTTGTGTTTCAGATATATCGACATATGGGATTTGCAGAGATAGCATATGTCGCTTTTCACTGGTTTGAGGGTCGATATAGGTTATATGACATTCTTTTGTTGGATTAGAGAATGGGCTTGAGTCATCCTGGTCGCAGGTCAATGGTTTTTGTTGAATTTTTTGATTCAAACTATCTTCATTAAGACCAATGATTTCGTCGATTGAATGGCCATATTTCTGAGCTGAGATTGTGTTGCAGTGGATAATTGTACCAGATGAATCTTTAAAGTAGACGGAGCTAGGGACCTTGTTGAAAAGATAATTTGTGATTTGACGTTGTTTCCCTAGTTCAAATTTTACAATGTAAATGTGGAGACAAAAGAAACTAAGTAACGTAACCCAAACTATAATTAAACAGGTAAATTTAGATAGATTAGAAGTTAGGGTAGGGAAAATGAAAGAAAAAATGCTAGCAATGATGGTAAAAAACAAAAATGTAAAAAAATAATGTTTGAAATGCTTTATACCAGATATTTCATTCATAAATAGTTTACCCGTTTTAAAACTAGAAATACGCAAATGTATAACTTACAAGAGCGAACTTCTATCGTTAATATAGTCAATAGCGCTCGATTATGTCTATTTCAGTCCTTAACCTATTGAATTAATGATTATATAACCAGTCTAAATGTTTCGTATCATAACTAAGACAGTATATATACTAAAATATGATTATCAAAGTAAAAGAGATTAAAAACTCAAATGTTTTTAATCTCTAGTCTAATTTATTGATAGCTAATATATTTGTCTTTGCAAAAAATTAGCATTGTTTAATATAAAATTTCGCTTATGTTAGGCTTATTATTAATGTGTCTAAATAGAGGCTATAGGAATCAACGTATTTTGGATTCATTTATTTTTTGTATGTAATGGGAGGTGTTAGATAATAATGGAATTGAATTTTAATCATTATTAAAGCATTAGATGAAGTCAATTCAACCAATGCTTTGTGGTCATTCTCTAAACGACTTGCATAACTTATGCTAGATATCGAGCACCAGTTTCTGCGATTTCAATCTCACCAGAATAGCCAGCATCCCTTAGTGATTTAACCGTTGCGCTGGTATCTACGTGAAGGGGTGGTAAATGTGTCAATATTACCTTCTTCACTTTGGCTTTTGATGCGGTCATCGCTATGTCTTCATTTGACATATGAGCTTTTCGCATATTGTCTCTTTGTTCTGCGTTGCTTAGCACATTTTTTGCAAAGTCACCTTCTGCCATATGAGCATCAATGACCAAGATATCGGCATTTTGAGATAGCTCTACGATATCTTCCGAGTAGGCCGTATCGCCAGTGACGACAACGGATTGGCCTTCGGCTTCAAAACGATAAGCAAAGTTCGTTATGGTGTGGATTCCTTCAACGGTCTTGACTGTTATCCCATCAAGCTCAAACGTTTCAGGTTTACTGACTTCTTTGATGGTCACATTCTTCGCTAAGCCTTCGGCGGGGAACCCGTAGTGCATACGGTAGTCAAGATCTTCTTTATAGAAGGTCATCGTCATGTCGTATAGCTGCTGAGTCTGTCGCGGACCAACGATGTTAAGCTCTCGCCGTCCCATTGGTCCATTCCAACCCCCGATAAAGAAGGTTGAAAAGTCTGAGTTATGATCGGCGTGATGATGAGTAAATAGCAAGTTTTTTACTTTTGATGGGACAATTCCTGCTTTAAGTAATCCATGTGTCGCACCGCCTCCGCAGTCAACTAAAAAGTATTTATCTTTGAATTGCACCAGAGTGGCTGGCCATGTGCGATCTCTATTTAGAGTCTCCATCGGCGGACCCGCAATACCAATGGTGATGACCTGAAAACCTTCAGGTATCGGTTCAGCATTTGGTTTTGGCCTCTCCGGTGCTGCTTGTGTTGCTGCGACTACAGGAGAAATTCCCGTTGAGATTAGCGCGGCTGCTCCAGCCATTTTCCCTGCTGAAGTTAAAAACTCTCTGCGGGATGAATTGTTGTGTTCGTTATTATTAGACATCTTTCTGCCTTCTGTTCTATGTTTCATGCATTAAGGATTAATTTCAAGACCATCGGTTGCTTCTAATACTTGACCTTTAAAGCCTGCCTTGTCGAAGTAAGGTTGTATTGTGTCAATATTAAAAGGTGCGGGCGGTAAGTGTGTGAGTACGACGGTTTTAACTTGGGCTTCGGTAGCTGTTTTTGCCACGTCATCGATGCCCATGTGAGGCGCGACATCAAAGTTTCCTGCGTACTCGTATTTGGGTTTAGGTTTGACAATGTTCTCATCGGTGAAGGTTTGTTCATCAGCACCTTTCTGAGCGGTGACAGTGGTAATGTTTGCATCGATGACTAGGACATCCGCTCCTTTGGCTAACTCGATTAATTTCGGATCAAAAGATGTATCACCTGAAACCACAATTGATTTACCATCAACGTCAAAACGATAACCAAGGTTATACATGGTGTGGGTTAATGCTTCGGTACGTACCTGCATACCATCAAGTTCAAAGTTGTTTCGGCCTTTGAGTTCTGTTACGTCAATGCCAGTGAACATGCCAAGTTCGGTAATACCGCCTTTATAACCACGGTATTGACGATAGGTGAGGTCATCGGCAAAAAAGTCGAGCATAAAGTTATAGTACCCACCACATCGCGGCGGCCCCATAATGGACATTTCTTTGCCGCCAGTCATCCAGCGATTGATCATTAAATCGATAAAGTCAGTGGTGTGATCTGCGTGGAGGTGAGTAAAAAGAATGGCGCTGATTTTATTGTGAGCAAATCCATGTTGATCCATGACATCATTAACACCATTACCGGTATCGAGCAGATAATATTTGTTATTGAATTGAATCATCGTGCACGATGAGGCTCGGTTTTTATCGGGAATAGGGTTACCGGTCCCCACTGTGACGACACTGAACGAATGAGTATGATTATGCAGCTTTGGTTTGGGAGGAGCGGCATTTGCTTCGTTCATTGAACCCAGGAGGCCTGCGGAAGTGGCGGAAATGGTCACTGCACCAATCGCAGCACTTTTAATAAATGTTCGGCGGTCGAGTTGGCACACATCGACATTTTTCATCGTTTATCCTCGGAGTAAAGTGAAAATATGCAATGAGAAGGCATATAAACAACTTTTATTAGTACACAAGATGAGTGGAATTTTAGTTAAACCACTTAACCTAATTACTAAGAAATAAACGAATTCCTTTTTTTATTCTGTGCTGAAAAACACATTATTATAAATAAAGGATAAGCAATTAACCTATTTTGCGCGTTTGGTTATATTAACAATCACTTTTTGTAACAGTGAGACGTAAAGTCCGATTTCTTCTTCAGTGAACCCTTCGAAAATATCCGCTTTGTGCTGGTCAATGAGGCCAAGAAGGGGCGACTTAAGTTTTTTACCGAGTGGCGTTAGAAAAATTCGATTGACTCTCATGTCGCTTTCACTCTGAACCCGAACAACGACGTTAGCTTCTTCAAGGTCGTTAATAATCTTAACTAATGAAATTTTACTGAGTTTGATTAACTCCATGAGTTGCTTTTGGCTCAAGCCATCTTCTTCATACAGATAAAATAGAATTCGTAACTGTTGCTTTGACAAGTTGTAGCTCGATTCTGCAAGCTTGTTGGTGAGATCTTGGTGAAGATAGTTTCCTACGATATTGGTAAGAAAGGCGGGACAATTGTCGGTGTAATCTTTCAAAGGTAAATCTCTCTGTTGAAACCACTTACTTATGAATCTAGGTTATCATGTTCATTGCTAAATACGTTATAGTTAGGTGGTTAAAAGCTCTTCTCTGGAGATATATGGTTGGGAAGCAAGCGCCAAAGCTAAGAATCAATGAGAACCGAGTGATATGAAATTAGGCATAAAAAGAGTATTTTTTATGCCTAATTAGGTTAATTAGCGAATAATTACTCCGCTTTTGGTTGCCAAGACGTTAGGTGCGCTTTACGCATTTGGTCTTTTTCAGCGGCTGAGGCTTTCCAGTTATTTTTGTAAACTTTGCCTTCCCAATCACCGTAGCTCGGATTGGGTAATACGATGAACTGAGTACCAAAAAGTGCCTTGTTTTTCTCAACAGCGGCATAGGACTCTTCTAAGGTTTCCACTCTAAAATCGACAGAGAAATCGTTTAAGTTGTCACCCATAAACAATGCAATATCATGTTGTTGAACGACTTGCTGGCGACGAGGCTCTTTGTTGCTGGTCTCTGTCTTCATAAGAAGTTGAGAATCCGTCACTTGCGGGAAAGTGAGCTCTTGCATGTTTTTTAGAGTTCCAGCACGACCAACTTCTTTGCGGTTGGTGATATAAAATATCGCGACGTCTTTGCTGTCTGCATACTGTAGAAACTCAACGGCACCAGGTATTGCTTTCGCTTCTGCGGCATCCATCCATTTTGCCCACGTTTTAGAAGAGTAGCCTTCATTCCGACCAATTAACCATGCTTCATAGGCACCGTTATCAAGGACTGCTTCATCTGCATCAACAACGATAGCAACTTTCTTGTCACCAGTGTAGTTTGCAAGATAAGTGTCTAGTTGCATTTTTGCTAGGTTGAACGCTTGATATGATAATGCTTTGTATTCGCCAGAAGCTTGCATCCATAAGCTCGACATTACCAATTGTTCATTCAATGCTTTGGTGTCATATTCAGCTGTTTCTGCCCAGCTAAAAGGTGTTGCTACACAACCTAATACTAGGGTTGTTGATAGCGCTAGAGAGCGTAGTTTTGTCATCGGCATGTGTCACTCCTGTGTGATACCGTCATGGTTGATGGTCATTAGTTCTGACCTGAGCAAAATAATATACGCCCCGGAATTCAATAATTCGAGCAAAAAACCTATTTTTTACAACTTGTTGATATAATGATGAAATGTAATGGATTACTTTTTGGTATTTTGTAATATTCGCGTGTTTTTTGACCTACCACCATCGTGGTGTTGGTAGGTCAAATAACGAGTCTAAAACAATGAATCGTGTTAAGAATGATATGTAGCTATCCAAGTTCAGATGCTGCTTGATACGCTTTACGTTGTTGTATTTTAGCTAGATAGGCTAGGGTTGCGTTGTAACCTGCCAGAAGGTTTTGCATTGCGGCGAACTCAAGTGTAATCGCCATCATGATATCCGCGGCAGTAAATTCATCACCAGCGAAATAGGCTTGGTGAGAAAGCGTCGCTTCGATATAGTCCATATCTAGCTGTATTTCTTTATTCATGTACCGATCGATCAATTTCGGTTCTTCTCGCTGCTCGCCTGCCAGCATCATATTAGCGATCACAGGCATTGCTAGTGAACCCTCCGCAAAATGCAGCCATTGTAAATATTGATAATATGCCGGCGTACCTTGTGATGGTCGAAGTGAATTCGCATCGCTGGCTTGATCAAGTAAGTATTCAGTAATCGCTCCAGATTCACATAAGATAATGTCACCGTCGGCAATGACAGGGGCCTTACCCAGCGCATGTACCTTTTTAAGGCTTTGAGGGGCGAGTTGCGTTGTTGCATCACGTTGATGATGTACGATTTCGTACGGTAGGTTAAGCTCTTTGAGTAACCATATAACGCGCTTAGATCGTGAACGGTTTAGGTGATGAACAGTAATCATAATGATCCTTATATTGCATTGATTATATTATTTTTTTTATTATAAATACTTAAAGAGATTCAGTTAGGATTTTACGACTCACCTCGAGCGTAACTTGCTGATCTTCTCCGAGTGCTGTCATTTGATGTACTTCTAAGTTATTAACTAAGATGTCGATATCACTTTTGCTAATATTGATTTCTGATAAGCGAACGGGCATCTTCATTTGACGGAAAAAAGTTTCAGTTGCTGAAATGGCTTGTTCGATTCGTTCATCTTCGCAGCCTTCGGTGATTCCCCAGATACGTTCACCATATTGAAGTAATTTAGCGCGTTTCGCATCAGTTCGATTTCTAAGCAATGCAGGAAGTACGACGGTTAGGCTTCGAGCGTGGTCAATACCATAAGTGCCAGTAAGCTCATGGCCTATCATGTGAGTTGACCAATCTTGTGGGACGCCTGAACCAATTAAACCATTCAACGCTAGGCTTGCTGCCCACATTATATTTGATCGAACATCCAGGTCATTGCGTTGTTCTTCGCTTATGGCTTTTGGGCCTTCTTCTTTCAGCGTTAGTAGCAAACCTTCCGCAAATCTATCTTGTACTTTGGCGTTTACAGGATAAGTTAAGTATTGCTCTACTACGTGAACAAATGCGTCGGCAACACCATTACTAATCTGCCTGGGAGATAAACTCAATGTCACTGTTGGATCTAGTACGGCAAATTTAGGGCGAACTGCTTCGGCTAAAAATGGTAGTTTGTGACCATCGCGAGTGACGACTGAGCCAATATTACTTTCTGATCCAGTTGCGGGCAGCGTAAGAACTGCACCAATTGGAAGTGCGTGTTTGACAGGAAGACGCTGGGTGATGATATCCCATGGATCTTCGCCTTCATATAAAGCTGCTGCAGCGATAAATTTAGTACCATCAATGACAGAGCCACCACCAATCGCGAGAAGGTAATCGATTTTTTCTGCTTTGACGAGTTCCACAGCTTTCATCAAAGTATCGTACTTTGGATTTGGTTCAATACCTGAGAATTCTTGCCATGTGTGACTCGCCAACGCCTGCTCAACTTGTTGATAGACACCGTTTTGTTTTATTGATCCACCACCATACGTAATGAGTACACGGGCACTGGTTGGAATCTCCTTGGCAATAGACGCTATTTGTTCTGTGCCGAAATTGATTTTTGTACTGTTTTGGAAACTGAAATTAAGCATGGTAAGTACCTTGAGCATAAGTTGAATATTTGCAGTCTAATGTGTACAGCTAAATAAGACAATGCAGATAAAAATGAAAACAATGTTTAATTTATTGATACAATAACAGCGAAGATAGTATCGGTTTAGATTGAAGAGGTCGTAAGTGACGGTCATTTTTGAACAGTTGAAAAGTATGGTGGTGTTTGCTCAAGTGGTTGAGCAGGGTAGCCTAAGTGCTGCAGCGAAGCAGTTGGAGCTTTCTCGGGCGGTGATTAGCTATCACGTAAAGAAGTTAGAACAGAAGTTGGGCGTTAAATTACTTAATCGATCAACCAGAAGCCTACACCTCACAGAAGCTGGAGAACAGTATTATCAACACTGTCGAAATATCTCTCAGCAAGCAACCGCCGCACAATTACAGATGGAAAATCTGAATCAAGAACCACAAGGGACATTAAAAATATCTTGCCCGGTTAATGCAGGATTAACCTCGATTGTCCCCGCACTAAACCAATTTAAGCGACTGTACCCAAAGATAAAGCTGGATATTGTGCTCACTGATGAAGTCGTTAATATCATTCAAGACGGTTATGATCTTGCTATTCGCGGCGCGTCATTGAAAGACTCTGGATTGCAAGCGACTAAGCTGGCAACATTACAGACTTGTTTATGCGCATCACGTGAATACTTAAATCAATATGGTCGACCACGGACACCGGACGAGTTAACGACTCACGAATGGGTAATATACACAACCGGACCGTCCACATTAACTTTAAAAAAGGGAACTAAAACGTTTAGTTTTAAAATGAAAGGAAGTGTTAGCACCAATAATTCCGCCGCTCGAACAGCGTTTATCGAAGGAGGGCATGGCGTGGGAAGAATTCCGCTTTACGATGCACTTCCAAAAATTAAAAGTGGCACACTAGAGTCATTACTGGATGACTATGAAACCGACCAGATAGATGTGTATGCGGTTTATCCTCCCGGTACTGCAAGCTCAAAGAAACTGCGTTTGTTGCTCGATTATTTGATAAATTATGTTTCAGTACAAATGTCAGAGCTTTCCGCATCGAGTACGGTTAGACATTGAGTTGAATTAGATATCTATTACGTGTGATACTTCGCACTATCTACTACACATGGAGAGTGAAATGAGCGTAGAACAAGCCTATTTTTTTAGTGTTGCTTTGATCAATTTGGTTTTTGCGCTTGCTGGAACTCGAGTAAAAGAACATAAAGGAAACTCGAACTCTATATTGTTCTTCATGGTTTCATTTTTTGCTTACTTTGTGAGTTGGTTTGTCTATATATTTGAAATGAATAAGGCACTCGAAATAGTTGGGGCTATGTCAGCCTCGATTTTTGTTTGGGGGATGGTTGCTTTCGCTTCTAAGCGATGTTTTGTCTCGTTTCCAATGTCGGTACTAGCAATATTTTTTACGCTTCAATGCTCAGCTCAAATCTATGCCATTTTACAAGCTGATTTGACTGCTTATCTTCATGTTAGCGCTGTATTTTTACCGATTGCATTCTTTACCATTTCTTATATGTTTCTTAAATTAAAAGCCGAACGACACCCTTCAGATGTATTATTGGGGTACGCATTTATTTTTATGGCGGTTGTTATTTTAGGCCGTTCAATATTATTGGAAACATCACCAGAGTTATTCGCTAAATCAAGTATATATACTCAAATTATATGGCCGGCATTTTGCGCGGTTATTGGGGTGTTTTCATTGCTAAGTTATACCGAAGAAGCCCAACTTCGCTTAAAGAAAGAATCTAATACCGACCATTTAACTGGGCTCGCGAATCGACGTATGTTTGAAATGGCGCTATCCAGTTCGTTGGCTCACTTTAAACGTACTAATCAATATGGCGCGGTAATTTATTTGGATTTAGACCGATTCAAACCAGTGAATGATGAATACGGTCACCATGTTGGCGACCTCTTGTTAAGTGAGTTGGGGAGTCGTATCCAAACATTTACTCGTGAAGATGAGTTAGCGGCTCGACTTGGTGGAGATGAATTTGCATTGTTGCTGTCATTTGGTAGTAGTAGTGAAATTAATATGAAATTACAAGCCAAGGCATTAGCTTCTCGTTTGCAAGAATTGATCAAAAAGCCGTTCGAATTTGCAGAGGGTACCATTAATATTACTGGCAGCATTGGCATTCATATTATTGATCCTGAATGTCAAAACGCTGAAAAAGTGATGACCGCGGCTGATAATGCAATGTACCAATCAAAAGACCTACAAAATGGGTACATTATTTTTTCGAACCCTGTAACTCGAGTTAAAGGTTCGATGACTGCAAGTGAAGTGTAAACGTGTTACTCGTCGATTAGAGCGGGTAGGAAATATGAGAACGCGTTTAAAAATGCCCTTAGTGATCATACATCTAGGGGCATTTTAGTCTTCGGTTTAAATCGAAGAAACCAATGTTGATGTTTAGAGAACTGATAAATCGTTGATGTTTAGAGAACTGATAAATCGACCCAACGGTCATCTTTACGAATAATGTCGATTATATTTTGATACTGCGACCCTTCTTTGAAGGTTTGATAGGGTTCCACCGATTTACCTTCGATATCTTTAACAAATTCAGTGGCAAGGTGGGTCCAACTGCGTTGAGTATCATCGGCGATATCTGGTAGCGATGTGGCAATTTCAGAAGGTAGATCGATTTCAGTCCAAACTTTTTTCTCATCCCACAAATACAACGGCCCACTTCCATAATGACCTTTGATATAAATCGATCCTTTGCTTCCATGGAATACAATATGGTCTTCATTGAAACGAGGAACGAGTCCACCATGCTTAAACAGAACTGAAACGGGTTGTTTTGCAGGTAAACGACTTTCCAGTTTCATCAGAACCGTATAAGACCATTCAACGTCGCACTCTTTCCATTCTAGTTTTGGATCTTCTATGTCTTTTGGAATGAAGTTACGTCGTTCCATGAAGTTGTGTACACCATCGACGACAGGGGCTTTCGGCATATCGTTTCGAACTTCGCCCTGAACCGACAACACGTTCTCGCCAATAACAGAAGTCACGATAGAAAGAAGGTGAGTGAAGTTATTGTTTAAGCGACCACCACCATTTTCTTTGGTGTGCGACCAACCAAATGGAATATGTCTATCGAGATTGAAATGAGAAATACACTCAACTTCTGTAGGCTCACCAATGCATCCTTGAGCGACAAGTTCCTTCGCTTGCATGATATGAGGCATATAACGGAAGCTAGAAGCAAATGCCGTTTTTACTTCCTTCTGTTGAGCCAATTGATACAATTCAGTCGCTGTTTGGCCGCTTTCTGTCATCGGTTTATCGCAAAAGACATGACAACCAAAGTTGATTGCTTGAGTAATGGGTTCAACGTGAGCACCACCCGGCGTCGCAATCGAAACAATATCAGGCTTACATGTTTCTAATGCTGTTTGCCAATCGGTGCCGAAATAGGGAATATTAAGCTTTTCAGCGACACTTTTAACCACATCTGGGTTACGCCCAACGATGCCAACAACCTCTGCACCAGCGTCACGAAACGCGAGTGCGTGCCCTTGACCAGCAAAACCAGTTCCGAAAACTAATACTGTTTTTTTCATTGTTATTCCTTTCTTAAATTTGATGTTTTTATCTGGAATGTTGATACGACTGTGCGGTTACCAGTGCCAAAGAGTGCCATCTTCCAACCGACTTACCGGAAGGTAAGAACGTTTGTATGAGTATTTCGCTGCGGTTTCTTCGTCAAATTCAACACCTAAACCCGGGGCATCGCTCACCATGATCATGCCATTTTCTAGACGCATATCATGTTTAAAAATCGAACGACATTCATCATTCCCAAACCCGACAAACTCTTGAATACCAAAGTTATGCGTTGAGATGTTTAAGTGCATGTGTGCGGCAAAACAGATAGGAGACAAATCAGGAGCACCGTGTGGTGCAGTGCGAATATTGTGTACGTCAGCGTAATCGGAGATTTTTTTCACACCAGTAATCCCACCAGCATGAGTCGCGGCTACTCGGATATAGTCAATTAATTGGTTTTGCATCAGATCTTTACAATCCCAAATTGTGTTATAGGTTTCACCAATTGCTAGTGGGGTCGTCGTATGGTGACGGATTAATTTATAGTTTTCTTGGTTCTCGGCAATAGAGGCATCCTCTAAAAAGAGTAGATTGTATTCTTCGAGCATCTTGCCAAGCTTTGCTGATTCAATTGGAGTCAAACGACTATGAACATCGTGAAGAAACTCAACTTGATCTCCAAAACGCTCTCGGGCTTGTTTAAATAACTCCGGCACTAATTTGAAGTACTTCGGCGTCGACCAATCTTGTTCTGGTGGAAGTGGGCGGTTTCCCTGAAGCTCAAAGTAGTCTTTTTTGTCACCTAGCACGCCGTAGGTTTCAGATAAACCGGGGATAGCGGTCTGAAGTCTAACGGCCTTAAAACCTTGGTCGATTGACTCTTGCACTTTATCTAATGTGTCTTCAATATTCTCACCATTCGCATGAGCATATAGGCTGACACCGGTTCGGCATTTTCCACCTAAAAGTTGATAAACTGGTAACCCTGTCACTTTTCCCTTGATATCCCATAATGCCATATCAATCGCCGCAATCGCGGCCATAGTGATTGGGCCTCGACGCCAATAGACACCTTTATATAAATATTGCCATATGTCTTCAATACTATGGGCATCTCGTCCAATAAGACACGGGGTAACATGTTCTTCAAGGTAAGTTACAACGGCGAGTTCGCGTCCATTTACCGTGGCATCGCCTAAACCATAAATTCCGTTTTCGGTCGTCACTTTTACGGTAACAAAGTTTCTGCCGGGGTTGGTGACAAATACCTGGATGTCAGTGATTTTCATTGTTTACTCCAGTGAAATATACGATGTTTACCAAATAAGTAAAACGGTTTAGTAAATCGATTTACTTGTTTAGGTTAAACGATCAAGATAGAATGTCAAATCCGCAGATTGATCGGTTTAACAAAAATTATATTTAGATGACTAAAATCAAAATTGTTGATGTTGCAACTCATGCTGGCGTATCCAAAAGCACAGTATCTCAATACCTAAACGGCCGATTTGGGCATATGTCGGTGGCAACAAAAGAGCGTATTCGTTGTGCTGTTGAAGAGCTAAATTACGTACCGAACCCAATAGCACGTAGCTTAAAAAGTGATAAGACCAAAACCGTTGGTGTGATTGTTCGTGATATTACAGGGTTTAATACTAGCCGAGTTTTGCGAGGGATCGATGATTGCTGTAAGAAGGCAGGGTATAACGTATTAATCTACAACACGGATTTTGATGCCGATGTAGAGCGTCGGTCATTAGAAACCTTAAAGCAGATGTGTATTGATGGCATTATTATTACGTCATCAGGCAAAAATGCTGACCTTATTAACCAATATCACCATTCCGGTTATCCGATAGTGCAATTTCAATTGGAGTATAACGACTGTCAATCCAATATGGTTCTGTCCGATTACCGCACGGCGGCGAAAAAGGCGACGGAGTACTTGATTTCACTTGGACACAAACGGATCGGCTTTATGACACAGCACTTTGGAGGCAGTCGCTCGCGTAAAGAGCGTTATCAAGGGTATCTTGATGCATTGAGTGTTAACAATATTTCTTATGATGACGAGTTGATTCAGTATTGGGATCGTGACCAAGGGTTTAAGTCTTCGCCTGTAGAGCTTTTAGATAGCGATAATGCTCCGACCGCTTTTTTTACCCAACACTTAGCCATTACAACAGACTTACTAAAACTGTGCAGTCAGCATTGTATTGACGTGCCTCAGCGTGTTTCTATTGTTGGGTTTGACGATATTCCCATGGTAGATATGTTTAAAGTTCCTGTAACCGTCATTCAGCAAGATTCTTATCGTATTGGGTACGAGTCGGCAAGCATGCTATTAAAGGATTTGACGGACAAGGCTAAGACGGAAGCGGTCAAAAAAGTTATTGTGCCATGTGAATTGGTGATTCGAGATTCGTGCAACTCACCGCTTGAGAAGATGTAACTTGTAAGTAGTGAAGCAAACGCCCTAGCAATAATTAAATATGTAGTCGGGCGCAAAATGAATTGAATCAATCGATTAGATAGGCGTATATCCATTGAGCATGACATCATAAACTGGCCGTAAGAAGGTCTCTTCCATGGTCCACGCTAATGCACTTTCTGATAATGGATCAACAACTTGAAACGGTAGCGCAGTAACAGGTTCAAGTGAATAGTTGAACTCCCATAACATCGCATGACCGACATCAAGAATCATTGGGCAAGAAGTATAGCCATCCCATTTCGCCACTGGCTCTTTACCTTCAATAATCGAACGGAGGTTGCTGGTAATTACCGGAAGTTGGGATTTCACAGATGCGGCCGTTTTACCTATCGGTGTGCCAACACAATCTCCCAAGCCAAATACATTATTGTAGCGTTTATGTTGCATAGTGTATTTGTCTACTTCTAAATAGCCTTTGTATTTCTCTTTGTCTGCTAAGCTTGATTCACTGATAACCTTTGGTGGGGTCATTGGAGGAACTACGTGAATAAAATCCCAACCAACGGTGTTACTGCTTCCATCTGACAATGTGAACGTTGCTTCATTTCTAGCGATATCAATCGAACTTAAGGTTTGCTCATAATTTGGCGTAATATTGCGACGTTGCCAGACTTCTTTTAATTTTTGATCGAATGATTTTACCGCAAACAGTTTAGCTTCAGATGTAAAGTAATCGAATGTGAACTCATCTCGTCTTCCAGATTCGTTGGCGAAATACTCTACCAAGTTCGTGGCCTTCATTGGTGCACCCGCACATTTCATCGCGCCTTGCGGTCGAGTAAATACTGCCCGTTTTTCGCCGGGCTGACTAAGAAATTGGTGCGCCTGTTGATAGCTTGCCATACCCGCTTCAGGGCTGTGATAGATACTCGTAACACCTTGTTTGCCAATTAGATTTGTATCCATACCTTCTATCATGTCATAGCGCAATTCGATTCCTGTCGACACGATTAGGTAATCGTAATGTAGACGCTCACCTTTACTAGTTATCACCGTATTCGTATCGGGTAAAAACTCTTCGACAGTCGCTTTTTTATGGATGATGTTAGCATCAAGGTATTTTTCGATAGGGCTGATAACATCGGAGCGTTGTTGGTATGAGCCAGCAAGCAGAAGAGTTTGACCAGGCTGGTACCAATGGAAATCTCTAGGCTCAACGATGGTAACTTTTGCCCCGTCGAGATGACGCATTAGCATGTTCGCCAGTCCAATACCACCAGCCCCACCACCGGTAATGACAATATTTGCTTTGGTCGGTATTTTACTTATATGTGAATAACCAATTCCGGCTGCGCCCAATGCTCCTATACCAAGACCTGCTTTTAGTATGGTTCTTCTCGAAATAGCCATCTTTGACTTCCTATATTGAATGCCTTCTCGCTGACTTGCTCTATTGAAGGTTTTTTAGCTGTATATCATTATATGCTAAATATAGACCCTATTTTGGTAGATGCACTTTATTTATTTGCTTATGCCAATAAATTTGTTGATAACTGTGTGGAATTTAACGATTTTACGATTTAACATGTGCAACTTGAAGTATAAACACATCAATGTGGTGAAATTATTGTTGATGATCATTTCAATAGGTTATGAAGAAATCTAAGATTGTTATGGAGAGAAAATCGATAAGTGCGTGATTGAATATATATGTAATGAGTTACAGATCTCATTTTAACTTGTTGGCAAATGCTAAATGGTTTTATTTATTATGCTATTATAATACAATACTATTAGATGTGAGAGCTAAGAGTATCGCTTTTACTTCTTAGTAGAGGCTAACTAACCAAAAGAGAGTAAGAAAATGAGTAATAAAGTTGCATTTATTTCTGGTGCTACTGGTGGAATTGGCTTCCAAGTCGCTAAGCGCCTTGGCCAAGACGGTTACACAGTCGTATTAAACGGAATTGAAGATGAAAAAGGCGCAGAGCGTATTGCTGAGCTTAGTGCTGAAGGGATTGAAGCGGAATACTACGGTTTCGATGTAACTGACGATAAAGCTGTGACCGAAAACATTAATGCTATCGGCGAAAAATACGGAAAAATTGATGTTGTGGTAAACAACGCTGGTGGTCTTGGTGGTCGTAGCCCAATGGAAGAGATGACGACTGAGTTCTACCGTTTTGTCATGGCGCTAAATTTAGACAGCGCATTCTTCGTATCACGTGCTGCAATTCCATTCTTGAAAAAAGCGGAAGGTGGCTCAATCGTTAACTTTACGTCTAACGCAGGTTGGAATGCGGGTGGCCCTGGCGCTGGTATTTACGGTGTTTCTAAAGGTGCAGTCCATACTCTAACTCGCGCTTTAGCAAAAGAGTTGGCACCAGCTGGTATTCGCGTAAATGCAGTTTCTCCTGGTACAATCGATACGCCTTTCCACGCTCAAATTAAAGCGACTAAACCAGAAGTCTTTGCTTCTTGGAAAGACAGCATTATGTTAGGTCGTCTTGGCGAGCCAGAAGAGGTCGCTTCTGTTATCTCATTCCTTGTAAGTAAAGATGCTTCATTCATCACTGCTGAAACACTTCAAATTGGTGGTGGTCAAGCATTGGGTATCTAATCCCTTTAGTTTGAACTGAATTAACAATTTTTCGCAAAACAAAGCCACTTAGTTCGCATATTTCCCCCAAATAGAGCTAGGTGGTTTTTTTATGTGCGGTGCATAAGATTCTCATACTGCATGAGAAAAGTGTTTTCAGTTTAACAAAAAAGCCCCAACACGAATGTCGGGGCTATTAAGCTGGAGAGCGTAGAATGAAAATTAGCTTACTTTCGCAACTGCATCTTTGATCAATACGCCAAGCTCTTCCCACTGTTCATTATCAATAAGATTGGTTGGTACCATCCAAGTACCACCACAAGCTAAGACAGCAGGGATAGAAAGGTAGTTGTCGATGTTTGAAAGACTTACACCACCAGTAGGCATAAATTTCACTGGATAAACAGCGGTAAGAGCTTTCAACATACCTACGCCACCTGATGGTTCCGCAGGGAAGAATTTAACGGTTTTAAGACCAAGTTCCATTGCTTGTTCAACAAGGCTAGGGTTATTTACGCCAGGTACAATTGGCATATCTTTTTGCTGACAGTATTTAACCGTTGTTGGATTAAGCCCAGGGCTCACAATGAAATCAACGCCAGCGTCGATAGCTTGATCAACTTGCTCAGGCGTTAAAACAGTACCCGCGCCGATTAGCATATCTGGGTATGCTTCACGCATAATTTTAATTGCACCTACTGCAGCTTCAGTACGAAAAGTTACTTCAGCACACGGCATGCCATTGTCCATCAGCGCTTTTGCTAGTGGAAGAGCATGCTCAAGTTTGTTGAGAGCAATTACTGGGATTACCTTTAAGTCAGCAAGTTGTTGATCTAGTGTTGACATATTTAGTCCTTAAAAAATTATAATCCGATGTCTGGCATCGCTTCAGTTGGAATAATTGCACCTTGATATTGAATCACTGTGCCTGCGACTTTGTGTCCCGATAATGCAGAATCTTTCGCACTGTATCCGTTTAAGCGGCGAGCTAAATAGCCCGCGCTAAATGAATCACCAGCTGCTGTTGTATCGACTACATTTTCAACTGCTTTAGTCGGGACGTATTGAATATTGTCGGCTTCAATAATTACACATTCTTTACTGCCACGTTTGATGGCAATTTCTTGCACACCTTGTCCTTGAGTGCGTTCAATACATTGTTCGATATTGTCGTCACCGTAAAGATCTTGCTCATCGTCAAACGTGAGTAGTGCAATATCGGTCAAGGATAACGCTTGCAAGTATGTTTTCTGAGCTTCTTCAAGTGAAGTCCATAACTTAGGGCGGTAATTATTATCAAAAATAACTTTGCCACCGTTAGCTTTAATTTTTTCTAATACGGAAAACAGCTGCTTTCGGCCATTTTCAGTAAGAATAGCAAGGGTAATACCGCTTAGGTATACAGCATCAAAGCCAGACAATGTTTCGATTAATTTTGTACTTTCATCTTGATCAAACAGATATTTCGCAGCGGCGTCGTTTCTCCAATAATAGAAACAGCGTTCTCCGGTGTCATCGGTTTCAATGTAGTACATTCCTGGTTGCTTGTTATCTAAGCGTAAAATATGTTGAGTGTTAATGCCTTCTTTTGACCATGCATCGAGCATGTTTTGACTAAAACCATCTTGACCAAGAGCGGTGATGTAATTGGTCTTGATTGCGGTGTTTTGTGTTAGTCGGGAAAGATACAATGCAGTATTGAGAGTATCACCACCGAAGCGCTGGGTTAGAAAGTCGCCAGATTGTTGAAGCTCAATCATGCATTCGCCAATCACTGCAATGTTAAATGTCGTCATTTGATCACCTAATTGATGGGGCATAGTTTTAAAAAATATAGGGACAGTGATGAACATATCTTACTCAATCACAGTCGCTCCATGCGATAACCCTGATTCTATCACAATAATAACTGAAAATTCATTTTGTAATACAATAGTTCCAATTGTTCGTGATGTAAGTCAAAAATAATCTTACTCAAAGTGATTAAAAATGGAGCGTCTACTGCGAATTTTGTCATGGTTCAGTGCGTTTGATTGCTTTATTGAACAATCTTTTATGTGATTTAGTTCTGCGTTTGGTCATAAGAAGGATGAAACTCAAGCCATATTGTATTACTTTATACTCAGTTGAAATTTGTTTTGTCGCTGAGGTTTGTTAGATGAAGAATGAAATATCCGCTATTTTACTGAATGGAGCAGAGATCGCTCAACTGCAAAAAGAAGTAGGGCGTGACAGCTTAATGGGTAAAACCATTGCGGCTATTAAGAAAGATGTTGATGCGTTTATGGCTTTAGAGTACGACGTACCTGGTCATGGTGAAGCGGGAGGCTATGAGCATAATCGTCATAAGCAAAATTATAATTATATGAATCTTGCTGGTCGGATGTACTTGGTGACGAACGATAAAAAATATGCTCGTTTTGTCGCAGAATTATTAGCCATGTATGCTGATAAATATCTTCAGTTCGATTTTCATGTTCAAAAAAACACCAACCCGACAGGGCGTCTATTTCACCAAATTTTAAATGAACATATGTGGTTGTTATACGCAAGTTTGGCGTATTCATGTGTAGAATCATTTATGTCAGTGACCGAACGTGAACACGTGGTCAATAACCTTTTCCAACCAATGTTGGATATGTTTACTGAAAAATATGGTCATGACTTTGATCGTATTCATAATCACGGGATCTGGGCAGTTGCCGCAGTGGGTGTGTGTGGTTTAGCTATTGGAAAGCGTGAATATTTAGAAATGTCAGTATTCGGTCTAGATAATTACCGTGCTGGCAAAAAAGAAATGGGTGTAGGTGGTTTCTTAGCACAAATTTCAAAACTGTTTGCTCCATCTGGCTATTATATTGAAGGTCCTTACTACCACCGTTTTGCTATTCGACCATTGTGTGTGTTTGCCGAAGTTTTGCATCGTCACATGCCTGAGTTAGATATCTACAACTTTAAAGATAAAGTCATTGGCAATACCGTCCAAGCATTATTGGCTACCGCCTATCCAAATGGGGAATTTCCTGCGTTAAACGACGCTTCTCACACTATGGGTATCACCGATATGGGTGTTCAGGTAGCAGTAAGCTTATACAGCAAACATTACGGTCTTGATGACAATCTTCTTGGGATGGCTAAGATTCAAAATCGTGTTTGGATGCACGCTTGTGGATTGGAACTGTCTAGTGCATTGGAACAGGCCGAAAACGATCGTGGTGAAGCGATCGGTATGCCATTTTGGCCAAGCGTTGAGCTAAATGAAGGCCCAGAAGGTGATAAAGGTGCTCAAGGCTTTGTCCGCATGCAAGACGACAGCAAAGATGTTTTCCAATTAGTGATGAATTACGGTCAGCATGGTATGGGACACGGTCACTTTGACACCCTAGGTATTAGCTATTTTAACCGTGGACAAGAAGTATTACGTGAATACGGATTCGGTCGCTGGGTGAACGTTGAACCTAAATTTGGTGGCCGCTATTTAGATGAAAACAAATCCTATGCTCGCCAGACCATTGCTCACAATGCGATAACCGTTGATGAAACCTGCCAAAATTACTTTAGTGTTGAGCGTGCCGATAGTGTTCATGGAATCCCACATTTCTTTGAAGTGAAGGATGCTACGGTTAACGGAATGAGTGCTTTTGCAAATGGTCATTATGATGACTTAGGCATGCAACGCAGTGTCTTTATGCTCAAGCTAGCCGAACTAGAAGCACCATTACTGCTTGATCTCTATCGTTTAAATGTCGAAGACGATAACGAGCACCAATTTGATTATTCACATCAGTTCGATGGTCAAGTGATTCGCACAAATTTTGAATATAGTGCGCATCAGGAACTAGACACATTAGGTGATGACTACGGCTACGAACACCTTTGGAATGAAGCGAGCGGCAAAGTATCGGGTTCTGCACTGGTGAGTTGGTTACAAAACAACAGTTACTACACGTGGCTTGGTACAAACTCAAATACAGAGAGTGAACTTTTCTTCACTCGTACTGGGGCGAACGATCCTAGCTTTAACTTACGCAGTCAAACGTCGTTTATTTTACGAGCTAAAGGCCAATCTACTTTGTTTGCTTCTGCACTTGAGACTCACGGTTATTTCAATGAAGAGTTTGAGCAATCTGTGAATGCGCGTGGCAAAGTTCAAGATATTCGTGTTATTGCTCACTCTGAGGCGGGTTCAGTAGTAGAGATAGAGACTCTAGATTCGACAGTGACGTTCATGGTGAGTAATCAGGAAGGTGTCGTCGAAAGTACGAATCATCTAGTAAAAGCAAACGGCAAAGATTATCAGTGGACAGGCGTATATTCGCTAGACGTTCAGGCAAAATAAGTTAAGGCTATCAGGAGAAATAAATAATGAGTTACCAACCACTGTTAATGAACTTTGATGAAGCCGCTGAGCTGGCCAAGGAATTGGGAAAAGATAGCCTACTTGGTAAAGCACTCGCGCGTGATATTTTGGCTACCGATTCATACATGACTCAAGTCGGTATTGAGGTACCTGGGCACGGTGAAGGTGGTGGTTATGAACACAACCGCCATAAGCAAAACTATATTCATATGGATCTCGCAGGGCGTTTGTTCTTGGTGACTGGTGAGCAGAAATATCGTGATTATATTGTTGATATGTTGACGGCATACGCAACTGTTTATCCAACGCTTGAAAGCAATGTGAGTCGTGATACTAACCCTCCAGGAAAACTCTTTCACCAAACACTGAACGAGAACATGTGGATGCTGTACTCTTCGTGCGCGTATAGCTGTGTTTACCATACGCTAGAGGAGTCCCAAAAACGTCAGATTGAAGATGATCTCTTTAAACATATGATCGAAATGTTTGTCGTTACGTATGGTCACGATTTTGACATCGTTCATAACCATGGACTTTGGGCTGTTGCTGCAGTAGGTATCTGTGGTTACGCTATCAACGACCAAGAGTCGGTAGATAAAGCATTATATGGGCTGAAAATGGATAAAGTGAGCGGTGGCTTCCTTGCGCAGCTCGATCAGTTATTCTCGCCCGACGGTTACTATATGGAAGGTCCGTATTATCACCGTTTTTCGTTACGCCCGATCTACCTGTTTGCAGAATCCATTGAGCGTCGTCAGCCAGAGCTTAAGATTTATGAATTTAACGATTCAGTGATCAAGACAACTTCTTATGCTGTGTTTAAAACTGCTTTCCCAGACGGCACCTTGCCTGCGTTGAATGATTCGTCGAAAACCATCAGCATTAATGATGAAGGTGTCATCATGGCAACGTCGGTGTGTTATCACCGTTATGAACAGTCTGAAACCTTATTAGGTATGGCTAATCACCAACAGAATGTATGGGTGCATACTGCAGGCTTAACTTTGTCTAAAGCCGTCGAGGAAGCAGATGAAATTAAGCCATTTAGTTGGGGCAGTCTGTTCATGACAGACGGTCCACAAGGTGAAAAGGGTGGGGTGAGTATTCTGCGTCACCGTGATGCAAAAGATGATGACACGATGGCATTGATTTGGTTTGGTCAGCATGGATCGGATCATCAATATCACTCTGCTTTGGATCATGGTCATTATGACGGTCTACATCTTAGTGTTTTTAACCGTGGCCACGAAGTGCTGCATGATTATGGATATGGTCGTTGGGTTAACGTTGAGCCAAAATTCGGTGGCCGTTATATTCCTGAAAACAAGTCCTACTGTAAGCAGACCGTTGCCCACAATACTGTGGTGGTTGATCAGAAAACTCAGAACAATTTCAATACTGCATTGGCAGAGTCGAAATTTGGTCAGAAACATTTCTTCTTGACCGATGACCCATCACTTCAGGCGATGAGTGGTACGGTTTCGGAATACTACGATGGCATCGATATGCAACGAAGTGTTTTATTGGCTGAATTAGCTGAGTTTGAAAAACCGTTGGTTATAGATGTGTATCGAATTACCGCAGATGCTGAACATCAATACGATTTGCCTTATCACTATAAAGGGCAAATTATTCGTACCGACTTTGATTATAAAGTGGAAAGTAAGCTACGCCCACTCGGTGAGGGTAACGGTTACCAACATCTGTGGAATTTGGGTTCCGCAACGGTTGAGAATAGCTCTCTCGTGACATGGCTTCATGATTCCAGCTATTACACATTGGTATCAAGTGTACCTGCTAACTCATCTGGCGAAGTTATTTTTACTCGTACTGGCGCAAACGATCCTGATTTTAATCTACGAAGTGAACCTGCTCTGATATTGCGTCAGAATGCGAAAGATCATGTGTTCGCATCGGTATTGGAAACTCATGGTTACTTTAATGAATCTATTGAAGCTTCGCTTGATGCTCGTGGGTTGGTAACAAGTGTTAGTGTTATCGGCCACAATAACGTTGGTAGTGTGGTTGAAATAACATTAATATCGGGTAAAAAATATGTATTTGGTATTTCGAATCAGAATAACCCAGTAGGTGAACATTGTGTTGAGTTTGACGGTGTTAAATACCAATGGATAGGCGCAACGGCACAGTTATAATTTAACTAGCAATTGTTTGTAAATTGATTTCATATAAAAAGCCGAGTTACTAATTTAGTAATTCGGCTTTTATTTATCAATCAATTTATTTAGAAAATTATTTATTGATGATATTAACATGATCACGATAACATAAATTAGGAGTCTATTTTTCGATAAGCGAAATAGACTCCTAATTTATCTGGATATATTTAAACTTTATTACGAGAAAATATATAGCATTAAGCAGGATTGAGAGATAATAACTCGTGGTTATTTTTCAATAAGATATTTGAGGCTAATCGGGCTGCATCCGCATCTTTATTCATGATTGCTTGATATACAGCGCGATGTTCTTTTATGCAGAAGTGACCACGAACAGAGGTATGATCGAAGAAACTACGGTAAACCGTAGTGAGCACGTTACCAAAAGGGGTAAAGAAATCATTAGCCGTTGATTGGAAAATGAGGCAATGAAAGTTAAGGTCAGCGTCGGTCCATGCATCCGCATCTTGAGTTTTGCTTGCACTCTCCATACTGTTAAAGTGAAGCGTTAAACGTTCGCGTTGCTCTTCGGATGCATGCAATGCACTAAATGCGCATGCTTCAGGTTCTATTGATTTACGTAACCCTAAAAATTGTTCCAAAAAGTGTTGTGGGTCTTCACCATCTTTTAGCCATTCAAGTAACTGCCTATCCAAAAACTGCCAATGTTTACGAGGCTGAATAAAGGTGCCAACTTTAGGCTTGGAACTAATGAGGCCTTTAGAAGCCAGTAGCTTGATTGATTCCCTTAGCGCAGTGCGACTGACACCAAATGTTTTACAAAGCTCGAGTTCATTGGGAAGTTTAGAGCCAACTGGTAACTGCCCATTGATAATTTGAGTGGCGATTTGCTGGGCGATATAGACATTGAGCCTATAGGTCATCGGAGTAAAAGAGAATGTATCGTCGCTCATTGTTATGTACTCATAAGAAGGCCGTTAAATGACTGGCAAAAACATCTCATATTGTGTAATTACTCGATATAGATATATAAAAGCTTGACAGGTATCATGCATATCGTGGTATTAACACAAGGGTGAGATAAATAACTAAAATTATAATTATTTAATGTTAAATAGAATTATAAATGTAGGTAAATAATACAATAATACCTATATTCGTCAATCAAAGGAGTGATGTGAATTGATAAGAATCTATAATTATGTGATCGACCTCTAATCTAAGTAAGAGCGCTGCATTTATTACCAATAAATATAGCGAGGATAATGCCTTTCTCCTATATAAATAGTTGTTAATCCGAAATAAGTGGAGGATTGGCATAATAATGGTACAATGTAGTTAAATATTACAAAAATCAAATTTGAAGAATAATAACCTTATGAAAGACAGTGAATTTAATTTAATCGGCGGTTCGAAACGAAGTTTGCATGTGCAAGTTGCACGCGAGATTGCACGTGGCATTTTATCTGGGAAATTGCCTCAAGGGTCTATTATCCCATGTGAAATGGCATTATGTGAGCAGTTTGGAGTAAGTCGTACCGCACTACGTGAAGCAGTAAAACTGCTTACTTCAAAATGTTTGCTTGAGTCTCGACCAAAGATCGGAACCCGTGTGGTTCACCGCTCTAACTGGAATTTCTTAGACCCACAATTAATCGAGTGGATGGACGGTATTATTGATAGTGCCGAATTTTACCATCAATTCTTAGGGTTACGTCGAGCTATTGAACCAGAAGCTTGCGCATTGGCGGCAAAATCGGCGACTGTAGAGCAACGTATTGAACTAACGGAAACCTTCCACAAAATGTGTGAAGTTGCCGAAGATTCTAAAATTAATGGCTTTGACCAAGATGAGTGGACTTCTGTTGATATGAAATTCCATAACTTGATCTTTAACTCAACTGGCAATGATTTCTACCTTCCTTTTGGTAATATTTTAATGACGATGTACAAAAATTTCATTGTTCATTCATCACAAGATGGTGGCCTATGTTTACAAGAACATCGTGATATCTATGAAGCAATCATGGCTGGTAATTCTGATAAAGCACGTGAATGTTCTGCAAGTCATTTACAAGAAGTGAAGCATCGTCTTCCTCCTCTAAGCTAATATCGCGCGAATTCAAATTTTGTAATATTCAGCAGTTGAGTTTGACTCAGCTGCTTTTTTTTTGCCCTAAACATTAATTACGATATACTGGCTATCATATTACAATATTATTTATGAGGGTTTATGGACGACTCATTGCTTGTCAATATCGAACAGTATATCTCTGCTGTTGAGCCATTTAATAATTTACCGCCAGAAGTAATCAAGGAATTAGCCGCTATTGTTAAAATCACCTACCTTCGCCGTGGTGAAATTATTGATCCTTGCGATGATTCAGAGATGTATTTATACATTGTCAGAACCGGCGCAATGGAGCAGCGAAAATTAGATGGGCAATTGCGTGCAAGGTTGGGTCGAGATGATATCTTTGGGTTCACATTCTTAGATGGAGATACGACGGAAGATCGACGTTATACTGCGATTGCAATCGAAAACACCCTACTGTATCTGATTCCTCAAACTGCTTTAGTTCTATTATTTGAACGTAAACCCGAGTATGCAGAATTCTTTGCCTCTCGAGCACAAATCCGTTTGAAAACAGCCTATGACGTTGTGTGGTCGAATAAGGAGAAAGGCTTATTTATAAAGCGAGTGGGGGAAGTGGCCAGTAGTGTTATCGCAGTGGTTACCTCAGATATGTCGATAAAAGATGTCGCTCATGAAATGCGAGTCGTTAAGCGCTCATCCTGCGCCGTTATTTATGAAAATAACCAAATTGTCGGCTTGATTACAGATAGAGATATGACAAAACGAGTGATTGCCAATGAAGCACCGTTTTCTGACCCTATTAGTTCAGTGATGACTCCAAATCCATTTATTGTAAGTCCAGACGCATTAATCTTGGAAGCGGCTTCTATGATGATGGAGCACAATATTCGTAATATTCCGGTGGTAAAAGACGGGCATGCTATTGGGTTACTCACAACATCGCATCTTGTACAAAATCACAGAATGCAGGCCATTTTCTTAATCGAAAAAATTAAGTATACCGATAGTGTTGCAGAATTAGCGGAATTAACTTCTGAGCGCCAAGTTATCTTTGAGGCTTTAGTTGAGGGGAAAGTCGCACCGGATATTATTGGTAAAGTCATGTCTATGATTATGGATGCTTACACGCGTCGATTAATTCAAATGGCGATTGACCGCTTTGGTGAGCCACCTTGCGATTTTAACTGGATTACAGCAGGATCTCATGCTCGGAATGAGTTGAATATTACGTCGGATCAGGACACCGCTTTAGTATTATCCGATGATGCGACAAAAGGTGATAAAGTGTATTTTGGTCAATTAGCATCTTATGTTTCTAATGGACTTGACCAATGTGGTTATCCACTGTGTAGTGGTAAATATATGGCGGCAACACCTAAATGGTGTCAGACCGTTTCCGTTTGGAAAGAGTATTATAAAAAGTGGGTGAATAACCCAGAATATGAGTGCCTACTAAATATAAGTGTTTTTTTAGAAATAAGGTCGGTATATGGTAACTCTGAATATACTGTGATATTGCGTGATGAACTCCACCAAAATATTAAACTAAATGAAAGCTTCTTACCTGCGTTAGTTCGAGATGCAGTAAATACACACCCACCACTTGGAATATTTAATAGCTTTGTTTTGGAAAAAAATGGAGAGCAAAGCAAAGTACTTAATATTAAAAAATATGCGATTAATCTAATTATTGATCTAGCCCGTATTTACGGCTTGGCAATTGAATGTCCATCGTCAAGTACTCAAGAGCGTTTCCATTCAGCAATGAATGCTGGGATTTTAAGTAATGATGCTTATAAAAATATTATTGGGGCATATCAATTTATTGCACAATTTCGCTATAGCCAACAAGTAGAGCAGTTGAAACAGGGAGAGATTGCAAATAATTATATCGATCCAAATACCTTTGGCAGTTTTGAGCGACAACACTTAAAAGACGCATTTAGAATTATCGCCGATTTACAAGATGCCGCAAAATTACGATTTGGTTCAATCAATCATTAATTACTTTATTGGATTACGATCTTCAGTTTCGATTAAGTATCATCATTGCTACTAATATAATTGGAATGATGAATGTCAGCGAACTCCCTACATTTTTGGGTGTAATCCAAATTGGGATAATTAATCATGTTATTGTTTCATATATAGTATCGGATCTTCATTTTGAACGAATAACATGAATGGTGAAATACGATAGTGTAGGCAGTTTTATTGCCACTGTTTGCATTATTAATTTACTCAAGAGTTCTTTGATATTGGTATTTGGAAGCATTCTATTTGTTTAAATGATTAATCCATATCCATTTTAAAGGACTATTGCTCATAAGCTACGGCAATATTTGGATACATAATTTAAATTTAGATATTCTAGGACGATAGCTATTTGGCTCTTTATTTTAGTTATTTTATTTAAATTTCAGTTACTTAAATGTTTTTACTTTTATTGGGCAAGGGACGAGGAATTTGACCTTATTCGTTATTTCACGTAAGGTAAGTGATTCAATAAAGTTAAAAATAAGTGCTATGGAGTAATTATTTGAACTAAACAGAGATTTTCATCGCTTTGACTTGTCGGGATAGTTGCGAATAAACGCAATGTGTTCAATTAGGTTTGAACAGAAAAGTCAAAGCCATAAAAGTCACTTAGTAGGTGGTTTGGACAGGTTTTGTCGTTAATTCGCGTCAGTGGGTTAATAACGAAGGTAAACTATAGGCAGTCGGTTTTGTTGTGCGACCGTTGTAGCTTGTCGATGTTAATTGTGTTTTCAAATGATCATTCCGTTTGATATCTAATGAGAGAAACGGAGACGAAAATGAAATTGAAGTTTTTAGCGCTACTTGCTGTAGCCAGTCAGTCGGCCTATGCCGCTGAGGAATGTGGAAAAGTGACTATCGCAGACATGAACTGGACGTCTGCAACACTTATCGCAAATGTCGACCTCTTCATTCTAGAAAATGGCTTTGGTTGCGACGCTGAACTGGTTCCTGGTGACACAATGCCAACTAGTACTTCTATGATTGAAAAAAATGAACCAGATTTAGTTCCAGAAATGTGGGCAAATGCGGTTACAGATTTACTTAATCAAGGCGTTGCTGATAAACGTATCCGCTTTGCTGGTCAGTCTCTGAGCGATGGTGGTGAAGAAGGTTTCTGGGTTCCTAAGTATCTTGTTGATAAATACCCAGAGATGAGCACTATCGAAGGTGTTATCAAACACGCCGACCTATTTAAGCACCCAGAAGATCCAGAGCTTTCTGCATTTTATGGTTGCCCTGCTGGTTGGAACTGTCAAATTTCATCAGAAAACTTATTCGGTGCGCTGAAATTGGAAGAAGCCGGTTTTGAACTTCTTGATCCAGGTTCAGGTGCTGGTCTTGCAGGTGCTATAGCTAAAGCTTACGAACGTGGTCAAGGTTGGTTTGGTTACTACTGGGCACCAACAGCGATCCTTGGTAAGTATGAAATGGTTAAAGTCGATTTCGGCACGGGTGTTGATAAGGAAGAATTCCTTACTTGTACATCAAGCATAGATTGTGAGTCACCTAAAGTGACGATGTACCCACCTTCGATCGTTAGCACTGTTGTAACTGAGTCATTTGCTGTTAGAGATCCAATGATTATGGATTACCTAAATAAGCGTTCATTTACAAACCCACAAATGAACAGTCTTTTAGCTTGGATGGAAGACAACCAAGCTGATGGCGAAGTCGCAATGGAACACTTCCTTTCTGAATTCCCAGAAATCTGGCGCCCATGGTTGGCACCAGAAGTTGCTGATAAAGTCGCAGCAGCGCTATAGATGATAAGAATGGCCAGCATTTGCTGGCCTATTTCATTGCTGTCATCAATTTCTTAGTTTATTCGATTTGATTTTTATTGAGTTTTTCATTGTATTAAACAGTGAAGATCTTAAGTTAATTATTCTAGCTACATAAAAGTTCTGAAAAATCATTGTTTTGGTTATAAAACGATGATCATAAAGTAAATTAAAAGAGGTAATTTATTATGGCGGATGCGTCCTGGTTAAGTCAGATTCCGGAGATGGATCGCTCTGATTTGATCACAATCCGTAAGACTCTAGATGGAGCTTATCGTAGCTTTTCTAGAGAGTATGGAGAAGCGATTGAATCAATTTTTGACCCTATGTTAAGTTTTTTGATTTGGTTCGAGAAACTGTTGCTTAGTTCACCTTGGTGGTTAGTCATTGCTTGTGTCACCGGTCTTGTATATTTGGCAAGTCGCTCATGGAAATTATGTGTGGGTGTGGTGGTTTCCTTAATGCTGATAGGTTACTTCGGTATGTGGGAAGACACGATGAGAACCATGAGTATTATTACCGTCAGTACTTTGATGGCGATCGTTTTTGGTATTCCTATTGGTATTGTGATGGCTCGTTCTGACAGAATGCGTTCGTTAATCACACCTGTTCTTGATTTAATGCAAACGATGCCAGCCTTTGTTTACCTTATCCCGGTCGTAATGTTGCTTGGAATCGGTAAAATCCCTGGTTTAATTGCGGTAGTTATTTATGCCATACCACCTGTAATTCGTTTGACTAACCTTGGTATTCGACTTGTAGACCGAGAGGTATTGGAAGCGGCTACAGCATTTGGTGCGAGTCCGACACAAAGACTACTTGGCGTTCAATTGCCTCTAGCAATGCCAAATATCATGGCGGGTATCAACCAAACGATTATGATGGCTTTGTCTATGGTCGTTATTGCTTCGATGATCGGAGTAAAAGGGTTAGGGCAACCCGTTCTGAAGTCTATTACTAACCAATACTTTACTCTCGGACTTTTAAATGGTTTGGCTATTGTGGTTTTAGCTATTATTTTTGATCGAACGTCACAAGCGTATGCTAAACGTACCCAAGCTCATTTGGGAGGAAACCAACATGACTAAGCCACTTATTCAAATTAAAGGGCTTTATAAGCTGTTTGGAAGTAACCCTCGGAAATATATGCCGTTGGTTCATGAAGGTATGAGCAAGGATGATATTCTAGCAAAGACTGGTCATACATTGGGATTGAAAGATATCAACTTAGATATCAATAAAGGCGAAATCTTTGTCATTATGGGGCTTTCTGGCTCTGGTAAATCAACGCTGATTCGTCACTTCAATCGCCTAATTGATCCAACAGAAGGTGTGATTCTGGTTGAAGACACCGATGTAATGAAGCTCAATGAAAAAGAACTAGAAACTTTTCGACGTAAAAAAATGTCGATGGTATTCCAACGTTTTGGATTATTACCTCATCGCAATGTTATTGAAAACGTTGCTTATGGTTTGGCAGTACAAGGCATACCTAAGTCTCAACGTCTTGAGAAAGCCAATGAGTGGTTAGAAACTGTAGGTTTAGGTGGATATGGTAAGCAGTTTCCAGCTCAACTTTCCGGTGGCCAGCAACAACGTGTCGGTTTAGCTCGAGCTTTGTGTACTGATGCTGAAATCCTTTTGATGGATGAAGCTTTCTCAGCATTGGATCCATTGATTCGCTCTGAAATGCAAGATCAGCTAATTGAATTGCAGCAGAAACTACATAAAACCATTATATTCATTACACATGATCTCGATGAAGCACTGCGACTAGGTGATCGAATTGCGATTCTGAAAGATGGAGAAATGGTTCAGCAGGGCACACCCGATGACATATTGCTTAACCCTGCAGATGATTATGTAGAAGCATTTGTTAAGGATGTGAACCGAGCTCGTGCATTGACAGTTGAAACTGTGATGAAGCCACCTGCACTTCGTATCACAACTGACAGTATTGATGAAGCTCTAGCGCAGATGAAACGTGTTAAAGATGACTACGGTTACCACGTAACGAAAGCCGGTTTCCAAGGTCTGATTACACAAGAGGCGCTAGAAGAAGCCTCACGTCAAGTCGGCTCTGATGCGTTTGATAATGATATTTATGAAGAAGTATCGACGATTGCACCTGATGCATTATTGGAAAGTGTTATTTCTGATACGCTAGAATGCGATTATTCATTACCCGTGGTTGATGAAGACGGTAATCTGAAAGGTGAATTGGACAGAAGTACACTTGCTGAAGTTCTTTCTGATTCTGACTCTGACGAAGCCGAAACAAGACCAGAGCAGATAGCGTAAGCTAACTTTTGATCTGAAAAAACTAGGCGTTTCTCGCATGAAAATCATCGTGCGATGAAGCGTCTTTTTTTTGGCTTAAATTTGAATATATAGAGTCGTATAAGTGTTCTAAAAGCAACGACTATTCGTCGATATTTGATAAATGGAAAGCGTCAAGTCTGAGCATGACTTACTCTTCTATTATAATACAATACATAAGTGTAAAGTCTCATAGCATCATTAAACATTGTTTGTCGTTCCAGCTTGAACACTTTCGCTTAGTAAGTTTATGACTAGCCCGATTTTCAATGTTTTATCACTTTAAATGGGTCGAAGCGCATATAGTGAGGTGTATTTGCATGATAAATACGCATATTAATTTGTGATCAAGTCACATAATGCACACGTAAGTGCCATTTTAGGGCACTCAATGATTGCGAAAACCTGTGTTCAGGTATATTCTACTCGGGTACTTTGGACATATAATAATACATTTAGGAGTTAAACATGACTAAACCAGTCATCGGTTTCATCGGCCTTGGCCTTATGGGCGGCAATATGGTTGAAAACCTACAGAAACGCGGCTACCAAGTAAACGTAATGGACCTTAGCCAAGATGCAGTTGATGCTGTTCTTGCTCGTGGGAATGCCACTCAATTTACTTCAGCTAAAGAATTAGCAGCAGCGAGTGACGTTGTTGAATTCTGTCTTACAACTTCTGCTGTTGTTGAAAAGATTGTTTACGGTGAAGAAGGTGTTCTAGCTGGTATTAAAGAAGGTTCAACTTTAATCGACTTTGGTACTTCTATCCCTGCTTCTACTCAAAAAATTGGTGCTGCTCTTGCCGAAAAAGGCTGTGGTATGATCGATGCTCCTCTAGGTCGTACTCCTGCACACGCTAAAGATGGTCTATTGAACATCATGGCTGCCGGTGAAATTGAAACTTTCAATAAAGTTAAACCACTTCTAGAAGAGCAAGGTGAAAACGTATTCCATCTTGGTGCACTAGGTGCTGGTCATACAACTAAGTTGATCAATAACTTCATTGGTATGACAACTGTTACTGCTATGTCTCAAGCATTCGCAGTTGCTAAAGCAGCTGGTGTTGACGGTCAGCAATTATTTGACATCATGTCTGCTGGTCCATCTAACTCACCATTCATGCAGTTCACTAAATTCTACGCTGTAGATGGTGAAGAGAAGTTAGGTTTCTCTGTAGCAAACGCAAACAAAGATTTAGGTTACTTCCTGCAAATGGTTTCAGACTTAGGTTCTGAGTCTCCAATTGCTGAAGGTACTTCTAAAGCGCTACAAGCTGGTGTTGATGCTGGTCTTGGCCAAAATGACGTACCTGTAATTTTCGATTACTTCACTAAACTAGAGAAGTAATTCGATCAAAACCTATCTGTGGTTAGACAGTACTGTTTGTTATTGTTTGACTGCAGTTAGGTTTATCTTCATTCTCCGCTGGAAATCTTCTCCCTCTAATAATTAGATTCATACTTCATTTTAATTTTATTCGTTTAATCAAATAGTTACTTTAATCCATTATTGTATGTAAACAATACAATTGCCATGGTGACGTTGTAACTTTAAAGATGAAAATCTTTACGAAATAACTGAATCAAAGAGAGGATGTTAGTGGATTACGAAAAATAATGAGTGTAGAAGTCGCTAGGAGGCTTTCTAATCACGCTTTATATCGTAGCGTTTTCTGCCAATAATTTATTTTGCTGATATAAACGGTATATTGTGAATAAATTCATCGCCGTTAATGTCGCTTCTAGCAGTGTTCCGCCAATCGATCCCACTAAGATATTGTTAGTTAACCAGCAAAATGAAGCGAGAAGAAATCCGACTCTCATTGCAATCCCTTTCAACATAAAGACAGTGAATGTTCCAATTGTCGCGCCCATAACCGACCATATTTGCCACCACGATTCAGTCAGATATAGGCCAAGTGACAATGTCACAATGATGAAAAAGATGGCAATATATTTAGAGCTTGTATAAATAGAAGTTCCTGTTCTTAACGCAGAAATGAAGGAGGCAAGCGCTGATACCGTCGAACCAAGTAACAAGTAATGAATCATATGGTTAAGGTTAAAAACACACATAATCATCTTTAGGCGGCGGTCATCTTTTTGGTAGAAAGCCCACATTCCAAGGCCATAACTCACAAACCCCAACGCTTGCGCAAACCACATATCCATTAGTTAAATTCCCAGGTAAAAAACAAAATGTTATTACGACCGATAAGAGATAGGTTCGCTTAAACGGGATAGTTATCAAATCCCATTTGCAGTGAAATATTTCGGCATGCATTGTGAAGTAGATCGACATAATGACTCAAGTTATCGTCATTAAACCTAAGGGTCGGGAGAGAGATAGATAGACCAGCAATCACGGTTCCAAAGCGATCATATACTGGCGCAGCAACACAACGAATGCCAGATTCTTGTTCTTCATTGTCTTGAGCGAAATGGTTACCCTTAACGGTCTTTAATTCTATGAGTAACTGGTCGATATCTTTGATGGTTCGCTCGGTATGCTGAATAAATTCAATATCTTTTAATGTATCTCGAATGAATGGTTCATCCTTTTCTGCTAACAATACTTTTCCTATGGCAGTACTGTAGAGTGGGTTGCGTCTTCCGATTCGAGATTGCATGCATAAGTTGTATTTTGAATCGATCTTATGAATATAGATAATCGCATTTTCATCGAGAGTGCCCAGGTGGAGGGCTTCCATCGTCTGTTCAGAGATGAGGTTCATTTCTTTGTGAGCAATGGCAATAAGGTCAACATACTCTAGGGATTTAGAACCGAGTTCAAAGAGTTTCAGAGTTAATGAATACTTATCGGCTTCGCCTTCTTGAGCGATGTAACCAAGTGATTTCATGGTTTGCAAAAAGCGGTAAGTCGTGGCCTTAGACATCATCAGACGTTGCGATAATTCCGAAACCCCGATCTCTTTTTGCTCGCCGAGTGCTTGGAGAATATTGAACACTTTTAATACTGACGAGACAGCTTCAGGTTGGGTTGATTTTTCCATCACTCTTTACTCATAACTTTAGTTGCCAACATTATATCTGTGGGATACCGATATTCCAGTTTTTTTAAAAACCGATTTCAAAATTATGAAACCGTGAGCACTAAACTACCACGAGTTTATCGTCGCTGTCATCTTTACGTAGGCGTAAAGTTATAAAAAGAGTACACTGCGTAGCGAATTTACCTGAACAAAAAGTTAGAGATCACATGTCATTCAAATCATTGGAATTATCAACGCATTTAGTATCAGCATTGGAAAAGCAAGGCTATAGTAAGCCGACGCCAATTCAGAAAAAAGCGATTCCGATAGCTCTGAAAGGTGAAAATCTAATCGCGGCTGCGCAAACCGGGACAGGTAAAACCGCCAGTTTCGTCTTACCTATTTTGGAAAGGCTATCTCACGCGCAAACTCAACGTAAAAAGCGAGTTAGAGCTATTATTCTTACGCCTACTCGAGAGCTAGCGATTCAAGTGAATCGTAGTATTTCGAATTATGGAGAAGGCGGTAACTTGAAGTCGTTTGCCATCTATGGTGGCGTTGACTATAAAGAGCAGAAACAAGCGTTGATTGATGGAGTCGACATTGTGGTGGCAACTCCAGGACGCTTAATCGATTTATATGGTCAGCATGCTATTCATTTTGAAGAAGTAGAAGTCCTTGTCCTCGATGAAGCTGACCGTATGCTCGATATGGGATTTATTGAAGATATCAATAAGGTACTTGACCGATTACCTGAACAGATTCAATTTTTACTCTTTTCAGCAACCCTCTCTAATCCTATCCGAGATTTAGCCAAATCTGCCATATCTCAAGCTCACGAAATAGTCCTTGCGAAATTTGATGCATCTAAAGAGGCCATTAATCAGTGGTTGGTCACGGTTGATAAAGATAAGAAATCAGCGCTGCTTGCCCACTTATTGGATGAAGGAGAGTGGTCACAAGCATTGATTTTCATTGAAACCAAGCATGGTGCTGCAAAACTCGTTCAACAATTGGAAAAACGTGGTATTACATCGGAAGCTATACACAGTGGACGTAATCAAGCGTCACGAACACGTGTATTGGAAGAATTTAAGCAAGGGAAGGTTAAGTATTTGATTGCAACAGGTGTTGCGGCTCGAGGAATTGATATTGAGTCCTTACCTTGTGTTATTAACTACGATTTGCCTTATCCTGCCGACGAATATATTCACCGTATCGGTCGAACTGGACGTGCTGGTAACTCGGGTGAAGCAATCTCCTTAGTTTCGAAAGATAACTTCAAAAACTTATGCATGATAGAAAGTCGGTTAGGTCACCTGTTGGAGAGGCGAGTTATTGAAGGTTTTGAACCAAGGAAAGAAGTACCTATTTCGATTCTTAATTATGTTCCGAAACATAAGCGTGAGAAAGACGCTTAATTGTAATGATGAGGAATTAGAGATGAAAATGGTATGTGGCAATTGTCGTCAATTTGAACGGGCAAAGGATAAGCCCGTTTCTATATGCGGTGCTTGGGGAAACCCGACAACACCAATGCGTGCTGGCTGTGAGTTTTGGATGTTAAAACTTACAAGAGATGTGAAAAACGAATCTCTAATAGCAAAAAATAATTAAGCGATGATTTGGTTGATTTCAACGCGATTACGGCCAGCTTGTTTGGCTTTATATAATGCGTTGTCGGCAAATTTTAACACTTCATTTGGCTTGCCACTGGTTTGATTGTCGCTAACCCCAATGCTTATCGTTACATTCACTTTTTCAACTTCATTTTTGCGTCGACGTTTAAGAGCACCAACTTTATCGTTTTTAGGACGAGATGCCTCATTACGTAATACCATTTCATAGTCAGCGATATCTTGACGCAAATCATTTAGAAAGGGCTGTGCGGACTGTGCATCTTTACCTTTAAATATAATCGTAAACTCTTCTCCACCATAACGATACGCTTTTGCTTTTCCTCGAACGGATTGAATTCGGCTTGCTACTAACTTGAGTACATCATCCCCCGTATCATGACCATAAGTATCATTAAACTTTTTAAAATGGTCGACATCTAACATAGCGATAGAGAAGTTACGACCAAGGTTTTTCATGTCTATTTCTAATGCTCGGCGACCGGGAAGGTTGGTCAAACGGTCATTAAAGGCCATTTGCTGCCCTGCGACAATGAGGTAAATAATTGACATAACGCCAGCCAAGCTAAACAAAATAGAAGAGATAAAATCAATATGGAAAAGAATAAACGTGCTACTTGATAAAAGAATTGTCGTGTACACACAGCTATCGATAATTCGATTTTTGTTTAATACATAGATTGCTGTAATGCCAATGATTGCGACTAGAAAAAGAGTTAATAGAAATGGTAAATGTGATATTGAAGGTATCGCGGTTAACAGCGTACTTTGCTCGACGAGAAAGTTCGTGTCTTTTGCATAACTCACGATTAATTTTGCCCAAAGGACAAAAGCACCAAGGGATAGTAAATAGAAGAAATAGCTTTTATTTAGCAAATCGGTATTTTTGAAAAGATACGTCAGAATAATAGAAATCGGTAAAAGTAAGCTGAGTAATGTTAACTCTAGCAAGGTTGTTCCCGACGATAGAGGTACTTGAAGACGTGTTTGGATAATATAGTAACTGACTAGCATAACCGACGACAACATACCCATGCGACTTTGCTTGAAAATCTGGGCGACAAAAATCGAGATAACAAACAAAATATAGGGTAGGTGTTGGATCAGATCTTGATTGTTAGCATCAACTAACAGGTGATGCTGACTACTATACAACCCCGCTACTACGAGCAGAAGTGGTAAAGTAAACCGAACCCAAGGTGTGCTAAGCAGTAAGCTAGACATAAGTTAATAATTCGCTGAACACGTGCTAATTAGATGATAGTATTTATTAAGCATACTTTGAATTATCAAATTTCCAAGTTTTTTGGGAAAAATTAATTTTTATGTTTAGTCTAAGTCTTTGATTTTGCGATTTAGAGCACTAAGTTGAATAATTTTTGTAAAAGAAATGGTCAATTTGTTGATTGACGTATTATTCTTAATCAATAAGCATAATTGTAAAGTTAGGAGATTCAATGCAAATCAGTGTAGATGTTCATAATTATATGGAAGTTCTTGTTGGGCAGCTGTTAGCCGGTTCAAGTTACGTTGATAAGTACAATGACGAACAATTGGCAGATCTGGCGTGTTTGGCCTTAAGTCAATTGCGACCTGTGTATATTCGTCACGATATCGACTTTTTAGCGGCTCTCCCGTTGGGGAAAATGGATACTTTAAAGCAATATGCAAATGATGCCGTCTTGGCTGCTGAATCAATGATTATTAATGACCAAAGAAAACGCAGAGATACCGATATTCCGGTTGTTATCACAAGCCAGCGCAGCGAAGATCTAGAACTTGAATGGTATGAAAAACCGATCGTGAATAAAATTAACTAATAGTAGGTAAGGGGAGTTAAGTGGGCTTTTTATCCCGTTTGTTTGGTGGCTCTGATGATCAGGCGCCGAAAGATGAGTACGCTAAAGTTGAACCGGTGGAACACAATGGTTTTTCGATATATGCCAGTTCGATAAAGGAAGGTAGTCAATATCGAGTTGCCGGGAAAATCGAGAAAATGGTTGATAACGAATTACTATCTCATAGATTCGTTCGCTCCGATGTTTTAGCGTCACAAGGTGATGCAAATGATTTGATGATAAATAAAGCCAAAGTATTTATTGATCAAATGGGCGAGAATATCTTCCAGTAAAGCAAAATCATTGATAGATATCATATTGATAGAAGCCACAAGTAGCTAAACTTGTGGCTTTATTTTTATAGAATATTTACACAAGCGTATAACTAGTATTTAATGTGCGACCGGCAAGGTAACATCTTAGAATTGATTCGTTATAAATCGTTGTTTTTTCGAAGAACAATGTCAAATTATTTATAATAAATCATACTTATCCATGTCGTTATATTATAAATAAATAATCTATTTGGGCCCATAGTCAAGGATTTGAAATGCAGATTGGAGTACCTAAAGAAACACTAGCGGGAGAGTCGCGAGTGGCTGCATCACCGAGTTCGGTACAGCAGTTAATTAAACTTGGATTTGATGTAATTATTGAATCTACCTCAGGAGATAAAGCGAGTTTTGATGATTCAGCATTCGAAGCCTCAGGGGCGAAAGTGGTGTCTACATCAGAAGCGTGGAATGCAGACATTATTTTTAAGGTAAATGCCCCTTCGGACGACGAAATTTCTTACCTTAAAGATGGTGCTTCGTTAGTCAGTTTCATTTGGCCAGCTCAACATTCAGAATTAATGGAGAAGCTGTCGTCTAAAAACATTAATGTTATGGCGATGGACTGTGTTCCTCGTATTTCACGTGCTCAAGCATTAGATGCATTATCATCTATGGCAAACATTGCCGGATACCGTGCAGTTGTAGAAGCAGCACATGAGTTTGGTCGGTTTTTTACTGGGCAAATTACTGCGGCAGGTAAAGTTCCACCTGCTAAGGTCTTTATTGCAGGAGCAGGCGTTGCTGGGTTAGCCGCTATTGGTGCCGCTGGCAGCCTTGGGGCAATCGTTAGAGCTTTTGATGTTCGTCCTGAAGTAAAAGAACAAGTTCAGTCAATGGGTGCTGAGTTTCTAGAAGTTGAATTTGAAGAGGCTGCGGGATCGGGAGATGGTTACGCAAAAGAAATGTCCGACGAGTTCAACCAAAAAGCCGCAGAACTCTACGCAGCGCAAGCACAAGATGTTGATATCATTATTACCACGGCATTGATTCCAGGTCGTCCAGCTCCGAAGCTTATTACCAAAGAAATGGTTGATAACATGAAGGCGGGCAGTGTAATTGTCGATTTGGCAGCAGCCAATGGTGGTAACTGTGAATATACAGTTGCCGATGAAGTGGTGGTTACGGATAACGGTGTTAAGGTTATTGGCTATACCGATATGGTAGGGCGATTACCAACGCAATCTTCGCAACTTTACGCTACTAACCTTGTCAACTTAACCAAACTTCTTTGTAAAGAAAAAGACGGTAATATCGATATCAATTTTGATGATGTTGTTCTTCGTGGTGTCACCGTGGTTAAAGAAGGCGAAGTGACTTGGCCTGCTCCACCAATACAAGTTTCTGCTCAACCTCAAGCGAAACCAGAACCTGTTAAAGCCGAACCTAAAGAAGAAGCGCCAGTTTCACCCGCGAAGAAAATTGGCGGGTTAATCGTTGGGTTAGGTGTGTTTGCGTGGATAGCTTCCGTAGCACCAGCCGCCTTCTTAAGTCATTTTACCGTATTTGTTTTAGCATGTGTGGTCGGATATTACGTGGTGTGGAATGTGAGCCATTCTCTTCATACGCCTTTAATGTCAGTAACGAACGCAATTTCAGGCATTATCGTTATTGGTGCATTGTTGCAGATCGGTCAAGGAAGTGGCGTTGTCACGTTCTTGTCTTTCATCGCGATATTAATTGCGAGTATCAATATATTTGGTGGTTTCACCGTTACCAAGCGTATGCTTGAAATGTTCCGTAAGAACTAAGGGAGTAGCGAATGTCTGCAGGATTAGTACAAGCAGCGTACATTGTTGCTGCTTTATTTTTTATTATGAGTCTCGCTGGGTTATCGAAACAGGAATCTGCAAAAGCAGGTAACTATTACGGTATTACAGGGATGACGATTGCGTTGATCGCTACCATATTTAGCCAAAGCACTTCGGGGATTACATGGATTATCCTTGCGATGGTTATTGGTGGTGCAATCGGTATGCATTTGGCGAAAAAGGTCGAAATGACTGAAATGCCAGAATTGGTAGCTGTACTCCATAGCTTTGTGGGTATGGCGGCGGTTTTAGTTGGTTACAATAGTTATATCGAAGCGCCCGAAATGGCGACTCATGCTGAACACGTAATTCATTTAGTCGAAGTATACTTGGGTATCTTCATTGGCGCGGTAACCTTTACTGGTTCGATAGTCGCCTTTGGGAAATTACGAGGTGTGATTAATTCTTCTGCACTGAACCTTCCACATAAACACAAAATGAATTTGGCGGCGATAGTCGTATCTACATTGCTATTGATTTACTTTGTGAATGTAGATGGAAGTCTATTTGCTCTGATCGTGATGACGTTAATAGCATTTGCATTCGGTTACCACTTGGTTGCATCTATTGGTGGTGCAGATATGCCAGTTGTCGTGTCTATGCTTAACTCATACTCTGGTTGGGCCGCTGCTGCCGCTGGTTTTATGTTGGCAAATGACTTGCTGATTGTAACAGGTGCATTGGTTGGTTCATCAGGAGCGATTTTGTCTTACATCATGTGTAAAGCAATGAACCGTTCTTTCGTAAGTGTGATCGCCGGCGGATTTGGCCAAGAAGTTGTTATTTCAGGTGATGAAGAGCAGGGTGAACACCGAGAAGTGTTTGTTGATGAAGTCGCGGATACTTTGAAAAACTCTAGATCGGTTATTATCACTCCCGGATACGGTATGGCAGTAGCGCAAGCTCAGTACCCTGTTTATGAACTGACTGAAAAGCTACGTTCAATGGGAATAACGGTTCGCTTTGGTATTCACCCAGTTGCTGGGCGTTTGCCAGGTCATATGAATGTGTTATTGGCTGAAGCGAAAGTTCCTTATGATATTGTATTAGAGATGGATGAAATCAACGATGATTTCTCTGATACTGACACAGTATTAGTAATTGGAGCGAATGACACGGTTAACCCAGCTGCACTAGATGATCCAAATAGTCCAATTGCTGGAATGCCTGTGCTTGAAGTATGGAATGCACAACACGTGATTGTATTTAAGCGTTCCATGAGTACTGGCTATGCCGGAGTTCAAAATCCTTTATTCTTTAAAGAAAACACTCAAATGTTATTTGGTGATGCAAAATCTAGCGTTGATGATATTGTAAAAGCGTTATAGATTTTTAATGATAGATCAGTAGACAATTAGCCAGCGATATTCTCGCTGGCTATTTTGTTGTACATTAAGCCTATTCTTGACAACAATATAACATCTAGGACGCACTTCTCGACATAATGGCTAGAAGTGAAATGGTGAAGTATAAAGGCAGAGTTAGCGATAGAATGAAGTTAAGACTGATTTTTCTGATGTTTATATCGGCTAATGTATTTGCAGAATCTTTGCCTGAACGAATCGATGAATTTGTTCGTTTATTTGACTATCAAAATGCAACAGTAACTTATGATATTCGGACAATCGAAGCCGATTATCCAACACGTCTTTTAACACCAGAATCTCTCTTACCGCAAACGGCCAATTATCCAATTAAAGATATTCAACAGTTGTATAAACTGGCGGTTAACTGTACAGGTTCAATTCCATTAAGCCCATTGATCACCGAACCTCTCGTTTTTACACGGGCAATGTGTAATGGGACAAAACTTACAGCGCGTTGGTTTGCGAGAAGCTCTATGATTCACCCTGGTGGAGGCTCATACGCAGAGCGCTATATTGCCGTTCACCCAGATACACGTGAACAGCTATTAAAATACACACACATTCAAGAACGTCCAACTCGTCCTGTTACAACACTTTTAGGACGACTTCAGAGGCTGGAATATACCGCTATCAATGCTTTGTTGGGCGGAGCGACGATGTTTAGCTCCAACAATGAATTTTGGCTAAGAAAAGGCGATAGATATTTTATTTTTAACGAAAAGTTATGGACCGACAAGGCAGATAGCGTTGGTCTATCATACTCGTTTGCTAAAGATCACACGACTTGCTTTGTTCAACGTGGGAACTTGTGTTGGAATTTAAAAGATCAATCAGAGCTACTTCGCTACATTATGGTGGGGCTGGTTGTAGTGAATTTCTTATTAATTATAAGTTGGTTCATCTATCGAGGGAATTCTAAGCGTAAGGAACTTAAGAGTCGTATGTTGGTCTTACAAATATTGACTCATGAGCTGCGTACCCCTATTGCTAGTTTATCTTTAACTGTCGAAGGTTTTCGTCGTGAGTTCGAGGTTCTTCCTGAATCGTTGTATGAAGAATTTCGTCGATTATGTGAAGATTCAAGGCGGTTGCGCCAATTGGCTGAAGCGAGCAAAGATTATTTACAGTCAGATAATCAATCACTTGCGGCTGATTGGGTTCCGTCTATTCAAGAATGGCTAGAATTTAAAGTAGCTGAAGAATTTAAAGAAGATATTGAACTTGTTATTAACCAAGATATTGCAGCAAAACTGAACGTATATTGGTTATGGACGTGTATTGATAACTTATTACGCAACGCTTTTAAATATGGCGTTGCACCCGTAAAATTGGAAGTCATTACTTCAAGAGACTCGGTCATATTTAAAGTTATTGACCAAGGATGTCTAAATCGAAAACATTGGCGAAAATTGCGTAAAGCATTCGTGAGTGAAAGTGGCTTAGGACTTGGATTGACAATTGTTGAATCGATGGTGGGAAGAATGGGTGGCAGTATGTCTCTAATCGGCCCGCCTTCAACATTTATTTTGGAGATACCCTGTGAAACAGACGTTGCTTCTAGTTGAAGACGATAAAAACCTAGCGGATGGATTATTGGTAAGTTTAGAACAAGCTGATTATACCGTATTACATGCAGAACGCATTTCAGAGGTGAAACAACATTGGGATAAAGCGGATTTGGTGATTCTAGATCGTCAGTTACCAGATGGTGATTCAGTTTCGCATTTACCTGATTGGAAAAGAATTAAAGATGTGCCGGTTATTTTGTTAACCGCTTTAGTTACGGTGAAAGATAAAGTCGCCGGTTTGGATTCAGGAGCTGATGATTATTTAACTAAGCCGTTCGCCGAAGCTGAATTATTTGCGCGTATCCGTGCTCAGTTGCGTACACCAGAAAGTGGTATGTCAGATAATCAAGTGGTTACGGAAAACTTAGTGATTGATAAAGCTACCCGTGAGGTGCTGTTTGATGGCCAAGCTGTTACCTTAACTCGAACAGAATTTGATCTATTGCTCTTTTTAGCAAGTAATTTAGGCCGAGTATTTACGCGAGATGAATTACTAGATCATGTGTGGGGATATAATCATTTTCCAACAACCCGTACTGTCGATACTCATGTATTGCAACTACGTCAAAAATTGCCTGGACTCGAAATTGAGACTCTCCGTGGCGTTGGTTACAAAATGAAAGCTTAATTGATGAACAAAATTGCTGTTATGTTGGGTGCGCTTATGATGGTACCCACGGTTTATGCTGAAAATGATTGGTTTGCGAGAACGACACCTTTAGCCCAAGCTCATCAACATCTATTAACCGGTGAATTATCGGGGATGTTTGATTCTATGGTTGAAGTATGGCAGAACGCAGACTCGACTGATGTATCTGAGCATTTAAATGCATTAGCCTTACAGGGATTGGAATTAGATTGTGGTAAGGGATTTACCACACAACCGTTACCGAAGTGGATTAAGTCGGTAACGCTTCGACGAATTGAGATTCAAAGCCCTGGTCGCGACGCCTATCAATTTATCCTCGATGTTTCATCAACAGAAGAAATACAAGAAGTGTATATTCGACGTTGGGTAGATAAAGCGCCATCGGGTGAAAGCACGTTATCAAAAATTCAAAGTGACGATGTAACAAACTATATCCGCCGCTACAATATACCACAGAAACTTACTCCTGGTTTATACCGTGTCAGTGCTGTTAGGCTCGACGGATCAGAATGGAGTCAGTGGATCATTTTGGAAGAACCAGAAGCAAATCATTCGGTTCATTGGGTGTCCCAAGATGAATGGAAAGTCGTAAAATCAGCGTTGCCGAACTCCTATTGTCCGTTACCGAAACTGAATGTGTCTCTCTACAGTTTTGATGAAGGTAAGTACGTTGAAATCTGGCATAAAGCTTATGAATCTGATTACCCATTATCGTTACCGCGTAACGTAAATGCGCCAAGCCGATATATTTTAGCGGTTTCTATGAATTATCAACGATGGCAAGGCCCGATTCTAATCGAGCAATCTCAAGTAATTAGTAAAACTTATGATGTTACCGACGATTAAAAAACAGTAAAGAAACCGTTCATCCTGCCGTTATAGGTAAAAACCCACAGAGGAATTTATCTAATATGGCACTGCGACTTAAAACTTTGGCTTTAGCTACGGCATTTGTATCAATGTCATCTCACTCTGCCTCGTATGCGATAGAAGCTCGCGGTGATGCGATGGGCGGAGTTGGGGTCGTATCAGCTAGCTATCTAACAGCCCCATTTTATAATCCCGCTTTAACGGCTATTTATCGACGTAACGATGATGCTGGTATGATCCTACCGAGTATCGGTGGAAGTTATGAAGATCCCGATCAATTCGTTGATGCGATAGAAAATTTGGCCGATTTAATTGAAGAAGCGGAATCTAGCCCCAGCTTAGCATTGGAAAGCGAGCTTGAAACTGCCTTGGAAAATATGCAAGGTAAGCAACTTAAGTCTGAATTAGGCGCAGTAGTCGCGATTGGGATTCCAAATTCATTTGTCTCCATGACGGCATATGGAAAAGTATATGCAGAAACTTATGTCACTTCGGATATTGATACGTCAGATTCAAACACCATTAATAACGCTCAAAATAGTTCTATAAATGCAGTGTCTGTTGGGATTGCAGAAGCAGGTTTGACACTAGCAAAGTATTCTCACTATCTTGGACAGCATATTGCACTTGGAATAACGCCTAAAGTTCAACGTATTTATACCTTTGTCTATAACGCTAGCTTTGATGATTACTCGATCCTGGATGTCGGAGATAACTCAACAAAAGAGTCGATGATTAACGTGGATGCGGGGGCGGTATGGTTTTATGGGCCTCTACGTGTTGGTTTATCGGCGATGAATTTAATTTCTAAGGATATAGAAACTCAGTCCGTTAATGGTAACCAATACTATTATAGCCTGGAACCTCAATATACTGTCGGGTTTGGGTTAGTGGCTGACTATGCAACACTCAGTGTGGATTATGATCTAAAAGAAGAGTCTCATTACGTTGGGTTTGATGATAATACACAGATGATCAGAGTAGGAGGGGAGATTGACTTGCTGCGCCAGTTAAAGCTTAGAGCCGGCTACAACAAGAACCTTGCTTATGATAGTACAGATCCGACGTGGACTGCGGGTGTAGGAATTTCGCCCTTGGGTTTAGTGGAGCTTGATTTGGCGGTGAGCTACTCCGGTCCTGATTCTAAAGGAGCTTATATCAATTTCTTAAGTACGTTCTAACTTCTAAAGTGCCTAATTTATTTTAATGCCCGCATATGCGGGCATTTTTATGCCTGAAATACTAGGAGTTCTGGCGTAAGTAAACATTCACTCATCAACTTAATGTTTGTCGTGAAATAAGTGAAGAGTTTAGATCTATTTAGGATCTATTAGTAGTGTAAAACACTGTAACCCATATCTAACAATCTATGTAACATAGTCAAAAAATCTAATATAAGATCGTATTGTCTAACGCACTATAACTAAATGTATTGTGGCAGGTGGACTAATACAATTACGGTTTTATTGGACGAGATATACGTTTTTTTAAGGGGAACTGTAAATGCTGAAAGAAAAGTATAGTTATGTGAGAAATTTCTTTTAGCGGTTTATTGAATGGTGATATTGAGTCAAATTAAGAGCGCTAAATAGTGCAATTAAGCAGAGAGAAAAATTTATGACACCTTTAATTGATTGTAAGTTAGCAGTAGGTGGCAATGTTTAATATCGAGAATAAGAGTAGAAAGTAGAATGGCTGATCACCTAATGCCATAGTGAAAGATAGTGATGCAGCCAATTTGCTTTGATTAGGTCTTAGTTGGTTACTTCATTGAGTGCAGGCCTATGGTATTGCCCTCGGTATCACATAACACACTAATAAACCCATGTTCACCGATTTGCATTTTGGGAACGAGTATTTCACCACCGCTCGATAACACACGAGATTCTTCGACAGCACAATCGTCACATGAAAAGTAGACTAGGGTGCTATTACCACCGGCTTTAACATTGCTCATATAGGCTAATGCGCCACTCGCACCATACTGTTCCATATTGCTTGGGAAACACCACATCTCGATTTCTATCATTGCAGGACTTTCTAACTTTTCCAATTTTACATTTAATACTGATTCGTAAAATTTACGAGCTCTAGGCATATCATCAACATAAATTTCAAACCATCCAACGGGATTAGATATCATAATTCCATCCTTAGTCACGAGCTTAATGAGGAATATCAGTCTAGCTCTAATTAAGAAAATTGTTAAGCAGTTGTTAATTACACAAGCTTAATAGGTGATGTTTATCTAGAGTAATTGCCTGAAATATAAATGCAGAGTTCAGAGCACGATCAACTACAATTTGGAAGTCTTCTATCGAATTACACGCCAAATTAGCGATTCTTAAACTACGCATTATGTACGTTATGTTAAATATGGATGAGTTTAAGTTAAGTTCATAAGAATGCCTAAATCAATCACTTACCTCCCACTATGCCTACTTGTTAATTTATGATGATGGGTTTATGATAAGTTCATATCTTAATAGTTCTGAGTTTTTGTTAGGTTCATAGGTGCTGAGTATTTAACAGTATTCATTTCCCATCGTGAACAACAATATGTTGGTATTAGCTTAGTTGCCAAATAATTACCTCGGACAGTAATTTTGAGGGATTTCGTTAAACTTATGACTTACACAAATTGGCATGTGTTAAGCAACGGGCAACGGGCGCATCTCATGATTGATGACGTGACTACCTTACCTTCCATGTTCGTCACAATCTATGGGATTAATGAGCTGAGTAAGAAACGTTTGGGTACTCAGGAAAATATCCTCGGTTCGCTACGCTTCTTTTATGTGTATTACTACAAGAAACACAAGCAAACATTTGATTACGACTTCTATAGGTCAAAATACAACATCGCCTATTTCATCAAAGAACTGGATGGTTTCTTTCATTACCTCCTTGGTCAGCAACATCTGAATGATGAGGAAGATATTATCAGTCTTGGCTTTTTGCATTCCGCTATTTCTAAAGCAAACAAGGTCACCTATGGCAACCACGTTAGGAATGTTGGCAAGTTCCTTAAGTATCTCAACTATCGATATATGAATTTGGCATTCCAAGATCTGTCGCCAATAGAAGCTCACAAAATTCACGAGACAAACCGCAGAGACCTCGCTGACAGAATAAAAGTCTTCAGTAAGGTTGAAGTTTCGAGGAACGAGCCAGCGCATCGGTTTAAAAGCATCACCGAGAAGCAGAGTGTCGAGCTAACGAATATGCTAATCCCATCCACACCTGAATTTACGGATGCGGATACAGGTGAACGATTCTCGGCTGTGATTAATCCACAAAACCCGTTTGAAGATGGGTTTCAACAATACCGCAACTATCTGATTCATCGATTAATGTTTAACTATGGCTTACGTGTTGGCGAGGTGCTGTTGTTGATGAAGGATACTGTGGGAGCATCTCAGCCAGACTCAAAGGGTAACGTTCGCTACATTTTGGTCGTTCAGAACCTGCCCGATGAAATAGTTGATCCAAGGAAGAAAGCGCCGTCTATCAAGACAGAACATTCTCACCGACAAATCGAACTCACTGAGGACGATTTCATCATGCTGTCGATTTATATGGAACAATACCGTGACCCACTTTTTGTAGAAAAAGGCATAGATGATCATCAGATTCTGTTTATTAAAGGTTCGGGCAAATTATCTCCATTAAGTTACGATGCAATTCGAACCTTTTATAAGGAAAAAATTGACCCGACATTTATTGCTCTTTACCCCTACTATCGAACGAAGAGCAATAAGTTTATTGATTACCTAGTAAATATTACTCCACACGTAGGACGGCATACGTGGGCTTATATCACATTGGAATTTATCTACAACAGTCTCCTGAGGGAATCAGTAATGCTTGCGCAAGACTATGGCATTCAAGCTAGGATGAACGGTGTACTTGAACCAGCCGTGGAACAACTGCGTACCTTGGGGGGGTGGTCTGTGACTAGTAAGGTTCCATTGAGGTACGCCAAGCGATTTCTTGAGTTGGTCAGTAACCAGAGTAACCAAAAGCGTACAAAACGAGCTGACTGGCAGACCGCTATTTCTGAAAGAACTGTTCCAATAGATGGAACTGGGTCAACCTACAACGTATTAGAAGATAATGGATATGATGAAGACTTCCCATTCGACGACCTATTCAATTGACGGCTCTTTTCAAGAAAAGAGCCATTCTGAACAGTCGTCTCCCCTATTCACTCAAGAACAAATAAAGTGGATCGAGGATATTGAGCTGCCTGCAAGGCTATACCTTGCTAATGCGACAGAGTTCGATGATCAATTTTTGTATCTTCACAACGATTGGCGTTACCGATATTCAGGTGAAAACAAGGCAATTTTATTTGGCAAGGGTAAAAATTTCCGTGATTTATCGCCTGAGACAATAAAACTCTTAAAGTACTTAACGGTCGAGTACATCAATGAGAACTCAGCAAGCGTTGCTGACAAGTTTGCTCGGTATGTCGCAATTAGTTTAGAGGAAGTTGAATCTATCACGCGAGATGCGCTAATTGCTAAATTGCACATGCTTGTTGCGAAGGTAAAGCGAAAGCATTCTGATAACAGTCAGTTTTACTATACGCTTTATGCTTTACGCAAACTAGAACGCAGTGGGTTCTTCGAAAGCACTGATATCAGTGTTGATCTTGAAGATTTGTTGTTGGAAGTGCCTCGGCCTCTGAACGCCAACTGGGGGCGTTATCAAAATCTAGATCTCGTTATCCCTGATGAAGTATGTCTAATGGTTGAACAAGGTATTCAGCTTTGGGCATCCAAACTGTGTCCTAAACTTGATACCAAAGAAAAGAAGATTGCACATTTAGAGAAGCTAAAAATAGAATTAAAAATTGAGGAGTTACGAGATTGCATCGTTGTTGGCATTGTCTATTATACAGGGGCACGACCAGTTCAAATCGGTAAATTTGCTGGCGGTGATTTTGTCATTGATACTGAGAACAAGCATGGAATGCGCTACTCAGTGCTTATTCCATACGCTAAGAAGTCTAAGTTAACCATTGACCGAGTTCGTGTTGCTATCCCTGAAGAGCTTGGAAAGCTAATCTTGCTGTATAAGCATTTAGAGGCAATTGGTGATAAAGATATATTAGTGCCAACGAAGTACTCCACACAAAAAATGGTCGATCAATCGATTAAGGAAATGCTTCTCAAGTTATCTCCTAAGGACATTAAAGATGCAGTTAAAAACGGTGATTACATACAGCCTGTATATAACGCAAGTCTTTTTCGTCACAACGTTGGTCACTCAATGGCGATGAGTGGCGCATCTGCTCCTGAGATAGCTTATATCCTTGGGCAGTCGTCTTATGTTGTTGCAGATCGCTATATCGCTGCCACCCCTGAGATGGCCGACATTCGTGAAGCTGCATTAGGTCGTAACCCCGTGTTCAAAAATATGATGGCACTTATGTTGACAGGCAATATAGTCAACAGCAGTAAATGGAAAGGTCGTCTCGTTGCTACCTCAATAGGTGGAAAACTTCATCATCACCTTGGTGGGTGTAATTACGAAGAAGATATCTGCCCTTTTTCACAAGGTCGTGGGTGCTACGGGTGCTTGTACTTCATCCCCTTTACAGATGGAAAGCATAAAGAAGTACATGATTCTTTGAATGATGAGATCACTGAAACCCGAAATGTTGCCGATGACACAGGAATTATTAATCACCCCCTACTTAAGGAATTAGTGAGACGGAAACAACACGTAATTCAGATTATGGCTCGTGTTGAAATGGCAAAACTAAGGAAGACGTAAGTAGATGACTCAAGACACAATCCTCAATCAGCAAGCGAAAAACCTTCTTGCTTATGTTGAGAAATATAAAACTAAATTCGAAGAACGTCTTGTCGCTTATAATGCTGTTGGACAATTACAGTGGAATACATCCTCTTGGCATTTTGGTGAGAAAGGCGTTGCATGGCTTAAAGAGACAAAAGACCACGGCTTTAAGTGGGATGAAGTATCCAGTCGAGTTAAAGGTCTTACTAAGATGGGTATCTCACCAGTGTTTCAAGACTTTATGCGTGCTTATCATATGCATCAGGTGTGCTCTTCAAGTGGCTTACCATCGGGCTCCGCATTAGATAAGCCACTGCAAGTCATGAAACGCTGGTATTGGGAGATGGTTTCAACAACAGGTCAGACTCACCCCATGTACCTAACCGCCGATATCATTCATGCTGCTATGGATCGCCACAGAGAAAACTCTATGAGTCCTGTTAATGTAAGCGATTATTGTGACGTTGCAGTAAAAGCTATCAGTCTACTTCGTCAATATAATCTATTTTTGGTGAATGTTGAGGTCGAAAATAAGCACCCGTGCCGTAATGGTACACATAACACTAAAGCGAGGAAGCAAGCTGAACAGGCAGACCCCGACAAAACTGATGATAAGAAATTAATTTCAATCCGTGCATTTATGAGCGTCATTGAGCTAATGGTATTGGCTAAAAGTGATTATCAGCGGATTTTTTATAACATGCTATTACTAGCTATTATCTGTGGCTTTCGTTTTCAAGAAATCATGTTGTTGAAAATGGATTCATTAGTCAGGCGAGAGATTACAGATGAAGATAAGCGGCAGCACGCGATTGATCAGGGCTGGCCTACTTATAAGCTTGGCATCGAGTATCTAGGTGCAAAAAAAGCGGGATGGCGAATTCATTGGTTAGCACCAACCTCTTACCTTGTGGTTGAGATGATCTATAAATCTGTAGAAGCAATGACCTCGGATTTTCGCGAAACTATTAAGGGGTTTAGGAATTCCAATTTCACTAATATGCTACCTAGCAAGATCACAGAGCTTCCTGATGACTGGATAGAATGTCGAGAGCTGTACGACATTATGTTCTCTGGTTCAGGTGGTACGCGAAATGCTCTGACTAAGTCCATTTTGATTTCCATTAAAAGCTATAGTGGTCATGAGCCTAAGGTGATTCCCATTCACAAACAGAAGAAAAATTGCTTCTTCACCAAAGAGCAGTTGAATGATTACGTATATCAGCGATATGCCCAGACCAAAAATTTTGAATCTGGACACCAATGTGTAGTGTCTGTTAAAGATAGTGGTAACTGGGAGCACTTTAATTACGAAGATTTAATGTTCATAATGCCCCAGGGTGCCTTTGGAATTATGCGAGACCTTGTTTCGTTACAGCATATTTACCCCCTGGATGAACACTCAGTAGAGGCATGGTTAGGTGGTGCGAAAAACCGTAAGTCTATCTTCGATCACTTCAATCTATATGAAGATGATGGATCTCGTATCAGCATCAAAAAACATGTTCCAAGACATAATATCAATACATTCTTGGCTATCGCTGGAGTGACGGATCACGTCCAAGCCATCTTAATGGGGCGTGTTGATATCACACAAAATAAACATTACCAGCACCAAGCCGAATCGCAGTCCTACCAGACTGCCTCTCTAGCAATCAACATGCTGGAAAAGGCTTATGATGAGAACAAGAAATCTCTCATGAAGGACGATCAACTCTCTCTCTTTGATGCTGATGCCAAACCTGTACCGCAACCCAAACCATCAGTTTTAGTAGAACCAGAACCACAAAAAACTGAGGTGAGTCGCCGTATGGCTGCTCTAGCTAAGTCGGTTAAGCCAACTAAAAACACTGGTATTGCTAATGTTAAAGAATCAACCTCAATCATGGTAAATCCTGACCTCAGCATGGAGCATAATCTGAAGCAGAACATGCAGACTTTTGGTGAAACAAGTGCTGAGGTCGCTCACTACATGGCAGGCACGATGTCGGAAAGATTTCTACCAGAACTTAAAAGTGCTCATGACAAGTTGGTGCAACAAAATTTGGCTGATAAAGCTAAAGATTTACTGGAACGCCATGCCAAGCTGCATCCTCTTGGGTTTGGTGCCTGTACACGTGACGTGGCACGCTGGGGCTGTCCTCATGCACTCAAATGCCAGTCAGGTCTACCTTGTGGCTACTTCACCCTTACAGGGCGCTTGGGTGAAGCCGAAGAGGCATCGCGACGTTTGTCAAGCAAGAGAGAGGAAGTCATAACACTTCGTAAGCTCACTGACAAAAATCCGAACTTCAAACTCGCGTTAAAAGAACAGGAAGAAGCCGTCATAGTTCTTGAGGCTCTTGAAGCGGATGCAATTGAGGCTCAGTGTGCTAAGAAATTAGTATCACTTTTGTCTGACGATAAAGATAACCCACTTGGTCGTATCATTGCACGGATCAATGAACAGATGCTCATTGGTAAAACACCGAAAACCCTTGCTGATCTTTTCTTCATTGAACAGAAACGCATTGAGCGAGATTCTACAAAGAAGGATGCTGATAATGGCTAAAACACCACGCAGTCGTAACGCAGATGACAAGGTAATTCAGGGTAAAGAGCTTGATGCATACATCAGGGCTGAACTACAAGCTATGGTGCGTGAAGGGCTGGAGGAGTCCCCTATTCAGCCATCGACTTTACATGCACGACTTAAGGTAAAAGGAATTATAAAAGGTGGTGTGAGCACCTTGACTTCCCGAAAAAATATTATTAATGAGTACAAGCTTCGCCAACATGCCAACCATGAAAATGGCAAGGGTGAGTTAACTCCAGAAGAGAAAGCTATGTTGGCAGAGGGGCGAACTGGTGCTGCTTATATCAGTAAAGCAGATCGCTTAGAAACCGAGCTTAAAGAATTTAAAGCGAGATATGAGCGAAACATTCTGGGAGTTGCTGACATCATCGAGTATGTTGACAATTCAACGCCGTTAAAGGTTGAAGATTTGCTTGAGAATGAATTAATTCGGGAGTTAGCTGAACGTAAAAGGAACGGCTAATGAGTGAGATGGATAGGAAGTAGACGCCTCCGAATTGGTGGTCAAACTCACTAGGCCACTACAATTGGCCTTACTAAGGAAATTCTAGATTAGATCTTGGGGTCAGGTCATTCGGCCATTACCTGCTTAATTTAGCTAACGGCTAAAGAGCATCATCAGAATCGTTTTTTAGTTGGTCATACTCAGCTTTCACGTCTGGATTTTCAAACGCTTCGAGTTTTAACGCTTCAAGCTTACTTAGTTTTTTTAAAGTCCAACTACCATCTCCATTGTTTATCCATTCGATCTGATCACCTTCATTCCAAGACAAATCTTTCTGTAACTCATCAGGTATTAAGAAGTAGTGCTCACCATCTTCATCTTGTTCGATTTTTACTCGCATATGCTCACGACTGATACTAAAACTGAGGAATATATTAGGTTTATCCTATTACAATAGCTTAGGCAATAGCGACGCTTGAGAAATGATAGGGAAAGCAGAGCTAGATTGGAATGAAGCAAAGACTAGTTGGTAGCTGAACTTGTCCAACGAGCTGTTGGACATAAACGTGTCAGTGGTTTTTCTGATTTATCTATTATTGAATAACTTTAGATATCCCAAAAAGCAACCAGACACAGATTAAGTCATATAGAAGGCGGAACTGCACCATGTGCTTTTGAGTGCTTTAGAACAACCGAGGTTCTAAAATATTTCACACTGTCATCTTTGTGTAAAACTCGGTTTGTGAACTCATCGAATGCATCCGTATCGGTAGATAGCACCTGTAAAACAACATCGTGATCACCAGTGACAACCCAAGAATTCAGCACTTCTGGCTCCTTGTTAACTCTTGCCAAAAATTTATTGACGATAGAGTTGTGATCTCTCTCGAACGTGACCATTACTAACATACTCAATGGCCACCCCATATTTTTGGGGTTGACTATAGCTACTTCACGCTCAATCACTCCACTGTTTCTTAATTGCCTGACCCTACGGTAACAAGCGGGCTCTGAGAGGCCGACTTTTTCTGCTATCGAACTCATAGGGGCTTTTGCGTCAGTCTGCAGTTGCTCTAGGATTTTCATATCTAACGCATCCATATAATTCAAGTCCTCTTCCAAATCAAAATTGATAAAAATTATTGAAATGATACAGATATTAACTTAGGTAATCAGCAGTTTCTGATAAATTTTATCTCAGCTCATCATTACTTTATAGAGATAGCCCTATGCATCTTCAATCAAGCAAGTTCGAAATTAGTGCGGCAGTCACTGCGATCCTTATTGCCATGATCTCTATTACAGCAGGGGCTTCCATTGCTAAATCCATGTTCTCAACTCTAACCCCAGAAAACGTAACTGTTCTTCGTCTGCTCGTCTCTGCAATAATCTTGTTTTTTGGGCTGAAAGCTTGGGAAGTTCGCTTCGTGAGAAAAGGTTTCCTCATGGTGCTTGCTTATGGCGCTGCGGTAGCGGGGATGAATCTATTTTTCTATCTAGCCATAAAAACGGTTCCCGTTGGCGTGGCACTTGCCATCGAACTTATTGGCCCCTTATGCGTTGCTGCCGTTTATTCTCAGAATCGCTCGGATTACATATGGGTAGTATTAGCTGCAATTGGAATCTATTTTTTACTACCATCGTCATCACAAGTGAGTGACTTAGATGTAGTGGGGTTACTTTATGCGTTAGTTGCCGCATTTTTCTGGGGAACATACATCCTTGTGGGCAAGAAAGCGGGAGAACATTATGGAACTAAAACGCCTGCATTAGGTTTGATCTTTGCTTCATTGATTGTAATTCCTTTCGGAGATAGCACCGTGGCATACGTTTCTCTGAATATCGAGGTAGCTCTATGGGTCGTTGCTATTGCATTACTGTCCAGTGCGATTCCTTTAATGCTGGAGATGTTTGCATTACGTAGATTACCTACGAATACTTACGGTGTGTTGACGAGTGGAGAGCCGCTGATTGGAACAATTGTTAGCTATTTAATACTAGGTGAACAGCTAACTCTTGTTCAATGTTTTGGTATCGGAACTATTGTTATTGCCTCTATCGGTACAGTGCTATCACCTTCTTCGCATAGGACAATTTTAGAGACTGACCAGTAGCTGGCGTATCGCCATAAATTATTGGGCTCTGTTGGTTGTGACTAGAGCATCTAGGTTTAGTTGATAGCCATACTCCCTAGTTGGCTCGCATAAAAATGCAGCCTCACACTATCAGGCTGGATACTCCAATTTTGACAGAAGGTAGGAGTTTTCGGCCACGGTCTCTCTGCGGGTGACCATGAGAAAAAGTACGGTGATCTCAGTGGCACGATTCGCCACTGAGTAATTACGTTGACAAACTTTGGGGCAGAACCGAGATGGGTGCTTCGAGTGCAATCTACCTTTCGGGTAACTTTTTGTATCCAAAATCACAATCAAACAGCGTTTAACACAGAGTCTGAAACGCTATGCCCCTTAGATCCATAGCGTAGTTAATCTTAACTTTTCTCTAGGAACATCTTTGACTCAACTTCCCATAAATTACTACTATGGTACGAATGAACTTAACTGAAAACTAAAGCTTATGAAAATTCTAAACATAGCAGGGTTACTTGTAACCATTCTAAGTGGCATATTAGCAATTGGCGGGGGACAATTACTTTTCAAAAATGGGAAAGAAAAGTACAAAGAAGAGAAGCAAAGTACCGCAACTCATACTTATCTAAATAAAGTTTCAGAAGAGATAAACAAGTCGCTCCCATTAATGCTTGATTCAAATGTTAGACTAGAAAAAGTAACAAATGTCGATAACACGCTAGTTTATAAAATCACCATTGTTGATGTTGAAGTCGAACAAGTCGATAAAAAGAAACTTCATGAGCTAATGAGTAAAAAATTGTCTCAGGGTTACTGTTTTTCGGATGATATGAAACTATTTCGAGAACAGAAAATTCCATTAATCTATTCGTACTTCGATAAGGTTGGAGAACAAATACTTTATATTGCTTTAAATACCGATATCTGCGATTAACTGCAATTTTTGGAAACTTCTCATAGCTCTCGTTTATTGAGTCCATGCCGATAAATCAGGGATAGAATTTATCGGTTGAAAACCACATTATCACGTTTTGGGGCATTTTTGAGTTTGACTGATTTTAGCCAACAACCTGTTGACCCAATTTTTCTTATGAAGATTTACCGTGCTCTAAACACATTACGGGGCATAAACGCGTTAGATTTTAAGGTTTAACACGCTGGATATAGACTAGAAGAAATATCTTGAAACCTTAAACGTATGTATGAGACTGTTATTCGAAAATTTTTAGTTGAGGTTCTTTAACTTCTATCACTTGACCAGACTTAATTTTGAGTACGCTCGTATTTGAGGATAGATTTCGTTTTAACTGGCGCCATGAGCGTACTGTCTTAACTCGTTCTTTGCCTTGGTAATATTTCAATGTGTTAGGCTTGCAGACGTTTTTTGCATGCTCAAACCAACCTTGTTGCTGTATGTAGAGCAACTTATCTTGGGATATCCAACCAATTAAGCTTTCTATGATTTCTATCTTTCTATTCAGATACACAAACACATCTTCTTCTGTATGGACACTGCTATGTTTCCAAGCAGGCTCATTATGAGAAAGGCGGTTTCTGAATAAACGAATACTTTTAACAAGATCCTGTATATGGTTTAAAGTTGAAAGCGAACCACTCAAAGGCCAAGTTTGAAACACTGTACCCAATGATTGTGGCCAAAAGTATCTATTATCAGCTCCTGAGCCATCATAAAACTCAGTATCTAAGGCATATTCCCACGTTGAAAAATCAGTCTTAGCGATTACTTGCCCAACGGTCGGTGTACCATCAATACCTTTACGCTGTAGTTCTTTGTAGGCTTTATCATGGGCTTTCTTGAAATTTTCCTTCAAATTATACACAGCGTGGGGTTCCCTAGCTCGCGGTTGCCCCTGCTCTTTAGGAGCAAAACTACTGTATGTGGGCCTTCGATACCAATGACCTATATAACGATCTGACAAAGCGCTATGAATTGCGTTACGTAGCGTAACCTCTACAATCTGATTAAGTGGAGCAAAACAAGCAACTACCGCTTTATTCCACTCGTATGCACCATATAGTTCTTCATCACTTTGATGCTCAAAAACTTCTCTATAACTTCTTAATCGAGGCTCACTAATTAGATGTTCTATGTTAGAATGATTGTCAAATCTTGCCACTGCGTTAACTCATTTTTGTTGTTTGTTTTATTATACATATTGACACTCATCTAGTTAACACGTATCTTTACCTCATAGCCGGAATGGGACTCCTCTGAACTTATTAGTTAATGGCCCTTTTTGAGCTAAGGTATACGACCCTCGGACATATGAGCCGGGGGTTTTTTGCTATCTGAAGCCTCATAACGCCGCATTAGCATTACTTAGTTCCACCGAAGCCAAATCATCCTGTAAGTTTTCAGGCTTAGGCTTGTAGCATACATCCCAATTATATAACCCATTTAACATGTTGTATTTTCCTAACAACCTATTAAATTTTTCCGAGCTATATGAACTTACAGAGTTGTAAAAAAGTAGATTTAGTTCATACCTAGATAGTTGTGCACGCAAAATATTAGCATAAGCATCATATCGATAAGATGAGTCTGCAACTTCTAACGTATAGTACAAGTTCCTAAAGTAGTGACCTAATATATGACCATGATTGTGATAAAAATCATCATATATTTTACCAATCAAACCTAATCTATCCTTTGAGCTCAATTGCCTTATCAATGTATCGCCAATAGCTACTAGCTTACACTTGTCACTCTCACTAATATTTGCATCAAAAAGCCCCTTGAACAGTTCGTTCTTATCCTTACTCAATGAAAAATAATACTCGACTATATTTTTTCCGTTACCTTCAACTAAGGGTGAACGTTCTTTGATAACTTCGGACAAAAAATGATATGAAGATTCTGGTAACTGCGTTGGCTCTTCTTGTATTTTCCGTCTTGCAATATCAAAGCAATACTCTTCGTATAGTTCAAAAAAATCACCCGATAACGCTTTGAAAGCATCAAGACCAAGGTAACTTTCATATGCAGTTTGACTAACTTTTGAGTGATGGAAATTTAGTAATGCATAGAAAGAGTTTTCTTCACTTTGTTGTTTAAACTGCATTTTAGTTTGATCCATTGAATATAAAAGACCAATAAATGCAAGAATACTAACAATAGGGCTTAAAATCCCCCCAAAAAAAGAACCAAACTCCCCCCAACTAGTATGAGAATCTGACAACCCTCCGTGAAACTGGATCACATATAAAAGCAGTATTGCAAAAGCAAAAATACTAAATACACCTATTAAAAAATTGTATCTCATACGTACAACTACTCTCTTAACTAGAATAAGTATGCTAATGCTTATCAGACGACAAGTTGTCGTCTTTCATCCCTCAATGTTGCTGCCTTTTTCATATTTTCTCAACTGATAATCAATAAGTAATTCCACATGAAGAGAAACTAAGTTGCAAGATATCGCCTAATAACGGGAACGCAAAATTATCAACTCAATCGGATAAATTTAAGTAGGCCAATTTCAGATTAATAAGATATGAATGAGCAAAAGCTCTAACAAGGAAAGGGGCAGAAACGATTTAGAATAAATAAACCAGCTTGATGAACTCGAATAAGAATATGTGTCTTGATTCCTTAAGTTCTATTTAACCGATTTTTCCATTATGAAGTTACACAACCTTTGACTACGAACCAACACTTTCTGTTCTTTTGTTGTCACGAATCCAAAGTGTTCATAAAACGGGCGAGCTGTAATACTCACTTCCGAATATAGACGACGTATTCCTCTATTTTCGGCTTGTTCCAGCACATAGCTCATCAAAGCGCGACCAACGCCGCAACCTTGATATTCATGATGGCAATAAAAGTGTTCAATAACTCCGTCTTCTTGAAGGTCCGCATAACCAACTACTTTCCCATCTATTTCAGCTACATACGGATTTAGCTCCGAAACTCGCTTTTCCCATAGTTCTGCATCGAACTTACTTGGAGCCCAGGCTTCTACTTGCCGTTGCGAGTAATCATTAATATTGATTTTTCGAATGGTGTTAAAAAATATGCTCCAAAGAACATCAATATCTTCAGTTTTAAAATCTCGAATAATTATCAATTGCTGACTCCTTCCTGAATCTAGTTATCTCTCTTGAAGTCTTAATCTCTTGTTATATTTATTTTCCTTGGATAAACTTTGATTGTAAGAAAACTTTTTCAAGTCTTAGTTTTGCTGCAGAAAAAACCTCACTGTCAATCACTGGAGATCTCTTTGCTTCACAAGATTCTATTGGTAAATAGTTCGTGTATCTCAACTCAACTGCAATGGCTTCAACTTTTTGATTATCTATATACTTCTGAGTCAGATAGCCACCACTAAAAACTTCATTTACTACCGTTTGAAAGCCATGTTTACAAAATGATGAAACGATATTAGATATAAAGCTATCAGAACAACTTTTACCATTTACGTTTCCGATGCAAACATCACTACTGATTGGCCCCATAAAACTATGAAGATCAATTACGTATGCAACTCCAAATCTCTCTATTGAGTTTGTTACCATTTTATCTAGTGCTTCATGGTAAGGTTTATAATAATCACTCACCCTCTTATTCAGTTCTAATTTAGTAGGTGGATTTTGGTATATTTCCTCACCCCATGTGTTTTTGCTGTATATCAGAGAGTTGCGATAAGTACCAAATAGATTTCTATGTTGACTTCTATTTAGATCTACAACATACCTACTTATATCCGTAGAGATTATATTTACACTATAATTATTAAGAAAGTCATACAACTCATTCAAATACCAATCTGTATTCGGCATAGAACTTATACCTTGACGCGATAAATTTTTCGTCATTTCTTCACACAATTCAATACCACTATGTGGAAAACTGAAAATATATGGTGATGGTTCATTATCTCGGATTTTTAACCAAGTCATAAGACTCTCTGTATAAAATATAACGCCGCGTTATGAAGTCGCTCTTAAACGCTTTGTTAACTTGTTTTTCGTGCGATGACTAACCCATGGTTACTTGCTCCAAGCAAACTGGGTTCATTGCACACAGACAAATGATAACTAAGCCAAGTTTGATACTGCTCTGGAGTGAATTCATTAACGCCAGCCGAGATAAGACGACTAAAGCTATCTGTGGCAGCATGATCCAACTTCGAGAAACCAGAACTACAAATCAAGCTTTCGATTTCCTGAGGCTCTGCGAAATAGCCAACTTTGAAGAAGGAATCAGCATTTTTATCAGACACCGTCCCATTCTCGCGCAACTCAGAAAAAACACTGTCCGTCACCAGATTCGGAAACTTCTGAGCGAACATACCAGCCACAAAGAAACGCGAAATATAGGCGACCGCTAGAACACCATTGGGCTTTAGAATGCGTTGAGCTTCAGCAAGCGCAAGCTTTCTCTGAGAATGAGACTTGAGATGATATAAAGGTCCCAAAACGACACACACATCTTGAGATGAACTTTCAACAAACGGAACTGCACAGGCATCACCTTGATGGATGCTAAGGTTCAAGTTTTGCTCTAACGCTTTTGTTTTTAGGATATCGACTTGATCAGAAGCTAACTCAACCGCTGTTACCTTTGCGCCATTTCGTGCAAACTCAAGAGAGTAACGCCCAGTCGCAGCGCCTAACTCACAAACTGATGTACCCACTTCAATAAATGGTGACAGTAGATGCATTGTCGTATCGTACTCAATTCGCGCGATATACTGTCTAGTTAAACGAGAATCTTCATCTGCTCCTGTGTATTGAGCGATCAACTCTTCCAATGTAGTTCCCTCTTACCTGGTTAATCTTTTAATATCGTGCCAGCACGAAGTCGTCCATTCAGTATATCCAAAGCGTCATAGGTAACCAATGGAATCATATGAATGTAATATAGTATCGTTATTAATTTCTAATGAAAAATCGTGCAAGCACCCATTGCCATAGACTCTAGACACATCATCTAACTGCATCTTTCCAACATTCAAGAAATTGTATGTACAAATTGAAAGCCTTTGGTATGGCCAACACCTGAGCTTCTTTATCAAGTTATAGTTGGGTGTGTTTTCTTCGGTAATGATGGTCAGCTTATTTGCGTCTAAAGAATCTAATAGCACCTAGCGCAAGTAATACGAACCAACTTGAGCTACCACCGCTACTACTGCTGCTATCATCGTCGTTTGTGTCATTGTAAATAACTTCGTCTGTGCTTGACTCTGTTGCAATGTAAGCCCCTACATCGAATGACACGGATGAAGTTACTTGAAGTTCTTCTACTTGGTCATCATAGATTTCCTCGTTAGATGAGTTAAATGTAACCTGTACAGTACAACCCTCTTCTGAATCAAGAACACTTGGGCAGTCCGAAAAATCTGATGAGAAGTACCCTGTTGCATCTGTTAATGAAAGATCTAGAGTTTGGCTGCTAGTAGTGAAGTTTTGAATTGGAACCTCAATTGTGTGCTCGTCTGAATCACCTTCTGTAACTTCAACCCCTGCCCCGTATGGGTATACAAGCGCGTTAATCGTTGATGTGAACAAGTCCATTGATAGTGTGAAGTGTTGAAATTGAGCTAGGTGTGAATCTGATGTACCATTTAATACCGCATAAATAGCACCGTCATACATTACTGGCGAACCGCTATCCCCTTCGGCTGACATTGCATCATCAACCCCTGCAAGCCAATGAGCATCTGATCCGCTCCAAGTACAGCTAGTATCTGTTGCATCAACACAAGCGGTATAATTAAACGTTTCATACGTTGCGTCATATTCTAAAGCAGAGTAAGGCGTAATCCATGTACGTGTGTTGTGAAATGTCATTTCCTGTAATGTGTCTGGTAGTTCGTCGTTTTCATCATACCCCCAACCCCAGAAATCAAGGTCGGTATACGTTGGAACATTGGAGGTGTTTGAATCGACGTCGTAAAGAGGTTTAATCAAGCGACCTGTCCGGTGTTCAATTGGTGTATCTAGCACTAACACAACCAAGTCTTTGTTCATTCCATTATCTGCTGTAAAAGAATCAAATCTATAGTCAAGCCCACCACTTGCATAGAGTGTTGAATACGTGGCTGTTACGTCAGTGTCCCAAATGTCTTGAGATATTGTGAGCATATCGGATGCACTTGATGAATCATTGTTTGAATAGATGTCAACGTTGCGTGTGTATGATTCGGTCGCCTCAATACCAGTATAAACCGTAATATCAGTTGAATCGCTCGAAACGCAATGGTCGGCTGTAACGATGTAGTAGCCCCCTACTAACGTACCGCCACAATTACCTGCATCTGATGATAGCTTTACATAAAAGTCTTCATAGTCGTCAGAAGAAAGGCTCGTACCATTTTGGACAGCGTGTGCGTATTGCCCTAAAGAGCATACAATAATGACCGAGACTGCTACATTTTTTATAATATTCATTAACTTGTACTCCGGTTTAAATCTGTCATTCTAGCCTCTATATTTCATAGCAATTTGATCTAATCGAACAAACTTGAAGACATTTTTAACTTTTTTCTACAGTGCGGAGTTTTTACTCTAGAGGGTTATTGTTTGCAGTAAAATGAGAGGTTTAGGGAGTAAATCCAGATTAAAAACACTCTCGGTTACAGCACTCTTTTTAACGGTCTTTGAGGAGATTGAGTCAAGCAATAAGTCGGTTTTCAATTCGTTGTATTGTCTTTATCTCGCAATGGGGCAGAAGCACTTTAGGTAGATTGGTCTAACTAGCTTTTGCCCCGATTAGAGTCTGATTTTCCGGAGTTGGCTCCTTTAAACATTACTGGCTACACCTGATGCGGTCAATGTATGAAATGATTTCAAGTTTTAGAGCATGGCCTTTTGGGGGGTATTTCATATTCATGACCGTTCATAGTAGTTAAATATCTATAGCCAGTAATCAAATATAGATACAATCATGCCACTTGTGTCTTGGAATAAGATTACATTACTATTTGATTTATACTTAATGTTGGAGGTTAAATTTATGCACCTGAAGGGAAAGCATTTACAAAGCTCAGTTAAATCTACCATACAAAATCAATACCAATCCATTGCAAACTCAACGGTGGGAAGTCAGCTATTTCGTATTCCAAATGAAGGTTGGATTCGTACCGTTCGAACTGCTTTGGGTATGTCTGGAGCACAATTGGCCCGCAGGGTAGGATTAAGTCGCAACCGCATTTCTGTTCTAGAGCGAAGAGAGGTATCAGGGGATATCACTCTCAACCAACTTAAAGAGTTGGCTGATAAGTTGAACTGTGATCTAAACTATGCTCTTGTTCCTCGTAAGACAATCGAAGCCACTATTGAAGAAAGAGTGGAGTCGATTACACAAAATATTTTAGATACCAATTCTCAGAGCATGTTTCTTGAAGCTCAATCTCTTGATGAAAAAGCTCAAAAGCTTCTCTTTGATTCGGTGAAAGAGCAAATCAGATTAGGTGGTTTACATTCTCTTTGGAATGATAAGTAGGATTGAATTTCGTTCGGTATGTAAATAATTTAGAGTCATAAAAACCGAATAACTTTTAAAAGTAATCAGTTTTGGTTATTAGTTATTTTAAAACAATAAGTTATGGATTTTCATCTGATTGTTGTAATTATTATTAATTACAACAAAAAAACTTGATTATGTTAAAAAACCACGCCCCACGAACTTAAGGGTGATTTAGTATTTATTTAATTTAAAACAAATAGTTATAAGCAAATTTCCGTTCTGTTTTACTCACTTTTATTGTAATAAATACGTAACAGTTCCAAAAAATATCCGACATATTTGAATAGGTTTTCATTTGATTTTTTTATTATTTAAAACAATGAGTTATTTTATGTAAATTTAGTCTTACACTTCAAATTTCCCTAAAAATTTCCAAAAGTTTTAAAAAATATCCCGCAAATTTAGGGACTCTTCGGCTAGAACTATTTTGATTTAAGGTATTAATCCCCTGATACCAGTTGCGATTAAGAATAACATCAGAAATGTAAGTTAGATCTATAGTTTTCACCCTGCACTATCTTAGTTTCGTATCAATTTGTCTGAAAATAATTTTTAGATTACAGTACATGTAGTACCTCTCTTAATTATCTTCATACCATTTGGGGCCGAGACGCCAACACTTTGAATTAACTAAAGAGTCTTTAGTTTTTAATATTTTCAATACGTGCTCCAATCGAACGTGATTAACGAACTCCTTAAACGGAAAATGCAGCTATGAGAACATCCAAAAACCGACCTAGCTCTGGTGATGTTAATGACTCGGACACTTCTCAAGAAGAAGCACAAGAGCGACTATTCTTAGCACTCAAGACTAAAATTCTAAATGAGTACGAGTTTTATGAAGCTAACGAAATGGCGAATCGTCTCTTTGATAATGACGCTAATTGTTATGACTCCTTCCAGAAGCTTGAGTGCTCAGGTCAGGTGTTATATGTTGAGACAGAAACGACGTCGTTATATCCGACATTTCAGCTAGATAGTAACAACTTTATCTACAGCACATTGCTGGCTACTTTGCCAAGGATGTATGAGAAAATGACAGGTTGGGATGTCGTGTTTTGGTTAACAAACCCAACGACGGTGACTATAGTTCATTACGAGTATTCTAACAACGAGGTGCAGGATATTATAAATAAAGAACTATCTTTAAATCAGTTAGCGGAATATATCGTTGATAATGAAACTCCAGACGGGACTATCACAGCAAAGCCCATAGACTTATTGCGACACGGTGACTCAAAGTTATTTCAATGTTTTGTAGACGATTTGCTAAATCGAGATACTCGTAAAATTCCTATAGTAAATCTACTCGACTAGAGCAACGGAAAGATAAGTTAACTCGAGAAAGAAAACTGAATCGCAACCCACTTAATAGACTCTTTTCAGTTAGAAAAATCACTAACAGATAGGTGCTCTTATAAGCCAATAAGTGAACCTCTCATCGGTACAAACTTGCTCTGTAATCAGATTAGAGCTACCAAATGGCAAAACCGGCAATACTTAACGTGAACTGCTTTCTACTCGGCTCACTATTGACCGCTAATATGAGTCTTTAGCCACTATCGTATTTGTCGCATTTTTTAGCATCTCAGCCACATCGGGACTCAATGCAAGTTTTTGTTTATATTTAGAGCTATTTGATATAGAGAGTTGCTTCTGAAGGGAGATAAGGTTCATTACGCTGGCATAAAGATTAGCACTAGCCCGATAAACTACTTTACATGACTGCACGGCTTCACTTTCGAGACCTACGCGTCTAACTAACCTGTGATACTGAGTTTTAAGGATATCTTTAAAGGCTCGAGTCATTACAGCAGCATCAACTAGCTCTTCAATTAACTTGGTGTCAAAGAGCTCCTCAGGGCGCTTCGAATCGTCAATAATTGTATAGAGCTTATTTAAGGAATCAACTCTACGATTTATAGACTTAGTTAGCTGTGTTAACGCGATTTTGATTTCGTTGTTAGAGAAGTCACCGGCTGGGCTAATCAAATTTTTTTCAACTTCGAGGTGAATGGCATCTGTTATTAACCTACCTATATCCACACTAGCGTTAGCCTCAAACATTGTAATAATTCTACTCATGGCAACTCCTTCTCCCCTACCAAACAAAGCTATCACAATAACTTAGCGATGTCGCGTAGCTGGAAACTGTATGACACTATTTCACTATCAATCGTTGTAATTAGAAATATAAATTGACTACCTGAAGCTAAGGTGTGCTCTACATGTCCCCTCTCTTGAAATAGGGCAGAAACTGCTTAGAGCAATTACGTTAAATCATTGATGGACATAAGCTTCTTAGAGTAATAACTTAAATTAGGAAAATACGGATAACTCTTAGTATTGGAAAGTTACTGAGTTAACTGCCGAGTCTTGCTGATGCAGACCTTGTGAGATGTTAGAGCCTGTCCAAATTTAACTCCGTTGGGAGCCTTCATGTAGAGCTTGGTTTTATAAGATCCTGAATGGTTTTCTTTAGCTTGTACATTTGACTCGATGGATGGTCATTCAAAATCCACTCGATGGCTTGTTTCTTGTTATGACCGCGGGGAGCTTGGATAATATTCCCACGGATTTGCCATTGAAAGGACTCCTCATCTTCGGCAACACCAACACCTTGCAGCTCAGCAGAAAGTCGCTTGCGAAGTACTTGATATGATTTCGCTTCGTAGTCTATTTTCTTCTTTTTGCGAGAGTAAATAGCGCTATCGCTTGCCTCCATCTGAGATAACACTTTTTGGGCTTGAGCTGAATTTCCTCGGATAAAGCTCCCCCTTCGGATATTTAGAATGGGGTTCCCCTCTGCCATCAACTTTAAAATCCAGTATTCTTCAGCATCAGAGCGATCTAGCTCACTCTCATTGAAGCTTTCCAATTCAATCAGTTCCCAGTTGCGATTTAGTTCTTTAAGTGCTTGATGGTAAGGATACTTCGGCTCTTGTTTTTTTACATCGCTTTTGTGGCTAGAAAAGCGAGCAGTTGGGTTCGTTGTATAACCAACATAAAACGCATGAATGCTCTGTTCGCCGAGTTCAAAATCTTTCTTACTCTTAAAGTCTTCATATCCCAAACAGTAAATAGTCGTTATTTTTTTCTGATTTTTAGGTGCGGCATTCATTTGCGAGCTTTCTATGCCTCTTAAAAGGGTTAACTTGAAGTTCTAAATTGTAAGACTTCACTGGACATTACCCTGATTAGGAAAGGTATGTCAAATGGCTATCGGTAACATATTAGGGATAAGGATAAGTGCGCTAGCTGGAAATGGTCGAGTAGACGACACTTGTTACCAAGTGCCGCCCCTCTAAGAACCGTACGTGCAACTTTCACTGCATACGGCTCA